>CAVWKY010000007.1:0-272317 GCA_963755775.1 uncultured Actinomycetes bacterium | reverse complement strand
TGGGCTCGAGCGAGTGGTGATCGGTCCCTGCCGGATTCGTGCCGTTGATCGGCGACAAGAGGGCTATCCCGAATAGAGGCGCCCTCGGAATCCCGTTAGGCTGGGTTCGCCATGACGGGCGGCCCCCTTCGTGCTCAACTTCTTCTCGCCCACCTTATCGACCAGTTGAAACGAGGGACGCAAGACGGCGACGATCCGGCTCGGCGACAAATCGCGCAAGTACCAGCGCGGGCAGATCGTGTGGGTGACGGTCGGCTACCAGCACAGCCCCCGCGAGAAGATCTTCACCGCGGTCATCGACGACGTCGAGGTGGAGCGCGTCCGGATCTCTCCCCGCGGGACGTCGAGCACGACAACCCGGGTCCGGCGGCTCGACGAGACGGTCGGCTTCATCGCCGGATCTAGTCGACATCACCCACGAGGACGCCGTGACCGTGATCCGCTTCTCCCAGGTGGTCGAGTCAGTCGGTCCCCGATTCGGCGACGGTGAACCACCTCGCAGAACTAGGCCCGGTCTCGGAGTACAGCTTCCTGGCTACCTGGTGCCCTCGGCCGCACCCCGCGACCGGGTTTGGGATGCGATCTGGGAGATCAGGAGGAGCGCTGACCGACTTGTGGCGGGGCATCGTCGCCTCACGGCCCCTGGCCGACAGCGACGAGAGGGGTCGGGGCAGGTCGGCGCTTCACGTGGCGCTCCAGGCTTCCCTACACTCGACTTCGAGATCGACAGCAAGGTGGACAGCCGCCCTCCTGGAAGGCCACGCGGTGGGCGAGCTTGACGGGATGGGCGCTGGCGGCTGTGGAGGAGCGGCGGCCGGGAACGGCCCCGTGACCATGATGGTCCGCGAGTGGAACATGCGGACGACGAAGCCCTGGATGAACCTGCTGGCCCCACTCGCCCGGCCCGATGTTCGCCTGGAACCACGATCGGCTGATGCGGAACGGCGCCGAGGCAATCCCCGGCAACTGGGATCCCGCCTCTGGCGGAACTATCTAGTTTGCCTGACTCAGGTTTGACGGACCGAACCCCCTCGGGGGGCGCTGAACTCGGACGCGTCCTGGCACTCTCCCCTGTAAGTCCGGAACGAACTCCCCACCCACTGCTTGCGACGGAGGTAACAGACGTAGAGTTGAACCCCTGGGCGATCGGCTGATCGTCCAGGCGATCGAAGAGGAGGAACGACCGTGACGGCATCGTCCTTCCCGGCGCCGCCGAGGAGAGCCCCAGAAGGGCAAGGTGGTCGCGGTTCGTGACGGCCCGGTCGAGGACGGCGACGACGGCCGCTCGACGTGGCGAGGGCGACGAGGTGCTCTACAGCAAGTACGGCGGCACCGAGATCAAGGTGGACGGTGACGAGCTGCTCGTCCTGCGCGAGTCGGACGTCCTGGCCAAGGTCGTCTAGCCCGCAACGACTTAGAACAAGGAGGAACACGAAACATGCCCCACAAGGAGCTCAAATACGCCGCCGAGGCGCGAACCGCGCTTCAGACCGGCGTCGACGCAGTGGCCGACGCGGTCAAGGTGACCCTCGGCCCGAAGGGACGCTACGTGGTGCTGGACAAGAAGTTCGGCGCCCCGACGATCACCAACGACGGCGTCACGATCGCCCGCGAGATCGAGATCGAGGACGTCTTCGCGAACCAGGGAGCCCAGCTGGTCCGTGAGGTCGCGACGGCGACGAACGACGTCGCCGGCGACGGCACCACGACCGCCACGCTGCTGGCCCAGACGATGGTCCGCTCGGGCCTCAGGAACGTGGCGGCGGGCGCCAACCCCCTCGCCTTGAGGCGTGGAATCGAGAAGGCCGTGGACCAGGTGGTCGAGAACCTGCGAGACACCCAGTCGCGGGAGATCTCGGGCAAGGACCAGATCGCCCGCGTGGCGGCGATCTCGGCCGCCGACGACGAGATCGGCAACGTGATCGCGGACGCAATCGACAAGGTCGGTAAGGACGGCGTCGTGAACGTCGAGGAAGGCCGAGACCTTCGGATGGAGCTCGAGTTCACCGAGGGGATGCAGTTCGACAAGGGCTACGTCTCCCCGTACATGATCACCGACCAGGACCGCATGGAGGCGGTGCTCGAGGATCCCTACATCCTGATCGCGAATCAGAAGATCGGTTCCGTGCGCGACCTGCTTCCGGTCTGGAGCAGGTGATGCAGAGCGGCAAGCCGCTCGTGATCGTCGCCGAGGACGTCGAGGGCGAGTCGCTGGCGACGCTGGTCGTCAACAAGCTGCGCGGCACGTTCACCGGCGTTTCCGTCAAGGCGCCCGGGTTCGGCGACCGCCGCAAGCGGATGCTCGAGGACATCGCGATCCTCACCGGCGGTGAGGTGATTACCGAGGAGATGGGCCTCAAGCTCGAGAACACCCAGGTCTCGCAGCTCGGGCGCGCCCGCCGAGTCGTCGTGAACAAGGACACCACGACGATCATCGACGGGGCCGGCGAGAAGGCGAGATCGAGGGCCGGATCAACCAGATCCGCTCCGAGATCGAGACCACCGACTCCGACTTCGACCGTGAGAAGCTCCAGGAGCGCCTGGCGAAGCTCGCGGGAGGGGTCGCTGTGGTCAAGGTCGGCGCCGCCACCGAGACCGAGATGAAGGAGAAGAAGCACCGCGTCGAGGACGCGCTTCAGGCCACCCGGGCCGCCCTCGAGGAGGGCATCGTCCCCGGTGGCGGCGTCGCGCTCCTGAACGCCCAGGACGCGATCGACACCAAGGCGCTCACCGACGGCGACGAGAGCACCGGTGCGGAGATCGTGCGCCGGGCGCTGGAGGAGCCGCTGCGCCAGATCGCCGAGAACTCCGGTTTCGAGGGCTCGGTGGTCGTCAACGAGATCCGCGGCATGAAGGCCGGCGAGGGCCTCGACGCGGAGACCGGTGACTACGGCGACCTGATCAAGGCCGGAGTCATCGACCCGACGATGGTCACGCGCTCGGCGCTGCAGAACTCCGCGTCGATCGCCAAGAACATCCTCACCACCGAGGCGATCGTCGCCGAGCCGCCCGAGAAGGAGCCGGCCGGTGCGGGCGCTGGAATGCCCGACATGGGCGGGATGATGTAGGACGCCTCGAGCGATCCACCGTGCGCAGGGCCCGGCGACGCCGGGCCCTGCGTCTTTATGGGAACGACCTATAGGGTCTTCAGCACCGCCCGGCTAGGGACCGGGCTCCAGATGAGGAGGCGGCGGGTTCCTTCTGGGCGATGGAGTGATCCGGTCCTACAAGCTCGACGAGCGTCGCTGGCGCGTTGCCGTGTCGGACAACGTACCCGACCCGACCGCGGATGCGCAGGTGGTCTGCGCCAAGGGCACCGGCGGGTTCAAAGTCACAGATGCGGGCGAGGCTGACGGCTGAGGCCCACCCTCAGGCGGGCCCCAGGACCTCACTCAGCGCGAGGGGGGTGACGCCCAGGCTCTCGGCGTCGCTCGTCCCGCGCGGTGTGGTCATCGGCACCTCCATCAGCTCCGCCTCCTCCCAGGTCGCGAACACGGTCTCGCCGAACAGGTGTCGCAGCGCGACCAGCGACAAGTGCACGAGGCCCAGCGGCACGTGCACGAGCGGCCGCGGGCGTCCGGCCGCCCGGGCGACAGCGAGCGCGATCTCGTCATAGGTGAGCACGTCCGGTCCGGCGAGCTCGTAGCGGGCGTGGGGCTTGGCGCCCTGTAGCGCCGCGACCACGCAGCGCGCCACGTCCGCCGCCCAGATCGGCTGATAGGCGCAGCGGCCGGAACCGGAGACCGGGATCGCCGGGAGCAGCGCCAGTCTCCGCTGCAGGCGCACCCAGCGGTCGCCGGGGTCATAGACGATCGAGGGAGCGAAGGTGGTCGTTTGAAGCGGGGATTCGGCCACCGCCTCCTCGGCCAAAGCCTTCGCGCGGAAGAACCGGGTGCGCTGGATGCGGCTGGCGCCCAATGCGGAGAAGAACACGAATCGCTCGACGCCGGCCCGCTCGGCGGCTCTCAGCAGGCGCGCGGTCGCCAGCCCGTTGAGCTCCTCGACCCGCGCGTACGGCTCGTCGCGGATCGCCGCTGCCAAGTGGATCACGGTGCTCACGCCGCGCAGCGCCTGGCGCTGCAGGCGACGGTCGCCGAGACGGGCGAGGTCGCCAAGGGCGATCTGCACCTCGACCCGGTGGCGGCCGAGGCCGCGCGGGTCGCGGACCAGGGCCCGCACGTCCTCGCCGGCCTCGAGCAGGAGCGGTAGCAGGGCCCTGCCGACGGTTCCGCTCGCCCCGGTGAGCAGGATCATCGCCGGACTCTATCCAGCGATCGCCTCTCGCCTACAATGTCGCCTCCACGCGGCTGGACCACGGTCCACTGCGGCCGGATTGGATCTCGACCCCCAGGCACCGAACGGAGACGACGAACCTTTGGCCTACGTCATCGCCGAACCCTGCATTGGAACCAAGGACAACTCGTGCGTGGAGGTCTGTCCTGTCGACTGCATCCATCCGACCCCCGACGAGCCCGACTACGAGGGAGTCGAGCAGCTCTACATCGACCCGGACGAGTGCATCGACTGCGACGCGTGCGTCGAGGCCTGCCCGGTCGACGCCTGCTTCGCCGAGGACCAGCTCCCCGACGAGTGGACCAAGTACATCGAGATCAACTCGGCGTACTACTCGAAGTAACAGCTCCCGGCTTCGCGGCTAGCGCGGACCCGCCTGCACGACCGGTAGCTCGGTGCCTCCCACCGGCGCCGGCGCCGGCATCGCTGCGGGCGGCGCCTGCATCACCGGCAGCTCCTGGGGCGTCGCGGCGAGGATGCCGTGCGCGGCCTCGCGGATCGCCTGCGCTGCGGGGGCGTCCGGGTACTCGAGCACCAATGGCGTTCCCCGGTCGGCCGTCTCGCGCAGCTGTTCGGACAGCGGGATCTTGCCGATCAGGGGGACGTTCAAGTCGTCCGCGAGGAACTGGCCACCGCCTTCGCCGAAGATCGTGAATCGCTCCCCGCTGGGCGCCGTGAAGCCCGACATGTTCTCGATCACGCCCAGCAGCTCGAGGTCTACTTTGCCCGCCATCTCGGCGGCGCGGCGGGCCACCGTCTGGGCCGCCGGCTGGGGCGTCGTCACGATCAGCACCTTGGCCTGGGGAAGCAGCTGCGCGAGCGTCATGGAGACGTCGCCGGTGCCCGGCGGCAGGTCCAGGAGCAGGTAGTCGAGCTCTCCCCAATCGACGTCCTCCAGGAACTGCTGGATCGCCTTGTGGAGCATCGGCCCGCGCCAGACGACCGCGGCGTCCTCCTCGAGAAAGAACCCGATCGACATCACCTTGATCCCGCCGGGGCCGACGAGGGGCACGATCTTGCGCTGCGCGTTGACCTCGGGCTTCCGATTGACGCCCAGCATGCGAGGGATCGAGTAGCCGTAGACGTCGGAGTCGAGGGCGCCGCACGCCTGTCCCTCGGCCTGCAGGGCGGCCGCAAGGTTGGCGGTCATGGTCGATTTGCCAACCCCGCCCTTTCCGGATGCGACGCAGACGACGTTCTTGACCTGGGCCAGGGCGCCCTCGGGAAGGCGCTGGCGGCCCAGGGTCTGCTGGAGCTGGCCCTTCTCCTCGTTCGAGAGCACGTCGAAGTCGACGCTCACGCCCGAGACGCCCTCCAGCCTGCCGACCTGCTCGGCGACCGCCTGCTGGAAGTGCGAGCGAATCGGGCACCCGGGCGTGGTCAATGAAACCACCACGTCCACCTGGCCGCCGTCGGCGATCTGGATCGAGCGCACCATGCCGAGCTCCACGATCGACCTCCGCAGCTCGGGATCGATCACGGCCTCGAGCGCCTCGGTTATCTGTTCCTTCGTGACTTCCGCCATCGCCTTCCATTGTCGCAGGACGTCCCGCCGTGCCCTCGCCCACCCCAGGCGCTCGCGGCGCCGACATGGATCGACCGGCCACAAGGGCCGGTCGATCGGGAGGAGAGGTGCTGTGTCTGCCCGTGGGCCGGAGAGCGTGGCTCCCCACGGCGTCGCAAGGCGGCGCCACCCGCGGCCAGGTGCTCCGGGCTCGCCACCTCTCGAGGCGCCCCGGACGAAATCGCTAGACCAGCGTGGAGACCCGGTCCTGAACCAGGGTCTGGGCCCGCTTCAGGCCGTCCTCGGCCCGAACGCGGTTGTGCTCCACGGTTGTCCTCACACGCCGGCGGCGCTGCTTCAACTCGCGGTCGAACCGGTTGCGGGTCTGGCGCCCGCGCGTCCTTGTCTTGCGGCGGGCGCTGGCGCCGCGGCGCTCGAACTTGTTGAGCTCGCGCTGCACGCGGGTGCGGATGCCCTTCAGCTCGCGGTTCGCGGTCTCGCGGCCGGTGAACGGCTCGACGAGCTCGGTCACCCGCTCCGCGGTCACGAGCGCGGCCCCAACCGGAACGTCGACGGTCCGCTCGGCGGCCTGCCGCGCGTAGCTGACGCTGCCGTTCCGCGCCTTCGTGAGGCCCTCCCGGATCTTCGCGGCGTCGCTGCGCCGGGTCCCGGTCGTGCTCCTGGCCTGGCTCGTGCTCGCATGCGCTCGGCTGTTGTTGGTGCTGGTTGCCATCAGTTTTTGAACCCCCTGGTGGGTCGGAATCTACTTATTTGTAAGGTTGTTCGAGTCTATCAACCCGAACACATGTTTGTATCCCAGCCGGTCGCGACGGGGTTACATCCGGCCCCGCCTCACCGCGGGCTTCCCGCCGACTACGCGGCCTCGCTGGCCGAGGCGGTCCCGGTTCGGGTGAGCCAGGTGGCCGGCCGTTCGAGCTCGGCCAGGGTCGGCAGTGAGCCGGGGTCATTCCAGACTCGGTTGAGGCGCTCGGTTCCCGCCTCCCGGACCACGCCGTCGCAGAAGGCCTTCCCAAGGCGGTACTGGCGCAGCTTCAGCTCCAACCCGAGCATCCGCGTGATCACCTCACCCAGGCCCGATCGGCTGGCGCGGCGCGCTTCGAGGCGCTGGCGAAGGCGAGCGTAGCCCGCGTCGAGCTCCTCGCCGGCGGCGTCCATGACGTGCTCGGCGTGGCCCTCGACCACCGACATCGCCGCCTGGAGCCGGTCCAGGGTTTCGGCCTGGTCGGGGCTCGCCAGCACCCGGGCGAGATCCCCGCGGAGGACGCTTCGAACCACGCTTCGCGGGTCGGAGCTCACCAGGCGTCGCGTCAGCGCTCGAAGCGAGCCAAGCTCGAGGCGGGCCGCCGCGCGGCTGATCAGCTCGTCGAGCAGCTCCACGAGATACGTCCGTAGCCAGCGAACCGAGGCGAACTGGATCGAGTGGGTGGTCTCGTGGATGGCGATCCAACGCAGGAACAGATCGGGGTCCTCGCCGAGCTGCTCGTGTGCGGCGGCCAGGTTCGGGCCCACGAACACCAGGCGCGGTGGCCTTTCGGACTTAGGGGCCAAGCCCACGTCGTACTGACCCAGCACCTTTCGCGCTCCGTAGCCGACCGCGACGCCGGCCTCGGCGCCCGCCGCCGCACCGGCAACGGACCGGGCCACGCCGCCCAGCGGCCCCGGGAGGGCCAGGCCTTCGGCCATGCGGCGCTCGAGCCCCTCGGAGAGCTCGCGCAGCATCCCGAGCCCGAGGCGCGTCCATTCCGCGCGGTCCACCAGCTCGCCGCGCGGCAGCTCGTCCGCCGGAGCCAGGCCGGTGTAGGCGAGGACGAGGGACACGGCCTCCTCACAGGCGTGATCGAGCGCGTCTTGGCCGAACGGCTCTGAGGCACCGCGATCGCCGCCGACCGCGGCGGCGACCCGCTCGGCGACCCTCCAGTCGACGAACCCGGTCCTGCTCACGGCTGCGGCCCCGCGGCTTGCTCGGCGTGCTCCTGCGCCTCGAGCACCACTTGCAGCAGCTCTGGGTCCAGGGCGGCGGCGACGTGGTAGCGGGCATCGAGGTCGAGGTTGACGTCCAGGCCCGTACCGGCAAAGGCGAGCGCGGCGCCGGCCTCGCGGGCAATGAGCTGGCCGGCAGCCGCGTCCACCGAGCGGCACGCGCGGGTCGTCAGCATGCCGTCGAAGCGCCCCGCCGCGACGTAACAGAGGGAGATGGCGATTGAGCCCACGGCGCGGATCCGGTAGGCCTTCCCGGCGAGCGCCTCGAGGACTGGGGCGGTGCGCTCCGGCTTCGCCGACTCGATCCCCAGCACCTCGAGCCCGTATCCCGGTCCCTCCGCACGCACCGGGTCGCCGTCGAGGGTCGCGCCGCTTCCCCGCTGCGCCCAGTACTCCTCGCCGGCGCCGAAGTCGTAGACGTAGCCCAGCTCGACGTCGGCCATCGTCGTGCCGGCGGCGACCGCGATGCTGAGCGAGTGGGAGGGCAGCATGCGGCGTGCGTTCAAGGAGCCGTCGAGGGGATCGACGATCACTCGGGTGGGGGCGGTCGGGTCGCCGAAGGGGACCTCGCCGCGCTCCTCGGAGATCACCGTGAACTGGTGCCCCTCGGCGTGGCGGCGGTCGAGCTCGGCGAACACGATGTCCTCGCATCCGCGATCGATCGCCAGCGCCCGGTCACCTCCTTCCCCGACCCCGGCGTACACCGTGCGCGCGGCGATCCCGGACTGCTCGGCGAACAGCTCGCGCTGGGCCGCGACGACCCGCCTGCAGGCGGAGAGCCAGTCGACCTCGTTTGCCTCGGCGCCGCCGCCGCGCCCCGCCGGCTGGGACTGCTTGCTCGCCACCGAGGCCATGCTAGGGGGGCCGCCGAAAGTAGGCGTTCAGCGGCCGCTAGCGTGTGGCCGATGAAGGCGAGGCCCGACGGCGTGGGTACGCAGTTCACGGATGCCCAGCGGCGCGTGGTCGAGCACGGCAAGGGGGCGATGCTCGTCGTCGGGCCCGCGGGGTCGGGGCGAACCGAGGCGCTCGCCGGCCGGCTTGCCCGCCTGGTCGAGGGCGGCGCAGCGGCCGAGCAGGTGATGGTGCTGACGCGCTCCCGCGCAGCGGCCGATCGACTGCGCGCGCGGGCTTCCTCCCTCGTTGGCCTGCCCTACGAGGAGCTTTGGATCTCGACCTACGAAGCTCTGGCCGAACGGCTGCTTCGTGAGCACGCGCTCGAGGCGGGGCTGGATCCCTTCTTCGCGACCGTGCGGGCGGCCGACCGCCTCGCGATGCTGCTCGACCGGCTGGACGAGCTGTCGCTTCGCCGGCACGAGATCCGCGGCAACCCGGCCGGCTTGCTGGCTCGCTTGCTGCGCCGCATCGACGCCCTGAAGGCCGAGCGGGTCACCCCGACGAGGTTGCGCGATTGGGCGGAGCAGCGCGAGCGGGAGGCCGAAGGTTCGGCCGACCGCGAGCGGGCGCGGCGCGAGCGGGAGTTCGCGGAGCTCTACGCGAGCCACGACCGCGTGCTGCGGGATTGCGGGAGCTTGGATGCCTGCGATCTCGTGATCGAGCTCGAGCGTCTGTTGAGCGAGCGGGCCGACGTGCGGCACACGTTCTCCGAGCGGTTCCCGTTCGTCTCGGTGGACGAGTTGGAGGATGCGGGAGCGGCGCACCGCGCCCTGGTGGAAGCGATGGTCGCCGAGCACGGGAACCTGGTCTGCGCCTGCGACCTGGACCAGTCGATACGACGGCCCCCGCTCGCGATCGCCGATTCGGTTCCCTCGTTCATGGAGGACCACCCGGACGCCGAGCGGGTCGTACTGGACCGGCCCCTGCGGTTTGCCCCCTCGATCGCGCGAGCAGCGGCGGCTGCGCGCGCTCTTGCCGAAGCGACGCCAGGGGACGCGACCGATCCGGCCGAAGAGGTCTCTGACAGTGACCGGAGCGACGGAGCCCAGCAAGACGGGACGGCGGTCAGGTTCTGGCGCTGCAGCAGCGAGCGCGCCGAGGGCCAGGCCGCGGCCCGGGAGATCGAGCACCTATTGGCGGCGGGCGAGGTTCGCCCCGAAGCCGTGTGCGTGATCGTGGGCTCGGGATGGCGCGAGGCGCGCCTGGCCGCTGCCGCCTTGGAGGAGCGCCGGGTTCCGTTTCGCTTTGCCGGCGACGCCGCGCTGTTTCAGCGACCCGAGGTGCGGGACGTGCTCGCCTGGCTTCGGATGTTGGCCGATCCCGGCGATTCGGCGGCCGTGGTGCGGGCGGTGACGCGCCCACCGGTGGAACTGCGGTCGATCGATCTGGCGCGCTGCACCGCGATCGCTCGCCGTCGCAAGCTCGACATGATCTCGGCGCTCGAGGCTGCGCTGGAGAGCCCGCAGCTCCCGCCGGAGGCGCGCGACCGGATCCAGTCGTTCTTGAAGCTGCACCACGCGGCGGCCGGCGCGCTCGAGGAGATCCGCGCGGATGTCTTCGTGCGGCGCCTGATCGAGCGGATCGGGTTGCGGCGCCATCGCCTCTTCGTGGCCACCCCCGAAGCGGCCGAACGGCTGCGGAGCCTGTCGCGCCTGTCGGAACTGGCCGCCGACTGGACGCGCCGGGAGCCTCGGGGTTCGGCACGGGACTTCGTTCGCCACCTGAGCGCGGTCGCGGATGCGGGCGAGCTGGACCTGGACGATGCCGTGACCCCGCCCGCCGGGGCCGTCGTGCTGGCCGAGCCCGAACAGGTCAAAGGGCTCGAGTTCGAGCACGTCTACCTGCTCGGCCTTCACCGAGGGGCGATCGCCGCCCGTGACCCGGATTCGAGCTGGATCCCGACCCGCTTGCTGTCCGGGTCGCCGGCAGGGGCCGGAACGAAGACGACCTCGGAGGCGTTCAGAGCCTCCGCGAGAGCCGCCCGGCTGGCCTACCTGGCCATGACCCGCGCCCGACGTGCCCTGGTCCTGTCCTGGCCGGAGGCGACCGGCGAAGGTGCGACATCGCCCGCTCCCTTCCACGAGGCCGCCCGCAATGCCATGGCCGCGACCGAGGAGGTCCACTCCGAGGAGCTGTTCGGTCCCGCCGAGGGGCTCCATTCCACCTACCGGATGCTGCGGGACGAGGTGCTCGAGGCATCATGGCGGGCCGGTTCCGCGCTCTCGGAGATGCGCCTCGACACGGCCGAGGACGTGACCCAGGCGGTGGTGCGCTACCTGGAGCTGATCAAGCTCGCGGCGCTGGTCCAACGTCCCGGCACCGAGCCCGCCGTGGAGGCCCTGGCCGCCCTCAACGAGCTACTGGGGCGGGTCGCCTCTCCGGAGCAGCGGGCAGCGCTGGAGGCGTCCGCCTTGGACGAGTACGTGATCGGGGAGGAGCGCGACCTGGCCGTGCGGCGAGAGGTGGTGGCCGCGCGGCGAGAGCCGTCGCTCGAGCAGTTCATCCCGCGCCGCGGCGGCGGCTTGGCGCTGTCTGCCTCCGACATCGACCTCTACCGCACCTGCCCACTGAAGTACAAGTTTGCCCGCGTGTTTGCGATCCCGCAGGAGCCGACCATCAACCAGCGGTTTGGGATCCTGATCCACCAGGTACTGGAGCGCTTCCACGCGGAGCAGCTGCGCGCCGACGCTCTCGCCGAGGCGGCCGACCCGCAGGCCGCGCCGTCGTCTGGTGCGGCCAACCTCGACCGCCTCCTGTCCCTGTTCGAGGCGGGGTGGAGGCGCACCGGCTTTGGCTCCTCCGACGACGAGCTGCAGTACCGCGACCGGGCCGTGGCGGCCCTGGCCCGCTACCACGAGCGCGACCTGCGCTCCGATAACAAGCCCGTGTGGCTTGAGCGGGGGTTCGCGTTCGCGATCGGCCCGCACCGGCTCCGCGGCAGGGTGGACCGTGTGGACAAGCTCCCCGAGGGCGGGTACGAGCTGATCGACTACAAGACCGGGGAGCGCCGGACGACCCGGGGCGACGTCCAGCTCGCGCTGTACCGGCTGGGCGCCCGCGAGGCATGGCAGGTCGAGGCGGAGCTCGGTAGCTACTGGTACGTGCTGGACGATGAGCGGGTCCCCGTGCGCCCGGAGCCCGACGACGCAGAACGGGTGGAGCGCACCGTCCTCGAGGTGGCGTCGGGGATCGAGGGTCAGGACTTCGAGCCTCGCCCCTCGCACGAGATCTGCAGCTGGTGCGACTACCGGTTGATCTGCCCCGCCTCGGAGGCCTGAGCGTCAACGACAGTGGCTGTACGGCCGAGTGTGTGATTCGCCGCGTACAACGCCACCAATCCTTCACTCGGCGAGAAAACCGGAGGCGAGTGCGCGTTTGGGTACGTATAGGGGCCCGGATCGTTCACTCGACGAGCGGGACGGCGCATCGCGACGGCGGGCAGAACGCCCTCGAGCCATCCGGCCCTCTTCCCTTACTTGCCGACCCCGGGTCGGGTTCTCGCGGCGCTGTGAGTGATCCGTGCCGCGCGGTCAGTTCTTGTCCGTGCCGCGCTGGCGGAGAAAGCGCTGGAACTCCTGGGCGATTGCGTCGGCCGAGGGCACGTCCTGGCCGAGCTGGAGCTCGGTCTCCTGGGCCGCCTCGAGGTTGCTCACGAGCTCCTCGATCTCGGGGTTGGCCGAGACGGCTCGGTCGACCTGGTCCTCGAAGCGCTCCGTGGCGTCCTCGAGCTCGGAGGCCTCGACGGCGATTCCGGTCAGCCCCTCGAGGCGGCGCAGGAGGGCGAGGGCGGCCTTCGGATTCGGCACCGCGGCGACGTAGTGGGGAATGGCGGCCCACAGGCTGGCCGACGAGAGCCCTCGCTTGCGGCACGTGTCGTGCAGAACGCCGACGATCCCCGTTGGGCCTTCGTAGTTGGAGCGGCTGAGGCCCAGCCGCTCGACCAGCTCGGGATCGGAGGCGAGCCCCGTAATCGGCACGGGCCTGGTATGCGCGACGTCGGCGATCAAGGCACCGAGCGTGATCACCATGTTCACATCGAGCGGCTCGGCCGCGGCGACGATCGTTTCCGCGAAGGTCCGCCATCGGAGGTTGGGCTCGATGCCGCCGAGCAGGACGAGGTCCCGATCCGCATTGGGGACACTGACCGCCTGCAGCGTGGTGGCGGGCCAGTCGATGTGGCGCGTTTGCCCCTCGACCAGGCGGATCGTCGGGCGGTTGACCTGGAAGTCGTAGAACTCCTCGGGGTCGATCCGGGCCACGACCTCGGAGTCGAGCGACGCCGCCACGGCCTCCAGCGCCGCGGTGGCCGCGCTCGCGGCGTCGTTCCAGCCAGCGAACGCGCACACGAGGATGGGAGACCGAAGTCCCGGCGGGTCTCCCTCCCAGATCACGGAATCCATGGTCCGAGACTATCCCGAATGCCCGCGAGGCCAAACCCGTCCGGGACGACGGTCACGATCGCGCGGTGGAAGCAGCGGTCGCGATCACATCCGAGAAGGAGCCGCCGACGATTGCCGAGCTGCGGCCGGGACAGCGGTTCCAGGGCCGCTTCGCGTGCGTGCGAAAGGACCGCCTGACGTCCCGCAACGGCGGCGCCTACCTCTCGGTGGAGCTGCGCGACCGCTCCGGGACACTGGCGGCTCGCGTGTTTCGCGAGACCGACCGGATCGGCTTGAGGTTCGAACGTGGCGACGCCGTGCTGGCACGCGGCAAGGTCGAGCGCTACCGGGGCGAGTTGACCGCCGAGCTCGATGACGTCCGCCGCCTCGAGCCCGGATCGTTCGACCCGGCCGAGTTCCTTCCCGCTGCGTATCGCTCGGTCGAAGAGCTGGAGGGCTTCTTGGAGCACCTCGTCCGCGAGGTCCACGACCCCGGCCTCCGCGCTGTCGTCCAGCCGCTGTTGCTCGCCGGCCCGGTGGCGCACGAGTTTCGCCGCGCCCCCTGCACGAGGGGCGGGCACCACGCATACCTGGGTGGGCTGCTCGAGCACACCGTCTCGATGGGAACGCTCGTGGGCGAGCTTTGCCAGCTCCATCCCCGCCTCGACTCGGACCTGTTGATGGCGGCGGTCCTGGTTCACGATGTCGGCAAGACGGGCGAGTTCACCTACGGCGCCGAGTTCGGGATCAGCGACGAGGGCCGGCTGCTCGGTCACCTGGCAATCGGCGCTCGGCTCGTGGACGAGGCGGCCCGAGAGCTGGCAGCCGAGCGGCGCCTCGCGCTGGTCCACTGCCTTCTCTCCCACCACGGTCCCGATGCCGGTCCCATGCGCGCCGGTCACGGATCCGGCGGAGGCCGGGGATTCGGTTCCGCCGAGGCCCTGGCGCTGTACCGGCTCAACGCCCTCGACGCGTCGGTCAAGGGCGCGCTGGAGCACGCCCGCCGGACCTAGCCTCCGGGCTCCGTGACGGTTCGGCGCACCAGCTGAGCGGCGATGAGGAGCGCGAGCCCGGCGAACAGGAGCTCCAGCGCGCGCTCCGGGACGGTGTTGGAGACGCCCACTCCGATCGCCACCCCGAGCGGCGAGAGGGCGCCGATCAGCACCCCCTCGCGAAGCCGGACATTCCCGTGGCTTGCCTGCCGCCAGGCCCCGACGGCGCCGACGAAGACGATCGCGAGCAGCGAAGTAGCCTCAGCGCGGATCTGCGAGTCGTCCAGGAAGATCGCCAGCGCCGGAACGAAGAGAATCCCGCCGCCGACGCCGACCAACCCGCCGAGCATGCCGCCGAGAAACCCGAAAGCGGCTGCCGCCAGGTACTCCATCAGCTCAGGGTCAGCTCCGCGGCGGTCGCCACGAGGAGGCCGGCGAACAACAGCGCCACCGCTCGCTCGGGAAGCCGCTGCTGCAGGGCGACGCCGGCGATCACGCCGGCCACCGCCGGCGCGCCGACCACGATCCCCTGTGCGAGATCGACGTTCCCGTAGAGGCCCTGGCCCGCGGCCGCGAGCGCGGCGATGACGACGATCGCCGCCAGGCTGGTGCCTGTGGCCTCGCGCTCGCCGTAGCCCAGCCAGAGGATCAACAGGGGCACGATCACCGTTCCACCGCCAACGCCCAGCAGCCCGCTGAACGTCCCCGCCGCGGTGGCGATCGCCACCAGCTTGAGGACACGGTCGCGGTGCACGGGCGGCGATACTAGTGACGATGCTGCCCGGCGCTGCGCGATCGTGACCGCGGGATCGGTGCTCGCCGGGACGATCGCCCGGCTGGTCGAGCCACTGCGATCCGACCCGGCGTCCTCAGCGGTGCTGTGCGACATCGACGGGACCCTGGCGCCGATCGTCGAGGATCCCGACCGTGCGGCGGTGCCGGCGGTGACCAGGGACGCGCTCCGAGAGCTCGCCCGGCGCTACGCCCTCGTGGCCTGCGTGTCCGGGCGAGCTGCCCTGGCGGCGCGCGACCTGGTGGGGCTACCCGAGCTCACATACGCGGGCAACCACGGCCTCGAGTTTCTCCGGCCAGGCGCGCGGGAGGCGATCGCCGCGGCCGTGGTCGAGCAGCAGGGTCGGCGAGCGCGGGAGTTCGTCCTCGAGCTCGATCCCGTCGAGTTGGAGGACCTTGGGCTGCGGCTGGAGGACAAGGGTCCGATCCAGGCCGTTCACTGGCGCCGGGCGGTAGACCAGCGGGCCGCCGAGCGAAGGGCGCGCGAAGTCGCCTCCGCCGCCGAACGCGCCGGCCTGGAGCCGCATCGGGGTCGGAAGGTGTTGGAGATCCGCCCGCCCTCGGGAATCGACAAGGGGACCGCGGTGGAGTGGCTGCTCTCCCAACCGGGTATTCATCGGGCGCTGTTCGGCGGCGACGACCGCACCGATCTCGATGCCTTTCGCTCGCTGCGTGCGCTCGCCAACCGGGGGACCTGCGCACCGCTGTATGCATCGGGATCGGGTCCGCCGAGGCTCCGCCGGAGCTGGCGGAGCTCGCCGACGCCGTGGTCGGTAGCCCCGCGGAGTTCCTTGAGGTGCTCAGGGCGCTGGCGCGAACCAGCCGGGACGGGAGCGCGAGGGAGTCCTGATGCTGTTCGTCGACCTGCTGCGGCTCACCGTCCTGCTGATCGGGGGCTCGGCGACGGTGCTGGGGGCGGTCGCAATCCTGGCGGCAAACCAGGACGCCGATGACACCACCCTGATCGTGGCTGGGGGCTGGTGGGTCGTCGCGGCAGGGGTGGGGATCTATCTCGGGAGCTCGGCTCGGGCGGGCGAGGCCATGTCGCGCTTGCTGGCGGGAGCGCGAACGGCGACGTCGCTGCCGACCGAGACCGCGGGACGGATCGCGTTCCTGCGCCTATGGCCGATCGCCGCCTTCGCGCTGATCGTCGGGGGGCTGGCCTGGCTCATGCCGCAGGTTGCGGCCATCGGGGCCGGCTTCGCGATCCTCAACGCGTTGGCGTGGCGAAAGCGAGAGCGCGCGGTGACCGCGATCGAAGAGCGCGACGGCGTCCGCTTCTACGTCGAGCCGGGCTCAGCGCTGCAGCCGATCAAGCTGATCCGGACACCCGGTCTGGGGCGCGATCGCACCCCGGCTGGCCATCCCCCGCCTCCGTCGCCACAGCGCGAGCCCGCCGGCTTCTAGCGTGTGACCTCCCCTCATGCGGTGCCTCCCCGTCGCGCCACCTTCCCACGGGGGCCGGCTGGCGCCGGAAGGCCGCCCGAGCGGCAATCGCCGCCGCCAGTCCGGAGACGCCGGCCAGCACCAAGCTGGCACGGGGGTCGATCGACTGGCTGAGCCAGCCCGCGATCGGCCCGCCGATCGGCGTCGAGCCCAGAAAGACCACCGAGTAGAGGGCCATCACCCTGCCCCGCATCGCGGGCTCCGCCGTGAGCTGAAGCGACGAGTTGACGCCGGCCGCGAACGTGACGCTCGCCGCGCCCAGGGGAACCAGCGCCAGCGCCTCGAGCGGCAGGGTGGGGGCCGCTGCCGCGATCAGCGCCGCAACTCCGAAGCCGAACGCCGCCGCGACCAGAAGCCGGGGGCCGACCCGGCCCCACGCGCCGGCGGCGAGAGCGCCGAGTACCGACCCCGTGCCCATCGCAACCGCGAGGGCCGTGTACGCCGAGGCGCCGCCGTCGAAGCTGAACCGGGCGAGCAGCGGGAGGATGACCTGGAAGTTGTAGCCAAGGGTCCCGACCAGGGCCATCATCGCCAGCGGGATCGCGAGCGCGGGAGTCCTGCGCACGTACCGCAGTGCGGCGCGCACGGCCCCGTCTTCGCGGGGGACGACCGGCGCGGTGCGCAGCTCCGAGGGGTCCATGACCCCAAGCGCCAGGACCATGGCGCCGAAGGAGAGCGCATTGACCAGGAAGCAGGTCCCGACGCCCACGGTCGCGATCAGGATCCCGGCGGTCGCCGGCCCCAGGATGCGCGCGGAGTGAATCAGGACGCTGTTGAGGCTGACCGCATTTACGACTCGCTCGGCGCCCGACCATCTCGATCGCGAAGCTCTGCCGAGTCGGGAAGTCGGCGGCGTTGATCGTCCCACGGGCGAAGACGAGCGCGAAGACCATCCATGGCGCGACTGCGCCGGCGCTGGTCAACCCCCACAGCCCCAGAGCGGGCAGCGCCATCAGCGCCTGGGAAACCATCAGCAGCGAGCGCTTCGGGAACCGATCGGCGAGCAGGCCTCCCCAGAGGCTGAACAGGAGAATTGGGAGGAACTGGAGGGCAGCCGTCACGCCGACCGCGAGGCCGCTCCCGGTGAGCGACAGGATCAGCCACATCTCGGCGACCACCTGAGTCCAGTTCCCCGTCAAGGAGACGAGCTGGCCTGCGAAGTAGCGGCGGTAGTTGGCGACCGACAGCGACGCGAATGGGCGGCGGAGGGTGGCGCTCAACGGCGCCCCCCCTCGACGATGCGCTCCAGGACCGCCGTGGCCCGTGCCAGAACCGCCACGTCGTCGGCGTCGAGCGCCCGTAGTCGGCGCGCCAGGTAGGCGGTCCTGCGCTTTCGAAGTCGGCGCAAGAGAGCTGCTCCGGCGGAGCCGACGCTGACCAGCGACGAGCGCCCGTCGCCCGGATCCCGAGTGCGCTCGATCAGTCCCTCCGCTTCGAGGCGCGCGATCATCCGCGTCGCGGTCGGGCGCTTTACTCCCTCGAGGTCGGCGAGCTCGCTTGGCGTCACCGGGCCATGTCGCTCGATCGTTCCCAGGGCGGCGAGCAGCGCGGGGCCGAGCTCGGCGCCTGCCTCTTGGCGGAGCCGCCGCGCGGTTCGAAAGATCGCCACGCGCAGCCGCGCGGCGGCCTCGACCAGCTCCGCGTCCTCGGTTGCCGCGGGTTTGTTTAGCATCGCTAATTAGCGTAGCAAACTATGATGGGCGCTAGGCCCGAGCCCGCTTTCGCAACCGGGCGAACTCGCGCCACGGGCGGGTGTTCGCCACCTGCGCTGCGGTGAGCCACGCACGACGAGCGGTAGCGATCCCGTAGGTGACGTTGTTGAGAGTCCCCACCCGGTGCGCGTCGGTGTTGACGCAGATCAGGACGCCCGCCTCGGCGGCGAGCCGGGCGTGTCGCTCGGAGAGGTCACGGCGGTTGGGATTGCCGTTGATCTCGAGCATCGTCCCGGTTCTCACCGCGGCTTCGATCACGGCTTCGACGTCGATGTCGTAGGGGTCCCGCCTTCCGATCAGGCGGCCGGTCAGATGCCCGATGCAGTCAACCAGGGGATGCTCGATTGCCGCGATGACCCGTTCGGTCATCGCGCGGCGAGAGATCTTGAACGAGGTGTGAACGCTGGCGATTGCCCAGTCCAGCTCCGCGAGCAGATCATCGGGGTAGTCCAGGGACCCGTCCGCGAGGACGTTGACCTCCGAGCCCGCCAAGAGGCGCAGGCCGCGGCGCCGTGCGTTGTAGGCGCGCACCTCGGTGACCCGCTCCTTCAGGCGATCCGGCGTGACGTGGTTCCCGAACCCATGGCTCGCCGAGTGGTCGGTGACCGCGAGGTAGCGGTAGCCGCGGGCCCGGGCGGCCTCCGCCATCTCCTCCAACGTGTTGTGGCCATCGGAGATCGTCGTGTGGCAGTGGAGATCGCCCCGGATGTCGTCGACCGAGACGAGCTTCGGCAGCTTGCCCGCCGCGGCAGCGGCGATCTCCCCGTTGGCCTCTCGCAGCTCGGGCTGGATGTAGTCCAGGCCCAGCCGCTCGTACACCGCGGCCTCGGTCGCGTACCGGGAGACCTCGCCGGTGGAGACGTCGGTGATGCCGTGCTCGGAGACCGAGAGCTCCATCGCTACCGCGCGCTCGCGCAGCTCGACGTTGTGCTCGGCCGACCCCGTGAAGTGCTGCAGGAGGTTTCCGTAGGCATCGGGCGCGACGATCCGAAGGTCCACCGCCACCCCGTTGTGGGTCGTGATCCTGGCGCCGTTGTGGCCGAAGGAGCCCTTCGCCGCCGCCAGGGGGTGGTCGACGAGCGCCTTGGCCAGCGCTTTGGGCTCGCTCGCGGTGGCGATCAGGTCGATGTCGTGACAGGTCTCGGTCCTGCGCCGAACCGAGCCGGCCGGCTCGACCGCGTCGCTGGCCGGGTGGGCGCGCAGGTCGCGCGCCAGTCTCTGGGCCACGGGCAGCACCTTGGAAAGGAGGAGGCGCTCAGTCGGCCCCCGCTCGGTGAGCTTGCCGAGTGCGGCCAGCGCGTTCTCCTCCGCCTTTGGCCCTAGCCCCTTGAGCTCGCGGATCCGCTGCTGCTCGGCGGCCGCGCGCAGGTCGTCGAGGCTCTGGATCCCGAGCTCGTCGTACAGGCGCCGCGCGGTCTTGGCTCCCAGCCCCGGCACCTCCGTCACCTCGATCAGCGACGCGGGGAACCTCTGCTTCAGCTTCGCCGCCGCTGGGATCTCGCCGTCGTCGAGCAGGGCGAGGATCTTCTGCTCCAGGGTTTTTCCCACCCCGGGCAGCTCCGTCGCCTTGCCGGCCCTCGCCAGCTCCTCAACCGGGAGGGGGCTCTGGCGAATGACCCGCGCGGCCTCCCGGTAGGCAAGGACGCGATAGCGGACCGCCCCGTCGAGCTCGTACAGGGTCGCGAGCTCCGCCAGGGCGTCGGCGATTTCGGCGTTTCGCATGTCCCTAAGCTAGCCCCGACCGCTCGCCGCCGATCCCCATATGCTTGGCTGGTGCGAGGCCTTGGCCCCGCCTCCCTCGGTACTATATTTTGTATAGCTATGGCGCCGGCCCACGAGGGTGGCAGGCACCCCAAGACGATGGACAGCGATCGACCAGGAGAATGGAAGTGACCGGCAAGCTCCCCGACGTGACCGACGGAACCTTCCAGGCCGAGGTGCTGGAGTCCGATCAGCCGGTGCTGGTGGACTTCTGGGCTCCGTGGTGCGGCCCCTGCCGGGTCGTGCACCCGATCCTGGAGGAGATGGCCGGCGAGCGCGAGGACCTTCGCATCGTCAGCGTCAACGTCGACGACAACCAGCAGACCGCGGCGCGATTCGAGGTCCTCTCCATCCCGACCCTGATCCTGTTCAAGGACGGCGCCGAGGCCAAGCGCGTGATCGGGGCGATGCCGAAGCGCCGCCTCGAGGCAGAGCTCGAGCCCGTCCTGGCCGCCTGAGCGCGGCGCCCTCGCCCTAGCCCGACCGCTTCACGGCGATCCGCAGCTCGCGACCGTCGACCTCGCTGGCCGCGCCGTCGGCGCCGTCGTAGGAGACCGAGGTGGCGAGCGTCTCTTTTGCCAAATACGCCTCGTGCGCGTGGGCGGCATCCAGGAGCTCCGCATCACCGCCGAGTCGCAGCTCGATCCGGTCGGTGACCTCCAGCCCGGCGGCCCGGCGGGCGTTCTGGACGGCGTGGACGATCTCACGCGCCAGGCCCTCGCGCCGCAGCTCGTCGTCGAGCTCAACCGCCAGCGCCACGGCCCGCCCCGCCTCCGCCTCGACCTGGTAGCCGTCGAGCGGGCTCATCACCAAGCTCACGTCGTCCGGCTGCAGCTCGTGCTCCTGCCCGTCCACGTTGATGCCCAGCTTCGTACGACCGGCGAGGGCCTCCGAAACAGCGGACGGGTCGAGCGCCTCGACCGCCGCCGCCGCGCTCGGCATCAGCTTGCCGAACCGCGGGCCGAGCGCCCTGTAGTTGGGCTTCACCCGGTAGCGCACCAGCTCGGCCTCCTCGGAGACGAACTCGAGGCCCTTCACGTTCAACTCCCCGGCGACCAAGTCGGCCAGCCGCTCCACCGCTTCGCGCTCGGCTCCGCCGGCGACGATCACCGCCTTGCGCAGCGGCTGGCGGACCTTCACCCTCGCTTGCGCGCGGGCGGCCCGTCCCAGCTCGATCGCGCGCAGCGCGGCCTCGACGCCGGGCTCGAGCTCGCGGTCCTCCAGCGCGACGTCGGGCTCGGGGAAATCCAGCAGATGAACGGAGTCGGGCTCTGAGCCGAAGTCCTCCGCCTCGCCGCCGGAGAGGTTGACGTAGATCTCCTCGGCCAGGAAAGGGGTGAACGGGGCGAGGAGGGCGGCCACTGTCAGCAGGCAGTGCCTCAGCGTGGCGAAGGCCGTCCGATCGCCCTCCCAGAAGCGGCGACGCGAGAGCCGTACGTACCAGTTCGAAAGCTCCTCGACGTACGCCGCAATCGCCCGCCCGGCGGTGGTGCAGTCGTAGGCGTCCAGGTGTTCGATCACCGACCGCACCGTGCCCTGCAGCCGCGATAGCGCCCAGCGGTCGAGCTCCGCCGACTGGGGGCCGTGCTGGGGGGACTCGCTGGCGGGCCCCGGCAGCTCCTGCACTTCCGCCGGCACCAGTCCCTCCGCGTTCGCGTACAGCACCCAGAACGAGTAGGTGTTCCAGAGGGTCAGGATGAACTGGCGGACCGACTCTCCGACCGTGTCGACGGAGAAGCGGTATCCCGCCCACGGCTGCTGGCTGGTGAGGTAGTACCAGCGAAGGGCGTCTGCGCCGTGACGGTCGATTACCTCCCAGGGGTCGACGACGTTCCCGCGGCTCGTCGACATCTTGTGGCCCTCCGGGTCCAGGATCAGCCCGGGCACCACGCAGTTGCGAAAGCTCGTGCGGTCGTACACGAGCACCGAGATCGCGAGCAGGGAGTAGAACCAGCCGCGGGTCTGGTCGATCGCCTCGCTGATGAAATCGGCGGGAAAGGTCTGTTGGAAAGCCTCCTCGCCCTCGAAGGGGTAGTGGAACTGGGCGAAGGGCATCGAGCCCGAGTCGTACCAGGCGTCGATCGTCTCGCGCACGCGGTGCATCTCACCGCCGCACGACGCGCAGCTCAGCACCACGTCGTCGATGTACGGGCGGTGCAGGTCGTCCGGGACCTCGCCGCCGCGCTCCCGCAGGTCGGCAATCGATCCCGCGCAGTAGCGCTCCTCGCAGGCCTCGCTACCGCACTCCCAGATTGGCAGCGGGGTGCCCCAGTAGCGCTCCCGCGAGAGCGCCCAATCGACGTTCCCCTCCAACCAGTTGCCGAACCGGCCGTGCTTGATGTGCTCGGGTTGCCAGTTGATCGTCTCGTTCTCGGCCAGCATCCGGTCGCGGACGTCGGTCGTGCGCACATACCAGCTGGACTTCGCGTAGTACAGCAGCGGGGTCCCGCAGCGCCAGCAGTGCGGGTAGGAGTGGCGGTAGCGCTCGGCGCGCCACAGGCGACCCGAGTCGCGAACCGCCTCGACGATCGCGGGGTCGGCGTCCTTCACGAACTGGCCCGCGAAGTCCGAGATGCGCTCGTCGAAGGTGCCGTCCTCGCGGACGGGGTTCTGGAGCGCGATCCCATACTGCTCGCCCAGCCGGAAGTCGTCCTCGCCGAAGGCGATCGCGGTGTGGACGAGGCCCGTTCCCTCATCCGTGGTGACGAAGTCGGCCTCCAGCACCGTATGGCCTCGCGGCCCATAGTCGGTGATGTAGGAGAACGGAGGCTCGTAGCGGGTCCCGGCCAGGGCCCTGCCTGGAAACCGCTCGAGCAGCTCGGCGCCTTCCCCGAGCACTCGCTCGACGAGCGAAACGGCCACGACCAGCACCTCGTCGGACCCCGCCGGGCGCGCTCTCGCGTACTCGATCTCGGAGCCCACGGCGACCGCGGCGTTCGAGATCAGGGTCCATGGCGTGGTGGTCCAGACGACCAGCGCATCCCCGTCGGCCAGCGGCGCGGTGGGCTCGCGGACGGGGAGCTTCACGTACACGGATGGATCCTCGACGTCGTGATACCCCTGGGCGACCTCGTGCGATGAAAGCGCCGTGCCACAGCGCGGGCAGTAGGGGACGACCTTGTGGTGCTCGTACAGGCGCCCGTCGTCCCAAATCTTGCGGAGCGACCACCAGACCGACTCGATGTAGGGGTTGGTCAGGGTGGCGTAGGCGTCGTCGAGGTCGATCCAGAAACCGATTCGCTCCGTCAGCCGGTTCCAGTCCTCGACATAGCGGAATACCGACTCGCGGCAGCGCCGGTTGAACTCGTCGATCCCATAGGCCTCGATCTCGGCCTTCGAGGAGATCCCCAGCTCTCTCTCGATCTCGAGCTCGACGGGCAGGCCATGGCAGTCCCAGCCCGCCTTGCGGGGCACACGATGGCCCCGCATGGTCCGATAGCGGGGGTAGATGTCCTTGAAGGTCCGCGACAGGACATGGTGGGAGGCCGGCTTGCCGTTGGCGGTCGGCGGTCCCTCGTTAAAGCTCCATACCGGAGCGTCGCGGCGCTGCTCCAGCGACCGGCGGAAGACGTCACGCTCACGCCAGCGCTCGAGGATCCGCTCCTCGAGCCGGGGAAAGGACTGCTTCGGGTCCACGGGGCGATAAGAGGCCATCGCGCCGGATTCTGCCAAGCGGCAGGCGACCGGCCGGCTCAGGAGGGCCGCTTCCTCCCGACTCGCGTCGCAGCAGGCGGTTCGGCCCTGGTGCGCGGATATCCTGAACGGCATGAGCACCCGCTCGAGACGCGAGCCGCTGGAGACCGTTCGCCACCAGCTGCGTCCGCTTTTCGACCAGGTGGTCGTGAAGGAGCTCGACCAGGACCGTGTGCGCCGCTCCGGCCTGGTCGTACCCCCCGGCAGCCACGATCCCCCGCCTCAGCAGGGAATCGTGCTGGCGGTTGGGCCGGGCCTCGACTGGTGGGAACAGGCCGGCCTCGAGATGCCGGTCCAGGCCGGCGATCACGTGGTGTTTCCCGGTCCCGCCGGCGTGTGGGTCGAGGTGGACGAGGAGCGCCTGCTCGTCTGCCGGGTCGGCGAGATCCTCGGAATCCTCGAGTCGCTGAGCTCCGATCCCGAAGCCCACTGACTCTCCGGAGCCGACGACGCCGGACGGCGGCTCAGCGCCGCAGGATCTTGGCGAGACTTTCCGCGTGGCCAGCGTAGCTGGGCCCGTAGCATGCGAGCGGTGCTTCGCGCGCTCCCCCTCCTGGCCCTGGCCGCGCTGGTCGTGGCCGGATGCGGCTCGAGCGGGGAGAGCGCGACTCCTGCAGCCTGCCTGGCGCCCAAGGCTGACTACCTGAGGGCCCTGCAGAGCGCCCCGGGCGAGGTCCGTCTGGCGGGGGAGACCCCGATCAGCGACTGCTTCAGCGGCACCCAGGGCGCGGGCGACCAGGCGCAGGTGGGAGGGACGGTGATCGGCGTCGCCACCGAGCTCAACGCCGCGGCACGGCGCGACCCCGGTGGAGACGACGCGGTGAGGCTCGGTTTTTTGGCCGGGGCGGTTCACGAGGGCGCGTCGCATTCGTCCGGGATCGCGACCGACCTGGTTCGCCGCCTTGATGCGGCCGCTCGCTTCAACCCGGGCTCGGGAACCCTGGGTGCGGCCTTCGAGCGCGCGTTCGGAAAGGGATACGCTGCGGGCCAGGAGGGCGGCTAGAGGCTCCGCGGAAGACGAATGGCTGCGATCGACGTTGACACCGAGCTCTGGGGCGAGGAGACGCGGAAGGCGGTGACCAACTTCCCCGTTTCGGGCCAGCAGGTCCCCGTCCCGGTGGTCCGGTGGCTCGGGCGCATCAAGGCGGCCGCCGCCCAGGTGAATGCGGAGCTGGGCTTGCTCGACCGCGAGTTGGCCGACCGCATCGCCGCCGCCGCGGCGGCGGTGGGCGCCGGCGAGCACGACGACCAGTTTCCGATCGACGTCTTCCAGACCGGCTCCGGCACCTCCTCGAACATGAATGCCAACGAGGTGATCGCCAACCTCGCCGGGGACGATGTCCACCCGAACGACGACGTGAACATGGGCCAGTCGTCGAACGACGTGTTCCCATCGGCCGTCCACCTGGCGGCCCTGGATCAGGTGACGCACGACCTGCTGCCCGCGATGGACGGGCTCGCCTCCGCGCTGGAGCGAAAGGCCGATGAATTCGCCGACGTGGTGAAGGCGGGCCGCACCCACCTGATGGACGCGGTCCCGGTGACCCTGGGCCAGGAATTCGCGGGCTACGCGGCCCAGGTGAAGTTGGGCATGGACCGGGTGCGGGGGACGCTGGGGCGAGTCGGACAGATCCCCCTCGGTGGCACCGCCACGGGCACGGGCCTGAACACGCACTCCGAGTTCGCCGTGCGGGTGCGCCGCAAGCTGAGCGAGGACACGGGGCTCGAGATCTCCGAGCCGCTCGACCGCTTCGAGGCGCAGGCGAACCGTGACGCCCTGGTGGAGCTCTCCGGTGCGCTGAAGGTAGTGGCCGTGTCGCTGACCAAGATCGCCAACGACATCGCCCTGCTGGGCTCCGGGCCTCGCGCCGGGCTCGGGGAGCTGCGACTGCCCGCCCTCCAGAAGGGCTCGTCGATCATGCCCGGGAAGGTGAACCCGGTGATCTGCGAGGTCGTGCTCCAGGTCGGCGCACAGGTGATCGGCAACGACGTGGCGGTCACCGTCGCCGGATCGCAGGGTCAGTTCGAGTTGAACGTGCGGGTCCCGTTGATCGCCCGCAACCTGCTCGACTCGATCGGCCTGCTGGGCTCGGCCTGCCGCCTCCTCGACCAAAAGTGCGTGCGGGGAATCGAGGCGGACTCCGAGAGGGCCGAGCGCCACGCCGAGGCGACCCTGGCGACGGCGGCCGCCCTGAATCCCCACATCGGATACGACCGGGGAGCGGAGATCGTCAAGGAGGCGCACGCCTCCGGGCGCCCGTTGCGGGAGGTGGCCCGGGAGATGGGCGTCGACGAAGCGATCCTCGCGCAGGCGCTCGATCACCGAAAGCTGGCCCGACCACACGACTGAGCCCCGCTAACCTGGCGGTGAGCCGATGGAAAGCGGCGCCGACACCAAAGAGCAGACCAGGACCGAGAAGGCCACCTTCGGCGCCGGCTGCTTCTGGCAGGTCGAGATGGAGTTTCAGCAGCTGCCGGGAGTGATCGAGACCGTGGTGGGCTACGAGGGCGGCCAGGTGGACAATCCCACCTACGAGCAGGTCTGCAACGGCACGACCGGCCACGTCGAGGTGTGTCAGGTCACCTTCGACCCCTCGAAGGTGGGCTACGAGGAGCTGGTTGAGAAGTACTTCCAGATCCACGACCCCACCCAGCTCAACCGCCAGGGGCCCGACGTCGGCTACCAGTACCGCTCCGTGATCTTCACCCACTCCGACGAGCAGGCCGAGGTCGCCCGCCGCGTAATCGAACGCGCGCAGCCTCGCTTCCGCGACCCGATCGTCACCGAGGTCGAACCCGCGCAGCCGTTCTGGCGCGCCGAGGAATACCACCAGTGCTACCTGCAGAACCGGCGCTCGGGTGGCCTCATCGGCACGCTCTTGGGCCGCTAGTCCGGCGAGCTATCCGAGCAGCAGCTAGGAGGGCCGCTTCCTAACCCGTTCTTCGGCGAGGTCCAGCGCCGCCTCCCAGTAACGGCGCCCGTGCTCGGCGCTGGCGCGCACCGGGTCACCGATCGCTCCGTTCTCGGAGATCGAGTCGACGCCGGAATCGAACAGGCTCGCGATCGACTCCTGCGGGTCACCGACGAATCCGGGCTCCGCGCGATCCATGTGGACCAGCTCGGGATGGACGGCGAGCATCAGTGACGTCTCCCACTCCCCGGCGTGGAGACCGCCCTCCGGGAGCGGGACGTCGAACTCTCGCTCACCAAGCTGGGCGATCTGCAGGAACACGCTCAGATCGGTGATCGCGACCACGTGGTCGCGGTGCTCGCCGGGAAGCTTCTCCACTGCCGCGGCCAGCGGGGCGAAGTTGCCTCCGTGCGTCGGGATCAGGACGATGCGCCCAAAGCCGGCGCCCACCAGCGAGAAGACCAGGTCGGCGACGATCGCGTGGAAGGTCTCCTCGGAGATCGACAGGGTGCCCGGGAAGGCCAGGTGATGGCTCGAGCAACCGACCCGTACTGTCGGCCCGACGAAGGCGTCCAGCCGCTCTCCCAAGCGCTGCGCGAAGGCGTCGCCCAGCAGCGCGTCGGTGGCGAGCGGCATGTGGAGGGCGTGCTGCTCGGTGGCTCCGAAGGCGATCACGACGGTGTCCCGGCCGGCGCGGAGCTCCCTCTCGACCTCCGGCCAGGTCAGCTTGTCGAGCTCGAGGGCTCCCACCCTGCGCACCGTACTCCTACGAGTGCCAGATCGCGCCCAACGTTTGCCACCTATGGCGTGGTCAACGTAGGGCTCGCGGTCGGTAGGTCGATCGCTACCGGCAGTGGATCGCCGCCGGCAAGTTGATCGCGTGGCTTGGGGCTTGCGGGAGGCCGGAAGGGACGCTGCGCCTCAGAGGTTGACCGCGACGTACTTCGTCTCGAGGTACTCGTCGATCCCCTCGTTGCCGCCCTCGCGGCCGATCCCCGACCGCTTGACGCCGCCGAACGGGGCGCCGGAATTGGAGACCATCCCCTGGTTCAGCCCGATCATCCCGGTCTCCAGGCCCTCGCACACCCGCAGGGCCCGCTTGACGTCCCGGGTGAAGACGTAGGCGACGAGGCCGTATTCCGTGTCGTTGGCGGCGGCGATCGCCTCCTCCTCGGATTGGAACGAGGTGATCGGCGCCACCGGGCCGAAGATCTCCTCCCGGAGCACCCTCGCGGTTTGGGGCACGCCGCCGAGCACGGTGGGCTCGAAGAAATAGCCGGCGCCGTCGAGCGATGAGCCGCCCACCACCGCGCTGGCGCCCTTGTCCAACGCGTCCTCGACCAGCTCCGCCACCTTGGAGCGCTGGTCCTCGTCGATCAGCGGCCCGACGTCGACGTCCTCCTCGGTCCCCCGGCCGACCTTCAGCGAGCCCATGCGCTCCGCGAGCCTGGACGCGAACTCCTCCGCCAGGGATTCGGCGACGTGGAAGCGGTTGGCCGATGTGCACGCCTCCCCGATGTTGCGCATCTTCGCCAGCATCGCACCCTCGAGCGCCGCGTCGAGGTCGGCGTCGTCGAAGATCAGGAAGGGGGCGTTCCCGCCCAGCTCCATCGACACGTTGAGGATGTTCTCGGCCGCTTGGGCGATCAGCTTGGTTCCCACCTCGGTCGAGCCCGTAAAGCTCAGCTTGCGCAGACGGGGATCGGCGATCACCGGCTCGGCGACGGAACCGGAGGACGAGCTGGTGATCAGGTTGAGCACGCCCCCGGGAAGGCCGCACTCCTCGAGGATCTGAGCCAGGGCGAGGGCGGACAGCGGGGTGAGCTTCGCGGGCTTCCAGACCATCGTGCACCCCGCCGCGATCGCGGGACCGACCTTGCGGGTCCCCATCGCGGTCGGGAAGTTCCAGGGCGTGACGAAGAAGGAGGGCCCGACCGGCTGGCGCATGACGAGGACTCGGCTGGCCGCGTTTCCCGCCATCTTGTAGTTGCCGTCGATTCGCAGGGCCTCGCCCGAGAACCAGCGGAAGAACTCGGCCGCGTAGGCGATCTCCGCCTTCGACTCCCCGACGGTCTTGCCCATCTCCAGGGTCATCAGCAGGGCGAGCTCGTCGGCGCGCTCGTTCAGCGCCTCGAAGGCGCGCCAGAGGATCTCGCCGCGCACGTTCGGGGGCGTCGCCGCCCACTCGGCCTGGGTGGCGACCGCCGCGTCGAGCGCGGCCGTGGCGTCCTCCGGAGTCGCGTCGGCGACCTCGCAGAGCGCTTCGCCGGTCGAGGGGTCCTCGACCGTCAACGTGCCATCTTTTGCGGCATCGCGCCACTCGCCGCCGATGTAGAGGCGCTTCTCGACCCGTTCGACGACCGTCTGCTCCTGCGTGGCGATGCTCATCTGGGACCTCCGATCACGGCCTCGTACCGAGACTACCCCTGTGGCGCTGCGATACGCCCGCAGCGTGCGAAGGAAGAAGGGCGGCGGATGGAATGCCCGCGGCCCCGATCCGTAGGCTGTCGGTGATCGAAGGGCGGATGGGACACAGGCAGAGGATGACCGTCGCTTTGGGAGCGGCGGGCTTGCTCGCGGCGCTGGCGCTTGCATGGCCCGCCCTCGCGGACGGGGCAAGGTGGGTGATCAAGGGCCGAGGCTGGGGACACGGTGTCGGGATGAGCCAGTACGGGGCCTATGGCTACGCAAAGCACGGTCGCGGCTACCGGCAGATCATCGGCCACTACTACAAGCACACGAGCATCGGCAACGCGGGACGGCACACGATCAAGGTGCTGCTGGCATCGGGACCGAACTCGGTTGGGTTCCGCAAGGCTCGACGCGCCTGCGGGAAGCGGCTCCGCCGAGACCAGGGCTACCGGTTCAGACGATCTGGCTCTCGTGTCGTGCTGCGGGGGGCCCACGGGGGCAGGCTCGCGAACTGCGGGCGCACCGCGACGGCGAAGGGCCGAGGCACGATCCGGGTCCGGGGCAAGGGGCTCTACCGCGGGAAGCTCAAGGCGACGGCGGCCGGCGGCGGCCTGCGGGTGGTGAACGCGGTGGCGCTCGATTCCTACGTGCGCGGCGTGATCCCCAACGAGGTGCCGTCGTCCTGGCCGCAGGCGGCCCTGCGGGCCCAGGCCGTGGCCGCGCGCTCGTACGCGCTGGCGACCAGCGGGGGAGGCGCCTTCGACGTCTACGACGACACCCGCAGCCAGGTCTACGGGGGCAAGGACTCCGAGACCGCGCGCACCAACAAGGCGACGAAGCGCACCCATGGCGAGGTGGTGCGCCACGGCGGAACGGTCGCCACGACGTACTTCTTCTCGACCTCGGGCGGCGAGACCGAGAGCGTCCAGTTCGGGTTCCCGGGAGCGGAGCCGGCCCCGTACCTGAAGGCGGTCAAGGACCCCTACGACGGGGCCTCGCCCTACCACCGCTGGAGGGTTCGCTACTCGCAGTCCGAGATCGAGTCGCGGCTCTCCGGGCTGTTCTCAGGCAGGCTGCGGAGGATCAAGATCCTGAAGCGCGGCAGATCGCCGCGGATCGTGCGAGCGCGCGTGGTCGGGTCCCGCGGCAGCTCCAGGGTCTCGGGGCCGTCGCTCCAGTTCGAGCTCGGCCTGCGCAGCACCTGGGCGCGCTTTCACAAGCGCTAGCCGGCGCTCGACCGGTCCGACGAGCCCGGTCCCTCCCGCCGGGGGCCACGACCGGCCTCTAGCCGTCGGGATACGGCTCGACCGGGACCCCGTGGTCCGTCTCGCGCATGCCGATCTCGTACGCGGCTCCGCCGCTGACCTCGAGGCGCTCGGGCTGGCCACCCTTGCGCTCGAGCTCCAGCTCCAGGTCGGCGATCGAGCAGTTCAAGGTGTTGTGCTCGGGCCCCTTCGGGTCGGCATAGACCCAGGCCACGAAGTTACGGCGCTCCGACGACACGCGGCCCCGAAGCTTCACGTCCCGCCCCGACAGCCGGAACTCGCATGAGGTGGCCTGCTCGCCGAGCTTCGTGGACAGGATGCGGTCGAAGCCCCCCAACCGGTGCTCGGTACCGTCCATGCGCAGCACTCCGTTCGCCACCCACGGGGTAGTGACCGGACCGATCTTGATGCGACCGGCGGCCAGGTCGATGTAGCTCCCGCGCTCCCCGCCCAGGTCAGCACCCTGGATCCACACCCACCGCTCGGCGTGCTCGGCGCCCCAGTTGTGGCCGATCATCCCCGGCCAGTCGGCGACCTCGATCTCCTCGCCGCCCACCGACACCACACCGGTGAACCGCGCGCTGGGATATGGGCTCAGGAACTTGGTCCTGGGAAGGGGCGCGTCGTAGAGCCGCTGGTAGGGGAGGTGGTGCAGCGCCTCCCCGGGATCGTCGAAGCTGAGCGTCCAGCTCGCCTGCAGCTCGGAAGCGTCGATGTGGCCGCTCGCGCGGCCCGGTTCGAGGACCGCTTCGCCGACCCGGATGTAGGCACCTTCGGGGACGGAAAGCCGGTCGGGCCCGAAAGTGGCCTTGACCGCACGCGGACCGGGTGCGTCCGCGTCGAACAGGGTCAGCCAAAGCGCCGCCGTTGGGTCCTCGCCGGGCCGCTTGTGGACGGTATGCCGGATCCACACCCCCCGTCCCCCGCCGGGCCTAGTTGCCTTCAGGTAGAAGCTCTCGTAGTGCCCGTCCTCGCGGCTTCGACTGGGAAAGCGGGCCTCGGTTCGCACCGGCGAAATCTAACTGCAGCGTCCCCCCGGCCGTCTTCCTGGCGAGGCGGGATCTCCCACGGGTCAATGGCGAATTGTGACCACGTCGCCGTCCCGAACCACGTACTCCCGTCCTTCGCTTCGGATCAGGCCGCGCTCGCGGGCGGGCCCGTAGCCACCGGCGGCCACCAGCTCGCGCCACCCGATCACCTCCGCTCGCACGAAACCCGCCTGGATCTCGGTGTGCACCCTGCCGGCCGCATCCCAGGCGGTCAGCCCCTGCCGCAGGGCCCGCGCCCGCGCCTCGGTCCCGCGGTGGGCGGTGAAGAACGTCACCAGGTCGAGCAGGTCGTATGCGGCTTGCACGAGCCGCTCCAGCCCCGGCTCCGAGCGCCCCAGCTCGGAGCGCAGCTCGGCGGCCTCGTCCTGCGCCAGCTCAGCGAGCTCGGCCTCGATCCGCGCGCTGACCGCCACCAACCCGGCCCCCTGGCGCTGCGCGTACGCCGCCAGCTCGGCGGGCGGCTCGGCGTCGTCCTCGTCGACGTTGGCCACGTAGAGCACCGGCTTCGAGCTCAGCGCCTGAAGGTGCTCGAGCGCCGCCGGTGCCAGCTCGGGGGCGGCCATGCCGCGAACCGGGCGGCCGGCGGCGAGCCCTTCGGCCACGCCCTGGAGCCAGTCCCGTTCCGCGATCGCGTCCCTGCCCCCGGCACCCGCCTCCTTTCGCACCCGCTCGAGGCGGCGTTCGGCCTGCTCCAGGTCGGCAAGCAGCAGCTCCGCGTCCACGACCTCGGCGTCGGCGAGCGGGCTCACGTGTCCCTCGGGGTGAGGGACCTGCTCGTCGCGGTGCGTGCGGACCACGTGGCAGATCGCGTCAGTCTCGCGAATCTCGGCCAGGAACCGGTTCCCGAGCCCCTCGCCCGAAGACGCCCCCCGCACGAGTCCCGCGATGTCGTGGAACTCGATCGTCTCGGGCACCTGTGGGCTGGCCTCGGCCGCCTGGGCAACCGCGGCCAGCCGCTCGTCGGGGACCTCGACCACGGCGACGTTGGGCTCGACCGTCGTGAAGGGATACGTCGCTGTCTGCGCCGCCGCTCGGGTGAGGGCATTGAAGAGCGTCGTCTTGCCCGCGTTCGGCAGGCCGACGATGCCGATCTTCACGGACTGCCGGCGTGCGTTGCGAGGTCGATCAGGCGGTCCTCCGTGCCCGCGCCGCCAAGCCCCGGCCACATTGCACCCAGCAGGAGGCCGATCGCGGCTCCGGCCGCCACGTCGGACGGGAAGTGCATTCCCAGATAGGGCCGGGTGAGACAGATTGCTCCGGCCAGCCCGTACAGAGGCGCTCGCGCCCCTGGTGACACGCGGCCCAGCGCGGTTGCGGCCGCCAGCGAGGAGGTCGCGTGGGCGGAGGGGAACGAGAGCTCGCTGGGAGCGCCGGCCAGCGGCGGCAGACCGCGCAGCCGGGGGCGTCGGCGGCGCACGGAGAGCTTGACGAGGTAGTTCATGGCGATCGCCGTCGGAGCGACCGCGGCGGCGCGCATCCAGCGTTCGCGTCGCGGCGCATCGACTGCCGCGCACGTCAGCCCGAGACTCACCCAGATCGCGCCCCACTCGCCGGCTATGCCGAGGGCCTTGGCCGTTCGCTCGACGGGGGGCTGGTGAAAGCGCATGCGCATCGTGCGAAGCAGCCGCCCGTCGAATTTCGCCAACCGCTCGAGCACCGGGCTCAGCATATGGCTGGTAGTGCGGATACGTCCCATGGCGGTGCGGGCTTTGGGACGCGCGGCTCGCCGCCGGCGCCGGCGCCCCGCCTCAGGCAGAATCCCCGCGATGGAAGCGACGACGACCCCGCGCATGGTCCCGGGCTACTGCCACCGGCCGGGGAATCACTGCGGATCGACCGCGCTGCGCAACCTGCTCGCCTTCCACGGCGTCGAGATCTCCGAGGAGATGGCGCTCGGGCTGGGCGCCGGGGTCAGCTTCTACTACGTGCCGCTCGACGGCTCCTCGCCGTCGCGGTTCACCAATGGTCGGGTCGCGCGGCTCGAGGAGCAGTTCGTGGAGTTGACCGGTGCAGCGCTGCGGCTCGACACGTTCGCCGATCCGGAGGCGGCCTGGGAGGCGGCGCGGGCCGCCGTGGACGCCGAGCGCCCCGCGATCCTGATCACCGACCTCTACTACCTCGATCACTACGGGACCTCGGCGCACTTCCCCGGGCACGCCGTGGTGCTGGCGGGCTACGACGCGGGGGTGGCCTACCTGTCCGACACGTCGTTCGAGGAGCTCCAGACAACGCGCCTGGAGAATCTCGCAAGGGCGCGCCACGGCAGTCACCCCGCGTTTCCGCTCGAGGGCCACATGTTCACGGTCCCGGAAGGGTCCGAGTTGCCCGACGTGCGCGAGGCGGCATCGAGAGCGATCGAGCGCAACGCCAGGCAGATGCTGGAGCCGCCGCTCGGCGAGTACGAGGGCCTGCCGGCGCTGCGCCGGTTCGCGGCCGAGGTGGGCGAGTGGCCCGGCCAGCTCTCCGATTGGCAGTGGTGCGCGCGCTTCTGTTACCAGGTGATCGAGCGGCGGGGGACCGGCGGGGGCAACTTCCGGCTCATGTACTCGCGGTTCCTGGGCGAGGCCGATAGGGAGGAGGCGGCGCTGGCGGCGCGGGCCGCCGCCGGCTGGACCTCGCTTGCCGAGACGTTGCTCGCCGCCAGCGAGCGCGACCGCCCCGAGCCTGGGCTCTGGTCGCGCGCACGCGACCAAGCCGCCGGCGTGCTGGAGGCGGAGGAGACGCTCTGGAGCGCCCTCGGGCCCTCGGGCCCCTCGGCCTAGGCGCTGGACTGGCTCTGCGCTTGGACCAGCGGGTCGGGCTGGCCGAGCATTGACATCTCGGGGGCGTCGTAGGCCTTGCCGGGACAGCCTCCGATCGCCAGCACTCGCAGTCCCTCGTCTCCCGGCCAGATCTTTCGCTTGGTTCCCGCGGCGACTCGGACCATCGTCTCCGGGTCGAGCGGGTGCCGCTGTCCCTCGATCTCCACTTCGCCCGATCCGCGCAGAGCCACGTAGACCTCCTCCTGTCCGTCCCCGGCGTGGTCGTGCTCCGGGTGCTGGTGGGCGTTCGGCGGCATGTCCATCACCTGCAGGCCAAACGACTCGACGCCGAGCTCCGCCCGCGCCCGCTTGAAGTGCCCCGCGTACACCGCCTCCATCTCGTCGATCTTCCTCACTGCGTAGTCGGCCATTTCTCATCCCTCCGGGTCGATGGAGCACGAACGTTCGTGCTGGACGCCAGGTATCATACAGCCGTGGCTACGGCCAGGAAACAAGCCGGGACTGTCCTAGCTAGCCGTCGGTATCCGGGGTCGATGCAGGACGGTCCCGGTTGACCCGGGCGGCCCCCGCTCCGGCGTTACCGAGGAAGCGAGCTCCGGCCGGGACCGGCGGCTCGCGCGAGCGGATCCTCGCCCTGGCCGTGGACCTTGCGTCGGCCGAGGGACTCGAGGGACTGACGATCGGGCGTCTTGCGAGCGAGCTTGGGATGAGCAAGAGCGGCCTGTTCGGGCACTTCGGCTCCAAGGAGGAGCTCCAGCTGGCCACGATCGAGGAGGCCGCGCGGCGCTTCGTGCAGGACGTGGTGGAGCCCACGCTGGGCACCGACGAGGGGATTCCCCGGCTGGGAGCGCTGTGCGAGCGCTATCTGGCCCACCTGGAGGGAGCCGTCTACTCGGGGGGCTGTTTTTGGGCAGCGGCGACGATCGACTTCGACGGCCGGCCCGGGCCGATCAGGGACCGGCTACAGGACGCGTTCGGCGCCTGGCTTGCCGAGCTCGAGCGCCAGGCGACGATCGCCGGCGCGCGGGACCCCGCGCAGCTCGCGTTCGAGCTCCAGGCATTGATCCAGGGGGCGAACTCCAACTACCAGCTGTTCGACGATCGGGGTGCCTTTGGCCGCGCACGCGAAGCCGTGGACCGGCTGCTGGGCGCTCAGGTCGTGAAGCGCGCGAAGTAGCCGATCTTTGGCCCCACGCGGCGCTCGAACCGCAGGCCGGCTGCCTGCGCACGCCGCCGCAGCGAGCCGAGGGTGACCATATGGGGATCGCCAATCAGCTCGCCGATGACGAGCCGCCCACCCGGGCGCAGCACCCGCGCGATCTCCCGCAGGGCGGCGTCCTGGTCCGGGATCTCGCCCAGCACGGTGACCAGGATCGCCGCGTCGAAGCTTTCGTCCTGCGCCTCGAGCTCCTGGGCGTCGCCGAGGGTGGGGTTCACGTTCCAAAGGCCGCGCTCGCGGGCCCGGCGGATCGTGTGGTCGAGCATCTCTTGCTGGACGTCCAGGATCTCGATTGAGCCATCGGCTCCCACCCACTCGGCCAAATCGAGGGTGTAGTAGCCGGTCCCGGGGCCGATCTCGAGCACCCGCTCCCCGGACCGGGGCTCCAGGATCTCACGCAGGCGGACCCGTGTGATCAGCGGATGGGGCGCCTCCACCCAGAAGCGCTGGCTGTAAGGACAGGCCGAGGGGTTCCTGCGCCACCAGACGGCGGCAGCCGCCAACGCGACCGCCGCCAGCGCCAGCGCCCGTCTCACGTTCCCGAGAACCCGATCGTCTGCGGGGCGCCCGCAACGCGAACGAAGACCACCTGGCGCAGGTCGAGCGAGATCGTGCCGTCCTCCGATTCGAGCTCGTACCAACGTGGGGTGTTCCCGGCCGGCTCCGTCGCGGAGTCCAGGGACCCGCGCAGCGCCTCCAGGTGCCTCCCCTCGAGGCGGGCGCTCATCACCTGGCCCCCTCCGAACCCGATCTCCACCCGCTTCATGTCCTCAGCCATCGGTCTCCTCCCGCGTGCCGCCGGCCGCCCCCACCGGTTCGACGAGCTCGGTCAGCGTGCCGCCGGTGGCTTTGGGGTGCACGAACGCGACCCGGCTGCCGCGGATGCCCGCACGCGCCTCCGAGTCGATCAGCCCGATTCCGGCCGACTTCAGCCGCGACAGGGCCGCGTCGATGTCCTCGACCCGGTAGGCGACGTGGTGAAGGCCCTCGCCTCGCTTGGCGACGAAGCGGCCGACCACCGTCTCGGGCCCCAGGGGCCGAAGAAGCTCGACGTGGCCGTCCCCGACGTCCAAGAGGACCGCTTCCACCCCTTGCGAGGCGATCGTCTCGCGGTGAACGACCGGCATCCCGAACGTCCCCTGGTAGAGGGTCGTCGCCCGGTCCAGGTCGGAAACGGCGATCCCGACGTGGTCGATCAGCCCGAACATCGAGGGCCAGTCTATTGACGGTGGACCGGGGCCCCCCGAGACCGCCGTCGCCCGCCCTGCGCCCCTAACGCGGCTCGTCCGGAGGCTCGGAGGCCAGTGCCTCGGCGGCGTCGGCGGCCAACCGCCGGGGGGCTTCCTGTCGCTCCTGGATCTCCCGCGGCTCTCGCTCGCCGGAGCGGGTGCGGTCCATGATCTCGCGGATCGCGTCGCGCTCGATCAGCTCGTTGGCGATCAAGCGCTCGGCGATCTCGTCGAGCAGGTCGCGGTGGTCGGCCAGCAGGTGGTAGGCCCCCCGGTAGGCCTCCTCGGAGATCGCCTGGACCTCCTCGTCGCGAGTGCGCCGCAGCGCCTCGGAAACGGTGTAGTCGTTCGCGGGGACCTGATGCGAGCGAATCGAGGTACCCATCCCGTACTCGTAGACCATCGAGCGCGCGATGTCCGTGACCCGCTTCAGGTCGTCAGCGGCACCCGTGGTGACGTGCCCGAAGGTGATCTGCTCCGAGACCCTGCCCGCCAGCAGGACCTTCATGTAGTCGATCAGCTCTTCGCGCGACTTCAGGTAGCGGTCCTCCTGCGGGAGGTTGAGCGTGTACCCGAGCGCCTTGCCGCGCGGGATGATGGACACCTTCTGCACCTTGTCCACGGTGGGCAGGAGCTCGGAGACCAGGGCATGTCCGGCCTCGTGCCAGGCGACCACACGCTTCTCGTGGGCCGTGATCACCTTCCGGGACTGCAGGCCCGCCACCACGCGCTCGAAGGCGTTCTCGAAATCGGCGTGGGTGACGAAGTCGCGGCCGTTGCGGCCGGCGAGGATCGCCGCCTCGTTGCAGAGGTTGGCCAGGTCCGCGCCAGTGAGCCCCGCGGTGTGACGAGCCACGCGGTCCATGTCCACGTCCTGGGCCAACGGCTTGTCCCGCGTGTGGACCCCGAGGATCCGGTGGCGACCGCGCATGTCGGGGGGCGGCACGAACACCTGGCGGTCGAACCGTCCCGGCCGCAGCAGCGCGCGATCGAGCTTCTCGAGCATGTTCGAGGCCGCCATCACGATCACGTTGTCGCGCGCGTCGAAGCCGTCCATCTCGACGAGAAGCTGGTTCAGCGTCTGGTCCCGCTCGCCGGAGATATCGGATCCCCGCTGCGCCCCGACCGCGTCGAGCTCGTCGATGAACACGATCGCCGGCGCGTGCTCTCGAGCCTGCTTGAACAGGCGGCGGATCCGGGCCGCGCCCAAGCCGGCGAACATCTCCACGAACGAGGAGGCGGACTGGCCGAAGAAGTTGGCGCCGGACTCGTGAGCAACCGCCTTGGCCAGAAGGGTCTTGCCGGTGCCGGGCGGGCCGTGCAGCAGGATCCCCTTGGGCACCGTCGCCCCAAGGCGCTTGAACTGCTCGGGCCGCCGCAGGAACTCGACCACCTCCCGCAGCTCGTCCTTGGTCTCGTCGACTCCAGCGATGTCGTTCCAGGTGACCGAGCTGGCTGAGCGCGGCGTGATCTGCTGCGGCTTGGTGCGCGGCATCAGCCGCAGCGTGCGCCACACGAGGAACACGAGCAGCCCCATGAAGATGATCGGCAGCCATAGCTGCGCGAAGTTCTCGAACTGATACCAGTCGATGCCCAGGATCGCTGGGGTGCTCATCTCCTTGCGTCCTCCCCCGGGGACTCGCTCCTACAAGGTATCGGCAGCGCCCGTGGGCGACTGAACGCTTCCTGCCAGCCCCGCCTCGGCTCGCAGGATCTCGTGGAGCGCCACGGCGCCCACCTCGAGCTGCTCGGGCGTGGGCTCGCGAGTCGAGAGCAGGCGCTGGATCTCGTGCCCGACCCCGTGGATCGCGCGCCCGAGCCGCGATTCCGGCTGGCGCTCCGCATAGGCGAACAGCTCAACGGCGCCCGAGACGCTCGCGGTCGCGGCGATCGCGCGCGGCAATGGGCCCGGGCGGGAAAACAGCCGCTCGGTCAACAGCTGGCCGGCGACCGAGAGCAGCAGCAGGGGAGCGATCAGGTTGGAGCCGCAACGCTCGTGCTCCTTCGGCGCGTCGGCCGGGTCCATGCTGCGGCGCTCGTACGCGCCGATCGCCTTGTGCTCGACCCCGTGGTAAGCGGCGAGATCCCGGTCGCGAAGCGCCATCAGGGCCGGCAGCAGGCCGAGCAGGGCGATCAGGGTCTCGCGCATAGGGCCGGAGTCGCGGGAGCCGTCACGACCCCGTCCCGCGCGGCGGATCGCCCCCGTCAGGCCGGCGGTGGCAAGTCCCACCACCAGCACGCGGGGATCCTCGACCGGCAGTCGCGCCGCGGGCAGGCGGCGGCGGGCAATCGGGACGACCGCGAAGGCCTCAGCCAGGCGCACGGGCCCGCGGAGCAGGGGCGTCGAGCCGAGCTTTCCCTGCGAAAACGCGGGCTTTGGGCCCGACGCCACCTCGATCCTCCCATCAGGGGTGCGGGCAGCCGCCGCCCAGGCCCGTGGTCCGTGGACCAAGAGCCCATTGCGAAGCGCCATCCCGCCCAAGCGGAGCGGCTCCTCCTGCGGCCTGCCGTTCCCGGACGCCTCGAAGGCCGGACTCGACTCGCTCATCCCAGCACCTCCTGGACGATGTCGCGGTAAAAGCGCTCGGCGAGCTCGACGTCGGCCACCGCCGCCCGCTCGTCGGCGCCGTGGACCAGGGGCACCGCGTCGGTCAGCGCGATCTCGCGCTGGGGGCAGAAGCCGTAGACGACGGCCGAGTCGAAGGCCTCGCGGAACCAGTGGCTGTCGCTGAATCCGGCCATGACGATCGGGACCAGGATCGCGCCGGGGTCCGCCTGGGCGAGCCACTCCGCGATCGCGTCGGCGAGCGCGGAGTCGAAGGGCGAGCGGTTGCCGACCACCGGGTCCGTGAACTCGAGGTCCAGCCCTTCGCCGGCCTCGCCGAGGACGGCGCGCGCATGCCGAAGCGCTTCCGCGTGGCCCATTCCAGGCGGCACGCGGCAGTCCACCAGCACCTCGGCGCGGGACGGGATCACGTTCTCCTTCGGCGAAGCGCTTGCCCGGGTCGGAACCAGGGTCACCCTGAGCATCGGGTCCGCCAGATAGGCGGTGATCTCGGGGTCCGCGTCGCGCAGGCGCTCGACCGCGTCCGCCAGGCCGTCGTGGTTGCTCGGGTCGATCTGCTCTCCCGTGAGGGCCGACAAGAAGGCCACGCCCTCGGGCGTCGGCTCGAGCGGCGGCTGGCGGCGCAGCCGCTCCAGCGCCGGCGCCAGCTTCAACAGTGCGTTGTCCCCCAGCCCGGGCAGCGAGGCGTGCCCGGCGACCCCGTGGGCGCGGATGGAGAAGCGGCATGGGCCCTTCTCGCCGACGCACAGCGTGTACACCCGGCGCTCTTCGAACTCGAACGACACGCCCCCGCCCTCGTTCAGGACGTAGTCGCAGCGCACCTTCTCGGGATGCTCGCGGCAGAGCCAGCGGGCGCCCAGGGCGGCGCCCGTCTCCTCGTCGGCCGTGGCGACGAGGATCAGGTCCCCTCGCGCCGGCCGCCAGCCGTCACGCGCCAGGGCCGCGGCGGCTGCGACCTCCGCCGCAACCTGGTCCTTCATGTCCTGCGCCCCGCGGCCGCGAACCTCGGAGTTCACGATGTCCCCGGCCCACGGATCGAAGCTCCATTCGGAGGGATCGGCGGGGACCGTGTCGACATGACCGAGCAGGCACAGGGTCGGCCCCGGGCCCTCGCCTGGCAGCCGTGCGATCAGGTTGGGCCGGCCGGCCTCGGCCGCGAGGAGCTCGCAGGCGAAGCCCGCCTCGGACAGCGTTTGGGCGAGGAGCTCCTGAGCCGGCTCCTCGTTCCCGGGCGGGTTGGAGGTGTCGATTCGGAGCAGCGCCTGAAGGAGGCCCACCGCTGGGCTGACCGCATCGGCCTCGGCTCGGGTCGCGGCTGGGGCAGCGCTCTCCTCGCCCATGAGCCCAGGTTACTGGCGGTGGATACTCCAGGCGTGGACCGGCTCTTCGACACCGGGCAGCCATCCCCCAAACGCACCGGCGTGCCGCCGTCGGAGGCGCCGCTGGCGGTGCGCATGCGGCCGCGGTCACTCGACGAGCTGGCGGGCCAGGAGCATCTGCTCGCGGAAGGCTCGACGCTGCGCTCGGCGATCGAAAGCGGCGAGCCGCACTCGGCCGTCTTCTACGGGCCGCCCGGCTCCGGGAAGACGACGCTGGCCCGGATCATCGCCACTGCCTGCCGCGGCGCCTTCGATGAGGTCTCGGCCGTGAACGCCGGACGAGCCGAGGTACGCGCCGTGATTCAGCGTGCCGAGGAGCGCCGCAGGAGCGCCGACGAGCCGACGATCTTCTTCCTCGACGAGATCCACCGGTTCAACAAGGCACAGCAGGACGCCCTGCTGCCGGCCGTCGAGGAGGGGCTCGTGACCCTGATCGGGGCGACCACGGAGAACCCCTACTTCGAGGTCATCTCCGCGCTGCTGTCTCGCTGCCAGCTCTACGAGCTGCGCCCGCTGGAGCCGCGGCACCTGAAACAGCTCCTCGGCCGTGCGCTCGCCGACCCCGAGCGGGGGATCGCCGACCCGCCCCCGGTCGAGGACGAGGCTTTGGAGCTCGTCGCGACGCGTTCGGGCGGAGATGCGCGGATCGCCCTGACCGCTCTCGAGCGGGCCGTGGACACCGCCCAGGCGGGCGGGCATCCGGTGGACGTAGCGACCGCCGAGGACGCGCTTCAGCGCAAGGCGCTGACGTACGACCGCGAGGGGGATCGCCACTACGACTACATCTCCGCCTGGATCAAGGCCACGCGGGGCTCCGACCCCGACGCCTCCCTGTACTACCTGGCGGTGATGCTCGAGGGCGGCGAGGACCCCCGCTTCATCGCCCGCCGCATGGTGATCCTGGCCTCCGAGGACGTCGGTAACGCCGACCCGCAGGCGCTCGTGGTCGCGAACGCGGCCGCCGCGGCCGTGGACCGGGTGGGGTTGCCCGAGTGCCAGCTGAACCTCGCGCAGGCCGCGGTCTACCTCGCGCTGGCCCCGAAGTCCAACGCGTCGTGTCGCGCCATCCAGCGGGCCACCGCCCACGTTCGTGAGCACGGCGCGAAGCCGCCGCCCTCCTATCTGCAGGACGCGCACTACCCGGGCGCCCGCAAGCTGGGGCGCGGAGTGGGTTACGTCTACCCGCACGACGAGCCCGGTGGCGTCGCCCAGCAGCCGCTGACGCCGGAGAGCCTGGAGGCCGAGCGTTTCTACGAGCCCACGGACCGGGGCTTCGAGGCCGAGCTCCGCCGCCGGCTCGAGCGGATCCGGCGCGCGCTGTCGCGCTCCGGGGAGGACTGAACGCCAACTCGCAGGATCCGGCCCGGCGCAACTCCGGCCTCGAGGGCGTGTTCGCACAGGTACACCATCCGCAGGGAGGTTGGTACTGCCCCGGCAGGGAGGTGGTACCGCCCGGGAACAACACCGAGCCCGCGCCGCAGCGCCACCCGCGTGCGGCGCGGTGGCGGCCCCGCGAAACACGCCCGCGGGGCCGCCGCGCTCGGCCCGGTTGGGGGAGAACCAGGTCGGTCGCTCCGTCCCCAGCCCATAGAATCGTCGCCGGATGGGGCAGCTCGACTCGTTCAACCCGGCCACCGGCGAGCTGGTGGGCTCGGTCGAGACGCTGAAGCCCGGCGAGGTGCAGGCCGTCGTCGACGATGTGGCCGAGGTGCAGCCGTTCTGGGCCCAGCTCAGCCTTGCCGACAGGGCGCGCTACCTCCGCAAGGCCGCCGACGTCCTGGTGGAGGAGATCGACGAGGTCGCCCAGCTCCTCACCCGCGAACAGGGCAAGCCGATCCTCGAGAGCTACACGATGGAGGTCGTGCCCTCCATAGACGTCCTCCGTTGGTGCGCCGGGGCCGGCCCCAAGATCCTCTCGGACGAGCCGATTGGCATGAGCCAGGCGGTGTTCATGTCGAAGCGGGCGAAGTTCAGCTACGAGCCGATGGGCGTCGTCGGAGTGATCGCGCCGTGGAACTACCCTTGGTCGATCCCCTTCGACGAGGTGGCGATGGCCCTGATGGCCGGCAACGGCGTCGTCCTCAAGCCGGCGAGCCTGACACCCCTTCTCGGAGAGCGGATTCGCGAGACGTTCGAGAAGGCGGGGCTCCCGGAGGGTCTTGTCCGTGTGGTTCACGGCGGCGGCGCCGTCGGCGGGGCGCTGTGCGAGTCCTCGGCGCGAAAGATCTTCTTCACCGGATCGGTGGAGGTCGGTCGCAAGGTCGGCGAGGTCTGCGCCAGACAGCTCAAGGGGTCGGTGCTGGAGCTGGGCGGCAAGGACCCGCAGATCGTTTGCGCCGACACCGACCTCGGCAACGCGATCTCGGGCTGCGTTTGGGGCGGCTTCGCGAACGCCGGGCAGACCTGCTCGGGGATCGAGCGCACCTATGTGGTCAAGGAGGTTGCGGACCGCTTCATCGAGGGAGTGGTGAGAAGCGCCGGCGAGCTGACGGTCGGCGACCCGCTGGAGTGGGAGACCGAGATCGGCCCGATGGTCTCCGAGGAGCAGTTCGGGACCGTGTCGGAGCTGGTGGACGACGCACTCGCCGCCGGGGCCGAGCGAAGGACCGGCGGCCCCCGCGAGGTGGCCGGGTTCAGCGGCAAGTTCATCGCCCCGACGGTGCTCGCGGGGGTAGAAGACGAGATGCGGATCATGAGCGAGGAGATCTTCGGCCCCGTGGTGCCGATCGTGGTCGTGGACTCCGAGGAGGAGGCGCTTCGCCGGGCGAACGACTCGAACTTCGGGCTGGGTGCGTCGGTGTGGACCAAGGACCGCGCGAAGGGCGAGCGAATGGCGCGGCAGATCGAATCGGGGATGGTGTGGATCAACGACCACTCCTACACCCATGGCGCCTGCCAGTGCTCTTGGGGGGGCGTCAAGGACTCGGGCCTAGGCCGCTCCCACTCGAAGTTCGGCTTCTACGAATGCGTCGACATCAAGCTGGTCTCATGGGAGCCGGGGCTCACCCGCGACTTCTGGTGGCAGCCATACGACCGGACACTGGGAGAGGCGGTGCGCGCCTCCGCGCGCCTGCTGTACGGCCGCGACGGGCAGCGGCTCAAGGCTCTTCGCGAGGGCGGCCTTCCCCTGCTGCGGGTCGGCGCCCGCACCCTTCGCAAGGATCGCTAACGCGCGCGGCGTTCTTCTTCAGGGGTTGAGCCTGATCGCCGGCGAGAAGCCGCTGCGCTTGGCCACGTTCCGGCGCTCGGAGCGGACCTTCACCTTGTACGTATGGCGCCTCGGCCGAAAATCGACCGGGCCGTTTCCATGCCCAAATCGGCCCTGCGTCTTCGCGGTGTCGTTCTTCCAGGCCTTCCACCTCCGGTTGTCCACCCGGTAGCGAACGTCGAAGCGTGAGCCTGTGTTGGTGTCGGCCGCGGCCCACCGGACGAGGACCTCGCCGGGCGAGGAATCCACCGTGATCGGGCGGACCTTGACCACGCCGCTCATGCCGCCGGCCCGTGAGCCGTGGAGGTCGCAGTAATAGTGGAAGGAGCCCGCCGAGGCCCTGATCGAGAAATGGAGGCTTCGGGTGGCATTCCCCGAGAAGAAGAGATTGTCGTCCTGGCGCACGTTGTGGCGACTGAAGGTCCCACCCCCGCTCGACCAGTTGAAGCTCGAACCCGGCTGAAGCGCGCGTGCCGGAGGCCGCTTCGGTGAGAAGAAGTCGTCGCCGACGGCGATCTGCCGCGGCGCCGCACCCGCCGCGGCGGGCAGGGCGAGCAGGGCGGCGGCTGCCGAGCCGATCAGGAACCTTCGCATGCCATTTCCTCCTCGCCGTCGAGTCGCCCCACGCCTGGGGCGATCCTAGCCTCCGAGTTACTGCCCCGCTGCCCTGCAGGTTCAAACTGGGAGAATCGCCCACGTGGCCCGCACCGCCACCGCCCAGCGCCGCGGCTCTCCCGCTATGGACGTCACCGCGCCGGTGGTGGCCGTTCGCGGCCTGTGGCGGGAGTTCGGAGACCGGGCAGTGCTGCGCGACGTGAGCGTCGAGCTGGGTGCCGGAGGGACGCTCACGGTGCTGGGCCCGAACGGCGCCGGAAAGACCACCTTGCTGCGGGTCCTGGCCACCCTGCTGCGCCCCAATGCTGGCCAGGTTTCGGTCCTGGGCTGCGCGCTTCCGGGCGAGGCATGGAAGGCGCGGGGACGAATCGGGTACCTGGGCCACCGGCCGCTGCTCTACCGCGACCTCACATGCGCCGAGAACCTGCGCTTTCACGCGCGCCTGCACGGGCTCGCCGGCGACGCCGCAAGCCGGATCGCGGAGCTGCTGGACGCCGTGCGGATGTCGCGGTGGGCCGACCACGTGGTCCGGAGCCTGTCGGCGGGCATGGTCCAGCGGGTCGAGGTCTGTCGCACCGTCCTGCACCGGCCCAAGCTCTTGTTGCTGGACGAGCCGGGCTCGCACCTGGATCCGGAGGCCGCCGCACTGGTCGAGCCGCTGGTCGGCCGCCAGTCCGGCAGGTCTCGCGTGATCGTCACCCACGACGTCGAGACGGCCCTCGCCGAGGGGGATCGTGTCCTGGCTCTGCGGGCTGGAGGTGGGGTCGCCTACCAGGGGCCGGCGAGCGGCCTGTCGGCCGGCGACGCCCGTGCCATCTACCGGGGGGCGCCGTGATGGCGAGGCTCGAGTGAAAGGGCCCCTGGTGGGCGGGACGCGGACGGCGGACGCGGCGACTCGAGCGCCGCCGGCCTCGTTCGAGGCGTTTCGCGCGATTCTCGCCAAGGACCTGCGGGTCGAGCTGCGCACGCTGCAGTCGGTGCCCGCGATGGCCCTCTTCGCGGTCACCACCTTCGTCCTGTTTCGCTTCGGGCTTGACCGCGGCACGCTCGGCGGGAGCCTCGCCGCCGGGGTGCTTCTGGCGACGGTCCTGTTCGCCGCGCTGCTCGCGGTCAACCGCCTGTTCGTCGCCGAGGTGCAGGAGGGTGGATTCGACGCGATCCGCCTCTCGCCGGCGGACGTCACCGCCTTGGGGGCGGCGAAGGCGGCGGCGCTGGTCGTCTATCTGCTCGTGCTCGAGGCCATCGCGCTCCCTGTCTTCGCCCTCTTCTTCCTCGACTCGTGGACCGCCCTGGCGCCGCTGGCCGGCGTCCTCGTGCTGGCCGACCTGGGCCTTGCCGCGACCGGGGTCGTGGTGTCGTCCATCGCCGCGAACTCGCGCGCCCGGGACCTCTTGGCGCCGCTGGTCCTCCTCCCGCTGCTGGTGCCGGTGATGATCGCCGCCGCCGGGGCAGCCGAGCCCCTGCTCGCCGCAGGCGGCCCGTCATACGACGGGATCGCCAAATGGCTGGCGGTGCTCTCCCTCTACGATGTGACGTTCCTCTTGGTGGGGTACGCCGTGTACGACTTCCTGTTGGAGGACTGATCCGGCGCCGAGCGCGCCGGGTCCGAAAAGACGCATGAGGGTCCCGAGCCTGCGAGCTCAGATAGTTGCCACGGTTGCGGTCCTCGCGGCCGGCTTTGCCCTGGTCTTCTTCTACGCGCCCCTCGACCGCGAGGGCTTCGTCCAGAAGATCTTCTACCTGCACGTGCCGCTCGCGATCTGCGCGTTGGTCGGCTTCATGGTCGCCGCTGTCCACGCGATCCGGCATCTGCGCAGCGGCGATCCGGTCCACGACGCGCGGTCGTACGTATCCATCCACCTCTCGGTCATCTTTGGCGTCGGCGTGCTGCTCACCGGCGCGATCTGGGCCAAGGCGATGTGGGGCAAATGGTGGGTCTGGGACGAGCCGACGCTGGTCAGCTTCCTGATCGTCTTCCTGCTGTACGCGACCTACTATCCGCTGCGGTACGCGGTCGAGGACCGCGAGCGTCAAGCCCGCTACGCGTCCGTGTTCGCGATCACGGCGGGAGCGTTCGTGCCGCTCAACTTCCTCGCCGTTCGCATGGCGGAGCCGCTGATCCATCCGCGAACCTTCTCCTCCGCGGGGGGCCTGCCCGGCTCGATGCTGCTCACCTTCCTCGTCTGCCTGGCCGGGATGGCGCTGCTGTGGCTCTCGCTGGTGCGCTTCGAGCTGACCGCGAAGTCGGCCTCGGCGAGGCTGTCGCGCCTGCGGCGCGCGCTCGAGGGGGAGGCCTACGCTCCGGCGAGCGCCGGCTCGGGCATCGGGTCCGGCGTCCCATCCCGCGCGCTGTCGGCAACCTGGACCGGCGACGGGGACCGGTCGCTCTGATGCCCGCGCTGCCGCTCGACGAGGCGGGGAAGTACGTGGCCGCGGCGTACGTCGTCTTCGTCGCCCTGATCGGCGTCTACGTGGCGATCATGGCCGCCAAGCTGCAGCGGATCGAGCGCGAGCTGGGCGCCTTGGCCGAGCTCGCCGAGCGCCAGGCCGTCGACGACGACCGCAAGGGGACGCCTTGAGACCGTGCGGACGGCACTGCGATCCCTCGATCCCGAGCCCAGGGGCGGTCCGACGTGCCTGAGCTGAGCGAGCTGCTGGCGCTGGGGATCTCCCACAAGACCGCGCCTCTCGAGCTACGCGAGCGGGTGGCGCTCACCGAGGGCCGCGCGGCGGGTGTGCTCAGGGAGCTGGTCGAGTCGCCCGAGGTGTACGAGGCGGTCGCGATCTCGACCTGCAACCGCACCGAGCTGTATCTGGTGGCCTCTGACGGCGTCGCCGCGGAGTCGCTGGCGCTCGGAGCGCTGGCGCGCGAGGCGGAGATCCGCCCCACCGAGCTGGTCGGCCACCTGTACTCGCGGCGGGGCGCCGACGCCGCTGCCCACCTGTTCAGGGTGACCGCGGGTCTCGACTCGATGATCCTCGGGGAGGCCGAGGTCCAGGGCCAGGTGAAGCGGGCATACGAGCTGGCCCTGGTGGAGGGCGTCACGGGCCCGATCCTCAACCGCCTCTTCCGGGGGGCGCTGGCGGCCGGCAAGCGGGCCCGCACGGAGACCGGCATCTCCCAGAAGGGCGTTTCGGTGCCGTCGGTGGCGGTGGAGCTGGCGCAGCGAGTGCTCGGCGACCTCTCCAGCCGGCTGGTGGTCGTCGTCGGCGCCGGCGAGACGGCGGAGTTGACCGCCCGCTCGCTTGCCGCGCGGGGAGTGAAGCCCGCCCTGATCGCCAACCGGCGCTACGACCGGGCGATCGGCCTTGCGCAGCGGTTCGGCGGCCAAGCGGTTCGCTTCGAGGAGCTGCCCGCCCAGATGGAGCATGCCGACATCGTGGTCTCCTCGACCGGCTCACCCCACCACGTGATCGAATGCGAGGAGCTCGCCGAGGTGATGTCGGTTCGAAGCGGCCGGCCGCTTTTGCTGATCGACCTCGCGGTGCCGCGCGACATCCACCCGGAGTGCCGCCGGCTCGAGGGGGTGACAGTTCACGACATGGACGACCTGCAGACGCTCGTCGAGCGAAACGCCTCAGGCCGCGAGGCCGAGGCGCGCCAGGCCGAAAGCGTGCTGCGCGCCGAGATCGCGCGCTTCGAGCGCTGGCTCGGCTCACAGGACGTCGTCCCCACGGTCGCGTCGCTGCGCGAGCGAGCCGGCGAGATCGTCCAGCGCGTGCTCGACGAGAACGAGTCGCGGTGGGAGTCGCTCACGCCCGCGGACCGCCAGCGCGTCCAGGCGATGGCCCGGGCGATCGCCAGCCGACTGCTGCACGAACCCACGCTGCGGCTGAAGCGCTCCTCCGGCGAGGAGGAGGCCTACGTCTACGCCAGCGTGCTGCGCGAGCTGTTCGGGCTCGATGCGCCAACCGCGCCGTCGGAAGGCGAAGACGCCGAGGTGCGGCCGCTGCGGGCGGCTCGCCGCAAGCGCCCGGCCAGTTGAGCGACCCGCTGAAGCTGGCATCTCGCGGCAGCCGGCTGGCGCTCGCGCAGGCGGAGCTGGTCGCGAAGGCTCTGGGCGGAGCCGAGACCGTGGCGGTCGAGTCGGGCGATGGCAAGCCCGGGGACAAGGAGCGGTTCGTGCGCGGAGTCGATCGAGCGCTCCTGGTGGGCGAGGCCGACCTCGGCGTCCACTCGGCCAAGGACCTCCCGGGCCAGCGTCCCGACGAGCTGAGACTGGTGGGTGTGCCGTCACGAGAAGAGCCGGCGGACGCGTACGTGGGCGACGCGTCGTCCCTCGCCGAGCTCCCGGAGGGCGCTCGGATCGGCACGGCCAGCCTTCGCCGGCAATCGCAGCTCTTGGCGCTGCGCCCGGACCTCGAGCTGGTGGAGCTGCACGGCAACGTGGACACCCGGCTGCGCAAGCTCTCCGAGGGCGAATGCGAGGGGATCGTTCTCGCCGCGGCGGGCCTGCGGCGTCTGGGACGCGAGGAGGAGATCGCCTTCCTCTTCGGGCTCGAGGAGATGACTCCCGCCGCCGGCCAGGGCTCGCTGGCGCTCGAGGCGCGCCGCGCGGACGAGGGGGCGGCGGCCGAGGCGGCCAGGATCTCCGATCACGACGCTCTGGTCGAGCTGACCGCGGAGCGGACGGCAGTCGGAGCGCTGGGAGCCACCTGCTACACGCCGGTCGGGATCTGCGCCCGGCTCGAGGAGGGAGAGCTTTCCGTACACGGATTCGCGGGGCTGCCGGACGGCTCCGAGTGGGTGCGCGACAGGGTGGTTGGCGACGACGACCAGCCGGCGGCGCTCGGGCAGGCGCTGGCGGAGCGGATGCTCGCGTGCGGCGCTCGCCAGCTCCTGGAACGTGCCGGGGCACTCGGCTGATGGCGATCAGGCGGGGGGTTGTCTACTTGGTCGGCGCTGGGCCGGGCGATCCGGGACTGATGACCGTGCGCGCGGTCGCCCTGCTGAAGGACGCGGACGTGATCGTCCACGACCGCCTGATCCCGCCGCGGGCGCTGGAGGCGGCCCGCCCGGACGCCGAGTTGATCGACGTCGGCAAGCGACCGGGAGCGGCCGAGACCTCCCAGCGGAAGATCGAGGAGGTGCTCCTGGATCGGGCTCGGGCGGGCCACAGCGTGGTGCGGCTCAAGGGCGGCGATCCGTTCCTGTTCGGGCGCGGCGGCGAGGAGGCCGAGGCCCTGGCGGAGGCGGCGATCCCATTCGAGGTCGTCCCGGGGGTCACGGCCGGGGTCGCCGCGGCTGCGTACGCCGGCATCCCGCTCACCCATCGAGACGACGCCTCCGCGGTCGCGTTCGTCACCGGGCACGAGGACCCCCTGAAGGGGGAGTCGGCACTCGACTGGGACGCGCTGGCCCGATTCCCGGGAACGCTCGTTCTCTACATGGGGGTCAAGCAGCTACCGGCATTGGTGGAACGGCTAGTCGCCGCCGGACGCGACGGCGGCGAGCCCGCCGCCGCTGTGGAGCGGGCGACGCTCCCCGGCCAGCGGACGGCGAGCGCGAAGCTGGCCGAGCTGCCGGAGGCGGTCGCGACGGCTGGGATCCGTCCGCCGGCGATCGTGCTGACGGGGCCGGTGGCCGCGCGGCGTGAGACGATCGCCTGGCTGGAGCGCCGTCCGCTGCACGGCCTGCGGGTCGTCGTCACGCGGGCGCGCGCGCAGTCGAGCGGGTTGTCAGCGGCCCTCGTCGCGCTCGGCGCAGACGTGGTCGAGCTGCCGGCGATCAAGATCGTGCCGCGCCTGGACTCCGCGGAGGTGCGGGATGCCGTACAGGCCATTCACGCCTACGCGCTGGTGTGTCTGACCAGCCCCAACGGCGTGCGGCTGCTGTTCGAGGCGCTGCGCGCCGCGGGCCGCGACGCGCGGGCCCTGGCCGGAGCAACCGTGGCGGCCATCGGCCCCGGCACGGCCGCCACGCTCGCCGAGCATGGAATCGTCGCCGACGTCGTCCCCGAGCGCTCGATCGCCGAGGAGCTCGTCTCGGCGCTCAGTGACTTCCCCGTTGCAGGGCGCCCCGTGCTGATCGCCCGCGCCGCCGAGGCTCGGGACCTGTTGCCGGATGCGTTGCGGGACCGAGGCGCCGAAGTGGACGTGGTGGCGCTGTACGACACCGTGTCGGAGGAGCCGGATCCAGCCGCGGTCGAGGCGGCGCGGGACGCCGACTACGTCACGTTCACCTCGTCGTCCACCGTGAGGAACTTCGTCAGGGCGCTCGACGGGCGCTTTCCGGAGCGGGCGCGCGTCGTCTCGATCGGACCGGTGACCAGCGAGGCCGTCCGCGAAGCCGGGCTCAGGGTCTCCGTCGAGGCCGATCGCCACGACCCCGACGGCGTGGTCGAGGCGCTGCTCTCGGACTCCTCCGGGGGCCGGACGTAGATTGACCGCCGTGTCATCGCGGCCGATCACCTTCCTCTCGGATTACGGCAGCGACGACGAGTTCGCGGGTGTCTGCCGGGCGGTGATTGCCCGGATCGCGCCCGGGGTCGCCGTGATCGACCTCAGCCACGGAGTCAGGGCGCACGCGGTGGGTGAGGGCGCGACGATCCTTGCCAACTCGCTCCCCTACGCGCCGCCCGGGGTACACCTGGCCATCGTGGACCCCGGAGTCGGCTCGCCGCGGCGCGCGCTGGCCGTTCGGGCGGCGTTCGATGACAGGGTCCTGGTCGGGCCCGACAACGGACTGCTGTGGCCGGCCCTCCAGCGCCTCGGCGGCGCGACGGAGGCCGTGGACGTGTCGTCGTCGCCGTTGCGTTTGGAGCCGGTCTCGGCCACCTTCCACGGCAGGGACGTCTTCGCCCCGGTCGCCGCCCACCTGGCGGTTGGCACTCCGCTTTCCGAGGCCGGCGAGGAGATCCCCGTGGACTCGCTGGCGAGCGTGAAGCAGTCCGAGCCCGAGATCACGACGGACCAGGTCGAATGCCACGTGGTCTCGGTGGACCGGTTCGGGAACGTCGCGCTGGACCTCGCCGACCGGCGCCTGCCGGACACAGGCCTGCGGAGAGGGGGCTCGGTCACGGTGGTGGCCGGTGACCGAGACGAGCAAGCGGCGTTCGTGCTGACCTTTGCGGATGGCGGCGAGGGCGAGCTGATCGTCTACGTGGACTCCAACGGAAGCCTCGCGCTGGCGGTCAACCGCGGGAGCGCCGCGGAGAGGCTGGGCCTTGGTCCGGGCGACCGTGTGGTGCTGCGCCCAATCGAGCGATGACCCAGTTCGGCCTGCCCCGCCATCATCTTCGTCGTGCCGCCTCGACGAACGACACCGCCCGGGACCTGGCCATGGCGGGCGCCCCGAGCGGAACGGTGGTCACCGCGGACGAGCAGACCGCCGGTCGGGGCCGCCGGGGACGACGGTGGGCCGCGCCACCGGGCAAGGCGCTGCTCTACTCGGGGATCCTGCGTCCACTGGGCCGTGAGCACAAATTGCTTCCGCTGGCGGTGCCGCTCGCGGTCTGCGAGGCGGTCGAGTCGTTGGTGCCGCTCGAGTGCCGGGTGAAGTGGCCGAACGACGTTTGGGTGTGCGAGCCGGGGGTCTCGCGTCCGGGAGGGGCGAAGGGGGGAAGCGACGCCGCCGAGGGCGAGAAGGCCGGCCCGTGGGGGCGCAAGGTTGCGGGAGTTCTGCTCGAGGCGCGTCCACCTGAGTGGGCGGTGATCGGGATCGGGGTCAACCTCGCGGTCGAGCCGCGGGAGTTCCCGCGCGAGCTGCGCTGGCCGGCCACCTCCGTGGGCCATGGGGCTACGAGCACCGCTGCACTGGCAGCGGTGAACGACAGCCTGTCGAACTGGGCAGATGCCGATCAGGCGTCGGTCCTGGCGGCCTTCGCCGCCCGGGATGCCCTTCGGGATCAGGAGGTTCGCTGGGAGAGAGCCGGCGGCGACGACTCCTCGGGAGCGGGACGTGCCGAGGGGATCGACGAGGACGGCAACCTGGTGGTGGCGGTCGCAGGCGGCCAGCGCCTTTCCCTCGGCGCGGGGGAGGTGCAACTGGTCCTCGGGACGCCCGGCTGAGCGCCCGATCAGCGGCGGCTGCGCGCGCGGGCCACTGTGATCGCCAAGGCCAGGGCGGTGATCAGGACTCGCGTCAGGTCGATCGCCGGGCGCCAGGTGACCCGGCCGTCCCTGATCTCGAAGGCACCGGCCGGCCACATGACGCCGCCGAAGCCGGCGCCGAAGCCACCCGGGCGCCCCGTCTCGGCGTCGGACCCCTCGGACGCCCCCTCGCCGACTCCGGCGCCGCCGCCGCCGATCACGGTTGCGGCACAGATCAACGTGACGCCGTCTCGCTCCACGGGCTCGCCGAACACGCGACGAGCGCTCATCGCCTCGCGAATGGCGCCGATCAGCTCGCGATTGCCCACGAAAGCGGTATTCGCGTGCCCCGCGCGGGTTCCTCCGCGTCAGTCCTGCGAAACGTCCGCTTCGGGGTCGGCGCTGTCCGGCGCCGCGTGGCCGTCTTTTTCGGCCGCGCCCTGGCCGTCGGAGTCGTCCCGGTTCACGCCCCCGTTGCCGGCACCATTTCCCTCTTCGGGGGTGCGACGCCCGTTCCTTCCGCGCCGCCGGCGCCGGCGCCCCCCGGCCTTGGGGAAGTTGCGCAGGAGCTCGCGGGCCACGGCGGAGGGCTTACGCGCCATCCGCATGCGGGCGCCGCGCAGGACCTCCTCCGCCTCCGGCGTGTGCGCGACGGACGCGGCCAGCAGCGCGATCGCCAGCCGGCGATCCTGCTGACGGGCGGCGTGCACGATGCGTCGCGCGTTTCGGCCGTGCGCGCGGCCCGAGGAGTTCACGAACAAGCCCAGCAGGCGCTTGGTCTCCGGCCAGCGCTGCACCGCGTATTCCTCGTGCAGGTCGCGGGTGATCGCCGCCAGCCGCCAGACCCAGGCCTGCGCCTGGTCGCGGCGGCCGATCCGCCGTTCAACCAGCGCCTGCAGCAGCAGCTTGGCGCCGGCGCGGCGCTCGTCGCGCGACCACGTGGCGACCACCTCCAGGGCGTCGTCGAACGCCTCCGGGTCGCCCAGCGCCGCAACCTCGCTCAGCGCCTTGAGGCGGAGCTGGTGGTTGCGGTTGCGCTGCACGCAGGTGAGCAGGAAGCGCCGCCGCAGCTCCTTTCCCTGGTCGTGTTGGAGCATCGCCTTCGCCCGACGCCAGTTGTCGGGCCTGACGCGCGCGCCGGCGAGGGCGGCCCACGCGTGCTGCTCGGAGTAGTTCAGGTTCTCAACTGCGATCCGCCACAGCTCGCGCTCGAGGACGGCGAGGCGGCGCTCGGGGTCGGCGGATACGGGCACCACCCGCCGTTCGACCCGCACCCGTCGCCCGCGTCCGCGGCGGACCGGCCCGACGACGATCGCCCCACCGCGGTAGACGTCGCGATTCAAGAGGCTGTGCAGCGTGACGATCGTCTCGTCGTGCGTGGTGGCCGGGTGGACGAAGTCGATCACCAGGCCCGCCTCCTTTCCGGGAGAGCGGCGGGTGACCCGACCGACGCGCTGCTGGTAGACGCGCCGCGAGGCCGTTGGCGCCAGGTGCATGCACAACGTGGCGCGAGGGGAGTTCCACCCCTCGGCGAGCAACATCGCGTTGCACAGGACGTCCACCTCGCCGCGCTCGAACGCTGCCAGGATCTCCGCCAGCTCGCGCTTCGGCGTCTCGCCTGAGACGGCGCGCGCGTTCATCCCGGCCGCGCGGAACGACGCCGCGACGTTGTTCGCGTGGCGAACGCCGGCCGTGTACAGGACCCCGGGAACCTTGCGGAAGCGCGAGCGGTACAGGTCGGCCACCGCGACGTTGAACGGCTCCTGGTCCAGGAGCTTGGCCAGCTCCTCCTGGTCGAAATCCTGGTCCACCTCGCCGCGCCTGAGGGGAACCTTGGCGATCGTCCGCACCCCTGGGCCGGGCGGGATGCGGATGCAGCGCAGGGGCGCGATCACGCCCCGGCGGGCGGCTTGGGCGAGGTCGAAGCGCGAGGTCTGGGTGGGGAACAGGTCGGCGACGTGGCGCGCGATCAGGGCCCCCGTCGCGGTCATCCCGATGAACACCGGCTCCGGCCAGCGCCGGATGCAGGCGCTGGTCTTCTCGCCGAGGGCGGTGTGCGCCTCGTCGCAGATCACGATCGCGTAGGCGTCCGAGATCCGGTCCGCGTTGCGAACGAACCACTGGTAGGTCTCGACGGTCACGGGGCCGTACGGGTGGTCGGAGCCGTCCAGGAGCGGTGGCGAGAGCCGGTCCTTGTATCCGCGGTCAGAGATCTCGCCGATGAACTGGTCCACGAGGTTGCGCCGGTGAGTCAAGATCAAGACGCCTCCGGTCCGCGACCCGTCCACGAACCCCAGCGCGGCGACCGTCTTTCCCGAGCCGGTGGCGTGCTCGAACCAAAAGCGTCGGCTCGCCCCAGGGTCCTCGGGGGCCTCGGGCACCTCCTCCTCGGCGGGCTCCTCCCAGTCCAGCGGCTCCTCCTCGTCGGGGGCCAGGGCCTCGTCCTCCTCCGCGGCGGTATCGACCGCCCCATTGCCGCCGGCGCTCGCGAGGGGCGGAGACGCCTCGCCGTCGCGGGGAAGCTCGGGCTCGCGACCGGCGCCGTTCCAGCCCAGGCGGACTGTCGAGTCCTCGAGCTCGGCGGTGAGGGCGGCGAGCGTCCCAGAGAGGACGTCGACCTGATGCTCGGTGAGCTCCGCCCCGTCAGCCAGGTGCACGGGCTCGCTCGAGAGCAGGCGCTCGAGCCCCAACAGCAGCGAGTAGCGGCGCCGCCACTCGGGCGACGGCGTCTCCTCGCCGGCGTCGAGCTCGGCCAGCGCCGCCTCGACAGCCCGGGAGCGTGCGGTGCCCGGAGCGAGGTCTTCGAGGGTCTCGCCCTCGAGCAGGATCGGCTCGCGGGTGAACCGGCGCACGAGTTCGAGCCGATCGTCTGTGATCGGCGTGGTCGCGGCCGCGACGTCGACGGATTTCGCCATGGAAAGAGTTCTCCAAGCGCCTCGCGCACGCAGGACGGCGACGCGGGCGCTGTAAGCTCGCTGGAGGCTCGCCGGCCCGCTCGTGGTCAGTACCCCTCTTGACGAGTCGGCGGATTCCCCCGCGGTCCAGGTAATGGGTGGACCAACTCCTAATTAAACCATCGTGCTGGACCGAATGCGGCTGAGGCGGGCTCCGGGCGGCCCAATGCACCCCATCCGGCGACCGCGGCGGTGCTTCGTGGTGGCGGTGATTGCCGTCATCGCGGCCGCCGGATCGGCGTGCGGCGGGGGGTCCGGCGGCGAGCCGAAGCACTCGCCGCCCGACTACGCAAAGGCCCTCGCTGGGGCGCCGGAGCCGCTCGCTGCGCTCTACGACCAGCCCAATCGGCTGCTGCCCGGCGGGGCCGAAGCCTTTCGCCGGCGGCTCGCAGAGCTCGAGGGCCACCCGGTCGTCGTCAACAAGTGGGCGTCGTGGTGCGGGCCCTGTCGGGAGGAGATGCCCTGGTTTCAGACGCTCTCAGCCCGCGTCGGCAAGCGGATTGCCTTCCTGGGCGTGAACACCGACGACTCCTCCGAAGCAGCTCGCGGATTCCTCGAGGAGTTTCCGCTTCCCTATCCAAGCTACAGCGACCCCGGCAGTGAGATCGCCGACGAGTTGAACGCCACGGTCGGCTTTCCAGCAACGGCCATCTACGACTCTGGCGGCGAGCAGGTCCACGTCCAGCAGGGCCAGTACGCGAGCCAGGATGCCCTCGCCTCCGACATCGAGCGCTACGCGCGGTAGGTCCCCCTTCGGGGGCGGATAATGTCGGCCATGAGGAGCCGCCGGCTCCGCCTGTGGACGTACGCGACGCTGGCCTTCGCCGGCGCCACGGCGTTTGTCGGCAACTCGGCGGGCGCTCCCCCCGAAGGGTCGAGCGGGACCGCCTACTCGATCGAGCTCCAGGCCACCATCGACCCGGCGAGTCAGAGGTGGATCGCAAGCGCCCTCGACGACGCCGCCTCGGAGGATGCGAAGCTCGCGATCATCAGGCTCGACACCCCCGGCGGGCTATCCGACTCGATGCGGTCGATCATCGAGGACATGGGGTCCGCGCCGATGCCGGTAGTGGTCTACGTGTCCCCGGACAACGCCCGCGCGGGGTCGGCCGGCGCCTACATCACCGAGGCAGCGGACGTCGCCGCGATGTACCCGATCAGCAACATCGGCTCGGCCACCCCGATCGCGATCGGCCCGGGGGGCGGAAGCAGCGACCTCGACCGCAAGATCAAGAATGACGCCGCGGCCTCGATGCGGGCCCTGGCGGCTGCCCACGGTCGCAACCCGCGGCTCGCCCAGCTCCTCGTCACCGAGTCCAAGAACCTGACCGCTCGCGAGGCCAAGCGCGCCGGGCTCATCGACGTGATCTCGCCGAGTCAGGAGACGCTGCTTCGCCAGCTGGACGGCTTTCGCGTCAAGGGTCCCAAGGCGCAGACGCTGGACACGAGCGGGCTTCGAATCGAGGACCACGACATGCCGCTCCAGTACCAGCTGCTCGAGATCCTGGTGAACCCGAACGTCGCCTACCTGCTGATCCTGATCGGGCTCGTGGGCTTGGCGATCGAGCTCTTCAGCCCGGGGCTGATCGCCCCCGGGACGATCGGCCTGATCTCGTTGCTGCTCGGCCTCTACGGGACCGCGCAGCTTCCGGTGACGGCAACCGGCCTGTTGCTGCTGGCCGCGGGCGTGGCGATGATCATCGCCGAGGCCCACCTTCCGACCCACGGCATCCTCGGGGCCTCGGGCGTGGCCGCCCTGATCGCCGCCGGTCTGGTGCTCTATGACACCGATACCAGCGCCTTCGCGGTCTCGGCTCCGGTGGTGATCCTGGCGGGGCTCTTGATGGGGGGCTTCCTCGCGCTTGTGGTCGAGCGGGCGTTGCGCGCCCGCCGCCAGCCGGCCCGGACCGGGTGGGAGGAGCTGATCGGCGCCGTGGGGGAGGTTCGCGATCCGCTGGACCCAGTTGGCCAGATCTTCGTCGAGGGGGCGCTGTGGAGGGCGGAGCTCGTGCCGCCGAGCGACGGGCCGGGACGTGCCGCAGCCGGCACCGCGGCGGACGGGCGGGCGCTGGGGCGCGGCAGTAGAGTGCGGGTCGAGTCCGTGGACGGGCTGACCCTGCGCGTCCGGCCGCTCGAGGGCCAGACGAGCCCGGCAGAAGGGCCCGCCGCGGCGAGGTAGCGACCAAGGAGCGCAAATGGGTGTGGCGATCGCGATAGTCGGACTCCTCGTCGTCTTCGCGGTGATCATGCTCGCCTCGTCGATCAGGGTCCTGCGCGAGTACGAGCGCGGCGTGATCTTTCGCCTGGGAAGACTGATCGCCCAGAAGGGCCCCGGGCTGATCATCCTGATCCCGATCATCGACCGGATGGTCCGGGTGGACCTTCGAACCGTCACCCTCACGGTGCCTCCGCAGGAGGTGATCACGAAGGACAACGTCACCGTGCGCGTCAACGCGGTCGCCTACTTTCGCGTCGTCGATCCGAACCGAGCGATCACCGAGGTGGAGAACTTCCTGGTCGCCACGTCCCAGATCTCCCAGACGACCCTGCGCTCGGTCCTGGGCAAGGCTGAGCTCGATGCGCTGCTCTCCGAGCGCGAGCGGCTCAACGTCGAGCTGCAGCAGATCATCGACGAGCAGACCGAGCCGTGGGGCGTCAAGGTCACGACGGTCGAGGTCAAGGACGTCGAGCTGCCAGCCGACATGCAACGGGCGATCGCGCGCCAGGCGGAGGCCGAGCGCGAGCGGCGGGCGAAGATCATCTCGGCCGACGGTGAGTTCCAGGCGGCGGAAAAGCTCGCTCAGGCCGCGAACATCATCAGCACCAACCCGGCGACCCTCCAGCTCCGGTATCTGCAGACGCTGCTGGACATCGGCGTCAACCAGAACTCGACGATCATCTTCCCGCTGCCGCTCGACATGGTGAAGCCCTTCCTTGGCTTTCAGGCCGACGGCGACCAGGGGGGCGTGAGCCGAAGCCGCGAGGGGCACTGAAGGCTCCCGAGGTACGCATAGACCAGCTCACCGGCCTGCGGGCGATCCTGGCGCCCGGTCGGGCCGAGCGGCCGGACGCCTTCGCGTCGAGGCCGGTCGTCTCGCGCGATGACGCTCTCGACGCCTGCCCGTTCTGCGAAGGGCGCGAGGACCGCACCCCGCCCGAGGTCTGGGCCAACCGGCCCAAGGGAGGCGAGGCGGACTCGCCCGGGTGGGTCCAGCGCGCGGTGCCCAACCTGTATCCGGTGCTGGCGGCTGCCCCGGAAGGGCAGGAGGCAGCCGCAGCCGTTCCCGGGAGCGTCGCCGAGACCGGCCTCGCTAGCTCGGTCGATCCGCTGCGAGCCTCCACCCGTGGGGCCGAGCCCGACCTGTTCGCGTCGGTGCCGGCGGAGGGCTGCCACGAGGTGATCGTCCACGCGCCCGAGCACCTGACGTCGCTGGCGGAGCTCTCCGAGAATGCCTTTGCCGGCGCCATTGCCGCCTGGCGGGAGCGAATGCGGGCCGGCGCCGACGAAGCCTCCTACGTCCACTTGATCGCCAACGAGGGCCCGGACGCTGGCGCCTCCCTGGAGCACTCCCACGCCCAGCTCTACGCGCTGCGGTTCGTGCCGGCCCTGATCGCGCGCGAGCGCGAGCGAGCGGCGGCCTACCACGAGCGCACCATGGGCGGACACCTGCTCTCCGACGTGGCCACCGAGGAGGTGCGCCGGCGCGAGCGCCTGGTCGCCGTCGACGACGAGGCCCTCCTCGTCTGCCCCTGGGCATCCCGCTCTCCGTTCGAGCTCCGGGTGATTCCCCGCCGGCCGATGCCGTCCTTCGAGCTCGACGGCGAAGTCGGCACCGCGATGATCCGCACCGCGCTTCGAGCCCTGGCCGAGCTGTTCGGCGCGCCGCCGCAGCTCAACCTGTGGGTTCGGACCGCGCCCCGCGGTGCCGAGGAGTTCTGCTGGCACGTCGACCTCGCTCCGCGGCTCACCGTGCGGGCCGGCTTCGAGCTGGGAACCGGGGTCGAGGTGGACGTCTATCCACCGGAGCGAGCCGCCGGCGAGCTTCGCCAGGCCCTAGATTGACCCGGCGATGAGCCCCCCGATCACCCGCCCGTTCCCGCGCTTCGTCGCCGATGTCTCTCAGGAAAGAGCTCCGTACGGGCGCTGGGCCGACCGGCTAACCGAGGAGTTCGCGAAGGCGAGCGAGCCGCACGCGGCCGAGGCGGGGGCGCCGCTTGATCCAAGCACGGTTCGCTGGTTTCCGGAGCGCGGCTGGGGCGGCCGGGTGTACGTGCCGGTCACCGGCCGCGCGAGCGAGCTCTCCGATCGCGGGTCGGCTCCCCAGCGCGAGCAGGCCGCGGGACCGGTGCTCGCCGAGTACTTCGGGCACGTGTCCTTCGTCCGCTCCGAGGATGGCGAGCCCGACGGCCTGCGTTCCAGCGCCGACTTCACCGATGTGACCGCCGAGGACAATCCGAACTGGAAGATCGACCTGTCGGACGACGTCATCGGCGCTTGGCGGGCGGAGGGGGACCGGGGAGGCGACATCACGCTGGTCTGGGGGCTGCCGATGGTGCGCGGGGCCGTGGCCGCCACCGCGGAGCTCGACGGCGAGGTGCTCGACCAGGCGCCGGTCCAGGACGGCCGGTTCACGCTGATCGCAGTCGATGCGGTGCGCGGGTTCGGCGACGACCTCTACCTCGAGATTCGCCTCTGGGACCGCTCGCTTCGACAGATCGCCGCCGAGAGCCTTTACGACGACGCTGACTGACCCGTTGCGGCTAGCCGTCTCCGGTCTTCCTCGCCTCTCGCAGGCGGTCCGCGCGCTGGGCAAGGTTGGGGGCGCCGAGGCGCTGCGTCCAGGCGGCGAACCCCGGCCCGGGGCCGGTCCAGCGCCACTCATCGACCATCCCGACGGCGGCGTCACGTCGCAGCGTTGCGAGGTCACGGAAGAGGATGGCAGCGTCGTGTTGCGCGGCGAGGGTCGCCGCGAGCTTGGTGGCACCGCGCACCGTCACGTCCCAGCTCGTGGGGTAGCGCGGGATCGCATCCAGGTGCCCATACCGAGCGAGCAGTGCCGCGGCCGACTTCGGGCCCCATCCGGGCAGCCCCGGGAACCCGTCCGCGCTATCGCCTACCAACGCCAGCCAGTCGGGCATCGACTCCGGCGCGACGCCGAACTTGCTTCGGACCCCCGCCTCGTCGAGCAGCCGTCCGGTGCGCCGGTCGAGCTGCGCCACGCGGGGATCGCAAACGCACTGCGCCAGATCCTTGTCCGGGGTGCAGACCAGCGCCATCTCGACGCGATCGTCGTTGGCGGCCACCGCGGCGGCGGAGGCGAGCGCATCGTCGGCCTCGAGCTCGACCATCGGCCAGACCGCCACGCCGAGCGCCGCCAACGCGTCCTCCAGGAGGGGGAACTGAGCCAGCAGCTCCGGATCGACCCCCGCGCCCGTCTTGTAGCCGGGCCAGAGGTCATTGCGAAAGGACTCGATCACCTGGTCCGTGGCCACCCCGATGTGGGTCGCGCCCTCCTCGAGCAGGCTCAGCACCGAGCCGACCACGCCCCTGACCGCTCCGACTTCCGTGCCGCTCGGGTCGCGGTGCGAGGGCACCGCGAAGAAGTGGCGAAAGAGCTCGTAGGTCCCGTCAACCAGATGGCAGCGAAGGCCTTCTGCGGGCCCGGAGGATTCAACCTGTTCGGCCGCCATCGCACCATGATCGTCTAGTAGGTTCCAATCCGCATGGAACCCGACGGGCGACTGTTCATCCTGGCCTTCGATCATCGAGGGTCGTTTCAGAAAAAGTGGTTCGGGATCGAGGGCGACCCCGGCGAGGAGGGGGCCCTGCGGATCTCCGACGGGAAGGCTCTGATCTTCGAGGGGCTAGAGCACGCCCTGTCGAGAGGGGGCGATCCCGCGACGGCCGGCGGCTTGGTGGACGAGCAGTTCGGCGCCCCGAAGCAGATCCCCGAGCGGATCAGGGCGGCCGGCATGACGCTTGCGATGCCGGTCGAAAAGAGCGGCCAATCCGAGTTCGACTTCGAGTACGCGGACGAGTTCGGCGAGCACATCGAGGGCTTCGACCCCGACTACGCCAAGGTTCTCGTGCGCTACAACCCCGACGGGGAGAGCGAGCTGAACCGCCGCCAGGCTGACCGCCTGGTGAGGCTCTCCAAATGGCTCGCCGAGCGGGACCGCAAGCTCCTGTTCGAGCTCCTCGTTCCCGCCGAGGACGAGCAGCTCGCCTCAGTTGACGGGGACGCCGACCGCTACGACGCGGAGCTCCGTCCAGAGCTCATGATTCGCGCGATCGCCGAGCTCCAGGAGGCCGGGGTGGAGGCGGCGATGTGGAAGATCGAAGGACTCGACCGGTCGGAGGACTGCGAGAGGGTCGTCGCACAGTGCCGCGCCGGCGGCCGCGACCAAGTGGTCTGCGTGGTGCTCGGGCGCGGCGCCTCGCGGGAGAAGGTCGAGCGCTGGCTCATGAGCGGCGCGAGCGTCGACGGTTACGTGGGGTTCGCGATCGGCCGCTCGATCTGGGGCGACCCGCTGACCGGGTTCCTGGACGGCGATCTGGACCGCGATCAGGCGGCCGAGCAGATCGCCAACAACTACGTCCACTTCGTGGGCACCTACCAGGGCGCTGCCGCCCGGGCCTAGGGCCAGCGACTCGTAACGACCTTCTTCTCCGTGAAGAACTCGACTCCGTCGCGGCCGGTCGCGTGGAGGTCGCCGTAGAAGGAGCCCCGCCAGCCCGCGAACGGGAAGTAGGCCACGGGGGCGGGCACCGAGACGTTCACCCCAATCATCCCCGCCTGCGCCTCGCGTACGAACTTCCGCGCGGCACCTCCGTCCCTGGTGAAGATCGCCGCCGCATTCCCGTACTCCGAGGCGTTGATCGCCGCAATAGCCGCGTCCAAATCCTTCATCCGCTCCACCGCCAGCAGCGGGCCGAAGATCTCGTCGCGGGCCAGCGCCATCTCGGGAGCGACCTCGTCGAACACCGTCGGCCCCACGAAGAATCCGCCGTCCTCGTCAACCCGGCGCCCGTCGACGCATAGCCTGGCGCCCTCCTGCTCGCCGAGCTCGATGTAGCGAGTGACGCGCTCGAGGGCCTCACGGCTCGTAACCGGGGTGATGGTGCTGTCGGCGTCGGTGTCCGGCGCATCGCCGGAGGCGATGCGCGCCTCGTCGGCCATTCGCGAGAGGCCGGCGACGAGCTGATCGCCAACCGACCCAACGCCGACCGCCACCGATCCCGCCAGGCAGCGCTGGCCGGCGTTGGAGAAGGCGGACGCGAACACCGCCGGCACGGTCAGGTCGAGGTCGGCGTCCGGCATCACGACCAGGTGGTTCTTCGCCCCCGCCAGCGCCTGCACGCGCTTGCCGCGCGCTCCCGAGCGCTCGTACACCTTGCGCGCCACCGGGGCCGAGCCCACGAACGACACCGCCCGAACCAACGGGTGGTCGATCAGGGCCTCGACCGCGCGCTGGGCCCCGTGCACGACGTTGAATACGCCGTCGGGAAAGCCGGCCTCGGCGAACAGCTCGGCGAGGCGGTTGGCTGTCAGCGGCGTTCGCTGCGAGGGCTTGAGGACGAACGTGTTTCCCGCAGCGATCGCTAGCGGAGCGAACCACAACGGGATCATTGCTGGGAAGTTGAACGGGGTGACCCCGCAGCACACGCCAAGCGGGAAGCGGTGCAGCGACACGTCGACGCCCCGCGCCACCTGGTCGAGCGTCTCCCCCTTCATCAGGGTGGTCATCCCGGCCGCCAGCTCGACCACCTCGATCCCGCGCCGTACCTCGCCCCGGGCCTCATCGAGGTGCTTGCCGTTCTCGCGGGTGACGAGCTCGGCGAGCTGATCCAGCTCTCGCTCGAGCACCGCCTGGAGGGCGAACATCCTGCGCGCGCGACGGGTCACCGGCTCGTCCTGCCAGGTCTCGTAGGCCTGCGCCGCCACCCGGGTCGCGCCATCGACCTCGTCGGGGCCGGACAGGGGCACGCGGCCCAGCGCCTCCCCGGAGGCCGGGTCCAGCACCTCGAGCCACTCCTCCGGTTCGAAGTGGGCCGGCTGCCCGCCGACCATGTTGGGGATCTCGCGCAGGGCCTGCGGAGCTGCCATTCACGACTCCTTTTAGCGCCTCGAAAACGGAGTTGCGTTCAAAGACGGCGCAAGTGTCTTACTCCCGCAGCCCGGCGGCTTCGAGGGCTTCGGTCTTCGATTGATAGAGCGTCATCCCCGCTGCCTTCCCGTCCCGAATCGTCCATATGGACGCGCCCGCGGCATTCACCTCGACGCCGCTCTCACGACCACGCAGCTCGAGCATGCTCACGGTGAGCACCCGATCATCTCCCAGCTCGATCAGCTCCTCGGGCTCCCATCGGAGCGACTCCCACGGCTCGAGGAACTCCTCGAACGCCGCCCTGACCTGGTCTCGTCCCTGGCGGACACCGCTCAGGAGCCCGCGGGAGTTCGACCAGTCCATGACGACGTCTTCGGTGGCCGACTCGATCACCGCGTCGACGTCGCGTCGATTCATCGCGTCAAGAATCCGTCGCACGATCTCAACGTTCTCCTGCGACATCGCCCGCGCAGTATCTCGCGGACGGAGGGCGGGCCATGGTGGGACGAGTCGGAAGCGATCGACGCACACGCGCAGGATGCGGCTCACAGAGCCGTAACCTTGCACCAGGCCCCGATAGCTCAGCTGGATAGAGCGACTCCCTCCTAAGGAGTAGGCCCCAGGTTCGAATCCTGCTCGGGGCGTTTTCCGTATCCCGCATGGTCATGCGCGACGTTGGCATCCCGGCCGGCCCCATCGGTCGCCTCCCATCGCCACTACGTTCCTCGAACGCGCCCAGCCGCCGCGCAATATCGGCGCCGGCGCCCTACTCCGAAAGCCCGGCGGCTTCGAGGGCGGAGGCTCGGTCGAAGTCCCCCTCAACTCGCACAACCCGCCCGCCGCGCAGCGTCCAGACCCAGGACAGCTCGGCTCGCACCTCGATTCCGCTCCCGTGTCCTCGCCCGGTCGCCTCAAACACCGTCACCACATGGGGGCCAGCGTCGATGAGTTCCAGCAGCTCGATCGAGAACTGATCCCAGACCTCGTCGACATCAGATCCAAAGCGATCGAGGCCTTCGTAGCCGTCGTAGACCGCAGGGTTGATCTTCCGACCCCGGAGATCCATCTGGACCTCTGGGTCAAAGAACTCCGGCCGTCTGTCAGGCACGACCACGCCGCCTTCGTTCCAAAGCTCAAGGACGCGGCGTACGACCTCCACGTTCTCCTGCGACATCGCCTACTCCGAGAGTCCGGCGGCTTTGAGGGCCGATTCCTGATCGGGATAGGCGCACACGCGAACGACCTTCCCGCTCCGAATCGTGAAAACCATCGCGTAGGGCGGCACTTCGGTCGCGATGCCGCTTCGCCGGCCCCATTGGCGCTGGTTGCGAATCAGCAGCACTGCGTCGTCACCCGCGTCGACCACACCGTCGATCTCGAAGTGCAGATCGCTCCACGCGGAAAGCCAGTCCCGCCAAAACGCCCTGACTCCCTCATGGCCGTGATACACGCCGGCGGCCATGTTTCGCCCCGCCATGCGGGATGCATCCCATTCGACCTCGGCGTCATAGAGCTGGAAGGCCTGCTCATGCTGGCGGCGCTGGAATCCCTCCGCCAAGGTCCGCACGATCTCCACGTTCTCCTCCGACATCGCCCGCGCAGTATCTCGTCCAAAGGGAGGGGGGACGGCCACGACCTACCGCCCGCGGCTACCGGAGGGCACGGCTCGCGTAAGTATCTCCCGAAGAGGAGGGGGCGGCGGGCAGCGGCACCGCAGGCGTAGGTCGCCCCGGTTAGCTCGGCGTAAGGAAGACCGATTTTTCCCGCGCTACTCCCGCAGCCCGGCGGCTTCGAGGGCTTCGTCCTTGTCGCAAAGGGCTCGATCCGCACGATTTTCCCGTCGCGCAACGTGAGCAGCGACGACCGCGCCTCGTCGACCTCGAGCTCATTGGTGCGTCCGCTCAGCCGCATCACTGCGACGACCTGATCACCCGCGTCGATCAGCTCCTCGACCTCGACTCCGTACTCGTCCCAGGCCGACAGGAACTGGGTCCAGAAGCGGCGGACGCCGTCGTACCCGCGGTGCTCCTCGCTCGCCAGGAGCGAGTGTGGGGGCGCGACCCACTCGACCTCGGGATCGAAGATCTCTTGCACCTCGTCGAAGCGGCGCTCGAAGTTGCCGACGTCGACGCTCTGCAAGGCGGCGAACAGCCTGCCCACAACCTCGATGTTCTCCCGCGACATCGCCTACTCCCGCAGCCCAGCGGCTGCGAGGGCATCGTCCATGGTGTCGTATTGGTGTACCCGGGTGATTCGACCGTCTCGCACCTTGTAGAGGGTCGTGAGCTCGAGCTCGACCCGGGCGCGGCTTTCGCTCCCGACGCCCCACTGCCGGCTGGGAACGAGAACGCACTCGCCGGCGTCGACGTAGTCGAGGTTCTCGACGTGATACTCGCTGAAGGGCTCCAGCCACGTCCGCAGGTACTCGACCACGCCGTCCAGTCCACGGTAGCTGTCGCTGAGGTCGAGTCCGAGCGGTATCGCCAGCGTTGTGAGCTCGATGTCCGGCGAGTAGGCCCGCCCGAGCGCCTCGCGGATCACCTCGGCGCTCCAGTCGATCGCAGCCAGGTTGACGCCATCGAACGGCTCGAACGTCGATCGCACGATCTCCACGTTCTCCTGCGACATCGCCTACTCCGAAAGCCCGGCGGCTTTGAGGGCATCCTCGGGGTTTGGGTATCCCACCAACGACAGGATCATCCCGTCGCGGATCGTCCAGATGTGCCCGTTCCGGTACTCGAACTCCCCACCAGTGCCGCCTTTGGGTCGCAGGCGGTTCCTGACGACAACCACGACTTGATCCTCGCTCTCGAAGAACTCCAACGGCTCCACGATCCAGGCATCGAATCCTGCGGTCACGTCGGAAACAACCGCGACGATCTTTTCGCGGCCTCGATGGGTCCCGGCTTGGGGTCCAGCTTCGAAGGTGGCTTCGAAGTCTGGGTGAGCGTCACGAAGCCCCGCGTCCCAGTCTCCGCGGCTGGCTGCCTCATACACGCGGCGAAGGATTTCGACGTTCTCCTGCGACATCGCCCGCGCAGTATCTCGTTTGTTTGCTAAAGCAAGGCGGTTTTTGGCGGGCGCACTGACCCGGTGACCGGGATGGCGGCTTTACCTACCTGGCACTAGTCAGCCCACCAGTCGCGCTCTCCCTCGACATCTTCACGCGGAGCCTCGCCGAGATTGGGCGCGCCGATGACGAGGATCTCGAGACCCTCGGGCCCGGCCTCGTAGCCCCGCCACGTACCGGGCGGGACGCGCACCGCGTCCCACTCCTTGAGCTCGACGATCTCGTCGTCTAGCTTCATTCGCCCGCTACCGCGAAGGACCACGTACACCTCCTCCTGCGTCTTGTGCATGTGGCCGTACGGAAAGCGATAGCCGGGCGGGACGCGCTGGTAGCCCAGGCCGGATTGCTCGAGCTCGAGCGCCTCGGTCGCCAAGCGGAACTCCAGGTCCGGCGCGCCGTCGAACCTGGACCCGAGGTCCTCCAGGTCCTCCTTGAAGTTCCTGAGCGTGAACGGCACGGTCGCAATCCTACGGTGCCCTGGCTGGGCTGCTCTAGGCGTCGTCGACCGCGGCGACCCCAGGCCGATTGCGGGGCCCAGGGCCCGCTGGGATACTCGTCGCGATGAGGACGCCGAGACGCGGACGCGCGCGAGACCCCAAGATCAAACGGCTCTCGCGAGTACAGCTCTTCTCGGCTTGCGGCAAGCGCGACCTGGACCGCATCGCGGCCCTGACCGAAGAGGTCGAGGTCCCCGCCGGCAAGGTGCTGATGCGCCAAGGCGACCCGGGCCGTGAGGCGTTCGTGATCGCCGCCGGTCGGGCCAAGGCGACGATCCGGGGCAAGCGGAGCGCCAGGCTGGGCCCGGGGGACTGCTTCGGCGAGATGGCGCTCCTTCATTCGGCGCCGCGCTCCGCGACGGTCAGCGCCGAGAGCGACATGCGGCTGTTCGTGCTCGGCTCACGCGAGTTCTCGGAGCTCCTCGACCGCGTGCCGAGCGTGGCTCGCCACGTGTTGGCGGCGCTCGCCGATCGGCTTCGCGAGGCCGAGCGTGCGCGGCCTCAGCACTGAGGTCGCTCCTCAGGCTGCGGCGGGCTTGCTCTTGAAGGGGCCCACCTTGATCCGTCGCAGCAGACGCGAGACGACGAATCTCCCGTGGCCTGGGGGTCGCGGTGCAGCAACTTTCGCCCGCGAATAGGGTTTTGGATGCGGGGGGCGATGGTCCTGTTTGATAACCCACGGGACACGATCGCCCCCTGCCATCTCTCTGGATCCGGGATCGTCTCAGGTCGGCGAAGACCTCGCGCGTGGCGAGGCCGACGGGATTGAAAGTTTCAAAGCGTCGGAGCTAGCCGGGCTTCAAGGCGGGGGTCTCCATGGGCGTGTCTGGAGCTGACCTCCGCAGCGCGAGGCCCACGAACGGGAAGATCAAGGTGGACAGCATCGCCGCACCCACAAGCGCCGCCGCGGTTGTGGACCGCATATGGCCCGTCTGCGTCGCGATCGTGGTGATCGCGACCACAAGGGGAAGCTGGGTGGCCGAGAAGAGCGCGAGTGCGAAGCGCTCGCGTGCGTCCAGCACGCTGCGGTAGAGCAGCAGGGCGGGCAAGCCGCGCACGACCAGGAAGAGGACGAGGAACAGCGGCAGCTTGAGCAGCGCGCCGGCGCTGGAGGTGAGCGCGTCGAGGTCGAAGTTCATGCCGCTGGTGACGAAGAAGAAGGGCACCAGGAAGCCGAATCCCACGGCGGTCAGCTTCGACTCGAGCGCTTCCACCTCGCGCCCGCGGACGGCCGCTCGGGTGATCATGCCGGCCGCGAAACCGCCCAGCAGGAGATCCAGGCCGAGCTCCGTGGCCAGCGTTACCAGGCCGAACACCAGCAGCACGGCGAGCCGGACCGCCACCTGGCTGCTGGCCTCGAGCGTCCGCTCGATCAGCGGCCAGCCGCGCCACGCGAGTCGGACCGACGACAACGCGAGGACCAGCGCCGTGGCGATGAACGCGACCAGGATGAGCGCCTCGTGGAGCGGCTGGTTGGTGGAGAGGATCAGGGTGAGCAGGAGAATCGGCCCGAGCTCGCCGACCGCGCCAGCCGCGAGCATGTAGCTGCCGAACCGGGTACGGAGCTCCCCACTGTCTCGAAGCACCGGGATCAACGTCCCCATCGCGGTGGTCGACATCGCCGAGCCGGTGTAGAGCAGGCTCAACACGACGCCGGCCGCGGCGAGCAGGCCACCGAGGGTGTACGCGAGGGCGAGCGAGAGGGCCCAACCCCAGGCTCCGAGCAGCACGGGGCGCCCACGGATCCGATCGAAGTCGATCTCGTAGCCCGCGAAGTAGAACAGCATCCCCAGCCCAAGGTTCGAGAAGAACTGGATGAACTCGTCCACATGGGCGATGTCCAGGACCTGCGGTCCGATCAGAATTCCCAGCAGCAGCTCGACGACGACCACCGGCGGGGCGAGCCGGCGTGGGAGCACGGCTACCGTGACCGCCGCCACGGTGAACGCCAGCACCATGAGCAGGAAGGATCCGGTGTCTACGTCGATCACGGTGGTGCCGACCGGGCCGGCGCCGAGATCGTACGGGTGTCCCCGGCGCCTGTCTCACCGCTCATGATCGTCGGCCGACCTGCCGATATCAGGTCCATCGCCGTGAATACGGGCGATCGCTTCGCCCTGCGCGGTCAGCAGGAGAATGCCCGAGCACGGCGGGGGCGCCTCGCGGCGCAGAACAATTCGAGCCTTCAGGGTGTTGATACAGGTGGAGACTCCGAACTTGAGCCAGGCTCCCAAAATGCTGTTGCTGGGCTTCCTCGCTGCGCTGGCGATGCTCGGCGGGGCCTGCGGGGAGGACGACGCCCCTGATGGCGGCTCCCAGGACGAGACCGCGCAGGAGCTGCCGAAGCTGCCGAAGGGCTGGCAGGAGCATCGGGACCGGACGATCGGCTACGCGATCGGCAAGCCGCCCGGTTGGCGGGTGAAGCCCAGCCGGATGGCCGCCTTGATCCGCTCCCCGGACCATCTGGTCGCGGTCACGATCGTCGCCAATCGTGACAGCGAGGCGCTCGAGGTCCCACTGGAGGACTTCGCGACCGACGCGCTGGCAGCCCTGCCGGGCTTCAAGACGCAGCTTGAGCCCAGCGAGCCGCGCCCGTTCACCAAGACGCCACTGGACGCGGTCTGGACGACGGCCACCGGGACCACTAGAGGACGCGAGATCGAGGAGAGGGCGACGCTGCTCGTGCTTCGGCGCGAGGACATCGTGAACTACACCGTGGCCGTGGTCGAGAACGCCAGCCACGGCCACTCCCGTAAGGACCGTGAGGTGGCGCTGAGGATGATCAGCACGCTTCGCGACCTGCCGCCAGAGGAATCCTCACCCGCGCCGAGCGAGTAGGGCCCGGGCCCCGAGATCGCAACCAGGATCAGCCGCGGAACCTTGTGCCGTCCTGCGTAGACCCCGGATAGGGAGGGCTAGGTAGGACAGCACCGACAAGATGCAGGCCGGGGGCTGGGGCGCCCTCCCACGTGATCCGCGAAACGCTGCCCCGGCACGTGATGCGCAATCGATGCCGTGGGTGGACTACGTCCCGCGATCCGGACGGTCCGGGTAGAGCTCGTCGATCGTGACCAGCGCCCGAAACGGTGCCTGGGCGGCGTTCGCGATCGCCTCGCCGCCTCCGGCGAGGCGGTCCACGATGCACACGACGCCGGCGATCTCGAGCCCCTCCTCGCGAACGCGCTCGATCGCCGACACCGTCGATCCTCCGGTGGTCACCGTGTCCTCCACTACGAGGCAGCGGTCCCCTGCCCTCACAGGACCCTCGATCCAGCGCTGCAGGCCGTGCGACTTTCGCTCGTTGCGGACGAAAAACCCCACGAGACGGTCGCCGTCGGGAGCCGCAATCGCCGCGCAGGCGAGCGGGATCGCCCCCATCACCGGGCCGCCGACCGCCACCGCGTCGAACTCGCGAGCCGAGGCGGAGAGCAGGGTCCCGGCGGCGCGAAAGCCGGGGGGACGCAGCAGGGCGCGGCGAGCGTCCACGTAATAGGAGGCCCGCTCGCCGCTGGAGAGCGTCACCTCGCCGATCACCAGGGCGTGGTCTCGCAGCTCGGACAGCAGGGCGGCCTTGGCCGCCCCAGCCTGCGTTGGGCTCGACTCAGCCGTGGACGTAGATCGACATCCCGAGCTTCACCCAGTCGTAGATGAAGACCGACTCGGGAATCGGATTGCGGACGCACCCGTGGCTGGCGGGGTACGGCGGCACGGAGTGATAGCCGTGGATCGCGTAGCCCCCGTGCCAGTACACGGAGTAGTACATCCCCGACGAGTTGAAGCCGGGCTGACGGCGATAGAAGCGGTAATGGCCGCGGATCGTCGGAGTCGCCGGGGCGCCGGTGGAGACGTGGAACGTGTACTTGGGCTTGCGGTGGTTGGCGAGGACCATCACCTGCCTGGAGATGTCCACCTCCACGTGCTTGCCCGCCCCCGGATGCCGAAGGCGGAACTCACCCTTTCCGTCGGCGAGCTTCCTGAAGATCCCCGGCGAAGCGTTGAAGGTGCGCTTCATCCCGTTCACCTTGCGGAAGGCCATCACCGCGAAGCCGGTCTTCTGCCCGTAGCGCTTGCCGTGGGTCGTGTAGTAGCCCCGGTCCAGGAGCAGCCTGTTGAAGGTCCTGACGGCGGTGTTTCGATCATCCGGGTCGAGGTCGGGATACCGCAGCTTGAACTTGCGCGAACGGGCCCAGTCGCGCCCCTGGTCGTCGTTCCCGACGTGAAGGGCCGTCACGCGGTAGTGGCCGGGCTTGATCACTCGGCCCGACCTGAACTTCAAGCGGCCGACGTTCCGGCCGCGAACCTTCTTCACGTACGGATTCAGCTTCTTGACCACGTGTCCGTTTCGCGCCAGCTTCACCCGCACGTGTTGGCCTGGCACGAATGGACGCAGGTATCCCACCGTGCGCACCTTCTTGCCGGCGACGAGCTTCCCGTCCCCAACCCCGACCACGTGCAAGGTCAGGTGTGCCGGCCGCGGGCCGGGTGGTTGAGCGGCGTGAGTGACCGAGTGGGCCGGCGCCGCCGTGGTCCGCGCCCCCGACGCGGGGGCGGAGCTCTGGCCCTCGGCGGCGATCGCCGCGGGGGCGCCGGCCGCCGCCGCGGCCAGGACAAGGGGGAAGATGGCGCGGCGCCGGATCACGGACCGGGATTCTGGCATGGCGAGCGGCCGCTCCATGCAGGATCGTTGGCCTTCGACGCTCAGGGGACCAGCTTCGCGCGGAGCGCCCGCACAGGGACCGGGAACAGCGCCGCGGTCACCGCCGCCAGCCAGACGACGTGGATCAGGATCTGAAACGCCTCGGGCCCGGTGGCCATGCCCCGGGTGATCTCGACCATGTGGTAGAGCGGGGTGATCCAGGCGACCACCTCCACCCATCCCGGGAGCTTGTCGAACGGGAAGAAGATGCCCGAGAACAGGAACATGGGCGTGATCCCGAGCGTGAAGAAATAGCTGTACAGGTCGATCCTCGGGATCAGGGCGGTGAACGAGTAGCCGATCACCGAGAAGCACAGCCCGCCAAGCAGGACGAGCGGGGGGATCAGGATCGCCCACGGAGAGGAGATCAGCCCCACGATCGCGACCACCACCAGGACGACGGTTCCGTAGACCGTGGCGCGTGTGGCGGCCCAGGCCAGGTCCCCGGCAACGAGGTCCTGCACCTCCACGGGGGTCGAGAGAACGTTGTCGTAGTAGCGCAGCTCGTTCATCCGGAAGTACACGTTGTAGGTCGTCTCGAACGCCGCCGACCACATCGCCGCCGACGCGATCAGCCCCGGAGCGACGAAGTCCTTGTACGGGATCCCGTTGACCGAGGTCAGGTAGGTGCCGAGGCCGAATCCCAGCGCCAAGAGATAGAAGAACGGGTCGAGGAAGGTCGGCAGCAACGCCCCGCGCCACAGCTTCGAGAACACGTGCGCGTTACGCCGCCATACCGCGCTTGCGTGGCCGACCGAGAACGCCAGGTCGCTCACTCCCGCAGCGTCCTTCCCGTGAGCCGCAGAAAGACGTCTTCGAGGGTCGCTCGGCGCACGTAGGCCGACTCGGTCGGATAGCGCTCGTGGTCGAGGGAGTGCAGGAGCTCCTCGGCGTCGTCTACGAACAGCGTCAGGCGATGGTCGGAGAGATCGTGACCGGAGATCCGGCCGTCCAGGGAGGAGATGAGCGCCTCGCCGTCGCAGCCCTCTCCCAGCTCGAGCTCCAGGACCTCACGCCCGACGCGCTCGGCCACGAGCCCCCCCGGGCGCCCCTCGGCCACGATGCGCCCCTCGTCCATGATCAGGAGCTGATCGCACAGGCGCGAGGCCTCCTCCATGTAGTGCGTGGTCAGCAGGATCGTCACCCCCTGGCGTCGCAGCCGCTCCAGGGTCTGCCAAACGGCAAGGCGCGCCTGCGGGTCGAGGCCCGTGGTCGGCTCGTCCAGGACGATCAGCTCAGGGTCGTTGACGAGCGCCCTGGCCACCAGGAGCCGGCGTTTCATTCCGCCGGACAGCGTCTCGACCCGGTCGTCGGCGCGGTCGCCAAGCGTCGCGAACTCCAGCAGCTCCTCCGCGCGCTGCGTTGCGTGCGGGGTGTCGATCCCGAAGTAGTGACCCTGGAAGACCAGGTTCTCGCGAATCGTGAGGTCCCCGTCCAAGTTCGTCTCCTGGGGGACGACCCCGATCCTCGACTTGACCTCGCGTCGCTGCCGTTTCGCGTCGAGCCCGAGCACACGCAGCTCCCCCCGCTCCACCGCGGCCAGGCCGTAGATCATCTTCATGGTGGTGGTCTTGCCGGCGCCGTTGGGCCCCAGAAAGCCGAAGCAGATGCCCGCCGCGACCTCGAAGTCGATCGCGTCCACGGCGACGCGGCCCCCGTACCTCTTCTCGAGCCCGACGGCCACGACCGCAGCCTGGCCGGTCTTGCTCGCGATCACGAGGTCAGGATCGCGAAGGCGAGGGCGTTGTTGACTGCGTGGACGCCCATCGTGGGATAGATCGAGCCCGTCTTCTCGTAAAGCCAGCAGAGAGCCAGCCCGAGGAAGGCCAGCTGGGGAACGACGCCGATGCTGCCGGGCCCCGTGTAGTGGAAGAGCCCGAAGATCAGCGCCGAGATCACGGCGGCGGCCGCAAACGGGAGGCGGTTCCGAAAGCCGCCGAAGATGAAGCCGCGAAAGAAGATCTCCTCCGACACTGGCGCCGCGACGACGATCAACAAGCCGGCGGCGACCGTTCCAAGCGCGCCGTGCCCGAACCCGAGGTCACGGGTCACGTCCTCCTGCTGGGGATGGACGAGTAAGGAGTAGACGAGCGCGAACACGATGTAGGAGAGGTAGGCGGCACCCGCCATCCAGATCGCAGAGCGAACTGGGCGCCTGAGCCCCAGCGCCCCACCCGAGCCATCTCCGGCTCGCGCTCCGACCGCGAAGGCGATCCCGACCAGGCTCGCGGCCAGCAGGGCCTGGGTGACGAGCCGGCCACCCAGCGAGTCGAGGTTTGGGTCGAACGCCGACACGATGCCGACCTCGACCACGGTGGCGACGAGGAGGATCAGGATTCCGACCCCCACCCGTCCGGGCCCCCAGGTCGCGGCCGGCTCGCCCGAAGGGACCGGTGGCGGAGGCGAAACGGCCGGCGGCGGCAGGGACGGGGTGGGCGGAGGCGGAACAACAGGCGGCGGTAGGGAGGGCCCCAACGCGGGGGACGGCCGGAGGGGGGGAACCGGTGGAGCGGGGTTTCCGGTGGCGGGGCCGGGGTGCGCAAGCGGCTCTGGTGAAGGCGCCGGGGCTCCTGCCACGCGCCGTTCGGTCACCGTCACCACGGTGTTCGCGACGCGGTCGCCGAGGCGCTGCTTGCGGGCCGAGAACGGGATCAGCACGAACCCCGCGATGACATCCACGACCAGCAGCAGGTTGCGAACCACGGCCCGGAACCAGGAGAAGGATCGTCCCGACGCGTCCACGACAGTGATCCTCAGGGCACGCTTTCCCAGCGTTTGTCCCCACCGCCACTCGGCAACCACGAAGTACGCGAACCAGAGGGCGAGCACCGCGAGCAGGATCACGACCGTAGTGGTGGCCTCTCGCGAGGTCGGATCGTCCCCGGTCGCGCCGGGGACGATGACGGCGATTGCGATCGAGAAGACGACGTACGCGATCAGGAGGTCGATCGCCATGGCGCCGAGACGCCGCAGCAGTCCCGCGTAGCGCGGTTGGATGGGGGCCGGGCCTTGACCGGTCACTGATCGAGATGGTGCCGGATGGACTCCAGCGACTGGACGTCGCCGCCGCCGTCGCGGTCGATCAACACCGCACGGATCCCGGCGGCTCGGGCTCCGGCCAGGTCCTCGGACGGCGTGTCGCCGACGTAAAGGGCCTCGGACGCAGCGCAGCGGGCCAGCCGAAGCGCCGGCTCGAAGATCGCCGGGTCGGGCTTTCGCGCGCCGGCCTCGGCCGAGGTCACGACTCCGTCGAGGGCCCCGGCAAGGCCGCACCGCGCCAGCACGCCGGGCAGCGAGACGTCCCAGTTCGAGACGCAGACCAGCCTCAGCCCCAGGGCCTGCAGCTCGGCCAGGGCCGGCGCCGCGTCGGGAAAGGGACGAAACCGAATCGCCGCCATCATCGTCTCCACGGTGACCTCGCGGCCCAGCTCCGTCGAGAGCATCGCCGCGCATCGACGGCGCAAATCGGCGAGCGACGCGGGGTCGCGTCCCTCGTGGCTGTGGTTCCGGTAGTACGACATCTCCGCTCGCATGGCCCCCACCAGGCGCTCGTCGGCAGGAATCCGAAGGGCCTCGGCGAGGTGGACCCACGGCGGCTCGAGCTCGACCAGGGTCCCGAGCGCGTCGAGGAGGACGGCCCGCGTGGGGTTCGCGCCAGGCATGCGGTCATTCTCACGAAGGAACCGATCCGAGCCGCCGCGAAGGGACTCGGGTGAGCCCGAGTTCTGGAAGAGTCACGGGCTGTGATTCCGGCCGCGAGCTTTTGGAGCGACAACAACGACCTGATCTCGGCGGTGGTCACGATGGCGGTCGCGATCGTGATCGCCTTCGCGGTGGACCGGCTAGTGATCGCCCGAACGGGGCACGTGGCCGCGCGAGTGGGCGAGGGGTCGCTCTCGCGCGCCGCCGAGACCCGGTTGCGCGTCGTGCGTCGCCTGGTCTTCGTCGTCATCCTGGTGATCGGCGCCGCCCTGGCACTGAGCCGCTTCGGGCAGTTCGAGCGGCTGGCCACCGGAATCCTCGCTTCCAGCGCCGTCCTGGGCCTCGTGATTGGCTTCGCCGCCCGCCAGACGCTGGCGAACCTCGTCGCCGGGATCCTGATCGCCGTCACCCAGCCGATCCGGATCGGGGACACGGTGACGATCGAGGAGGACACCGGCCGAGTCGACGACCTGACCCTCTCCTACACCTATATCGATCCCGGCGACGGACGGCTGATGGTCGTCCCGAACGAGAAGGTGGTCACCAGCGTTCTCTTCAACCACTCGACCGGCGACCGCACGGCGCCGGCGACCGCCTCTGTTTGGATCCCGCCGTCGGCCGACCTCGCGGAGGCCCGCAGTGTCCTGAAGCCAGCCGGGGTGGCCGAGTTCAGCGTCGCCGAGATGACGCCGCAGGGGATCCGGATCGAGGTCAAAGGGCCACGCGACCACGAGCGCACCCGGGCCGGCGACGAGGAGGCGCGCCTTCGCGAGAGCGCCCAGGCGGCACTGCGTGGAGCGGGGCTCCTCGATCGTCCGTTCGGCGAGTAGCCGGCCCCGCCCAGCTACCCTCTTTCATCACACGCGAATGACTCAGCGAGCGCGCAAGAACCATCGTCGCTCGCGGGGGTCGGTCCGCCGAAAGCTCTTCGTGGGGCTGGGGATCCTGGCGGCGGCCGTTGCGATCCCCGTGGTCGGCGTCGGCGCCTGGGTGTTGAGCGTGCGGGCGGATACCCCCCCGCTCGGCCAGCTCAAGCCGGTCGAGGAGGGGTCGAACTCGGTGGTTTACGCGGCCGATGGCAGCCGCCTCGGGTTCGTCCAATCGGACACCATCCGTCGGCCGGTGCCCGCCCCGAAGATCCCCCAAGTCCTCGAGCACGCGACGGTGGCGATCGAGGACGAGCACTTCTACGAGCACGGCGGGATCGACTACGGGGCGATCGTCCGCGCGGGATGGGAGGACCTGAAGGCGGGACAGGCCGTGCAGGGTGGCTCGACGATCACCCAGCAGCTCGTTCGCAATCTCTACATCGCGAATCCCGAGGAGACGCTGGAGCGAAAAGTCCGCGAGGCCACCTGGGCGGAGGACTACGAGGAGAAGTACTCGAAGCGCCAGATCCTCACGAAGTACCTGAACACGGCTTCCTACGGGACGATCGACGGCCGTACGGGGGTCGGCGTGCAGGCCGCCGCCGAGACCTACTTCTCGAAGCCGGTGTCGAAGCTCGACCTGCCGGAGGCGGCGCTGATCGCCGGGCTTCCGCAGGCTCCCTCCGAGTACAACCCGCTGCTCAATCCCAAGGGCGCCGTGCAGCGGCGAAACCAGGTGCTCCAGGCGATGTTCGGGCAGGGGTACATCGACCAGGGCAGCTACGAGAACGCGCTGCAGGCGGGTCTCGGCCTGGACCGCGGCCACAAGTACGAGACCATCCGCGAGCCGTACTTCTTCGATTACGTCACCCAGGAGCTGATCGACAAGTACGGGGTCAACACGGTCCGAAACGGCGGGCTCAAGGTCCACACCACGATCGTCCCCGAGCTGCAGTCGGCGGCCCAGCAGGCGATCGCTAGCCATTCGTACGGCGGGCCTTCACGGGCGCTCGTCTCGATCGACCCGTCGAACGGCCACATCGTCGCCATGGCCTCTTCCTCGACTTACCAGTCGAGCAACTTCAACCTCGCGGCGCAGGGACATCGGCAGGCCGGCTCCTCGTTCAAGCCCTTCGTCCTCACCGCGGCCGTCCGCCAGGGCATGAACCCCGACAGCACCTATTACTCCGGCAAGGCCCCGGTGACGCTGACCCTGGACGACGGGATCACGACCTGGACGGTCAACAACGCGGAAGGAAGCGGTGGCACCATGAGCGTGCGCGATGCCACCGTGCATTCGGTGAATGCCATCTTCGCCCAGCTCGACCTGGACGTCGGCCCCAGCGAGGTGCGAAGGACGGCCTACGACATGGGGATCACCTCGCACCTCGATGGGGTACCGGCTGAAGGCATCGGCGGCCTGAGGATCGGGGTCACGCCGCTGGAGATGGCGAACGCCTACGCCACCCTCGCCAACGGCGGCACCCGCAACACGGCCACCGCGATCAGCCGGGTCGAGTTCCCGAACGGCGACGCAGATGTCCCCGAGGAAGCCGACCGCACACGGATTTTCTCCGACGGAATCGCGTACGAGGTCACCGACGTCCTCAAGGGCGTGGTCACCTCGGGCACCGGGACGGCGGCCAGCATTGGCTGCGCGGGAGAAGCTGGGAAGACCGGGACCACGGACGACTACACCGACGCCTGGTTCGTCGGCTACACGCCGCGGTTCTCGACCGCCGTCTGGGTCGGCTACCCCGATGCTCGGGCATCGATGGGTTCGGGTGCGTTCGGTGGTACCTATGCGGCACCGATCTGGCACGACTACATGCTCGCCGCCCAGGGCAGCGACTGCCCCGACTTCCCGCAGCCCGAGAACCCGGCCGAGTTCTCCACCTGGAGCGGCTCCCATTCGGTCTCGCAGTCGAGCGCGCGCTCCTACGGTCCCCCGTCCGGCACTTCGCCGGGAACGCCGGACGTCCCGGGTACGCCGGGAGATCAAGGCACGCAGAACGGGCAGTACCCGCCCAACCTCTACGCCCCGGGGGCCGGCCAGGGCCCGGAGCCCACACCCGGGGGCGGTGGGACTGGCGGTGGAGGAGGGGGATCGGGAGGCGGCACCGGCGGGGGGCGGCACGCCCTGAGGCCAAGCCGGCGGACGGCGGGCGTCCTGGCGCTGGGAACGCTCGCGGTGGCCGCCGTCCCGCTCGCGGCCCCGAGCGCGGAGCTGATTCCCGGCACCAACGCCGGCTCGCCGCGGTGGCTGCTCGGCCCCTACGGTGGCGGCACAGGGATCGGCTCGGGCGGGTACTTGGCCGCGCTGTGGGTCGCCTTCGCCGCGTATATGGGCATCGTCGCGTGCTCTGAAGCACTCGGCCGCGGCCTCGTGCGCTGGGCGGTCGTCTGCGGGGCGGTCGCGTTCGCGCTGGCCCCGCCCCTGCTGTCGCTGGACGTCTTCAGCTACATCTCCTACGCGCGGCTTGGGGCCGTGGAAGGCCTCAACCCATACGACCTTGCGCCGGCGGCGATCCCAGACGACCTCGCAGGCTCCCGGGTCGAGGACTACCGCGACGCGACCAGCGTCTACGGGCCCCTGTTCACGCTCGTCACCTATCCGCTGGGACTCGCCGGCGTCCCGGAGGCGCTTTGGGGTCTGAAGGCGCTGGCGGCGCTTTCGGTCCTTGGGCTCGCCGCCGTGGTCGCGCGCCTGGCCGCGGTCCGCGGCGTCGCTCCGGGCCAGGCGGCCGCGTTCGTGGCGCTCAACCCGCTGGTGCTCGTGCACGTGATCGGGGGCGCCCACAACGACGGGCTGATGGCGCTGGCCATGCTCGCCGGCGTGGCCCTCGTGGTCGGGGCGGGCGAGCTGCGGGCGGGAGCGTCCATGGGGGTCGGCATCGCGATCAAGGTCCCCGCCGCGATCGCGGTGCCGTTCGCGCTGGTCGGGGCCGAGGCGGCCCGACGGGGCGCCCGGTTCCTTACCGGGCTTGCGATCGGGGCCGCCGTGATCGCGGTCGCGACATTCGCCGCCTTCGGATCCTCCGCCCTTGACGGGTTCTCGGCGATCACGGGCAGCCAGCAGACGGTCAGCTACCACGGTGTCCCGGCCACCGTCGCCAGGATCACCGGGCTGGACCTCGACTTGGTCCGCGCGGCGCTGGCGGTGGCCTACGGGCTGCTGGTCGTGTGGCTGCTCGTCTGGGCGGCTCGGGGAGGCGACTGGGTTCGCGCCACCGCCTGGGCCACGGTTGGTTTGCTCTGCGCCACCGCCTACCTGACTCCGTGGTACCTGGTGTGGGCGCTGCCGCTGGTCGCGGTCGCCCGCGACCGCGCATTGGCCGTGATCGTCGTGGGCCTCTCCGCCTATCAGCTCTCCGTGGGAGTTCCAGGGTGATGCCCGGCTCGGCGCCCCGATTCAATGTGGGCGCGTTGTGGGCCGCATGAACGAGTTCGACCTGATCGCGCGGCTGGTCGAGACGATCGCCGAGGCGCGCCGGGGGCCGCCGCCCGAGACGCATGCCCGGATCGTCGTGGCCAGCGGCGACGACGCCGCGATCACCGAGCCGAGGGGCGTGACCGCGACCTCGGTCGACTCGCTCGTGGAGGGTGTTCACTTTCGGCGGCAGACCGCGCCGCTTTCCTCCGTGGGACGAAAGGCCCTCGCCGCGGCGTTGTCCGACCTGGCCGCGATGGGCGCCGCGCCGGGCGAGACCTACGTCCAGCTCGGGCTTCCAGGGGACCTGACCGAGGGGGACTGCCTGGAGCTCGCCAAGGGCCTCGCGGCGATCGCCGCCGAACACGACGTCGCGGTGCTCGGGGGAGACCTGACGCGGTCCCCTGTCCTTTGGGTCGCGATCACGGTGGTCGGGCACTGCGACTCGGCAGATCAGCTCGTGCGCCGTGCCGGAGCCCGGCCCGGAGACGTCCTGGCGGTCACGGGCGAGCTCGGAGGGGCGGCGGCAGGCCTCCTGCTGCTGGATCGCCCCGAGCTCGCCGGGTCCGTCGAGCCCAAGGTGGCCGACGCGCTGCGCCGCCGCCAGCTCGAGCCGTCGCCTCGGCTCGCAGCCGGCGGGGAGCTCGCCGGGGCGGGTGCCAGGGCGATGATCGATGTCAGCGACGGGCTCGGTGGCGACGCGGAACACCTTGCGGCGGCCTCCGGCGCGCGGCTGGCGATCGAGCTCGAGCTCCTACCGCTGCAGCCGGGGGTGGCCGAGGTCGCAACGGCGGCGGGGTTGAGCGCCCACGATCTGGCAACCGGGCGCGGCGAGGACTACGAGCTGCTCGTTGCGCTGGCGCCCGAGCGCGCCGATGAGGCGGGGGCCCGGGTGCGGGCAGCCGGCTCGGCGCTGACCCCAATCGGGACCGTTGAGGAGGGGCAGGGTGTCGTGCTGAGGGACGCGGACGGCGGCGAGCGCGAACCGGTCGGGTTCGACCAGCTTCGCTCCTGACCCCGACCACCCGGTCCGGGGGCCGCCGGTTACCCGTGGCGCGGGATGCGCGCTTGAGGGCTCCCGCGCAGGCTCGGATCGGAGCGCAGCGCACGGCGGACCCTTTCCATCAGCCGCAGCTTGGACAGGATCTCTCCGGCAACGGCGTCCGCGTCGACCTGGTAGCGACCAAGCGCGATCTGCTGCTCGAGCCGAGTCACTCTCTCGTCCTTGCGAGTCGTGGAAACGTCCGTGTCGTGGGTGCCGCGCCGGCGCGGAATCGCGCCGCCGGTCATCCGTCACCCCCTAGATCGTCACCAAACCGGTCCCCGGGTATAGAAGATGCGTCCACCTTCCCGCGAGCGGCCGACCCGACCGGTTGCCGTTCGGCGTCGAGCGGCTGCACCGGCCGGCGCGCGGGCCGGGGCCGCGCCGCGGATACTCGCGGCGCTTGTCGAAGGGCGAGCGCGACCAGGCCGACCATGCATCCGGCCACCAGGCAGAGCGCCAGCACGGGCACCAGGTCGATCTGCCCGTCGCCGACCATCAGAGCGAGCTGCCACGGGGCGGTGAGGCCAAGGTCGAGCCGGTTGGAGATCTGAGCGATCGCCGCGATGAGGGGGAGCAGGGCCAGGGCGATCGCCCCGGTCACGATCGGCCACGCGAGGGCTCCCGCACGCCGCAGCTCGAGCAGCCAGACGTGCGCCAGGGGGACGACCAACAGCGCCAGGTAGGGGTTGGCGAGCCAGGCCAGCAGGACGCCGGCCACCGAGACGGCCCCGAGCGCGGGCCTCGCGAGCTCGGCCGGCATGCCCGCGGGCAGGCGCCACCCGCGGATCGCGTGGTAGGTGACGGCGGCCACGGCTACCAGGAACGCCACGGCGACGATCTGCCCGGCGCCGACGCGAAAGCGGTTCGGGTCGAATGGGAAGGTCGGCCTTGCGACGATCCCGGTCAGCGCCAGCAGGTACAGGAGCAGCACGGCCGCCAGGAGCGGCAACGACCTGGAGGCCGACCAGGCCAGGGCCCAGCCCACGCGTGCCCCTCCCCGGCGCGCCCGCCACAGCGCATCGGCTGAGGTCAGCGCAGGGGGAAGCAGGAGCGTCAGCGCCAGAAGCGCCAGTGCCCACCCTGGAACGAGGTTGCCGGCCAGGTTCACGTAGGGGTTGGGACCGTGCTCGAGGGGCCCGTCGGTCCCGTCCAGCGTCGCCACCAGGAGCAGGGCGGTACGCCCCAGGTCCCCGAGGGAGCCCTCCGAGAGATCGTCGGGTTGATCGGCCGCGACCGGCAGCGGTCGCTCGCCCGCCGAGCTCAGGCCGACCGCGTCGATCCCGTGCTCGATCAGCACCGCCTGCTCGCCCAATCCGCTGGGGAGCGCAAGCCGTGACAGCTCCCCGAACGGGCCCTCGAGCGGGGGCCGGCGCCCGGCCTGGTCGCCCAGCGCCTGCTCGGCCGTGCGAACGAGTTGAGCCGAGGGGCTCTGTGGGCCGGCGGAGGCGTCGAGCAGCGAGGGCTCGCCCGAGATCGCCGCGCCGGGCTGCCAGAGGACGACGGCGCCGTCGATCAGGTCGCGCCCCGGGAAGTGCTTGGCGAACTCGCGGGCCCCCGTGGCGCCGTCGCTGCCGCCGTCCGTGGAGACGAAGACCAGGGTCTTGGTGTGTCTCGCGGTCCGCAGCTTGTCGAGTAGCTCGAGCAGGGTGGCGGTGGCGGCGGCGCTGGAGGCCGCGCCGGGACCGTTGGCGGAGTCCCGCGCGGCCATGACCACGACGCTTCGAGGCGACTCCCCGGGCAGGGTCAAGATCAGGTTGTGGAGCTGAACGTCGTCGCCCTCGAAGCTCCCGTCGAACCGCTGCTCTGTGACGTCCCCCTCGCGAACGCCCGCGAAGCGCCGCTCCACCATCGCGGCGATCGCCGCGTCCCCTTCGCTGCCGGGGGTGCGCTGCGGCGCCGCTGAGACGATCTCGCGATCGAGCTTCGCCGCCGCCCGCTGGTCGAACTCGGCGGACGCGACGACCGATGGCAGCGGGTCGGGTCGGCCCTGAAGCGAGAACAACAGGACTACGACCGCCACCAGGGCCGGAGCGAACGCTTCACGGTAGAGGCGGACGCTGATCACCGTAGGGGCCGCAAACTACCCTGTGGGCATGGCAGCGGCCGAGGGATCGGCTCGGATCCTCGTCGTCGACGACGAGAACTCCGTGCAGACGCTGCTTACGTACCCGCTGCGCAAGGACGGTTACGAGGTGGTGGCGGCCACCGACGGCCGCGAGGCGCTCGATCGCTTCGCCCAGCAGCGGTTCGACCTCGTGGTGCTGGACATCATGCTGCCGAAGATGGACGGGATCGAGGTCTGCCGCCGCATGCGCAGCCGCAGCCAGGTACCGATCATCATGCTCACCGCCAAGGACGACGAGATCGACAAGGTCCTCGGGCTCGAGATGGGCGCCGACGACTACATCACGAAGCCGTTCTCGATGCGTGAGTTCCGAAGCCGGGTGCGGGCGACCCTGCGAAGGGCCGAGATGCTGGGCGCGCGCCCTGGGCGCGAGGAGCGGATCGTCGCGGGCGACCTGCAGGTCGACTTCGAGCGCCGGGTCGTCACCATGCGCGGCGAGCAGACCCGCCTGACCTACGTGGAGTTCGAGATCCTCGCCACGCTGGCACGCTCGCCGGGCCGGGTGCACACGCGCGAGATGATCCTGGAGCAGGTCTGGGGCGACTCCGCCTACCGCGATCCGCGCACGATCGACGTTCACATCCGGCACCTGCGCGAGAAGCTCGAGCGCGACCCGCGCACCCCCGAGTACCTGTTCACGGTGCGCGGGGTCGGCTATCGCTTCCGCGATTCCGAGGAATGAACAGCGTCCGCAACCGCCTCGCGGCGCTGTTCTTCGTGATCACCGCCGCGGCGATCGGGTTCGTCTACCTGTACGTGGTGCCGCAGCTTCGCTCCAACCTGACCGACGAGAAGCTGGAGCGCCTCGAGCGGGTCGGGTCGGGCGAGGGCCCCTCGTTGGTGGCCGCGCTGCGGGGCAACTCGTCCCCGGCGGAGCTTCGCGGCCTCGTCGGTGCGCTCGCGGGGCGAACCGGCTCCGGGGTGACCGTGCTGGGGCTGGTCGGGGTCTCGGGAGCCCCAGCGCGGGCCTTGGTGGCCTCCGGGTCCGAGGGCGCTGCGAGCCCATCCGAGGCCCGGGTCGCCGCTGAGGCGACAGCCAGCCGCGAGGCGGAGTCCGCCGTCGTCAAGATCGGAGACCAGCGCAGGGGCGAGGTCGCGATCCCTCTCCCGCCCGGGGACGATCCGCGGTGGGTCGCGGTCCTGTCAGCTCCGCTCGACGACGTGGACGACACCGTTGCCCTGGTCAGGAGGGACATCCTGATCGCGGGCGCGATCGCTCTGGCCGGGGCGCTCGCGGCGGGCTGGCTCGTGGCGCGGACCCACGCGAAGCGCCTTGGCAGGCTGGAGGCGGCGGCCCAGAGGCTCGCCGAAGGCGACTTCACGACCCCGATCCCGAACGAGGGCTCGGACGAGGTCGGGCAACTCGCCGCGAGCTTCAACGAGATGCAGGAGCGGCTCTCTCGGCTCGACCAAGCGCGTAAGGAGTTCATCGCCAACGCCTCGCACGAGTTGCGCACCCCGATCTTCTCGCTGGGCGGCTTCGTCGAGCTCCTGGACGAGGAGGAGCCTGATCCCGCCATTCGCGCCGAGTTCGTGCGCACGATGCGCGAGCAGGTGGCCCGTCTGACAAGGCTCACCGCGGATCTCCTCGACCTTTCCAAGCTGGATGCGGACGCGCTGCAGGTCAGCACGGAGCAAGTCGATCTCGCCGACCTGGCGCAGTCCGTTGCCGAGGAGTTCGGGCCGGCGGCGCAGCGTCACGGATCGTCGATCGAGGTCGACGGCGACCGTCCGGCCGTGGCGATCGCGGACGCCGATCGGGTCGCACAGATCATGCGTATCCTGATCGACAATGCGCTCACGCACACGCCGGAGGGGACCTCGATCTCGATCGGAGCCGGGCCCCGGGACGGAACCGCGAGACTTGTCGTTCGGGATGACGGGCCGGGAATCGATCCCCTCGTCAGGGCGCGGGTGTTCGACCGCTTCTACACCGGCGACAGCGTGAGCGGTTCGGGTCTCGGCTTGGCGATCGCCCGCGAACTGGCCCAACGGATGCAGGGCGAGCTCGGGCTAACCTCGCCCGGGGGGCAGACGGAGTTCAGCCTGCGGCTTCCGGCCCCGACGGGCGAGGGAGGCGCCGCGTGAGCCGACGCGCGCCGGCGATCGTGGCCCTCGCCGCGGTCGTGGCCATGTGGCTCGGCGCCTGCGGCGGCGATGACTCGGGGGGTTCTGCGCCGACCAGCACCGTCACCTCCTCGGGGGCTTCCACGAGGACGGTCGTCGTACAGTCTGGTCCGGGCGCCTTCGACCCCCAGGCGGTCTACGAGCAAGCCGCTCCGGGGGTGGTCACCGTCCACTCGATCCTGCCGGACGGCGGCTCAGACATCCTCGGCGGCGGCGGGTCGGCTGCAGAGGGATCCGGCTTCGTGCTGTCGGCTGACGGCGAGATCGCAACGAACGCCCACGTCGTCACCGACGCCACCAGTGGCGGGGGAGGGCCGATTCGCGAGGCGAAGGAGGTCTACGTGCAGTTCGCCGACCGCAACCAGGTTGCGGCGGAGATCGTGGGGATCGATCCCGATGCCGACGTCGCCCTACTGAAGGTGAACCCCGAGGGACTGGACCTCCATCCCCTGGAGCTGGGGATCAGCAAGGACGTGAAGGCGGGGCAGCCAGTGGCGGCGATCGGCAGCCCGTTCTTCCAAGAGCAATCGCTGTCGGTTGGCATCGTCTCGGCCACCGACCGCTCGATCCCGTCGCTGACCCAGTTCCATATCGAGGGAGCCATCCAAACCGACGCCTCGATCAATCCAGGGAACTCGGGTGGCCCCCTGCTGGACGCCGACGGCCGCGTGATCGGGATCGACCAGCAGATCAACACGACCTCGGGGGGCAACGAAGGGGTGGGGTTCGCCGTCCCGATCGACTTGGTGAAGCGCTCGGTGGACCAGCTGCGCGCGAACGGCGAGGTCAAGTACGCCTACATCGGGGTGACGACCCAGGCCCTGTATCCCCAGCTCGCCGACCGACTCGGGCTGCCCACCGACACGGGTGCCCTGGTGAGCAAGGTCGTGAAGGGCGGACCCGCCGAGAAAGCCGGCATCAAGGCGGGGGACAACGAGATCGAGTTCCAAGGCCTGAAGGTGATGGCCGGGGGCGACGTGATCGTGGCCGTGGACGGCCAGGAGATCGTTGGCGAATCCGACCTCCCAAAGCTGATCGCGCAGCACGATGCGGGCGACCGAGTGACGCTCGAGATCATCCGGGACGGCGAGACGCAGAACGTGGACGTCGAGCTCGGCGAGCGGCCAGAGAACGTCTAGCCGTTGCGCGCCGCAGACGCATGAGCGCGCTGGAATCACCGCGCGAACTGGCGCTGGAGCTCGCGGTTGCGCTGCGCGACGAGGTCCTCCCGGAGCTCGGCGACCACGCCGGGCGTGAGCACGCCGGCGCCGGACGAGGCGGAGACATCACGTTCGCGATCGACGAGCGAGCGGAGGGCTTCCTGGAGCGGTTTCTGGCCGAGCGGGCGCCGAAGGTCGCCTTCTACTCCGAGGACCGGGGCCTGGTCTCCCCGGGTGGGCGGCCGAGCTGGGTCCTGGTCGTCGACCCGATCGACGGCACGCGCCCTGCGATGGCGGGCTTGGAGGCGGCCTGCGTGTCGGTGGCCGCGGCGCCGCTCGACGCCGACGGCGGGGCACGCATGGGCGACGTGGAGGCGGGGTGCGTGGTCGAGATCAAGTCCGGCCGCGCGTTCGTCGCCGAGCGCGGGGGCGGCCTGGACCCGGCGCCCTCGCTGTCGGCAAATCGCGACCCCTCCCGCATGTTCTGGGCGTACGGCCTTCGCGGGCGCCCGGTGCGGGCGATCGCCGAGGTCCTCGGGGACCTGATCGACACGTCCTCCGTGGGCGGGGCGACGTTCGACCTGGGCTCGGCGACCTACGACATGACCCGGATCGCCACCGGGCAGCTCGACGCATACATCGAGCCGGGGCCGAGGGTCGTGGCGGAGGTGCCTGGCATGCGGGAGGCGTTCGAGCAGGTGGGAAACGGCGTTGTCCTCAATAACTCCCCCTACGACCTGGCCGCCGCGGCGCTCATCCTGGAGGAGGCGGACGCGGTGGTGACCGACGCTTGGGGAAAGCCGCTCGCCGACAACTCCGTTCTCGGGTCGGGCCCGGAGTTCCAGATCTCGTGCGTGGCGGCGGCCAACCCGGAGCTCCACGAGACGATCGTCCATGAGCTGGACACCGGCATAAGCCGGCTGCGCCAAAAAGTAGGCTGACGCGGTGCTTCAGGACGTCGCCCTTGGGGAGCGCTCGCTGGCCGACTACACCCACCTCGCGGGGCGGGGCCTCGTAGAGCGGATTCGCGAGCTCGCCGAGCCGCTGGCGGGCAAGCGCGTTCTCCACGTCAGCGCGACGGCGTTCGGCGGCGGGGTCTCGGAGATCCTGTACTCGATGGTCCCATTGATGCGCGACGTCGGAATCGACGCCCACTGGCGTGTGATTCTCGGCCGCGAGGAGTTCTTCAACGTGACCAAGCTGATGCACAACTCGCTGCAGGGTGATCCACAGGAGATCACGGACCAGGAGTGGGAGGTGTTCGACGCCTACAACGCGATGAACGCCCAGAGCCTGGACGACGACTGGGACGTGATCATCGTCCACGATCCGCAGCCGGCGGCGCTGCAGGCGAACGCGCCCGACCGGGCGGGAACGTGGATCTGGCGTTGCCATATCGACCTGTCGACGCCGAACCAGGAGACGCTCTCCCGGCTCCTGCCCCTCCTGCGCGGGTACGACGAGACGGTCTGGCACATGCAGCAGTACGTGCCCGCCGGCATCGACGGAGAGGCACGGATCATCCCGCCCGCGATCGACCCGCTGTCGCCGAAGAACATGGCCCTGTCTCCCGACGACGCGGCATTCGTCTGCAAGCAGTTCGGGATCGACGTAGAACGCCCCCTGATCTGCCAGGTTTCGCGCTTCGATCCCTGGAAGGACCCGATGGGCGTGATCGACGCCTTTCGGCTGGTGCGCAACGAGATGCCCGACGTGCAACTCGCTCTCGTTGGCTCGATGGCCACCGACGACCCCGAGGGATGGGAGTTCTTTCACCAGACCTTCAGCTACGCCGACGGTGACCAGGACATCAAGATCCTCAACAACCTGAACAACGTTGGGGCGATCGAGGTCAACGCCTTCCAGTCCCAGGCCGACGTGGTGATCCAGAAGTCGCTTCGCGAGGGATTCGGGCTCACCGTGACGGAGGCGCTGTGGAAGGGACGGGCTACCGTGGCGGGGAACGTGGGTGGCATCCCATTGCAGATCGTCGACGGCGAGACCGGTTTCTTGGTCACCTCGGCCGAGGAGGTCGCCGAGCGCGTGGTGCGAGTGCTACGCGATCCTGAGCTCGCCAAGCGCCTGGGGCGCGCCGGGAAGGAACGAACCCGGGAGATGTTCCTGACCCCGCGTCTGCTTCGCGATTGGCTCGACCTGCTGGGTGGGCTCAACTGATGATGGCGTCGAGCAGAGGGGGCGAAGCCCCCGATTGCGAGGCGACAGGCTGGTGGCCGTTGTGATGTCTTCCGACGGCCGGCTGGTGATCGTTTCCAACCGCGGTCCTGCGCAGTTCGAGCGCGACGAGGCGGGCGAGCGCACGGTGCGGCGGGGCGGTGGCGGGCTGGTCACCGCGCTCAGCGGCTTGGTCGCCCACCGGGGCGCCCTGTGGATCGCCTCGGCGATGACCGAGGAGGACATCGTCGTCAGCCGGGAGGCCGCGGGTGAGCCGGTCTCCGTGGAGTTGGACGAGGTCTCCTACGAGGTCCTATTGGTCGAGAGCGACGCGGACGCCTACGAGGGCTTCTACAACGTGATCGCTAATCCGATCCTGTGGTTCATCCAGCACTACCTCTGGGACCTCTCGAACGCTCCGGACATTCGCCAGGAGGAGTCGGATGCCTGGGATTACGGCTACAAGACGGTGAACGCGGACATCGCGAGCGCCGTGCTCAGGGCGATCGAGGGCGAGGCGAACCCGCTGGTGATGCTCCACGACTACCACCTCTACACCTGCCCGGCCCTGATCCGGGAGGCTCGTCCGGACGTGCTGCTGCACCACTTCGTCCACATCCCGTGGTCGCAGCCGGACAGCTGGCGCATCCTCCCGGGGCGGATGCGGGAGGAGATCTACCGCGGGCTCCTGGCGAACGACATCATCGGCTTCCACACCACCGCCTACTGTCGCAACTTCCTCCATTGCTGCAGGGAGCTGGTGGAGCTGGAGGTGGACTACGAGCGCGGCGCGGTTCTGCACTCCGGGCGCGAGACCTGGGTCCGCGCCTATCCGCTCGGGATCGACGCGGGACGCTTGGAGCGCGCCGCCGCCTCGCCGCAGGTCGCCGAGTACGAGCAGGAGCTGCTGCGCCGCCGCCGCGACCACCTGGTCCTTCGCGTCGACCGCGCCGATCTGTCAAAGAACGTGCTCCGCGGGTTCACCGCGTTCGACACCTTTCTGCAGCAGCACCCCGAGTTCCGCGAGCGCGTGACCTTCATCGCGCACCTGCAGCCATCGCGGACCGACGTTCCCGAGTACGCCGAGTACCTGGATCGGATCGAGGCCCTGGTCGCGGTGGTCAACCACCGGCACGGGACCACGGACTGGATGCCGATCGATTTGCGCATCTACGAGAACTTCCCCGAGGCCGTGGCCCGCTACAAGCATTGCGACCTGTTGGTGGTGAACTCGCTGTTCGACGGCATGAACCTGGTCGCGAAGGAGGCCCCGGCCGTCAACACCCGCGACGGGGTCGTGATGCTCTCGGAGAACACGGGCGCCCATGAGGAGCTCGGCGACTGCACCCTGACCGTCAATCCGTTCGACATCCAGGAGCAGGCCGACACCATCCACCGCGCGCTCACGATGAGCTCCGAGGAACGCGCCCTGCGCGCCGCCCGTCTGCGGGAGATCGTCCGCGACCGCGACCCGGGCGTCTGGATCGAGGAGCAGCTCGCCGACATCCGGGCGAAGAGCGAGAGCGCACGCCGCCGCCTGAGCGATCAGCCGACCACTGTCACACGCTTCACCCTCGAGCGCCCGGCCTCGTACGGATAGCCGTTCTGCTTCGGGACCACGGCGCGAAAGGCGTAGCTGCGGCGGCCGGTGGTCTCGCGGAAGCGGTAGGCGCCGCGATAGGCGCCGTCCGCGGCCGTGATGCCCGCGCGAAGCTGAAGCCAGCGGCGCTGGCCCGTTCGAACCTGGATCCGCACCCGGCGGTGGCCGTTTGCCGGCTCCGGGAGCCGCACCAGGAAGCGAACCCGGCGACCGTTCGGAATCGGGCGATCCGGCCGAAGTCGCAGGCGAGGGCGCGCCGGGACCTCGAGCTCGAGCTCTCGCTCCAGCACGGTGGAGGCGTTCGGCCAGTAGGCGATTCGCACCTGGCGGCTGGGACCGGGTGCAAGCGTGGCGCGGAACCGGCCGTCGCGCGTCCGTGAGCGGAGTCGCGGCGACTCGCTCGGCGACTCCGCGCAGGCGAATCCGAGTCGCCACGCACACCCGCGCGCCCGAGACGCCCTGTCCGGCCGCCGTCGAGCAGGCGCCCCGCGACGATCGCACCCGCGCGCTTCCTGCGGATCCACGCCCGCACGGTGGCGCCGTGCGAGACCTTTGAGGTTGGGCACAGGTTGTCGACCCTGACCCGGTGCCTGGCGCAGACTCTGTTGGCCGCCGTGCTCGCCGCGTAGTCGCTCGCACAGACGCGCACTGCGTTTGGGCCCTGGCGAAACGGAGGCGACTCGGTGATGGCCCGGAACGTGGTGCTGGCTCGCCGCCGGCACGGGCGAAGCCGAACTGCGACGCCGTCGGTGAGCCGGCAGGCGAGCGTGTGCCCCGCCACGGGCTGGCCGTTCACCTGCAGCAGGAAACCCCTCAAGCCCGCCCCGAAGTCGCTGCCCGACGAGGTCATCGCCTGGCCGCCCCGCCGGCTTCCCGGCGCGAACAGCGATCCCGCGAGCCGCAACCTCGGTGCGATGCGATCGTCGAGCAGGAGGGCCAGTCGCTTGACGCGCAGGCGCGCCGGGCGGCCGCGAGGGCAGCCCGAAACCCTCCGGCAGCGAAGGCGGGCCGCGAAGCCGAGGGTGGGCGCGCCAGACCACCTGAACCTCGCAAGCTCGCCCGATGGCACGGCGAACGCCCGCCAGCGCTCCCTGGTGCCGCGCAGGATCTCCGGGATCCTGCCGCCACCCGCGCGTCCGGCGGCGCTGAGGCTGAGCCTGCGGATCGCGGTTCCGCGTGGGGCCGCGACCATCCACGCCCCCCATCGCCCGCCCCTCGTCGCGGCGTGGCTGGTGACCGAGAGCCCCACTCCCCCGGTGGCGCACGAGGCCCGGGATCGGTAACGCGGCGAGGTATGGGCGAAGGTCGCATCGGCGTGGCCCGCACCGAGGTCCGGGTTGCAGATCGCGGCGCGGTAGGTGCCGCCGTGCGCGGGCGGCGCGGTCATCAGCGCCAAGCACGCCACGGCCATCGCACACGCGGCAAAGAGCAGCCTCGGCCGACCGACCAGGGGTCGTCCACGACGAGACCTACGTTGACCACGAGATGGGTGGCAAACAGCGGCCTCGGCGACCCCGCCGTGCGTGGCGGCGAGAAGCGTGCCAATCATGCGGACTCCTTTGGTGCTTGGCATGGCATCGCTCGGTTCCTGGCTGAGCCCGGTCAGTGCTCGAACCCGAACTCGGCCGGGCCCGGGGGGCGATGGACGCCGTGTCGGGACGGCGCGTGCCTGCGGAGGCGGGGGGGCGGGTGGCGCCGCGCTCGGCGGGGTTGGGATGGGCGCGGCTGAGGGCGCCGGCGCCGGGGCGATCCCCGCGGGCGCAGGCGGGGTGGGCGCGGGATCGGCGGCTGAGGTCGGCCGCGGCGCCAGATCGGGCGGCTGGCCTCGATCCCGCGGAAGTCCGCCGTGCCCGGACCGATCGCCGCCGGAGCTCTCCCGGTGCCCGCGCGAACCCTGCTCGCGGGCGCCTCGGCGGCGATCGAGTTCTCGCCGCGATCCGGAGCGCCCCGGGAGGCCACGCCGGCGGGCGTCGAGGGTGGTTGGACCAGACCGATGTCCGGCCCAAGGGAGGGCGGCTCAGGGCGGCGGAGGAGGCTCGGCAACGCGAGGAGCAGGGCGGTCCCGGCGATTCCCGCCACCGTGAGCCTGGCCAGCTTCGGCCAGCGGATCCGCGCTGCGCTCCCCATCTCGCCTTACAACCCCGCCGCCCGCGGCGGCGCCCCGGGTAGTGGGTCGGTAACTGCCGCGGCCCGGACCGCAGCGGCCCGACCGCTATAGTCGCTCGCCGTTTTGAGCGACGCCGCACGTGAATACGAACTGGTCCTGATGCTCGATCCGGAGATCCCGGAGGAGCGTCGCGAGCAGATCGCCTCCGAGGCGCGAGGGCGGATCGAATCGGGCGGCACCCTGAAGCACGACATGGGCTGGGGGATGCGAAAGATGGCCTACGAGATCCGCCAGCGCACCGAGGCCGACTACCGCCTGTTTCGCTTCGAGACCGACGGCGGGGTGCTCAACGACCTGAATCACAACCTGCGGATCGCCGACGGCGTCCTTCGGTTCAGGATCTTCCGGGTCGATCCGGGCACCCCCGCGGTCGTTCCTCCACCCGCGATGACGACCGCCGGGGGAGGGCAGCCTCGGGGCGGCCGCCGGCCGTCAGCGGACTCGGCACCCGCCGACTCCACCTCGGAAGAGGACTCGACACCCGCCGACGAGGTCGAGGAGGCATCCGCCGACGAGGTCGAGGAGGCACCCGGCGACGAGGTCGAGGCCGCGGGCGACGCTTCGGAGCAGGCTCCCGCGCCGAGCTCCGGGCCGGAGGGCGACGAGGACGCCGGGGATGAGCCCGCGGATTCGAGTCCCGAGGAGGGATCGGATTCGCAGGCGGAGCGCTAAACCCGCTCGTTGCGCATTCCAGGGATTCGGGGGGCGAGAACGCGCCGGTTCCGTCCTTAGACTGGACGACGGATCAATCGAGTCGAGAAGGGAACGACTGTGGCGAGCACCAATCTGAATCGCGTCGTCATCACCGGGAACCTGACCCGGGACCCCGAGCTGCGCAGCCTCTCCAGCGGGACCTCGGTCTGCAAGCTGCGTGTAGCCGTGAACAGCCGCCGCAAGGACGCCGCCAGCGGCGATTGGGTCGACAAGCCGAACTACTTCGACGTCACCGTGTGGGGTGCTCAGGGCGAGAACTGCGCCACCTACCTGTCCAAGGGCCGTCCGGTGGCGATCGACGGCCGTCTCGAATGGCGCGAGTGGGAGGCGCAGGACGGGACCAAGCGCCAGAGCGTCGAGATCATCGCCGACTCGGTCCAGTTCCTGGGCTCGCGCGACGATCGGGGCGCCGGCAACGGCAGCGCGCCGCAGTCCGACGTCCCCGCCGACACCTCGGACTTCGAGGACTCCGACGCCTGCGACCGTCGGCTCGGCGGACGACGACATCCCCTTCTAGGGCAGCCGCTCACTCCGCTCTCGCCGGCCGTGGGCGTGCGCACGGCCCGGCTATCATGCGCACTCGCGCTGCCGGGGGATCGTTCGCCCACGGGCGGCCTCCACACGATGAGCAAGCGTCACGACAAGCGAGGACGGGACTGATGGCTCGGCGGCAGCGACAGTCGACCGGCCCGCCGGGCGGCCCCGGAGGCGGCAGGCGGCGACCGCGTGGGGCGGACCGCTTCCGCCCCCGCAAGTACACCCGCATCAACGTCGAGCAGATCGACTACAAGGATCTCGGCACGATCAGGCGCTTCATCTCCGACCGCGGCAAGATCCGCTCGCGGCGGGTGACAGGCCTCTCGCGACGCCACCAGAAGCAGCTTGCGTTGGCGGTGAAGCGGGCGCGCGAAATCGCCCTGCTTCCCTACGTCGGCGAGCGCTAGGCACGCGGCATGGCGCAGGCGATCCTGCTCGACGACGTTGACAGCCTGGGCAAGGCGGGCGATGCGATCGACGTCTCCCCGGGCTACCTGCGGAACTACCTGCTGCCCCGCAAGCTCGCCCAGCCGGCGACCCCCGCGAGCCTGGAGGAGGCCCGTCGCCGCCGGGAGGCCGCCGAGCGTGCCGCACGCGAGGCGGCCGAGAAGGCCGAGGAGAACGCGGCGCTCTTGTCGAAGACCGTGCTCACGATCCAGCACCGCGCCGGCGAGGACGGGAAGCTCTACGGCTCGGTGACCACCAAGGAGATCGCCGAGGCGATCGCCGAGGCGCGCGGCCTGAAGGTGGATCGCAAGCGGATCCGGCTCGAGGACCCGATCCGGGAGGTCGGCACCTACATGGTCGAGATCGAGGTCGGTGGCGGCGGCGCCACCGCGCGGATCAAGACGATCGTCGCCGAGGAGAAGTAGCGGCGGCGCCGCCTCGGGTCGGCGCCGGAACGAGTTTCCCGCCATTTGCGCGAATGGTCTCCTCGGAGGCCTCGCCCCTGTGATTTGCTCGCGTCCCGTCCGAGACGGGGCGCATCCTCGGCTCGTGGGGTTCGCCTCGACCGAGACGACAGACGGCGTGCCGGGCCTCCCGCCCGCGCCGGCGAGCGCCAGATGGCTCAGACCCGAAACGCACGTCCCCCCGCAGAACCTGGAGGCCGAGGCATCGGTGCTCGGGGCGATGATGGTCTCCGAGGGCGCGATCGCGCCCGTCGTCTTGGACATCCGCCTGCGCGACGAGGACTTCTATCGCGAGCGCCACCGGATCGTCTTCCGGGCCGTCAAGGCCTGTACGAGCGCAGCGAGCCGGTCGATGCGCTCACCGTCACCGAGTACCTGACCCAGCATGGCGAGCTTGCTGAGGCGGGCGGGAAGGAGGCCGTCTCCGAGTTCGCCTCCACCGTGCCGGCGCCAGGCAACGCGCGCCACTACGCGCAGATCGTGAAGCAGAACTCGCTGCTGCGGCGCCTGCTGGAGGCCTCGCAGCGCATCCAGCACTCTGTCCACGAGCGCGAGGGCGAGCCCGCCGCGCTGGTCGAGCAGGCGGAGAGCATGCTGTTCAAGGTCGCCCACGAGGAGCGTGCCAGCGACTTTCGCGTCGTCGCCGACGTCCTGGCCGAGGAGATCGATCGCCTGGAGGCGCTGGCCAAGGGCGACCGGGAGGTGACGGGCACGCCCTCGGGTTTCCGCGATCTCGACAACCTCCTGGGCGGTTTCCAGCCCGGCAACCTGATCGTGCTCGCCGCCCGTCCCTCCCTGGGGAAGTCGGCCCTGGTCTGCAACATCGCCGAGAACGTGGCCGCCAAGGCCCAGCAAGCCGGTGGCGTTCTTCTCCCTGGAGATGTCCGAGGCGGAGCTCGCGCATCGCTTCATCGGCTGCCGATCGCGGATTCCCAGCGACCGGCTGCGCAAGGGCAAGGTCGCGGCGCGGGATTGGCCACGGGTCGTGCGCGCCTGCAACGAGCTCGAGAAGGCGCCGCTGTGGCTGGACGATTCCTCGGACCTCAGCCTGCTCGAGTTGCGCGCCAAGGGGCGGCGCCTGGCGGCGAGCCAGGGGGATCTGGGGCTCGTGATCGTGGACTACATGCAGCTGATGCGGCGGAGGACCCGCGGGTCAACCGGGTCGAGCAGGTCGGCCAGATCAGCCGCGGCCTCAAGATCCTGGCCCGCGAGCTGAAGGTGCCGGTGATCGGCGTCTCACAGCTCTCGCGGGCCCCGGAGCAGCGCCCCGACAAGCGACCGATCCTCTCGGACCTTCGCGAAAGCGGGTCGATCGAACAGGATGCGGACGTCGTCGCATTCATCTATCGGGCGGCGAAGTACGACGAGGACGCCGATCCCAGCGAGGCGGACCTGATCATCGCCAAGCACCGCAACGGGCCAACCGGCGACGTCCCGGTGGTCTTCCTGGAGCAGTACCCGCGGTTCGTGGACAGGGCGGGCGGAAGCGAGCGTCCCGTGGAGCAGAAGGCGGGCGAGGGCCCGCCGATCGTCGACCTGGCCGAGGAGGCGTGAGCTCGGCTCCGCGACCCATCCGGCTGGCGCGCGAGGACGACGCTCAGCCGGTCTGCTCGCTCGGCGTGTGCGACGGCTCGGGCTGGATCCTCGGACCCGAGGACGTCGCCCGGCCGTGCGAGTGCCGCGAGCGCCGATTGGCGCGCCGGCGCGCCAGGGGCGTGGCCTCGACGATCCCTCGCAAGTACCAGGGGGTCAGCCTCGACCGGCCGCCGATCTCCGACATGGCCGCCGACCGGGCGCAGGCCCCCGTCTACAAGGCGGTCAAGGAGTTCGTCGAGCAGATCGGCGACCGGCTCGCCGCGGGCGAGGGGCTGTGGTTGATGGGCGACGTCGGCACCGGCAAGACGACGCTGGCGATGCTGGTCTCGAAGGCGGCGGTCGAGGCCCAGCACGCGGTGGCGATCTACTCGCTGCCTCACCTGTTGGCGCGAATCCGGCGCACCTACGACGACGACGCCGGCGAGGGCTACCTGGAGTTCTTTGAGCGCCTGACGTCGGTCGATCTCCTTCACGTCGACGATCTCGGCGTGGAGAAGCGCAGCGACTGGGTGCTCGAGCAGCTCTACGCGATCGTCAACGAGCGCTACGAGGCGCAGCGCTCGATCGTCGTCACCACCAACCTCGACCAGACCGCGCTCGAGGAGCAGATCGGCCCCCGCACGGTCTCCCGGCTGGTGGAGATCTGCGGCGATCCCCTGCCGCTGTTCGGTGACGACCTGCGATACCGGGTCGCCTGATCGGCGCCCCACCGCCGCCCGGGGGCGCCAGGCGCATAGGTTTCCGCGTAGGCAAACCGGATGGAGGAGACATGTACGCGAGCATTCGCAAGTACCAGGTGGACGAGGACCAGATACCGGAGGTAATCGGGCGGGTGGACGAGATCTTCGCCTCGCGGTTGGAGGGATCGCCCGGTTTCGCCGGCTACTACGCCGTCGACTGCGGCAACCGCATCCTGATCACGGTGACCCTGGAGACGATCGCGACGCAGTGGACCGTTCGGCGGAGATGGCGGCGGAGTTCGTTCGCGACGAGCTGTCGGGAATCGACATCGAGCGCGTGGAGGCGGCCGCCGGCGAGGTCTCGGTCAGCCGCGCGGCTGAGGCCCGACGCCCGCGTGGGCCGCGCCCGTCGCGGGCCGCGCTCATAATCCGGCGGCCATGCCCGGAATCGTCATCGTCGGCGCCCAGTGGGGCGACGAGGGAAAGGGAAAGCTCACGGACCTGCTCGCCGAACAGGCCGACGCGGTCGTGCGCTTCCAGGGCGGCAACAACGCCGGACACACGATCGTCCGCGACGGCGAGCAGTTCAAGTTCCACCTGATTCCCTCCGGGATCCTTTACCCAGACAAGACCTGCGTGATCGGCAACGGGGTGGTGATCGACCCCGCGGTCCTCATCGACGAGCTGGAGGGGCTGCGTCGGCGCGGAATCGACGCAGTCGGGCTGCGGATCTCGGCGAACGCCCACCTGATCATGCCTTACCACGTGATGCTCGACACAGCCGGGGAGGCGAGGCTGGGCAAGCTCGAGATCGGGACCACCAAGCGCGGCATCGGGCCCTGTTATGCGGACAAGGCGGCGCGGCTGGGGATCCGCGTGCAGGACCTGCTGGACGCGAAGATCCTGCGCAAGAAGATCATGGCGGCGCTGGAGCCAAAGGAGAAGATGCTGCGCCCCTTCGCCAAGCACCCCCGACTCGACCTCCACGCGATGACCGAGGAGTACCTGCGCTATGGCCACCGGCTCGAGCCCTACATCGCCGACACCGCCCACATCCTGTGGGAGGCGCTCGACGCCGGCCGCACGGTGATTTTCGAGGGGGCGCAGGGGACCCTGCTCGACCTCGACCACGGCACCTATCCGTTTGTCACCTCCTCCAACCCGATCGCCGGCGCCGCCTGCGTCGGTGCCGGCGTGGGTCCGGCCGACATCGACGAGGTCTGGGGCGTCGCGAAGGCGTACGCCACCCGGGTCGGCGCCGGGCCGTTTCCGACCGAGCTCGACGACGAGCTGGGCGCCCACATCCGCGAGCGCGGGGGCGAGCGCGGGACGACCACCGGCCGCGAGCGCCGCTGCGGCTGGCTGGACCTGGTGGCTTTGAGATACGCGGTCCGTCTGAACCGCATGTCGTCGCTGGCGGTGACGAAGCTCGACGTACTTGCGGGCATCGATCCGCTGCGCGTCGCGGTGCGCTACCGCTCGAGCGAGGGGGCGCTGCTCGACGAGCTCCCCTATCACCAGTCGGTTCTTCACGCTGCCGAGGCCGAGTACGAGGAGCTCCCGGGATTCGAGGAGGAGATCGGGGAGTGCCGGAGCGCCTCCGACCTGCCCCGAGCGGCACGCGACTATCTCGAGTTCGTCTCCGAGAACGCCGGCGTCCCCATCCGCCTGGTCGGCGTGGGGCCGGGCCGCGAGCAGGTGATCTGGATGGGGGAAGACGCCCGCGCGAGCCTCCGCGCGGCCTAACGTCACCCGGATCGCGGCGCCTCCGGCGCCTGCCGCTGCAGTCCCGGGTTCTGGGACGGCCTCTAACTAGACTCCCGCGCCATGTTCGAGAAGGTCCTGGTCGCGAACCGGGGCGAGATTGCGATCCGGGTCATGCGAACCCTGAAAGAGATGGGGATCGTCTCGGTGGCCGCATACTCGGAGGCCGACCGCGGCGCTCCGCACGTCGAGGAGGCCGACGAGGCGCATCTGCTGGGCCCGCCGGTTCCCTCCGAGAGCTACCTGAACATCGAGAGGCTGCTTACCGTGGCCGATCAGGCCGGCGCCGAGGCGATTCACCCGGGTTACGGGTTCCTGGCCGAGAACGCGCAGTTCGCCGCGGCCTGCGAGGAGGCCGGAATCACCTTCGTCGGGCCGCCTGCTGCGGCAATCGAGGCGATGGGGTCGAAGACGCGCGCCCGCGAGTTGATGGCCGAGGCGGGCGTCCCGATCGTGCCTGGAACGACGGCCGCGGTGGAGACCGTCGCCAAGGCGAAGCGAGAGGCGAAGCAGATCGGCTACCCGGTGGCATGCAAGGCGGCCGGCGGGGGTGGCGGCAAGGGCTTTCGGGTGGCCCGGACCGAGGACGAGCTCGCGGACGCGTTCGAGGGAGCGTCGCGCGAGGGCGAGAAGTTCTTCTCCGATCCGGCGGTGTACCTGGAGCGCTACCTGGACGATCCGCGCCACGTCGAGGTCCAGGTGCTCGCCGACTCGCACGGCAACGTCATCCACCTGGGCGAGCGGGACTGCTCGGTCCAGCGTCGTCACCAGAAGCTGATCGAGGAATCGCCTGCACCGCTCGTCGACGAGGCGATGCGGGAGCGGATCGGCAAGATCGCCACCGACGCGGCGGCGGCGGCGGGGTACCGCTCGGCTGGGACGATCGAGGGGCTACAGGCGGGAGACGAGTACTTCTTCCTCGAGATGAACACCCGGGTGCAGGTCGAGCATTGCGTCACCGAGATGGTCACCGGCATCGACATCGTGCGCGAGCAGGTGCTGATCGCAGCGGGCAAAGAGCTCTCGATCAGCCAGGACGAGGTGGAGCTTCGTGGCCACGCGATCGAGTGCCGGGTCAACGCCGAGGCAGCGCACAAGAACTTCGCCCCCGCGCCGGGAACGATCACCTCCTACCGTGAGCCGGCGGGACCGGGCGTGCGCGTCGATTCGGGTGTCGTCGCCGGCTCCGAGGTGACTCCCCTCTATGACCCGCTGGTCGCGAAGTTGATCACCTGGGACACCGATCGCGAGCGGGCGACGGCGCGGATGCTGCGTGCCCTCGGCGAGTACGAGATCGGGGGCCTGACCACGCTGGTCCCGTTTCACCAGACGATCCTCGCCACCGAGCAGTGGCGAAACGCCGAGACCTGCCGCGACCTGATCGAGGACCGCAAGTGGCTCGCATCGCTCGCCCCTTCCGAGCCGCGGCCGGACGCGGACGAGGGGGAAGCCGAGGAGACGGTCGAGCGCACGTACCGGGTGGAGGTGGACGGCCGGCTTCACAGCGTCAAGGTAATCGGCGCGGCCACCGCGAACGCCAACCCCGGGACGGCCGCCGCCGCCGGCTTGCGCCGGCCTCCTCGCCGCGAGGCCGCCGCCGCCGGGGCGTCGGCCGCGGGCGCCACGGAGACTCTGGTCTCCCCGATCCAGGGCACCGTTCTCCGGGTCGGCGTCAGCGAGGGCGACGAGGTCGAGAGCGGCGCGCTGGTCTGCGTGGTCGAGGCAATGAAGATGGAGAACGAGATCGTCGCCCACCGCGCCGGCACGGTCAGCCAGCTCTCGGTTGCCGAGGGGGGATCGGTGGCGGCGGGCGACGCGATCGCAAAGATCGAGTAGAGGTGGACGTCACGCGCTCACTCCCGTGGCGTGGCCCCGGGCCGGGCCGGCCCGAGCTTCCACTGCCTCCCACTGGGATGCCGCTACGCCGCGGCGGCCGATGGCTGAAGCACTGGCGCTACGTGGGCGCCTACTGCGACGAGTTCCTCCTGTGCGCAGCGAGGGTGCATGTCGGCAAGCTCGGACAGACTTTTTGGGCGATTTGCGATCGCGAGGGTGGCCGGATGTGGGAGCAAACGCGCCTGCGGCTGCCCGGCGGACGCGGCGAGGCGTGGACGCAGAAGCGGGACGGGAGTGGAGGGATCATCAACCATGCGCCCGACGAAGGGTCCTTGGTCAGGATCGAGTCCCCGCGCACGAAGGCGGGCGAGGTGGTGCGCGCCTTCCTTCGCGTCGACGGCGGTCGCTGGGTGGAGTCGGTCTGTCCGACCGGCGACGGCGAATACGTGTGGACGCGAAAGCGAGCCGACGTGGCAATCGATTGCGACGTTCGCATCGGTGAGCGCCGCTGGCGGGTCCAGGCACGCGGGGTGGAGGACGAGTCGGCGGGTTATCACCCTCGCCATACCGTTTGGAGCTGGTCCGCCGGCGTGGGGACGACCATGGCTGGGCACTCGATCGGGTGGAACCTGGTCAGCGGCATCAATGACCCGCCGGAGCGATCCGAGCGGGCGATCTGGGTCGACGGCCAGCCGTCGGAGCCGGGCCCGGTCGAGTTCGAGGAGCTGGATGGGATCGCCTTCGACGACGGCTCACGGCTTCGGTTCAGCGCGGAATGCGAGCGGCGAAGGCGTGAGAACCGGCTTGTGGTCCGGTACACGTATCGGCAGCCGTTCGGCACCTTCTCGGGCACCCTGCCAGGCGGGCTGGAGCTCGACCGCGGCCTGGGGGTCATGGAGCACCACGACGCGCATTGGTGAGCGCGGCCCGGTTGGCATACGCCGCCAACTGGCAGCTGACCAGGCGCTGGCTTCCAAGCGCCGCCGGACGGCGGATCGGCCGTGGGCTGGGGCTGCCACAGATCGGCGAGCCTCGCTTCCTCAGCCTCGTCGCCAGGCTGGCTCCCGAAGTGGCGCAGTCGCTGGTGGCGGCGACGCAGCCGCTTCGGGGAGCAGACTCGGAGCACTACGCCTACCCAGCGGGCACGATTCATCTGACGATCCTGGGCTTCGCCGAGACGGCGGACGTCGACGATCAGGTCCGCCAGATCGCGAGGCGGCATGGGCCATTTGCGGTTGACGTCCGTGGCCTCAATACGTCTCCGCGAACGGTGTTCGCGGAGCTCTACCCGCAGGGTGGCGGGCTGCTCGGGCTCCGCCGCGATCTTCGCGCGGCGCTCACCCCGCTCCACGGGCCGCCGTCGCGGTGGCTGCGCCACGGACTCGCCCACGCCAACGTCCTGCGCTTCGGGGCGCCCGTCGGCGCTTCCCTGATCGAGGAGGTGGCGAGGCTCCGCACACGTGACTTCGGGCGCTTCGAGGTCACGGAGATCGAGTTGGTGCGCACGGACAAGGCTCTGTCCGTCGAGGGGACGAGGGTGCTTCGCAGGCTCGCGCTTCAGGGACTCGGCTGAGCGGGCGGGACCGCATGCGGTGAGCGGTACTCGTTACCCGGGATAGACGCTGTCCACCTGCCAGCGCCACGGTGGCTCCTCGGCCCCCGCGAAGTCGTAGTGGTCTCGGCCGGGCAGGGTCTCGAGTGGAACCAGGCGGGGGTTGTCCGCCTGAAGCAGCGGCGTCGAGGCGTGGGCGGCGACGTAGGCCGAGGTCGCCTCCCGGCGAACCCGGCTCCATCCCATCCCAGGGCGGTAGAGCCAATAAGTGATCTCGACCGCACCGCCCGCCCGCCGCCGGTCGATGACCGAGGTGAAGGCGGTCATCCTGCGGTTGGAGAGGGTCAGGCCCGAACGCTCGCTGGGGACCGCGCAACTTTCCCGACGGCAGTACCGGAAGTCAACCGGTGCGAGCGGGCGGCCGGAGGGGCCAGGCATCGCCGCGGGCGGCGGGGCCATGGCGCGGACCGCGCCGGCGACCGGCCTGCCGTACGCCTCGGTGAGCACGTCCCGCCAGCACGGGCCGGGGAGGCGCGGTGCGCAGCGGAGCTTGCGCGCGATCGCCGATCCAAGCTGGCGGGCGCCTTCGTCGGAGGGCCCGATCGCGATGGCCGAGATCGTCGCGATCATCAGCAAGGCGACCAGCAGGATCAGGCCGGCCTGCTCGACCGACGCGGCACCGCGTTCCAAGCTGGCACGCACGCCGTGAAGCTAGGGCTCGACCGTACGCCCGTGGCGCGCAGGCGGTGACGGATCCGAGACGCACTCGAAACGCCGCTTCACCCTAGGATCCCGGCATGCCGGCCGGCATCACGGTTCCCGTGGAGGGAACGGCTCCTGCGGACGTCGAGACGACCTTCGACACCCTGATGCCGGTCGATCTCTCCCGCATCTTTCGCGGCTACGGCCCGCTTCCCGCGGTGGTCGAAACGACCGACCAGACGGGAGCGTGGGACCACGTCGGCGTCAGTCGGACGGTGAAGCTCAGCGACGGCCACGAAGTCAGGGAGCGCATCACCGCGTACGAGCGACCGGGCTACTTCGCCTACCGGGTGGGCCCGTTCGAGTCAGGCCCCCTTCGCCACCTGATCGTCGACGCCCATGGCGAGTGGTGGTTCACCGCGCGGGAGGACACCGGCACGGCGATCCGGTGGACCTACACGTTTCGACCGCGCCGCTACGCCGGCGTTGCGGTCCGCCTGATCGTCGCCCGGCTGTGGCGCGGCTACGCGAAGCGGGTCCTCGCCCTGGCGATCGCCGAGGTCGAAGCGCAGCGGGCCTAGGACAGGCCCTCGCGGGCCTCGCGCACCAAGGTGACCGCCTCTGGGAACACGATCCGGATCGCGTCCCGAACCTGGACCGCCTGCTCGTCGCTGCCGCCGGTCAGGTCGAGGCGGTTGATTGCCGCCACCGTCATGTCGACCGCGAGCTTGATCGCGTTGTCGGCCCAGGCGACGCGCTGCGCTCCCTGCATCTGCTCGGCCAGCTCGCCGAGGCGCTCGCGGAGCTCATCGGGGTCGCCGAAGATGTTGAAGCCTTCGCTTCCTTCCACCCCGTCGATGTTAGGGAACCGGTTCGCGCGCGGTGCGCGGCGACGGGATAGCCTGCCCCCGTGGCCCTGCCGGAACCATCGCAGTCGGCAACCGCGCTGGTCACGGGCGCATCCGCCGGAATCGGCGAAGCGATCGCCCGCGAGCTGGCGTCGAGGGGACACGGGGTCGCCCTCGTGGCGCGGCGCGGGGAGCGTTTGCGCGCGCTCGCGGGGGAGCTGAGCGAGAGCCACGGGGTCCGCGCGGAGCCGATCGACGCCGACCTCGAGGACGCCGCCGCCCGCGAGCAGCTCGCCGCCCGGATCGAGGCGCTTGGGCTCGAGGTGGAGGTGCTCGTCAACAACGCCGGCTTCGGGGATCCAAACAACTTCGCCGCCACCAAGCGCGAGCGGCTGCTCGCCATGCTGCGGGTGAACTGCGAGGCGCTCCTCGACCTGCAGGCTCGGTACCTGCCGAGGATGGTCGAGCGGGGACGCGGAGCCGTGATCAACGTCGCTTCGACCGCCGCCTTCCAGCCGATCCCCGGCACCGCGACCTACGCCGCGACGAAGGCATTCGTGCTCAGCCTCAGCGAGGCGGTCCACCAGGAGCTCAAGGGAACCGGGGTCTCAGTGACCGCGGTGTGCCCGGGTCCGGTGAAGACCGAGTTCACGCAGGTCGCGGGGATCGCTCACACCGAGGACCAGCTCCCGGCGCTGTTCTGGACCGACTCGGCGGCGGTCGCCAAGACCGCCGTGGATGCGGCCGTGGAGGGCCGGCGGGTTGTGGTTCCCGGCCTCCTGAACCGGGCCGGGGCGGTCACGGGTCAGCATACGCCGCGCATGCTGGCCCTGCCGATCATAAAGCGGATCTGGAGGCAGGCGCTTTAACCGCCGGGTCGTCCGAGCTCACGACCGCCAGGAGCTCGCCGCCCCGGCCCGCGAGGGCCGCGAGCAGCTCGAGCGGAGCGAAGATCACAAGGACCGGCAGCGCGGCGAGGGCCGTGACGACGGCGTCGATCGCGAACTTGAGGCGCTCGGCGGCCCCGGAGGGGTGCAGGCTGCCGGCGCGGGCTCGACGGGCGAAGTTCTCCGTGAACGTGAACCCATTCAGGATCGTCTGCCACATCCACCCTTGGGCGCGCCCTCGGCGCGGAAACCGCAGCTCCTCAACCCGGAATCCGGCCGTGGCCAGGAGTCGCGAGAGGGCTTCGGGGGTCGGGTACAGGCTGCGCTTCGGCTCCAAGGCTGCCCAGTGGCGTCCGCCCAGCGAGGCCTGGATGCTGGCGCGGTTGGGAACTCGCAGCTCGATCCGGCCGTCCGCGACCTGCCGTCCGCAGTCAAGGAGGGCTGACGCCTCTGGCGGCGCTGGCGCCCCGGCGACGCCCAGCCCGCAGCGCTCACAACGCTGCAGCAGGACCTCCTCACGAGGGTCGACGTCCGCACCCTGGCCCAGCACCAGCCACCCGTAGAGCGGCTCGCCACACGCCGGGCAGGCGCTCATTCGACCTCGTGCTCGACCCCGCGGCCCTCCAGCGCGCGCATGAACTCGCCCGGCTCGAACGCCTGCGCCGGGGCCAGCGCACCCTTGGCCGCGTAACCGGGCGCAGCGCAGCGCAGCGCCCCCTCCACGGTGGTTATCGCCGTCAGGCCGTAGAGGTCGGAGCCTGTCACGGTGCCCCGGCGGGTCCGCGAGTCCTTCCGCGCCTCGCAGACGATCACAAAGCGGCTCTTGCGGCGGCTCTCTTCGCTGGGTCCCTCCGGGAGCCTGGGGACGAGGGCCGCCAGCGCCCGCCGCAGGGGCGTGCGCATCGCGACCTGAAAGGGCGGCATCACCAGCGGCGCGAACCTGGGGACCACCGGCAGCGGGATCGCCGTCGAGACGGTGAGCAGCGTCCGCACGCGCCTGGTCCGAACGTGCCGGGGCACGGTGATGTGCTCGCCGGCGGGGTATCGAACCATCCGCTGGCGGCCGACCGGCTCCGGGAAGTCCCAGCTCCCTCGCCCAACGCCGTTGCCGGCGGAGGCAAGCGCGCCATCGCGCCATTCCACGTCCCCGCCGGACATCATCTCGAGCGCCGAGAGCGCCGTGCCCCGGGTGACGCCGAAGTCGCTCACGGCATAGGCCAGGGTCACCTCTTCGAGCGGGCCCATGCCCTCGCTGGTGAGCGCGGCGATCATGTCCCCCGGCACGTAGTCGAAGCCCATCGCCGTGACCAGGGCGACGCCGGCACGCCGGGCCCTCCGGCCGTAGTCCTTGAATACCTTCAGCATGAACGGCTGCTCGCCCGTCGTGTCGAGGTAGTGCGTGTGGGCCTTGACGGCAGCGGCGAGGACCGGCTCCCCGTGAAGGCGAAACGGGCCGGCGCAGGCGATCACCGCCGCACAGGGCTCGAGCAGCGCCTTCAGCCCCCGCGGATCGTCGAGCGATGCCTGCTGGATCGGGATCGCGCCGCGGAGGTCCTCGGCCACGATCTCGAGCTTCGCCCCGTTGCGCCCGGCGAGCACGAAGTCGGCACCGCGCCGCCGCAGCTCGGCGGCCACCAAGCGGCCGGTGTATCCGGTTGCCCCGTAGACCGCGATTGGGCCCGTTTGCGGGGGTCTTTCGGCCATCGCGCCATCCTATTGAGCGTCGAGGCCCTCTCCGGCGCCCGGACCCCGGCTGCGAACGAGTCGGGGGCGTTACCGTACGGGCCGCGATGCAGGTGCGCGAGATCATGACCAGCGGGGTCATCACGGCGGGGCCGGACGCGGACGTGCTCCAAGTGGCCGGCCTGATGCGCGACCACAACGTCGGCTCGGTGGTCCTCTGCGATCGCGAGGGGGCGCCGGTGGCGATGATCACCGACCGGGACCTGGCGATCCGCGCCCTCGCCGACGATCGCCCCGAGCTCGAGCCGATTCGCGAGCACGCCTCCCGGCCGCTCGTCATGGGCGAGCCCGACATGGACCTGGAGGAGGCGGCGGCGTTGATGGTCCAGCACCGGGTCCGAAGGCTGCCGGTGCGTCGACGGCGACGAGCTGGCGGGATCGTGACCCTCGACGACATCGCGGTTCGCACGGGAAACCTCGAGGTCGCGCAACGAATGACGCAGGAAGTGATCGAGGGAGCCCTGCCCGACTTCTTCTTCCACGAGCGCGGCTAGGCCGGTGCGCGAGACGCCCCGACAGCGCATCGGGCGGGATCGGTTCGAGATGCTGATCGGCGCGGCGGCGCCAGCCCTCGACCTGGTGCTCAGCGTGGGCGACCGAGTGTCGCGCGCCATCGCATCCGGCGAGCGCGACTACTACCCGATCCGTGCCCCGTCGGAGGCGTTCGAGCTGGGGGCGGTCCCCGGCGACGAGGACGCCTCGCGGCGGCCCGAGCCGGTCGACTAGCCGAGCGAAGCGGTCGGCGCAAACCGGCTGCCTCTAGCCCTCCCCGTAGACCTTGCGGCGAAACACGTCGTCCACGAGCGAGTCCACCCGGTCGAGGAACAGGATGCCGTCGAGGTGGTCGAGCTCGTGCTGGACGCAGCGCGCCTCGAAGCCCTGCGACTCGAGCACACCCCCCGCGTGCTCGACCCTGATCCACGTCGCCCGGCGCACGTTTGCGGTCAGGTCCGGGATCGAGAGACAGCCTTCGCGGGCGACCTCGGACCCCTCCGACGCCACGACTCGCGGGTTGACCAGCACCAGAAGCCCATTGTCGGTGTCGGCCTTCGGGTGCCCGCGCACGTCCACGGCGACCACCCGCTTCAGCTCCCCGATCTGCGGCGCCGCCAAGCCGACGCAGCGATCGAACGATCGCATCGTGTCGATCAGGGTGCGGCCGATGACCTCCACCTCGGTGAGCCCGGCCGGCGCTGCCACCTCCTTCAGCGCCGGGTGCGGGTAGACGAGGACCTCGCGCGGGGCCAATCCGCGTGAGGTCAGAGCGCTTCCGCCGCGAGCGGGCGCATGCTCACCTCGACCCGGGCATCGTCGGCGACCTTCGCCAGCGCCTCTTCCAGGGTGGACTCGGCGGCCCCTTCGATGGCGACCTCAATCGTCATCACGTAAAGGGGGGCGTCGCGGCCGCCCGCGAGCCTGGTCTGCAGACCGGTGATGTTGGCCCCGCGCTCCGCCAGCGCCGCGGCCACGGCGTGCACAATGCCGGGGTGGTCAGCCCCGTAGACGGTGATCACGTGCGACGGGCGGGCTGTCTCGTCCCGCAGATCGTCCACGCGATTCACCGCCACGGCCTCCAGGTCGAGCTCGCTTCGCGCGTCCCCCAGACATTCCTCGAGGGCACCCTCGTCCACTTCCTCGGGCAGCCGCACGATCAGCATCACCGCGAAGTGCCCGCGGAGAATGGACATCTGCGAGTCCTCGATGTTCCCCCGGAGCCCCAACAGCGCCCGGCTGATCGCGGCGACGATCCCCGGACGGTCGCGACCGATTGCGGTTACGGCGAACTCGGACATGGCCCGTAACATACGCCGACTTTGAGCCCCGACCAGGTCATCGAGCGCGAGCGCCGCTGGGCACCTCCGGTGGCGATCGTCACGCTGATCGCGCTGGGCTTGCTGGTCGTCGGTGTGATCCTCGGGAGCGGCATCCCCAGCGAGGATCACACCGGAGACCAACTCCGCGCCTTCGACGAGCACGCGGGAGCGCTGACGGCCTCCTCGGTCGTCACGGGCATCGCGTTCATTCTGCTCACTGCTCCGCTCCTGTACCTGTTTCGCGCCGCCGAGGCACGCAACCCCCGGGTGCGTCGAGCCCTGGTCGCGTTCTGCTTCATCGGGCCGGTCCTGCTCGGCGCCCAGAGCATCGTCAAGGGCTTGGCATATCCGAGCGTCGCCTCCGATTTCGTTAGCCAGGCCGATCAGGAGGGGACACGAGACCCGAACGAGTTCCTGCGCGAGCTCGAGGACGATTCGAGCTCGATCGAGAAGGTCACGTTCCACACCGACTTGGACACCCTCGAGGTGGAACAGACGAGCGGTGAGTTCTACTCGACCGAATACGAGCCCGCGCGGGAGAACGAAGTCACAAGGCAGGTCGACGCCGCGGGCATCGACAAGGAGGACGATCCGGACGGCGAGGTTGGCGACGCGCTCGCGGAACGGCTGCTCGACGACTCCGGCGCGGTGGGCGCGTCGCAGAACCTGCTCTTCCCCGCGCTCCTCGGGATGGTCATCGTGATGGTCTACGTGCCCCTGCAGGCGCTGCGTGCCGGCCTGCTCACCCGCTTCTTCGGCACCCTCGGGATGGCGCTCGGGGTCTCGCTGATCATCCTGCCCCAGGCGCAGCTTCTGATCGCGCTGTGGTTCGGCTACCTCGGCCTACTGTTCGTCGGCCGAGTGCCCGGCAGGCGCCCACCGGCGTGGGAGGCGGGAGAGGCGGTTCCATGGCCCCGCCCGGGTGAGGACGCGCAAGCGTCGCCTCCGGCCGGCGAGGGGGAAGACGAGGTAATCGAGTCCGAGGGAGCAGAGCAGGCTCAGGACAGTCAGCCCGGTCCCGCCAAGCGGAAGCGAAAGCGCCGCCGCTAGCTGATCCGCGTGCGGCGGCGCACCAGCGCGCCGAGCACGACCAGCGCGCCGCCAACCGCGACCAATGGGGTCACCGGCTGCCCGGTCGAGGGCAGTTGCGTGTTGCTTCCGGCCGCGCCCGCTGAGCCCACGGCATTGGACTCCGAGCCGGGGCCCGTGAGGCCCGTGTCGCCGCCGCTGTTCTGTGACCCGGAGCCGGACTGCTGTCCGCCTCCACCGCCGCCCTTGACGGTCACGCTTCCCTTCATTGAGGGGTGGATCGAGCAGATGTAGCTGAAGCTCCCGGGGCTGTTGAACGTGTGGGAGTAGTCCTGACCCGGGGACATCGTGCCGGACTGAAGGCCGCTGCCGCTGACGTCATGAGGCAAATCGCCGTCGTTGGTCCAGGTGACCGTGTCGCCGCCAGCGACGGTGATCGAGCTCGGCGCGAACCGGTAGGTGCTCGGCGAGCTGCCGTCCTGGATCGAGACCGTGCTGGTCTTCGCGCTCGCGGACTGGGCGGCGAGGCGATTGGACGACGCGTCGTTCGCCGGGCCTTGGGCGGGCGGCGGCGTCGCGCCCGCGCCGGGTCCGCCGTTGGGGAGCGGGGCGGGCGGCGGCTCCTGCGACGGCGGGCTTGCGGGAGGGGGCGGCGGCGAGGCTGCGGGCTGGGCGACGTCCCCGACTTCCACGGTGCCGGGCTCGACCTCCGGTGCGGACGATTGCGCCGAAACGAGCGCGGCCGGATTTCCCACGCATGCGGACAACACCCCCAGGGCGATCATCACCGTGCCCAGCCTCGTGCGCGCCGCGCCGCCCGCGAACCTGCCCTCGGCGGCGCGCACGGATGAGGCCTGCGGGGATCCCACGCACCCCGGCATACGGCCGCGAGCCTATCCAGGTTCAGTGGCCGTTGCGGCGAGGCGCTTGCGGTGGGTACGGATCTCGCTCAGGATGCGTTCGAGGCGCGGCTCCCGGGACGAGTCAACGTGGGTCATGGCGGCGGCGATCGCGGGATGCACCGCGGCGATTCGCTCGTGCATCGCCTGCGCGACGGCTCGGTACGTCGGGTGGCCCTCGCGGCCCGAGCGAAGCTCGATCAGGTGCATCGCCTCGCGTGCATTGAGATCCAGGACGTAGCGGATCCGGTAGCCGAGGCACAGTGCGTACGGGGCGGCCTCCTCCAGGCCCTCGCCCTCGAGTCGTTCGAACTCCCGCCGCGAGATCTCCAGCGCTCGCTCGTACTCCGGGCCCGCTCCCGCCTCCTGGACCTCCTCGGGGACCCCGGCCCCGAGATCGGGACCCAATCGCTGCCACTGGCAGGTGAGCATCCGGTGGCGCTGCAGGTCGCGAAAGCCGCCATAGTCGGAGACGATCTCGAAGCGGTAGCGCACCGCCTCCCACCCGCGACCGGGGCGGTGGCGACGGTTGCGGCGCTCACCCGCCAGCTCGCCGATCAACTCGGCGCGCTCCAGCGGATCGAGGGCCTCGATCCGGCGCTGGATCTCGGCCTCAGGCGCACCAGCAGCCTCGAATAGCGACGCGGCCAGGAGGTCCTGCTCGCCGCCGTCCACGCGGACGAGCTCCACCGAGGGCGCGTCGCCTTCCGTGCGGCGGGCCAGGCCCAGCCGGGTGACCGCGCGCTCGGTCGCCTGACGGCGCTCGCGAAGGTAGGCGATCCACTCACCGCCACGGTCCGGGCGCTCGACCCGCGCGACGAAGCTGGGGATCACCTTGGCGAGCTCGGTCAGGATCATGTCCCCGTACTCGCGCGCCTCCGGAAGCGGGGAGGCCATCAACCGCAGCAGCAGCTGCTCGTAGGCCTGGCCCGAGGCAAAGATGCCGACGTGGCTGAGCGTCGCTGCGGGAAGGACTCCCCGCAGCAGGTCGAGCGCCTTGGCCCGGATTGAGCGTCGCCATACTGCCTCGGGCTCGTCGCGCCGCGGCCACCGCTCGGCAGCCCAGGACTGCACCACTCCGAGGCCGCGTGAGTAGATGTCGAACAGCTCGTCCATCGCGGCTTCGTACGGCTCCCCGAGATGCTCGTCGCGGTAGTAGCGGTGCCCGCCGACGTCCGGCATCGGCTGGTCGTAGGGGATGTAGCGGGTGGACTGCTCCAGGTAGGCGGCGAGGCGACCGCGCTGGAGCACCTTGGTGAGGACGTTCGAGACCCATTCGCAGGCCAGGTGGGCGCCTCCGACCTGGGCGATCGAGTCGTCGCCATAGCCCATGAACACCCGCTCGTAGAGTCCCGCCGCCCGCTCGCCCTCGATCCCGTCGAATGGCCGCTCGCCCTTTGGCACCTCGGCCGCGAACTCTTCGAGGAACAGGCGCCGCACGGTCCCCGGATAGCGCGAGTAGCGCGCGAACATGGCCCCCTTGACCGTCTCCGGCAGGTTGACGAGGCAGAAGACCGGTCGATCGAGGTTCGTGAAGTGAGGACGCAGCACTGCCTGCTCCTCGGGGGTGAACGACTCCACGGGATAGCGCACAGGCTGATCCTATTCAGGGCCTCGGCGGTCCCCGTGAGGGCGCCGTGGGAACATGCCGACCGATGAGGTTCGGCCTCTTCTACGAGCACCAGCTTCCGCGCGACGAGAGTGGTCGAGACGAAAGCAAGCTCCTCGTCGACGCCCTGGAGCAGGTCGAGCTCGCCGACCGGCTTGGCATCGACAGCGTGTGGGAGGTCGAGCACCACTTCCTCGAGGAGTACTCGCACTCGAGCGCCCCGGAGGTCTTCCTCGCCGCCGCCGCTTCGCGCACGAGCCGGATTCGCCTCGGCCACGGGATCGTCCAGGTTCCTCCGGCCGTCAATCACCCGGCGCGAGTGGCCGAGAGGGTGGCGACGCTCGACCTGATCTCTGGCGGCAGGGTTGACTTCGGCACGGGCGAGGGAAGCTCTCAGGTGGAGCTGGGCGGATTCGGCGTGGACCGGGAGCACAAGCGGGCCCAGTGGGAGGAGTCACTGGACGCGATCACGCGGATGTTCGTCGAGGAGCCGTTCGCCGGCTACGAGGGCCGGTGGACCTCGATGCCGCCGCGGAACGTGGTTCCGAAGCCGAAGCAGCGCCCCCACCCGCCGCTCTGGGTGGCCTGCAGCCGGCGGGACACGATCCTGACCGCAGCGCAGCGGGGACTCGGCGCGCTCTCCTTCGCCTTCGTCGAGCCCGAGGCCGCGAAGGAGTGGGTGGATTCCTACTACGAGCTGATCGCCTCCGAGCGATGCGTGCCGGCCGGCTTCACCGTCAACCCGAACCTCGCCGTGGTGCTGCCGATGATGTGCCACCGCGACGAGGCGACCGCGATCGAGCGCGGGATCGACGGCGCCCACTTCTTCGGCTTCTCGCTCGCGTACTACTACGCCTTCGGCGAGCACCGTCCCGGGCGCTCGAACCTGTGGCACGAGTTCCAGGAGCGCCGCGCGGACGTTGGCTTCGCCCGTGAGATCGTCACCCCCGACGATGCGCCGCTAGGGGTCCGGCTCCTGCAGGAGGGGCTGGGGAGCCTTCGCGGAGCGATCGGCACGCCGGATCAGATCGCGGACCTGGTCGAGCGCTACGAGGCGGCCGGCGTGGACCAGGTGATCTTCGTCTCGCAGGCGGGGGCGAACCGTCACGAGCACGTCTGCGAAAGCCTCGAGCTGTTCGCGAGCGACGTCCTGCCTCGGTTCGCCGAGCGTGCCGACGAGCGCGAGCGCGAGAAGGCCGAGCGCCTCGCGCCCGTCATTGAGCAGGCCCTGGCCCGCCGCGCTCCCCCGCGCTCGCTCGAGGGCGACTACGTAGTGAAACCGGACGGCGAGCCTTCCCCGGCCCGGGCGGGGGCCCTCACGGGTCGAGGCGGCCGGAACGGCGCCGCTGGAATCGGCCCTGCGGCGCGCGAGCTGGCCGCGCAGGCGGGAGAGGCCGCTCTCGCCAAGCTCGTGCGGGGGCGAACCGACGAGCAGCTTCACCGGCTGTTCGACCGCGGCCCGGGCCTTGCCGTGATCTTCAAGGGGATGGAGCGGGCCTTCGTCCCCGAGCGGTCCCACGGCTTCGAGGGCGAGATCGAGTACGACCTGCTCGGCCGCGACGGCGAGCGGAGCTGGACGCTTCAAATCGGCGACGGTCGGGCGGTCGCACGGCAGGGAGCCGCCGCCGAGCCCGCGCTCACCCTGCGGGCAAGCGTCCCCGACTTCGTGCGCCTCGCCGCCCGCGAGGCCTACGCGCCGAAGCTGCTGCTCGAGGGAGGCTTGGGGATAGAGGGCGACTTCACCCTCGCCGGCCGCCTGCCCGAGATGTTCGGCGAGCTGCCGACCTGATTCCTGCGCCGGCGGTAAGGGGCATTGTGAGGGCCGCCCGCTCTGCGGTGCATTCCTGCATTGCCCTCAGTATGCGAGTGCTCGATAGGACGCCGCCGGGAGAGCCCCTTTACCCAGCCGTTCCCCGGGCCGGCGCCGCCCGCAACGCTCAGATCGAGCTCGCCAGCGCCTGCCCCGCATTCGAGGCCCAGTCCACCAGCGGCGAGGGCACGATGCCGAAGAAGAGCGTCGCGGCGGCCAGGGCCGTCATCGGGACCAGGATCGCCAGGCAGCGGGTTCCGGGCGGCGCGGCCGCAGCGACCGGGGGAGGGGCGTCAGGGCGGTCGGCCTCCGGGGCCCCGCCCGCCATCGCGGGCATCCCGGTCGCGGGCTCTGAGCCCAGCGGCCCGGCCGCGGGGCGCATCCACACCGCGGCCACCACCCGCAGGTAGTAGGCCAGTGAGATCATCGTCCCGATTGCGATCGCCACCCCGAGCCAGGTGTAGTCCCCGTCCACCGCCGCCTCGATCAGGAAGAGCTTGCCGATGAACCCCGCAGTGCCCGGGAGCCCGGCGAGCGCCAGCATCGAGATCGTCAAGGGCCACGCGAGGACAGGGCGGTCCCGCCCCAATCCCTGCACGGCCGCGATGTGGTCGCCTAGGTCCGTCTCGCGCTCGCGAACGACGATCACCGCGAACGCCGCCAAGTTCATCATCGCGTAGGCGGCGAGGTAGAAGACGAGGGCGTTCACACCGACCTCGGAGGCGGCCACGAGGCCCACGAGCATGTACCCGGCCTGGGCGATCCCCGAGTAGCCGAGCAGGCGCTTCAGCGAGTCCTGGCCCAGGGCGCCGACGTTCCCGACCACGATCGAGACCGCAGCCAGCACCGCGAGGGCCGGCTGCCAGTTGTCAACCGCCGGTCCGAGAGCGACCTCGAAGAAGCGAACGAAGACGCAGAATGCCGCCACCTTGGTCGCGACCGCCATGAAGGCGGTCACCGGCGTGGGAGCGCCCTGGTACACGTCTGGCGTCCACTGGTGAAACGGGGCGATCGAGATCTTGAAGGCCAATCCGGTCGCTGCCAGCGCGATGCCCATCAGCACGAGTGGATCGTCCGCGAGGCCGCCGCCGATGCCGTTTCGAATGCCGGCGAAGTCGGTCGAGCCCGAGCCGCCGTAGATGAACGCCAGCCCGTAGAGGAGCGTCGCCGATCCGAGCGAGCCGACGATCAGGTACTTGAGGCCGGACTCCAGCGACTCTCGCCGGGCGAGGGCCGATCCGCACAGGACGTACAGCGGCACCGACAGCAGCTCGAACGCGATGAACAGCGCCACCAGGTTCTGGGCCTGGGCGAGCAGCACCATGCCGAGAACGGAAGTCAACAAGAGCGCCTGGAACTCCCCATGGCGCGGCTCCTCCCCGGGGCGCTCGGCCGCGGGCTCGCGCCACGACAGCGGCACGACCACCGCCGCCGCGGCGATCGCGATCAGGGCGCCGGCAAGGCCCAGCTCGTCCAGTCGCAGCGCCGCGGCCACCAGGTCCTTGCGCTCTCCCCACTGCCAGATGCATAGACCGGCGGCCGTCGCCAGCGCAACCAGGGACAGGACGGAGACCACGACCCGTTGCCGTCGCTCGCCCACCAGCCCGCCGACCAGGACCGCGCAGATGCCCGCCGTGAGCGCGATCACGGGCGACAGGCCCGCGTAATCGACGTGGGGGGCGGAGAAGGTCATGGGGCTGGGGGGGTGAGGTTGATCGGCGCCGAGTCGCCCCCGCCGCGACGAGTTCGCGGCGTATTTCCCCACCAAATCGTCGAAGCGCTGTGCATCGTCCGGGTCTGCCAGCGCGCGAGGAGGGTCGACCGCGAGTCGGTGCGCAGGGCAGGCGGGGCCTGGGCGGATGGCTGCGAGGCCGCATGGACCGCGGCGATCTTGTCCGCCACCGCGGCATCGCTTCGGCCCAGTATCAGACCGGGATACAGCGCCAGGGCGACGATGCAGGCGACCAGTGGAACGAGCACCGCCGCGTCGCGCAGGCCGATCTCGCGCGAGTCGACGCTCGGTGCGAGCCGGTTGTGCATCGTGCGCTGGAACAGGCGGATTGCGTAGTAGGCCGCGAACACGACACCGAGGGCGGCCACGAACGCGTAGACGACCTTCTCCTGGAAGACGCCGATCAGGATGTAGAACTCGCCGATGAAGTTCGCGGAGCCCGGCATCGCCAGAGTCGCCAGGGTGACCACCAGGAACAGCGTGGCCAGCACGGGCGCGCGCATCGCCAGGCCCCCCATCCGCGTGATGTCCTCGCTGCCGGAACGCTCCCACAGCAGCGCCACGAGCAGGAAGATCGGAGCGACCACCAGCCCGTGGTTCACCATCTGCAGGACCGAGCCCTCGGCGCCGTCGGGCCGTAGGGAGAAGATCCCGATCGTGATGAAGCCCAGCTGGGCGATCGAGGAATAGCCGGCGATCAACCGCACGTTGGTCTGTGTGAACGCCATCACCGACCCGTAGAGGATGCTGGCGACGCCGATCAGCAGGATCAGCTCCTGGAAGTGGACCGTGGCCTCCGGGTAGAGCGGCAGCGCGACGCGCAGGAACCCGTATGCGCCGACCTTCGAGAGGACCCCGGCCAGCAGCGCCAGGACCGGGAGTGGCGCGGCCCGGTAGGCGTCGGCCAGCCAACCGTGAACGACGACGGCGGGCATCTTGATCAGAAAGGCGGCCGCGAAGAAGATGAAGATCCACTCCTGGCTTCCGGTCCCCAGTGTGTTGGCTTCAAGGTCCGCGATCGAGAAGCTCAAGTGCCCCACCTGGTCGGAGGCGAGGATCGCCGTGGCGATCGCCGCCACCAGCATCAGCAGCGAGCCGACGAGCGTGTAGACGATCATCTTGGTGGTGGCCGCGATTCGGTTCTCGCCTCCGAAGGTGCCGATCAAAAACCAGAACGGCACCAGCATCAGGTCGAAGAACAGGACGAACAGCAGCAGGTCCTGGGCGATGAACGCTCCGAGCGCCGCGGTCTCGCCGAGGCCCAGCATGAAGAAGTAGATCCGGGGGCGGTCCGGCACCCGGAGGGCCGAGAAGGCGGTCGCGCCGGCCCACAGCAGCGCTGTCAGCAGAACGAGGAAGATGCTGATCCCGTCCACGCCGAGCTGGTAGCGGACCCCGAGGTCCGGGATCCAGCTCTCGTCGACGGTCTGCTGCAGGCCCGCCTCGCCGCCACGAAAGTCCGCCACCAGGGCAATCGCCAGGGCCAATACCACGAGCGTCCCGACGACCGAGATCGCCGGAACGGCCCTGCGGGGGGCGATGAAGCACAGGAGCCCCGCTGCGAGCGGCAGCCACAGGAGCACCTGGATCACCGCTCCCTCCTCGCGGGTCGGAGGGAGCGAACCACGGTTGGGGGCCGGCGGATCATGAGCTGACGATCAGGAAGTACAAGCCCAGGGCGGCGAAGCCGCCCACCAAGAGCAGGGCGTAGGCGCGGACGAAACCGGACTGCGCCCCCCGGACGACGATCTCGACGCCGCGCACGGCGCCGATCGCTCCGGTGACGATTCCCTGCACCACCACCCGCTCGATGACCGCGTTGGCGAAGCGCCCAGTGGCGATCACCGGGCGATAGACGAGCGCGTCATAGAGCTCGTCGAAGTACCACTTGTGGAGCAGGAAGCCGTACACGGCGTGCGCGCGCGAGCGCAACCGCGCAGTGGAGCCGGGTGCGACCACGTAGAGGTAGTAGGCGGTCGCGATTCCCAGCAGGCTGAGCACCGCCCCGACCGCGAGCCCGGCCCACGCGCCGGCGACAGTTACGTGGATGCCGGTGAACAGGGGCGAGTTCTCGAACGTCGGCGCCAGGAACGTCTCCAGGACGTGGTCGACACCGGGGACCTGGATGTAGCCGGCGAAGATCGAGCCCAGCCCGAGCACGGCCATGGCGATCGCCATCGGCCGGGCCCGCTCCGCGATGTGATGCTCCGGTCCCGGGAAGCCGACGTCCGTGTCCTCGGTCTCGCCGCTGAGCGGGTTTCGCGGCTCCTCGTGCGCCAGGTACCCGTGCTCGAGCTCGCGGGCCTCGGCGCACGGCTCCCCGTAGACGACGCGAAAGACGATGCGGAACGCGTAGACGGCGGTGATGAACGCGCCCACGTACCCGCCGATGGCGAGGACCCAGTAGAACCCCCCGCGCGTGGCCGCGAAGGCGAGGATCTCGTCCTTCGAGAAGAAGCCCGAGGTGCCTGGGAACGCCGCCAGGGCCAGCGCTCCAACGATCAGCATCCCCGACGTGAACGGCAGCGCGCGTCGGAAGCCGCGCATCCGGTCGATGTCCTGCGTGCCCGCCATCGCGGCGATCACCGAGCCGGCCGCCATGAACAGGAGCGCCTTGAAGAAGGCGTGGCTCATGAGATGGAACAGCCCGGCCACGTAGCCGCCGATCGAGACCCCCACCACCATGTAGCCGATCTGGCTGATCGTCGAGTAGGCGATGATCCGCTTCAGGTCCGTCACCACCAAGGCGACGGTGGCCGCGAAGATCAGGGTTGCGAGCCCGACGAAGGCCGAGATGTCGGCCGCGGTGGGGGCCTGTAGGAACAGCGGGTGCGCGCGGGCGATCAGATACACGCCCGCGGTGACCATGGTGGCGGCGTGGATCAGTGCCGAGACCGGGGTGGGGCCCTCCATCGCGTCGGGGAGCCAGGTGTGGAGCGGCAGCTGCGCGGACTTCGCGAACGCCCCCACGAGGAGGAGGAGACAGATGGCCACCACAACCCCTTCGTTGGTCGAGAACTGCTCCGGCGCCGCCTGGAAGACGGCCAGGTAGTCGAACGTGCCGAGCTCGCGGAAGATGAAGAAGACGGCGATCACCAGGCCCACGTCGCCGATCACGTTGATGACGAACGCCTTCATGCCCGCCTTGGTCGCCGTGTTTCGCCGATACCAGAAGCTGATCAGCGCGTAGGAGGCGAACCCGACGAACGCCCACCCGACGATCAGCAGGACGAAGTTGCCGGCTAGGACCAGCAGCAGCATCGAGAAGACGAAGAAGTTCAGGTAGCTGAAGTAGCGGCAATAGCCGTGGTCGGACTCCAGGTAGCTGACCGAGTAGAGGTGGATCAGCATCGAGACGCCCGTGACGATCAGGATCATGAACACGGACAGCGGGTCGACCAGGATCCCGAGCTTGATGTCGAGCCCCGCGCTCGAGGCGTAGGTCCACAGCGAGGAGGTCAGCTCGCGCTCCGACGCCGGCTCGCCGAGCAGCGTGATCAGGGCCGCGAGCGAGCTTGCGAACGCCAGCGCGATCGCGGTTGTTCCGATCCAGCCCGCCGCGCGGCCGCGAAGCGAGCGCCAGCCGAAGGCGTTGACGAGACAGCCCGCTAGCGGAAACGCGAGCACCAGCCAGGCGTAGGCAGTGGCGCTCACCCGCGCAGGTCCCTCATCTCATCCACATTCAGCGGCAGCCGCCGTCGGAACATCGCCACGATCAGGCCCAGCCCGACCACGACCTCACAGGCGGCGACGACCATCACGATCAGCGCGAACACCTGGCCGTCCTGGTCGCCGCGGTCGCGGGCGAAGGCGACCAACGCCAGGTTGCCGGCGTTCAGCATCAACTCGAGGCACAGCAAAATCACCAGGGGGCTGCGCCTGATCAGTACCCCCCCGGCGCCGATCGCGAACAGCATCGCCGAGAGGACCACGTACCAGGTGACGTCCACCTATGTGCCTTTCTCCGCGGGGCCCGGCCGAGCGTCCGCGTGGCGGCGGCCTGCCAGCACGATCGCCCCGACGGCGGCCACGAGGAGCAGCATCGAGGTTGCCTCGAAGACGATCAGGAAGCGCTCCAGGAGCAGCTCGCCGATGGCTGCCGGCGAACCGAAGCCGGCGGGAACGGTCGGCCCCTCGCTGTCGAGCGCCGACAGCCCGGTTCCCAGGATCGCGATCGACAACTCCGCGAACAGGGCTACGGCCAACAGCGGGGCGAGGAAGCGCTGGCCCGGGATCGGCTCCCAGATCGGCTCCTCGACGCCCCCCACATACGCGGCCACGAACACGTAGAGGACCATCACCGCCCCCGCGTACACCACGACCTGGGCCGCGGCGACGAACTGGGCGTAGAGCAGCAGGAATAGACCCGCCAGCGCGACCAGGTGGACGACCAAGGCCAGGACGCTGTAGAACGGGTTTCGCAGCGCGACTACGCCGATGGCTCCCGCGACCGCCGCGACCGCCCCGGCGAAGAAGGCGACCTGCACCATTACTCGCCGCCTCCTCCGCTGCGCGTCCGGCGGCGGCGACGTGCGCGGCCTACCGTGCTCACTATTCGCCCTCCCGCCGCAGCGGGGTGCGCTCGACCGGGTCGGCGAGCAGCATCTCCTTGGTGAAGATCAGGTCGTCGCGGTTGTAGTCCGCGAGCTCGTACTCGTGCCCCATGGTGATCGCGTCGAACGGGCAGGCGACCTCGCAGTAGCCGCAGAAGATGCAGCGAGTGAGGTTGATCTCGTAGATCTCGGCGTACCGCTCACCGGCGGAGATGCGTGCCTCGGGATCGTTCTCTGCGGCTACCACCCGGATGCAGTCCGCGGGGCACGCGGCCGCGCACAGCGAGCAGCCCACGCACTTCTCGAGTCCCGTGTCCTCGAACTGGTGCAGCTTGTGGCGGCCGCGAAAGCGCGGGTAGACAGGCGTCTTCTCCTCCGGGTACTGGATCGTCACCGGGCCCTCGACGATCCGCGCGAAGGTCGTCTTCAGGCCGCGCAACGTCTCGCCGAAGGCGCGATACGCACCCTTGGCCCCACCCGGCTCCGGCCCCCGCTGCACGGCGACCACCGACTCGTCGGGGAGGTACGGGAACTCCTTGCTCATGTAACCGTGACCAGGACGGCGGTGACCAGGACGTTGAGGGTCGCCAGCGGCAGCAGGACCTTCCAGCCCAGGGACATCAGCTGGTCGTAGCGGATGCGAGGCAGGGTGGCGCGGATCCACATGAAGACGAAGACCAGGGCGAGGATCTTGACCAGCACCCAGATTGGATCCAGCCATCCGGGCCCAGGCCCGTGCCAGCCGCCCAGGAAGAAGGTGACCGCAACCCCCGAGATCACGAACATCTCGATGTACTCGGCCAGCGCGTAGGAGCCGTACCGCATCCCCCCGTACTCGGTCTGGTAGCCCTGCACCAGCTCGGCGTCGGCCTCCGGGAGGTCGAACGGGGCGCGGTTCGCCTCCGCGAACCCGGCCACCATGAAGATCAAGAAGCCGACGATCTGCGGGAGCACGTACCAGACCCCGTCCTGGGCCTCGACGATCGACACGAGCGACAGCGAGCCGGCCATCATGATCGCCCCCAGCAGCGCCAGCCCCATCGAGATCTCGTAGGAGATCAGCTGGGCCGCCGAGCGCATCGCGCCGAGGAAGCTGTACTTGGAGCCGGATGCCCAGCCGCCCAGCAGCAGGCCGTAGAAGGCGATCGAGCCGAAGGCGAAGAAGTAGAGGATCCCGATCGAGACGTCGATGCCGTAGAAGCCGACTCCGTCCTTGACGTTCCCGAACGGGATGATGGCCAGGGTCGCCACCCCCGTGAAGATCACGATCGCGGGGGCGATCGCCCACAGGATCGGGATCGCGTTGTCCGGGCGATAACCCTCCTTGCTGATCAATTTCACGGCGTCGGCCAACGGCTGCAACAGCCCGAATGGCCCGACCCGGTTGGGCCCGTAGCGCGACTGGAACCGGCCCAGGATCTTTCGCTCCATCACCGTCAGCACGGGCGCGATCGCAAACACGGCCGCAAAGATCACGATCGACTTGACCACCAGGATCCAAGTGGCCTCGACGAAGTTGACGTCGGCAACCGGGAGCGTCATCCCGCCTCCTCCACCTTCGCGACCTCGACCGGCTCGCCGCGCAGCTCTCGGGCTCCGTCGCCAAGTCCATCGATCAGGAAGGCCGCGCCCGGCTTGACCCGCTCGCGGATCGAGACACGGGCGCGAACGTTGGTCCCGTTCGAGCGAATGTCGACCTCGTCCGCGCTCGCCAGACCGAGCCGTTCGGCGTCAGCCGGCGCCAGCTCGAGCGCCTGCCTGGGGGCAAGGAACCGCAGCGCGGGGCTTCGCTCGGTCACCTCCGCCGCCCAGAGGTCTCGATAGGTGCCGAGCCGCAAGCCCTGCGCCTCCCGATCGCCGCTCAGCGCCAAAAAACCGGAAACGCTCGCGCGGCCGGAGTCGGTGCGTGGGAAGGATGCGGCGGCGCCGCGTTCCTGCCAGCGGATGCCGGTGCCGCCGACCTCCTCAGGGGTGATGCCCGCGTAGAACGGGACCTCGGAGGCGAGCGCCGCGAGCGCCGCAGCCGCCGAGTCGATCCCGGTTTCATCTCCGAGCAGCGCCGAGAGCTCGGCCAGCACCTGCCACGTCGGGCGGACCAAGCCGCGATGGGGTACGCCGGGACGCAAGCGCTGCAGCCGGCCGTCCGGGTGGGTGACCGTGCCTTCCTGCTCCGCGTAGAACTCGGCGGGAAAGACGACGTCCGCGTGGCGGGTCGAGGAGTTCTCGAACATCGACACGGAGACCACGAACCCGGCCTTGGCGAGCGCATCGCTCCACGCGGGACCGCCCGTGAAGTCGCGCATTGGGTCCACGTTGACGAGGAAGGCCGCCTCGAGGCTGCCATCCACAAAGCCGTCGCGGACGCCCTGGGCGTCGAGGCCCGGCGTCGTCTCGGAAAGGCCGGGCCCGGCAATCGGCACGCAGCCGACCTCCCGAAGGCCCCGGCCATTCGCGGCCTCCGGGACCTCGATCAGGCCGGCGCCGTCCGCCTCGAGCCCGAGCGCGCGGGCGCAATTCACCAGGGCGCCGGGATCGACGCCGGCCCACACGATCACCGTCTCGCCGGGCTTGAGCGTTCCGGCGATGCGCTCCGCGTCGGCCCCGAGCTCCCCTGCGGCGCGCTCGCCTCTCTCGGCTCCCAGCTCCGCTGCCAGCGCTCTCAGGAAGGCGTCAGGCGTGTCGGGGGCAAAGCGCGCCGTCTCCTCCGCGCCGCCGTCAAGGGCGCTCGGGCGATCGGTTGCGACGGCCAGACTGGCTCCACGCAGCCGGACGGCCTTTCGAATCCGCAGGTCGAGGATCGGCATCGAGTGGAGGGGGTCCGTTCCGAGGACCAGGATCGACTTGGCGCGGTCGAGGTCCGACACGCGAGCGGAGAGCTCTGGAGTGAAGACCTCTCGCAGGTTGCCCAGGACCATGGCGCCTGGGCTTCGCTGGGACTCCCAGACGGGCCCGCCTTCGGGGCGGGACTCGACGTGCGGGGAACCCAGCGCCCGGCGGACGATCCGCTGAGCCAGGTACCCCTCCTCGTTCGAGCTGGCGCCGCCCACGATCGCCGCGGTCCTGTCGCCCGCTTGCCGTAGGCCGGCTGCCGCCGCGACGAGTGCGTCGTCCCAGCTCGCGGGGCGAAGCTCGCCGCCCTGGCGCAGCAGCGGCTGGGTGATCCGCTGCTCGGACTCGCCCATCTGGTAGCCGAACCGGCCCTTGTCGCACAGCCAGCCGTCGTCCACGCCGGGATGGTCGCGAGCGAGGACGCGCTGAATCCGCTCGTCGCGGACGGTCAACAGCACGTTGCACTGGCTTGGACACAGGGTGCAGACCGAGCCGGCATCCTCGACGTCCCAGGGGCGGGCGCGAAACCGGTAGGCGTCCGAGGTCAGGGCGCCCACAGGGCAGAGCTCGATGATGTTTCCGTGAAAGGGGGCGATGTACGGGCGGTCGTCGAACGTGCCCACGAACGTGGCCGCGCCGCGCTCCAAGAGCTGAAGCTGCTCGTCCTCGGCTACCTCCTGGCTGAAGCGAACGCAGCGGTAGCACAGGATGCAGCGCTCTCGGTCGATCTTGATCAACGGCGACAGGGGGATCGGCTTTTGAAAGTGGCGCTTGGGGTCGATCACCCGGCTGCGCCCGGGGCCCCAGCCCATCGCGATGTCCTGGAGGGGACACTCGCCGCCCTTGTCGCACACCGGGCAGTCGAGCGGGTGGTTGACGAGCAGGAACTCGACCACGGACTCCTGGGCCTCGCGCACGCGATCGGTGCGGGTGTAGACGACCATCCCGTCGCGGACCGGGGTCGAGCACGCGGTTTGGAGCTTTGGGATCCCCTCCACCTCGACCATGCACATACGGCAGGCCCCGACTGGATGCCCGAGCTTCGGCTCGTAGCAGAACACCGGGATCTCGACGTCACCGTTCTTCGCCGCGTCCACCAGCATCGTCCCGTCGGTGGCCGCCACCTCCACTCCGTCGACCGCGAAGGTGATCCGTTCGCGCTCGGCCATCACACCCTCCTCACGCGACGCTCAGCCGGGTGAGGGCCGCGTCCGCGGCCGACTCGTCCAGGGGCCGGGGCGCCGCGGCTCGCCCCGCTTCGATCGCCTGCTCGAACTCGTCGCGGAACTTGGCGACCATGCTCCCCACTGGCATCGCCATCGAGTCGCCCAGCACGCACAGGCAGTGCCCGATGATGTTCTGCTGAACGGAGGCGATGATGTCCAGGTCCATCGGGGTCGCCTCGCCGGAGATCACCCGCTCGAGCATCTTCACGGTCCAGTTGGTGCCCTCGCGGCACGGGGTGCACTTCCCGCACGACTCATGGTGGTAGAAGCGGGCGGTTCGCAGCGCAAGCTGCGGGATGGAGACCGAGTCGTCGGCGACGATGATCGACGCGGTCCCGAGCATCGAGCCGGCCCCTTGGAGGGCCTCGAAGCTGTACGGGATATCGAGCTCCGCGGGAGTCAGCACCGGGGACGAGGAACCACCGGGGAACCAGGCCTTCAGCTCCCGTCCGGAGGGCGGGCCTCCGCCGAGGCCGAAGATGATCTCGCGGACGGGAATGCCGAGGTCGATCTCGTAGTTTCCGGGGTGCTGGATGCAGCCGGAGATCGAGACGACCTTCGTGCCGGGCGACTGCTCCGTCCCGAACTGCTTGAACCAGGCGGCGCCGTGGTTGACGACATGGGGGACGTTGGAGAGCGTCTCCACGTTGTTGATCAGCGTCGGACCGTCGTAGAGGCCCTGGATCGCGGGGAACGGGGGCTTCAGGCGGGGGTTGCCGCGTTTGCCCTCGAGCGCATCGAGCAGCGCCGTCTCCTCGCCGCAGATGTACGCCCCGGCGCCGCGGTGGACGACCAGCTCGACCTGGCAGTTCGTCGCCTGGATCCTCGGCCCCAGATAGCCGGCCTCATACGCCTCGGCGACGGCGCGGTCGAGGACGTCGGCCGCCTCGGCGTACTCCCCGCGTACGAAGATGAATGCCCACTTCGCCCCGGCGGCCAGCGCTGCGATCGCGATCCCCTCGATCAACTGGTGCGGGTTCTTCCACATCAGCTCGCGGTCCTTGAACGCGCCTGGCTCGGACTCGTCGGCGTTGCAGCACAGGTATTTCGCCATCTCCCCGCGCGGCAGGAAAGACGCCTTCTTCCCCATCGAGAACCCGGCGCCCCCGCGTCCGCGAAGCCCCGACTCCTCGAGCTCGCCGAGGAGCTCCTCCGGCTCCATCTCCTTCACCGCCTTCTCGAGCGCGCGGTAGCCACCGAACCGCCGGTAGGTGTCGATCGAGGCCAGGCCCGGCTCGTCGATATGGCGGAATAGAAGCCGGGTCTCACCATCTGAATCACTGCCCGCCAGCTGCTCCGCTCCCGCCGGAACACCTTGCCCTCGCCTGCGGCTCGGGCTCCCTTGATCTGCTCCCGCGTCCGCGCCGGCGGGGTTCGCTTCACCCAGCCCAGTCTCGGTGAGCCTGGGATCCGGTTCCGGCTCCGGACCGCCGGCCGCGGGACGTTCGGCGAGGGCCTTGTCCGGCAGAACCTCGTCGCCGCGTCGAAGCTGCTCGATCGCGGCCCCTGCATCGCCGGCGTCCAACGGCCCGTAGTAGCGCTCGTCGATCGAGGCCATCGGCGCGACGTCGCAGGCCCCGAGGCACTCAAACCCCTTGATGAACACCTCTCCGTCAGAGGAGGTGGTGCCGTCGTGATCGGCCTCCTTGGCGTCGGTGCCGGCGGCATCGCAGAACGCTCGCAGCAGATCGTCCCCCCCCCGCATCCAGCAGGAGATGTTGTGACAGACCAGCACCTGGTGGTGCCCGACCGGGGTGGTGCGATACAGGTCGTAGAAGGTCGCGAGCCCCTCGAGGTAGGCGGGCGTGACGCCCATCACGGCGGCGGCCTGCCGAATCCCCTCCGGCGTGCACCAGCCGTACTGTCGCTGGACCGCCCACAGCGCCGGGAGGGCCGCCGAGCGAAGCTGGGGGTAGCGCGACATGGCGGTTTCGATCCGCTCGCGCAGCTCGTCGGGAACGTCCACCTCGTGGAGCTCGGGCACCGGCTCCGCGTCGTCGGGCCGCATCGACTCGATCAGGCGCCGCCGTTCCTCGGCGGTCATGTCGTCCGTGGGCCGGAGCTCCGGCAGGTCACTCACCGGTCGATCCCTCCGAGGATCGGGTCCAGCATCGCCAGGTTCTGGATCATGTCCGCCACGTAGCCGCCCACGCACATGTCCCGGAGGGCCTGCAGGTTGACGAACGAGGGATCCCGGACGTGCACGCGCACGGGCTTCGCCGAGCCGTCGGCGACCACGAAGCAGCCGAGCTCTCCGCGTGGGGACTCAACCGCGTGGTAGGACTCGCCCGGCGGTACCCGGAAGCCCTCGGTGACCAGTTTGAAGTGGTGGATCAGGGCCTCCATCGAGGTGGGCAGCTCGTCGCGAGGCGGCAGCACCACCTTGCGGTCGTCGGCGATCCAGGGTCCCTCGGGCAGGCCGTCGAGGGCCTGTTCGACGATCCGCACCGACTCGCGCATCTCCTGCACCCGGACCCGATAGCGGTCGTACCCGTCCCCGACGGTGCCGACGGGGATCTGGAAGTCGAAGTCCTCATAGCCGAGCTCTGGCTCTACCTTGCGCAGGTCCCAGGGCTCGCCGGCGGCGCGCAGGAGGGGGCCGGTGACGCCGAGGGCTACAAGGCGCTCTCGCGGCACGACACCGACGCCCTTCGTCCGTCGCAGGAAGATCTCGTTGCGGTCGAGGATCGCCATGTATTGGTCGATCCGCGCGGGCATCTCGGCGCAGAACGCTCGCGCGTTGCGCTCGAAGCCGACCGGGATGTCCTCGAAGACGCCGCCCACCTGGAAGTAGCGGGTGTGCATCCGCTGTCCGGTCGACATCTCGAACAGGTCGAGGAGCCGGTCGCGGTCGCGAAAGCAGTAAAAGAACATCGACATCGCGCCGAGGTCCAGCGCCGAGGTCCCCAGCCACACCAGGTGGGAGTGGATGCGGTTCAGCTCCATGTGGATCACGCGGAGGTACCTGGCCCGCGGCGGGATCTCGAGCTCGAGCAGCCGCTCCACGGAGCCCACGAACGCCTCCATGTTGAAGAAGTAGGAGAGGTAGTCCATCCGCTCCACGAACGGGATCACCTTCCAGTAGGACTTGTCCTCGCAGTTCTTCTCGATCCCGGTGTGGACGTAGCCCACGATCGGCTTCAGGTCGCGAACGACCTCCCCCTCGAGGCTGACCAGCAGGCGCAGTACCCCGTGCGTGGCGGGATGGTGGGGCCCGAGATTGATCGTCATCAGCTCCTGCTCCGGCTCGAGCGCGTCGCCGGCCGCCGTTCGCTCTACCGGCGAGCTCCCGATCACCTCCGCATCGGTGCGCGAGATGACGTCTCGGCCCAGCGTGCTCATTCGAACCACCGAGGCGTTTCTCGCTCGTTGTGCGTGAAGATCACCGGCTCGCCTCCGACGGGGAAGTCGCGGCGCAGCGGCCAGCCGACGTAGTCCTCGGGCAAGAGGATCCGCCGCAGGTCGGGATGGCCCCGGAACAGAACGCCGAAGAGGTCGTAGACCTCCCGTTCATGGAACTCGGCAGTCGGGAAGATCGAAACGCAGCTATCGATCTCGGGGAGCGTGTCCCCCCCGGGGTCGCGGAGCGCCGCGCGGACGCGGAGCCGCTCCACCCGGGGCATGTTCAAGAGCTCGTAGACGACTCCGAACCGGGGTTCGGCGGGCAGGTAGTCGACGCCGTGCAGGCCGGAGAGGAACCGGTACTCCTGGCCCGGCGCGTCGCGCAGCCACCCGAGCACGTCGAGGACCTGCTCCGGGTTGACGATCAGGCAGGCCTGGCCGTGGTCGTGGTAGGTGCCGAGCACCGATCCCTCGGCGACCTGGTCCAGCTCGGCGGCGATCAGCTCCAAGCCGGGAGCGTCGGGCATCAGCCGCTTTCCCCTGCCAGCTCGGACTCGTGGGCCACGGCCGCCTCCCTGGCGGCGGCGTACACCTCGGCCTCCTCCTTCGATGCGTGGCCGGTCGCTTCCCGGGCCCATTCCTCGGTCCCGACCGCGTTGTAGCGGCGCCTCCAACCGGAAGCGGGATTCCCCACGATCATCCGCTGCAGCTTGTTGAACCCGTACATCAACGCCTCCGGCCGCGGAGGACAGCCCGGCACGTGGACGTCCACGGGCATGAACTTGTCGGCCCCCTGGACCACGGCGTAGTTGGCGAACATGCCGCCGGAGGAGGAGCAGGCGCCCATCGCGATCACCCACTTCGGCTCCAGCATCTGGTCGTAGAGACGGCGAATAACCGGTGCCATCTTGATCGACACCCGTCCCGAGAGGATCAGCATGTCCGCCTGCCGGGGCGACGCGCGCATGTTCTCGGCCCCGAACCGCGCCACGTCGTAGCGGGGGCTGACGATCGACATCATCTCGATCGCGCAGCAGGCGAGCCCGAAGGTCGCCGGGAACACCGAGTTGGCCCGGCCCCAGCGCATGGCCTTCTCCAGCCTGGTCGTGAGGACCGATTCGGTGACGTGCTGCTCCAGCGCGGGCCCTTCGAGGTCGCCCCGCAGCAGGTCGCGGGCGCGAAGCTGGCGGACGCGCAGGGCCTCGGGGGTGCGGGGCTCTTCGAGCGGCGACAGGGCGCGCAGCTTGTCGCGCCTCACCTCCAATCGAGCGCTCCCCTGCGCCACACATACACCAAGGCGATCAGCAGGAGGGCCACGAAGATCCCGACCTCAACCAGGACGAAGACCGAGTTCGCCGCGTTCAGGATCACGCCGACGGGATACAGGAACACGACCTCGATGTCGAACAGGATGAAGAGCATCGCGATCATGTAGAAGCTGACCCCGAAACGGAAGGTCCGCGAGACCTCGGTTGGCAGGCCGCACTCGTACGGCTCGCTCTTCACCGGGTTCGGGCGGCGGGGGCCGACCAGCCCGTTGATCATCGCCAGCGCGCCTCCCACGATTGCGCCGAGTCCGGCGAAGACGATCACTGGGAGGTAGTTGCGGAGCACTGCCGCCCAGTTATATACCCACTTTGTGTCAAGTTGCTACATAGTGATGTTCCGCATCAGGAAGCGGATTTCCGAGGGCTTCGGGCGGGTATCGGCGGCCCTTGCGACGGAACGCCGGGCGCCCCTTTGGGAAGTGCCCTGAGGTGGTCGCCGTCCACGTCGCGGTTGGGATCGCGGTGATCGCCTCCAACCTGCTCGCCGGCGCCTGGGGCGGTCTCGCCTGGCTTCGGCGGCTACCATCGGTCGGCTTCTGGTACGCGCTGCGCGTCGCCCAGGTCGCAGTGGTGCTCCAGGTGGGGATCGGCGCGATCCTGCTGCTCGTCGGCCACGAGGGCAACGGGCTGCACTACCTATACGGGGTGTTGCCGCTGGTCGTCTCGCTGCTGGCCGAGGCGGCGCGCGCCGACGCGGCGGACCGCGAGCTGACCGGGCTCGACTTCGACTCCCTTCCAAGCCAACGCCAGCGGCTGCTCGCGCTGGCCATCGTCCGTCGCGAGACCGGGATCATGGCCGTCTCGACGCTGGTGATCTTTCTGCTGGCGCTGCGCGCCGCGACGACCACGGGTTAGCGAGTCAGGGGGCGGTAGCGGCCGCGGTGGAAGATCAGCGGCTCGCCGTCGCCCACGTCGAGCTCCAGCACGCGCCCAGTGGCGATCGCGTGGTCGCCGCCCTGGTGCACGTCCCGAAGCTCGCACCCGAGCCAGATCAGCACCGAGTCGATCCTCGGAGATCCGGCCTCCTCCCCCCAGGGGACCCCGTCCCACTTTTCGGGATGTGGGTCCTTGGTGCTGAAGCGCTGCGCAAGGGGGGCCTGGTCGGCGGCCAGCACGTTGACGCCGAAGCGGCGGGCGTGCTCCACCGCGACGAGTGTGCGTGAGCCCAGGTCCAGGCAGGCCAGGACCAGCGGGGGCTCCAGCGACAGCGAGGCCACGGCGTTCGCCGTCGCGCCCGCGGGACCGGACTGGCCGCTGGCGGTGACCACGGTTACCCCGGTTGGAAAGCGGGACATGGCGGCGCGCAGGTGGGCCGAGTCGATCTGGGCTGGCATCACTCGATTCGCATCATGGGCGCGGAGGCGGAAAGTATGATGCCGCGCGCGTGCGCCCCCTCGCGATCATTGCGGCGGCTGCGACGGCCGTGATCCTCGCCGCCTGCGGGACCGAGGGGATCTCGGTGTCACAGGACGACCCAACGCATCGCGGCGCCGTTTTGTTCTCGGAGCGCTGCTCCGGATGCCACACACTCACGGCGGCGGGAGCGCGAGGCACCGCGAACCGCGCGCTTCGCCAGCAGGGCCCGAACCTGGACGAGCGCACGGAGAGCTACGAGGACGTGCTGTTCGCGATCCGAAACGGCGGGTTCTCGGGCGCGATCATGCCTCAGAACATCGTCACGGGCCAAGACGCGAAGGGCGTCGCGCGGTTCGTGGCCAAGTTCGCCGGCTCCGAGACCGGGGAGTCGGAATCCGGCGCCGGACAGGGCTCGCAATAGCGAGCCTCCCGTCAGTGCGCCACTGATGCTCGACCTTCGGAGCATCCGCGAGGATCCAGGGGCCACCAGGCGCGCGCTCGCGCGGCGGGGCGCCGAGGGGTCGCTGGACGAGCTGTTGCCCATTGACGAGCGCCGCCGCGAGCTCCTGCCGGAGATCGAGGAGCGGCGCGCACGGCAGAACCGCGCCTCGGATGAGATCGCGGAGGCCAAGCGGGCCGGCGGCGACGCCGAACCGTTGATCGCTGGGATGCGGCACCTGAGCGCCGAGTTGAAGGAGCTCGAGGCGGAGCTTCGGGAAGTGGAGGCCAAGCGCGACGAGCTGCTGGCCCGACTTCCGAACCTACCCGACGCCGACGCTCCCGACGGCTTCACGGAGGAGGACGCGCGGGTGCTGCGTGAGGTGGGCGAGCGGCCGCAATTCGACTTCGAGGTACGCGACCACCTGGAACTGGGGCTCGCGAACGGGTGGATCGAGATGGAGAAGGCGGGGGAGGCGTCGGGCTCGCGGTTCGCCTACCTCCTCGGCGACCTGGTAATGGTCGAGCTCGCTCTGCTGCGCTTCGCCCACGACCTGCTCCGCGGCGAGGGGATGGTGCCGGTATTGCCGCCCGTCCTGGTTCGGGAGGGACCGTTGTTCGGCACCGGTTTCTTTCCCGGTGAGCGCGAGATGATCTACGAGGTGCCGCACGACGAGCTGTTCCTCATCGGCACCTCGGAGGTCTCGTTGGCGGCGCTGCACGCCGGCGACATCATGGCCGCCGACTCGCTGCCGCTGCGGTACGCCGGGTTCTCCACCTGCTTTCGCCGCGAGGCGGGCGCAGCGGGCAAGGACACGCGGGGGATCTTCCGAGTCCACCAGTTCGACAAGGTCGAGATGTTCTCGTTCGTCCGCCCGGAGGACTCGAAAGCCGAGCATGAGCGCCTGCTGGCGATCGAGGAGCGCATCCTGCAGGCGTTGGAGCTTCCCTACCGAGTGGTGGACATCGCCGCCGGCGACCTGGGAGCCTCGGCTGTCCGCAAATTCGACTGCGAGGCCTGGATCCCCAGCCAGGAGCGCTACCGCGAGCTCACCTCATGCTCCAACACGACGGATTACCAGGCGCGCCGCCTCGGCGCTCGCTTTCGGCCCGAACCGGAGGCGCAGCCCGCTCACGTCCACACCCTGAACGGGACTGCCATCGCCGTTCCCCGCACTCTGATCGCCCTGATCGAAAACGGGCAGCGCCCGGACGGCTCGGTGGCCCTGCCCGCCGCCCTTCGCGAGGCCGGGGCGCCGGCGGCTATTCCGCCGAGTCGAGCGTGAGGGCGCAGGAGTTGATGCAGTAGCGCTGACCGGTTGGCCGCGGGCCGTCGTCGAACAGGTGGCCGAGGTGTCCCCCGCAGCGCGCGCACACGACCTCGATGCGGCGCATGCCAAGGCTCTCGTCGGGCCGGGTCTCCACCTTGTCGTCCGCCATCGGGTCCCAGAAGCTCGGCCAGCCGGTGCCCGAGTCGAACTTCGTGTCGGAGCTGAACAGCTCCTCTCCGCAGCCGGCGCACCGGTAAACGCCGTCGGCCTTTTCGTCCCACAAGGCGCCGGTGAACGCGCGCTCGGTGCCCTTGCGACGCAGCACCTCGTACTGCTCCGGCGTCAGCTCCTCACGCCACTGCGCATCCGTCTTCTCGAGCTTCTCCATTTTTGTTCCCCGTTCGTGGTCTTCGCCCTGCGGTCAGCTTAGTGGCGTCGCGCGGGGCGGTGTGGGGCCCATACGATCCGCCGCGTGCCCGACGCGTTCTTCTTCGCAGACGGGGATCGCTACGTTCCCACGGGGCTCACGCGCGGGCCCTGGGACCCCGGCTTCCAGCACGCGGGCCCTCCGGCCGCTTTGGTTGGCCGCGAGATCGAGCGCTTGGACGGCAGTGCGAACCGGCACCTGGGCCGGATCACGTTCGAGATCCTGCGCCCGGTGCCGATCGCGCCGCTGTGGGTCTCAGCCGAGGTCGTTCGCCCGGGCCGCAGCGTCGACCTCGTGGAGGCGAGGCTCTCGGACTCCGAGGGAGAGGTGGTCAGGGCCACGGCGTGGCGGCTACGCCGCGCCGACGTGGAGCTTCCCACCGGGTTGTCGAGCGCCGACGGCCCTGGCCTGATCGGGACTTCCCCGTCCACGCTTCGTCCCGGGTTCGCTCCGCCGGGAGCCGAAGACGCCAGTCCGGGCACCTTCCCGCCCACGGGCCAGGAGGTCGGCTACCACACCGCGATGGAATACCGGTTCGTGCACGGCGACTTCTCCGACCTGGGGCCGGCGGTGGTTTGGATGCGCATGCGCCAGGGGCTGGTGGACGACGAACAGCCCTCCCCGCTGCAGCGAGTGCTGGTGGCCGCCGATTCCGGAAACGGGGTCAGCGCGACGCTCGATTGGAGCCGCTACCGGTTCATCAACGTCGATCTCACTGTCCACGTCCACCGCCCGCTGGCGGGGGAGTGGGTCTGTCTGGACGCGATTACGATCCCCGAGGGCGACGGCGTCGGTATCGCGGACACGGCGCTCTACGACGAGCGTGGGCCGATCGGCCGGGCCGCCCAGACGTTGCTCGTGGATCAGCGATAGTGATGGAAGTGAGCTCCGGATTGCCGCCAGGGCCGCCTCTGCCGGCGCCGCTTCAGAGCCTGCTGTGGGTGCTGCGGCCGATTCCCTACGCCGAGTGGTGCCGGCGCCGCTACGGCGACGTGTTCACCCTCCGCAGCTACGTCTACGGCAACGTCGTGATGGTGGCGGATCCCGAGGTGGTCAGAGAAGTGTTCACCGGCGATCCGGAGCGCTTTCGGGCCGGCGAGGCGAACTCTCTGCTCGAGCCCGTCGCGGGCCCTCACTCGCTCCTGCTGCTGGACGGTGCGCGGCACCTGCGCGAGCGCCGACTGCTGCTGCCCGCCTTCCACGGCGAGCGGCTCGGGCGGTACCGCGACCTGATCGCAGAGGTCGCCCGACGCGAGGTCGCGCGGTGGCCAACCGGCGGGCCGCTTCGCCTGCGCCCTCGCCTGCAGGCGATCACCCTTCGAGTGATCCTCCAGGTGATGTTCGGCGCCTCCGGGGCGCGGCGGCTCGAGGAGCTCGTCCGGCTGCTACCGGAGATCTTCGACCTCGACGTCGTGGTCATGTTCGTGCCGTGGCTGCGGCGGGATCTGGGCCGGCGAAGCCCCTGGGGGAGATTTCGCCGCGCTCGCGATCGCGTCGATGCGATCCTCTATCGGGAGATCGCCCGGCGCCGCGACGACGCGGGCCGCGACGAGCGCGACGACGTCCTTTCAGTGCTTCTCGAAGCGCGCCACGAGGATGGACGGCCGCTGTCCGACGACGAGCTTCGGGACGAGCTCGTGACCCTGCTGTTGGCCGGGCACGAGACGACCGCCACCGCCCTCGCGTGGACGTTCGAGCGCCTGGTCCGTCACCCCGCGGCATTGGCGCGGGTGCGAGGGGAAGTCGGCCGCGGCGGCGACCGCTATCTCGAGGCGGTGATCAAGGAGACGTTGCGCGTGCGGCCCGTCGTCAGCGACGTCGGCCGGCGGCTCGCCGGCCCTGCCGTGGTGGGCGGCTTTCAGATCCCCGCCGGGACGCTGGTGATGCCGTCGATTGCCCTCGTCCATCTGGCTGCGGAGTCCTATCCGGACCCATATTCGTTCGACCCACAGCGCTTCTTCGAGGGCCAGCCGGAGCCCTATAGCTGGATTCCGTTTGGGGGAGGCGCCAGGCGCTGCCTGGGCGCCTCGCTCGCGATGTTCGAGATGAAGACGATCGTCCCGATCGTCCTCGAGCGGTACGACCTGCGGCCCGCTGCGCCCGCCGGCGAAAGGACCCGCGTGCGCGGCGTGACGTTGGCGCCCGAGCGCGACGCCGAGGTGATCGCCGAGGGTCGCCGCCCGCGGACGGCTTCCGCGTCGGCGCCTCGTTCCAGCGCGACGCCCCGCGCCCTGACCCCGGCTCACCGGTCCGCGGCGTAGCCGAGGATCGAGCGGTCCACCAGCCACTCGACCGGGGCGCGGTCGTCCGTGTAGACGCTGCCGCCCGGAAGTCGGGGGCCCGTCTTCGCGCCCTCGGTCCGCGCCAGCTCCCTGAGGCCCGCAGGGAGGGTCGTTGCCTCGGCGCGGAGCCGTCCCGCCGACGCGTCCTCGCCGGCCACCAGCAGGGTGTTGGTGGCGTCGAAGGGGTCGCGCAGCACGTCGGGGAAGACCGCCGCCAGGGTCCTTCCGACCACGGTCTCCAGGTCGTCGTTTCCGTCGGGGTGGCCGACGTTGATCACCAGCACCCCCCCGGGGGAGAGGCGATCGCGGGCCAGCTCGAAGAACTCGCGGGTAGTCAGATAAAACGGGACATAGGGCTGGCGGTAGGAGTCCAGGACGATCACGTCGTAGATCTCATCGGTGCGACGAAGCCAGGGCCGCGCGTCCTCGTTGTGGACCGTGAGCCTCGAGTTCGACGCCATGTCGAAGTAGCGTCGGCCGACCTCTTCCAGCTCGGGGTCGATCTCCACCCCGTCGACGCGGGCGCCTGCGAAGAAGTGGCCGTACCCGCGCGCCGTCGTCCCGGCGCCGTTGCCGAGGATCGCGACACGCCGGGGAGTGCGCTCGAGTGCTGCGAACGGCAGCACCAGCATCGCGTCCCAGTAGCCGCCGGTGAGGTAGTGGCCGGGCCGGTACACCGAGTGCTGGGCCTGCCCCTCGTTCAGCTCGAGCACGCGGGTCCCGTCGGGCTCCTCGATCACGCGGACGTATTGGAGGGCGCTTTCGGTCTCGTAGACGACCCGTCCGTCCTCGGCGGCCTTGATCGTTCCGATCGGCAACAGCAGCGCGGCGACCAAGGCGGCGGGAATGGCGAGAAATCGCCAGCCCAACCCGGCGGCGGCGATCAGGGCCAACGCGAGTGCGAAGGCTAGGAAGGTCCGCTGAGTCCCGGTGAAGGGAATCAAGACCAGCGCGGCGAGCATGGTGCCTAGCAGCGAGCCGGCAGTCGAGATCGCGTACAGGCGCCCTGCGACGCGGCCCGAGTGCTCCACGTCGGGAACGGCGAGCCGAAGCGCGTACGGCGAGCAGGCGCCGAGCAGCACCACCGGCACGGCGACCAAGAACAGGACGCCGACCAGCGAGCCAACGAACGCACCCGCGGAGACCGAGTCCAAGGCCTCGATCGAGACGTCGAAGAACGGGTTGGCTACGAGCGGCACGACCGCAAGTAGCACGGCGGCGCCCATGACCACCAGGCACAGTCCCCGCAGCTGCGGGTGGCGGTCGGCGAGGCGCCCGCCGAGCCAGTAGCCGAGCGACAGCGCCACCAGCACGACACCAATCGTGTTCGCCCATACGATCGTCGAGGCGCCGAAGAATGGGGCCATCAGGCGGGCGGCGGCGATCTCGGCGCCGAGGCTCGCCGATCCGACGACGAACACGAGAAGCTGTAGGAAGCGGTTGCGATTCATCGCCGTCGCGGCCGACCGCCCACCTGCTCGCGCTGACGCGGCGGTCGGCGGCCGTCCTGATCGTAGGCCACCGAATCACCCGGCTCGGCTACCGTTGCTCGCGCCTGACACTGGGACCCGACTCGACATGTAGCGTTTTGATCGCCCGCAAGCTCCTGCCAGCGGGTCTGGAGCCGCTGGCGGAGAAGTGCGAGGTCACCGAGGGCGGCCTTGACGTGACTCCCGAGAGGCTTCGGGAACTCGCACGAGGAGTGGACGCGATCGTCGCTGACCCGGCGGTACCAGTGGACGAAGCGCTGCTCGACGCGGCCGGGCCGCAGCTTCGGGTGGTCGCCAACTTCGCGGTTGGTTACGACAACATCGACCTCGACGCCTGCCGGCGGCGCGGCATCGCGGCCACTAATACCCCGGACGTGCTCACCAACGCGACCGCCGAGCTGGCCCTGGCACTTGCCTCGGCCGCTGCCCGCCGGATGAGCGAGGCCGAGGCGGACCTGCGAGCAGGCCGCTGGCGGGGCTGGGATCCAGGTGCCTACCTGGGCCTGGAGCTGACCGGCGCGACGTTCGGGATCGTCGGTCTGGGACGGATCGGGCGTCGCTACGCGGAGCTGGTCAAGGGGTTCGCCGGCGAGCTCCTCTACGCGAGTCCGACGCGAAAGCGCGACGCCGAGAGGGAGCTGGGGGCCGAGTGGGTGCCGCTGGAGGAGATCATCCGCCGCGCCGACGTGCTCAGCCTGCACCTGCCGGCCACCGAGGAGACAGCCGGGCTGATCGGCGAGCAAGAGCTGTCCGCGATGAAGCCCCATGCGGTGCTGGTGAACACGTCGCGCGGACCCCTCGTCGACTCGACGGCGCTGGCGCGCGCGCTGCGAGACGGCGAGCTCGGCGCCGCAGGCCTGGATGTCTACGAGCACGAGCCTCAGGTCCCGGCGGCCCTGCTGGAGGCTCCGCGCTGCGTGCTCCTGCCGCACATCGGCTCCGCCACGGTGCGGTCGCGTGATGGCATGGCGCGTCTGGTCGCCGAGAACGTGCTCGCGGTCCTGGGCGGCGACCAGCCGCCCAACCGGGTCGCCTGACGGCGACCCGCGCTGTCGGAGTCAGCGCAGGGTTACGCGCCTTACCGAGGCTCGGCGTAGTCGAAACTCTCCGCGTAGACGGTCAGCCCGTAGATCGCCATCCCGTCGATGACCATGATGATGATCGACCACACCGGGTAGGCCGGCAGGAATAGGAGCTGTGCGATCAAGTTGAGGCTGAGCAGGAAGATCCCCAGCATCTGGCCGCGTCCGGCGAACAGCTGCGAGGCCGCATAGAGCTGGAGAAACCCGATCAGGATCATCACCACGCCCCAGAAGTCCAGGCTGCCGAAGAAGAGCTCGTCCACGAAGTGATCGTCGCCGGCCAGCGCCACGATCCCGTCGATGACGTTGAAGACGCCGAGGATCAGGAACAGCACGGCGGCGAACATGACCCAGCCGCTTCCCGGCCGCTGCCGCGTGGTACCCGCTTCCATTTCTACCTCCTTGTATCGGGCGTTACTTTGGATACTCCGCCGCGCGCACTCTGTCAAGCAGCGCAGTCGGACTTGCACCGGTTGTGGCAGCCCGCCTCGGGTCGGCGCTGCCCGACCGGACCTTGGCGACGGAACCCGTCGCCCCCGGCTACACGTGCGAACTACTTATCCGCAGCCGGTGTTGTTGCCGCAGCTCGAGCAGGTGTAGCAGGAGCCGGTGCGTTGCATCATGCCCCCGCACTGCTCGCAGGCGGGGCCGAGATCACGGCCCTGCATCTGCGCTGGGATCACCGGCGGGGTGTCCGTGAGCGCCGCGGTTGGCGGGACCGGGTCGGCTGAGGAGCCGTTGCCGCTGTGGGAGCCGTTCGAGCCGTTGCCCGTCGCCTCGGCCGGTTCAGGCTGGACATCGTCGTCGAGGGGCAGTGTCTGCTGGGCCTCGCGCCGCGCCCGGATCTCGGGCGTGAGGATGCCGAGGTCCTCGAGCACGTCCGGGTCGTCGATGAAGCGGCTCGCCAGCCAGCGCATGAGGTAGTCGGGCATCGACTTGGCGAACGGGATCTCGGGGTTGTTCGTGATCCCCTCCGGGTCGAAGCGCATGTAGCTGAACTTGCGCACGAAGACCTCCAGCGGGACGCCGTACTGGAGGCCGATCGAGATCGCGGTCGCGAACGCGTTCATCATCCCGCGGAGCGTCGACCCCTCCTTGCCGATGTCGGTCAGGAAGATCTCGCCGACGGAGCCATCCTCGTACTTACCGGCGGTCACGTAGCCCTCGTGGCCGGCGATCGAGAACTTGTGCGTGATCGACTCGCGCTCGCGCGGCATTCGCCGGCGCACCGGCTGTTGCGGCACCGGCTCCGCTTGTGTGGGCTCCCCCTTCTGCTCAGAGGTGTCGGTGCGAAGCGCCTGCGCGGTCTTCGAGCCGTCGCGATAGATCGCCAGCGCCTTCAGCCCCAGCTTTGAGCCCTGGACGTACGCGTCGGCGATGTCCTCGACCGTCGCCGACTTCGGCAGGTTCACCGTCTTGGAGATCGCGCCCGAGATGAACGGCTGGACCGCCGACATCATCTCGATGTGCCCGGTATGGGAGATCGCTCGCTCGCCGACCGCGACGTCGAACACGGGCAGGTGCTCCTCGGCCAGCTCCGGCGCACCGACGATCGTCCCCGTCTCATTGACGTAGGCCTCGATCTGCTCGATATGCGGCTCGGAGTAGCCGAGCGTCCGAAGCGCCATGGGCACGGTCCGATTGACGATCGTCATCTGCCCGCCGCCAACCAGCTCCTTGAACTTGACCAGCGAGAAGTCGGGTTCGATCCCGGTCGTGTCGCAGTCCATCAGGAAGCTGATCGTCCCGGTGGGGGCGAGCACCGTCGCCTGGGCGTTGCGGTAGCCGTGCCGTTCGCCCACTTCGACCGCCTCGTCCCAGGTCTGCCGCGCCGCTGAGAGGAGCTCCGGCTCGACCAGCGAGTCGTCGATCTCGTACGCCGCGTCGCGATGCATGCGCATGACGCCGTTGTGGTCCTCGCGGTTTCGCTCGTATTCGTCGTAGGGGCGCATCGAGGCGGCGATCTCGGCCGACTCCCGATAGCCACGTCCCGTCATCAGGGCGGTGATCGCGGCGGCGGTCGCGCGACCGCGATCGGAGTCGTACGGGACCCCGTCCGCCATCAGCAGGGCGCCGAGGTTGGCGTAGCCCAGGCCGATCTGCCGGAAGGCTCGCGCGTTGCGCCCGATCTCCTCGGTTGGGTAGCTCGAGGGAGTGACGACGATCTCCTGCGCGAGGAAGACAACGTCCACGGCGTGCTCGAAGTCCGGCACGTTGAACGTCCCGTCCTCGTTTCGGAACTTCATCAGGTTGAGCGACGCCAGATTGCAGGCCGAGTCGTCCACGTGCATGTACTCCGAGCACGGGTTCGAAGCATTGATCCGGCCCGACTCCGGACAGGTGTGCCAGCGGTTGATCGTGGTGTCGTACTGAACCCCCGGATCGGCGCAGCGCCATGCCGCGTCGGCGATCTGGTTCATCAGCCCCCGCGCCTTGACGGTGTGGATCGTGCGGCCGTCGGTGCGAGCGGTGAGGTCCCAGTCGGCGTCGTCCTCGACCGCCTGCATGAACTCGTCCGTCACCCGGACGGAGTTGTTGGCGTTCTGGTACTGGATCGAATGGAAGGAGTCGCTGTCGAGGCGCATGTCGAAGCCCGCGTCCCGTAGGGCGGCGGCCTTGTCCTCCTCGCGCGCCTTGCACCAGATGAAGTCCTCGACGTCGGGGTGGTCGATGTCGAGCACCACCATCTTCGCCGCCCGCCTGGTCTTGCCGCCGGACTTGATCGTCCCCGCCCAGGCGTCCGCTCCGCGCATGAAGCTAACCGGCCCGGAGGCGAGGCCGCCCTTCGACAGGTGCTCCTTGGAGGAGCGGACGTTCGAGAGGTTGATGCCGGACCCGGAGCCGCCCCGGAAGATCATCCCCTCCCTGGTGTTCCAGTCGAGGATCGACTCCATCGTGTCCTGCACCGAGAGGATGAAGCAGGCGGAGCACTGCGGCCGCTCCTCGAAGCCGACGTTGAACCACACCGGGCTGTTGAACGCTGCCTTCTGGTGCAGGAGGATGTGGGTCAGCTCGGCCTCGAACGCGTCGGCGTCCTCCTCGGTGGCGAAGTAGCCGCCCTCACGCCCCCAGCCGGCGATCGTTCCGGCGACCCGCGAGATCATCTGCTTCACGGAGTGCTCGCGCTCCGGTGTCCCGAGCTTGCCGCGGAAGTACTTCTGGGCGACGATGTTGGTCGCGTTCTGTGACCAATCGGCCGGGAACTCGACCCCCCGCTGCTCGAAAGCGGGGCTCTCCGGGTCGCCGATGATCGCATCGCGGAGCTCCCACTCGATCCGGTCGAAGGGGTGGACGCCGGGAGCAGTGAAGCGGCGCTCGACCGTCAGTCCGGCCTTCGCGGTGCGAGCGTCGTTTGCAGCGGTTTCAGACATCAAGCTCTCCTCTAGCAGCGGCAGTTGGGGGAAGCTCCTAATCCTTGCGCGCCTGACGGACAGAACCGGGCGCCGGTCCCCCGGAAATTGCGGAGGCTGGCTCGGCCAAGGTGCCGGCGAATTGCAGATATGCCCCGACGTCGAGCTCGCGAAGGCCCGTGAGACAGAGCTCGCCGATCCGCTCGGCGGGCAGCTCGCCCCCCGAGTCGCCGGCGACCGATTCGATCCGGTCCACCAAGCGCTCCAGGTCGGCGGCGGAGACCGGGCGCTTGTGAGCGGCGCGGATCAAGGCGGCGAGAAGCTTGGTCCGGTCGAAACGCTGGCGCTCGCCGTTTCGCTTCGTCACGTAGAGCGGGAGCGATTCCCGCCGCTCGAAGGTGGTGAACCGCCGCCTGCAGCCCTCGCACTCACGCCGCCGGCGCACTGATGCGCCGTCGTCGGCGCGGCGGCTCTCGAGCACGTGCGTCGACCCCTGGCAGGTGGGACAAACCACAAGCCCATTCTACTAGCCATAGCGGCTTCCCGTGGGCCAATCAGCGCTATATATGGGGCGTCCGTGCGTAGTGTGATGAGTGCACATCGATCTCCGCTACGCTCAGCCGCGATGACGGAGGAAGGCCCCGACCGCACCAGCGCCCGGGACCGGCTCGCGGACGCCACGGCCGTCGCCAGCGAGCGAGTCGCCGACGCCAGGGCCGTGGCCTCGGAACGGGTGGCGGATGCGACCTCGGCGGCCACAGAAAGGGTTGCGGATGCCAGGGCGGTGGCGTCGGAGCGAGTCGCCGATGCGAAAGCCGCTGCCGGCGATTTCATCGCCCGCCAAAAGCCGCGGCTGCGCGGAGTCAGCCACGAGTGGGCGTTCTTCCTCTCGCTGGGTGCCGGCGGGGCCCTGGTGATCGCCGCGCCCACCGCGCGCGCCACGCTGGCCGTCGCCATCTACGCGGCGTCACTGTCGGCGCTCCTGGGCGTCAGCGCTCTCTATCACCGAGTCACCTGGCGCCGTCCCGAGATCCGCCGCTGGATGCGGCGGCTTGACCACTCGATGATCTTCCTGCTGATCGCCGGAACGGTGACACCGTTCGCCGTCCTCGTCCTCGACCAGCCGTGGGCGAGCACCCTCCTGGCCGCCGTCTGGGCTGGAGCCGCCGCGGGGATCGTCGTCGAGCTGATCTGGGTCGACGCCCCGAAGTGGGCGACGACGGCCGTCTACCTCTCGGTCGGCTGGATCGGGCTCCTGGGCTTTCCCGGGATCATCGTCAACGCGGGGCTCGGGGCCGGGGCCCTGATCGCAGTGGGCGGCCTGCTCTACACCGCGGGCGCGATCGTCTACGCCCGCCAGCGGCCCGACCCGAACCCGGCCGTGTTCGGCTATCACGAGGTCTTCCACCTGCTGGTGATCGCGGCCGCCGCGGCCCACTTCGCCGCCGTGGCGATCTACGCGCTGCCGGCGGGGTGAGCGGGCCGGTTGCCTGAGGTGGCAGTCCGCGGGAGGACGTGACGATTTAGGCAACGAGGGGGAGGACCCGCTGGGTGGTCGACATTTCGGTCCATATCGTCCATATATAGGACGGAACGTCGACCACCCCGGGATCTCGAGCAGCCTTGTTCCTCTACTTGCCCGCTGCAGCCGCTCAGCCGCTTCGCGCAGCGGTCGCGGTCGAGTGACCGTCCTTGGCCACTTCGATCAGCGCGACGACCTCTTGCTCGCGCCCCTCGCGAACCAGCTCCACGGGATCGGGGTCGCCGTTGACGATCCCCTCGAAGAACTCCTTGCGGTCCTGGTAGGTGGGCAGGGTCGCCTTCGCCCAGCCCCGGGCCTCGTTGAGCATCTCCGCCAGGCGTGCGTATGGCTCGCCGTAGGTCTCCGCGATCTCGCGCTTCATCCGCTTGGCGAGGGCCGGCGAGGCTCCCGCCGTCGAAATCGCGATCGCCAGCGGTCCCGTGCGGACGATCGCGGGGAGGATGAAGTTGCACAGCGGCGGGACGTCGACCACGTTGCAGAGCATCGCCCGCCGCTCGGCTCCCTCATACGCCGAGATGTTCACGTCGGTGACGTTGGTGGCCGCGACTACCAGGAACTTTCCGTCGAGATCGGGGTCCACGAACTCGCGCCGCTCCCAGCGGATCGAGCCCTCGCGAGCGTAGGCCTGAAGCTCCTCGACGGCGTCAGGGGCGACCACGGTGACCTCCGCATCACAGGTCATTAGGCCCTCGACCTTCTCCAGCGCCACCTCGCCACCGCCGACCACCAGGCACGGGCGCCCCGCGAGTCGCAGGCATGCGATGTAGAGCGGGGTGGCCAGCATGTTGCGCACGCACGACTGGTCGCAGATTCCCCTGCGGAGCTGGCACACGCACTCTTTGCCGGCATACGCCTGAGCGGGCATCGACGACAAGGGTAAACGCCATCGCCGCATCGCTTTGGTAAGTACGACTGCATCGTCCCGGCAGCGCGGACGCACCACCCCGCCATCCCGACCTGCCCCCGGCAGCAGCCCTACGGGCTGATTAGTGCCCTGATTGTGGCTCGCCGAGCCCCTGCTACCCTCGCCGTCCGATCGGCGGGGCATCGTGTTCGCTCGCTCGTCCGGCAACCACTCCTGCCGGTCGGAGAGGCAGATATGCGACTGATAGTCACCGAGAAGAACAACTCAGCGACCAAGATCGCCGACATCCTGAGCCGCGGCGAGGCCAAGACCGACGCGACCTACAAGGTCCCCCACTACACCTGGTCGGATGAGACCGGGGAGGTGATGACGATCGGGCTCAAGGGCCACGTCATGAACCCCGCGTTCCCGGATGGCTACTCCAACTGGCAGAAGACCGACCTGCACGAGCTGATCGACGCCGACCTCATCAAGGAGCCCACCGACAAGAACGTGGTGCGCGCGATCCGCAAGGTCGCCAAGGATGCGACCAGCTTGGTGATCGCAACCGACTTCGACCGCGAGGGCGAGCTGATCGGCCTCGAGGCGCTCGAGGCGATCCTCGACGTCAAGCCCGAGCTCGAGGGAAGCGTCGAGCGGGCCAGGTACTCCGCGCTCACCAAGGAGGAGATCGAGCGCGCTTTCTCCAACCTCGACCACCTGTCGTTCGATCTCGCCTACGCCGGTGCCGCCCGGCAGGACATCGACCTGATGTGGGGCGCCACGCTAACCCGTGCGGTATCGCTGGCCACCCGGCGCTTCGGCTCCAACTTCCTCTCCGTCGGGCGCGTTCAGAGCCCCACCCTGGGCCTGATCGTGGCGCGCGAGCTCGAGCGGCGCGCCCACGTCCCAAAGCCCTATTGGGAGGTGTTCGCCCGCTTCCAACATCCCGACGACGCGTTCGAGGCCCACCACGTCACCGATCGCTTCTGGGAGCGCTCCGAGGCCGAGGCGGCACTCGCCGGGACCAAGAACCCCGGCAGGGTGAAGGAAGTGAACGCTCGGCGCTCGCAGCGCCGCCCGCCCACCCCCTTCAACACCACCGCCTTCACGACGGAGGCCTCCAACCGCCTGGGCATCACGCCGAAGCGCGCCATGCAGCTCGCCGAGGACCTCTACATGGACGGCTTCATCTCCTACCCGCGCACCGACAACACCGTCTACCCGCGCTCGCTCCCGTCCCGCGAGCTGATCGCCTCGCTGGTCCGCGTCCCGGAGTTCCAGGCGGGCGCCTTTTTGCTCGACGGCGACCTCTCTCCCACGCGAGGCAAGAAGGAGACCACCGACCACCCGCCGATCTACCCAACGCAGGCGGTCCACCCGGGCGCGCTGGACGGGCCCAAGCAGCGGGTCTACGAGCTCGTCGCGCGGCGCTTCCTGGCCACCTTCGGGCCGCCGATGGCCATCGAGTCCACCCGCGCCGACATCGAGGCGGGCTCGGAGACCTACTTCGTGCGCGGCTCGGTGGTCACTGACCCCGGGTTCGCCGCGATCTACACGTACGCCCGCTCAAGCGACGAGGAGATCCCGAAGCTCGACCAGGGACAGGAGCTCGCCCTCGACGGCGATCCCTGGGCCGTAGACAAGGAGACCCAGCCACCCTCCCGGATCAGCCAGGGAAAGCTCGTCGAGCTGATGGAGGAGGCGGGCCTGGGGACCAAGGCCACCCGCCCGGACATCATCCAAAAGCTCTACGACCGCGGTTACGTATACGGCAACCCGCCCGCCCCGTCGGCCACCGGAATCGCGATGTACGAGGCGTTCAAGCGGTTCGTGCCCCGGATGGCGACGCCGGAGATGACCGCCGAGCTCGAGGAGGACATGGACCAGATCGCCGCCGGAAAGACGTCCAAGGACGAGGTCGTGCGGATCAGCCGCGAGATGCTTCATTCGACCACCACTGACGTGCAGGAAAAGAACGAGGACCTGGCCAAGGTGATCTGGGCGGGGATGGACGAGGACCGCATCCTCGGGCCGTGCAAGGTTTGCGAGGAGGCCGGGCGCACGCAGGAGGACGGCTCGCCGAACATGCTGCGCGTGATTCGGGCCCGCAAGTCCGGCAAGCGCTTCGTCGGCTGCCAGGGATGGAGCCCCGACGACCCGAACTCGTGCGATCAGACCTTCCCGCTGCCGCAGCGCGGCGACGTGTACCGGCTCGAGGAGCGCTGCTCGATCTGCGAGCAGACGCCGCGCCTCAAGGTGCTCCCGCCCCGCGGCCGTTCCTGGGACCTGTGCCTGAACGACGAGTGCCCCTCGATGCAGGAGATGAAGCGCCGGCGCGCCGAGCGGGAGGCCGCGCGCGCGGCGAAGGAGGCCGCTGAAGCGGACGGCGCCGATGAGGTCGCTGGGGCCGACGGCGCCCGTGCCCCCGCGCGCAGGGGCAACGGCGCCAAGCGCCGCAAGCCCTCGCCAGGGACGACCCGCACGAAGCGGGCCCGTAACAAGGCGGCTCGCTAGACGTGGGTGAGCGCGAGGCTCCAGCAAGGGCAATGATGCTGGGCCGAGCGCGAACCAATTGACGAGTCGATGTTCATCACCCTGGAGGGGATCGACCGTTCGGGGAAGACGACGCAGGCAGCGCTCCTCGCCGAGGCGCTGGGTCCCGAGACGTTGCTTCTGCGAGAGCCGGGAGGCACGCCTGTAGGGGAGCGCGTGCGGGAGCTGTTGAAGGACCCGGCCACCGAGCTCGACCCAAGGGCCGAGTTGCTGCTCTTCTGCGCGGCGCGAGCCGAGCTCTGCGCGCGAGTCGTGCGGCCGGCGCTCGACGCGGATCGCGCGGTGGTCTGCGACCGGTTCGTGGACTCGACCGTCGCCTACCAGGGGGCAGCACGCGGGCTCGGCACCGACCTGGTCGAGAGCGTGAACGAGATCGCGATCGCCGGCTGCGGGCCCGATCTCACCGTGCTGCTTCGGATCGACCCGCGGCTCGCCGAGGTCCGTGGCCAGCAGCGGCTTGCCGACGGCGAGTCGGATGGCGCGGACCGATTCGAGGGCGAGGGACCGGCGTTCCAACGTCTGGTGGCCGACGCCTACGATGAGCTGGCCGCCCGCCACCCCGAGCGGATCGTCGTCGTCGACGGGCAGGGATCTGTGGCCGAGGTGCATGCGAAGGTGATCGAGACGGTGAGGAGGATCGATGCCACAGCCCACGCTTGAGCTGCCCGCCGTCCTGAGCGAAGCGACGAGTCAGCAACCCGCCGCTCGGGCGGCGCTGGCCGCGGCGCTCAGCGATCCGCTCCACGCGTACCTCTTCGCCGGCCCCCCCGGGGCCGGAAAGCGCGCCGCGGCGCGCGCGTTCGCGGCCGAGCTGCTCGCCGCGGGGGCGGCTGAGCCTGACGACGCCCGCAGGCGGGCGCTCGCGACCCCCTCGCCACACCCCGATCTCGTCTGGCTCGCGCCGCAGGGAAACCAGCATCTGGTGGACGACGTCCGCGAGCAGGTGATCGTGGCTGCCGCGTACCGGCCGTTCGAGGGAGCGCGGCGTGTGTTCGTGATCCAGGCGGCCGAGGCGATGGCGGACGAGAGCCAGAACGCGCTCCTGAAGACACTCGAGGAGCCGGCCCCCTTCGTGCACCTCCTCTTGATCACCTCGGAGCCGACCGCGCTGCTGGAGACAGTGCGCTCGCGCTGCCAGGTGGTCCGCTTCGCGCCGCTTTCACAGGAGGCGGTCGAGGCGAACCTGGCGGAGCGCGCGCTCGGCGAGGACGCCGAGGAGCGCCGTGCCGCCGCGCGGCTGAGCGGCGGGGATGCCGACCGGGCGGCGTTCCTCCTTTCCGATCAGGGCCGTGAACTGCGCAATGCGGCCGAAGCCTGCGTCGCCGCCGCGCTCTCAGGGAAGCTCGTCGACGCTCCCTGGCGGGCGCTCCTGACGGCGGCCGAGGCGGCCGGCGCGCAGGCGGGCGATGAGGCGAGGCAGCGATCGGCGGCCACAGGCGAGCACGGCGGTGGGGACGTGCGGCCGGCCCGGCGGCGCTCCCGCGAGGCCGAGGAAGCGGCCAAGCGCGCCGCGCGCCGGGCCCGAACGGGCGCTCTCGACCTGGGCCTGGCGCTGATCGCCGCCTGGCTTCGAGACCTCGCGGCGGCGGGCGAAGGCGCCGAGTCGCTCGTCCTCGGCTGCGATCGCCTCGCCGAGCTCGGCAGCGCCGCCTCGGCGGTAGATCCGCGCCGCGCCCGCCGTGGCGCTGAGCTCGTGATGGACACCCGCCGGCGCTTGGAGGTCAACGTCGGCGAGGAGCTCGCCCTGGAGGCGCTGATCTTCCGCCTGGAAGCCCTGTTAAGGGGTACTTAGACTTCCCTCATGGCCGCGCTGGGCCAGTCCGCTTCAGCCGATCGGTCTCGACGACCGTTCGGAGTCCGCCTGTATCTGACCCTCGCCTTCGCCGCCGTCGCCTCGATCGCCGCGGGGTTCGCCTATCTATTGATCTCGGGATCCACCGACGAAGCCGCAAGCGCTCAGGCGGAAGACATCACGATCGGTCGAACAGTGCGCCTGGCGGATCGGATCGGTGTCCATCCGGCGAACCAGGCCGCGGCCCAGATCGCCTCGGTGGGCGACCCGGGCTACTCGGCCTGGGCCTTCGACGCGAACAAGGACCGGCTCAGCCCGCGGGTGTCGCGTGGCGTCTCCATCACCCAGGTGCCGGGACGCTGGATGGCGATCTCGACCGCAATCAGCGGCTCGCAGACCGTCGAGCCGCTGCCGGGAGCGGTCACTGTTGTCTCGGCCCCAATCGTGCGCCAGGGCCGCCTGTCGGGCGCCGTGCTCGCTCGCGCCGAGCGGCCCGAGGAGATCGAGCGGACGATCGATGCCCTCCAAGGCGACCGCGTCACCGCCGCCGCGATCGCCGTCGCGGTGGCGGTCGTGATCGGGTTCTTGATCGCGACCGCGATCACGACGCGTGTGAAAAGGCTTGCCGGCAGCGCGGCTCGCATCACCGAGGGCAGGCTCGACGAACCCCTCGAGGGAACGGGGGGGCGCGACGAGATCGCGGACCTGGGGTTGGCGCTCGAAACGATGCGGATCGCGCTTCGCGAGACCTTCGGGGCCCTGTCGTCCGAGCGCGACCGCCTGTCGGCGATCTTCGACGCCCTCGACGACGCGGTGATGGTCGTCGGCCCCAACGGTGAGGTCCGGTTCGCAAACCGGGCCGCCGAGCCCCTGATCGAGCCGGATGGCAAGGCAATCGACGCCTTGGTCCCCTGGCTGCGGCGGGCCGTCGATCGCGGGACGGCCGAGCACGACGGCCTGCGGGTCGGCGATCGGGTGTACGCGATCGGCATTCGCAACCTACCCGCCGAGGAAGCCGTCCTGGCGGTGGTCCGCGACCGAACCGAGGGCCTTCGCCGGGAGCTCGCCGAGCGCGAGTTCGTCTCCAACGCCGCACACGAGCTGCGGAACCCGATCGCCGGCATCTCGGGAGCGATCGAGGTGCTCCAGGCCGGTGCAAAGGACGACCCGAACGCGCGCGACCACTTCCTGGTCCGGCTCTCCGAGGACGTCGAACGGGTTACACGCCTCACGGACTCGCTGCTGACCCTGGCCCGAATAGAAGCTGTCGGCGAGGACACGACCGAGGCCCTCGACGTCGCGATCACGATCGAGGAGGCCGCCCAGACGGTGGCGCCGCCCGACGGCATCGAGGTCAAGCTGGAGGTTGGCGATGAGGTCACGGCGCAGGGCGACCCGGTGCTCCTCAGACAGGTGATCACGGGCCTCCTGACGAATGCATTCAAGAACACGCGTCCGCCCGGCGCCGTTACGCTTCGCGCCCGCCGTCGGGACGGTGATGTCTTGATCGAGGTCGCAGACACCGGCACAGGTATCGGCGCCGAGGAGGTGGGCCGGGTGTTCGAGCGCTTCTATCGGGGCTCCGGCTCCCTGGAGCAGGAGGGCTTCGGGCTCGGTTTGTCGATCGCGAAACGGATGGTGGACGTGATGGACGGGAACATCGGCGTGGACTCGGAGGTCGGCGTCGGCAGCACCTTCTGGGTGCGTCTGCCGGTAGCGCAGAGAGCCGCGACCCCGGTGGCATGATCGAGATGGCCGACCGCCGCATCCTGATCGCCGACGACGAGCCCTCCGTACGCGACGCGGTGGGGTACGCGCTGCAGCAGGAGGGCTACGACGTCACCCTCGCGGAGGACGGCCACGACGCCGATCGCAAGCTGGGAAACGACGCCCCGGGCTTCGATCTGCTGATCCTCGACATCATGATGCCCGGCCGCAGCGGCCTCGACATCTGCCGCGACGTCCGCGCCCGCAGTCCCGTGCCCATCATCCTGTTGACGGCCAAGGACGCCGAGGTGGACAAGGTCGTTGGCCTGGAGGTGGGCGCCGATGACTACGTCACGAAGCCCTTCTCGGTGCGTGAGCTCTTGGGCCGCGTGCGCGCGCAACTGCGCCGTCGCGAGCTCGACCGCTCCTCCTCCGGTCCCGAGGGAAAGATGATCGAGGCGGGGCCGGTCCGCATCGACCTCGCCCGGCACCTGGTGACGATCCGGGGTGAGCCGGTGAACCTGACCCGCTCGGAGTTCCAGGTCCTGCGCTTGTTGGCCGAGCACCCTGGCCAGGTGTTCAGCCGCCGGGAGATCATGGAGGAGCTCTGGCAGTCGGAGTTCTCGGGCGACGTCCGGGCCTGCGACGTCCACATCTCCAACCTGCGCCAGAAGATCGAGCGCGACCCGCAGGACCCCAAGCTCGTGCTCACCGTTCGCGGCGTGGGCTATCGGCTCGCTGAGGAAGAATGATGCTGGCGCCGAGCAGAGGGGCGAAGCCCCGATTGCGAGGCGAGGGGCTGGTGGAGATGGGAACGGGAGCGAAGAGCCGGAGACGGGATTCGAACCCGTGACCCCCGCTTTACGAGAGCGGTGCTCTGGCCAACTGAGCTACTCCGGCGCGCCGTCCGCATTCTAGGAGCGGCATTAGCGTTGAGCAGCGGGGGCGAAGCCCTTGACTGCGAGGCGACGGGCTGGTGGAGGTGATGTATTGACCGTCGTTGCGTTCGCGCATAGGGTGCCGGGGTAATCACCGACCAGGAGGAAGCTGCTGCATGGCGCAGGACAACGTAGACGTGGTCCAGAGCGCATGGGACGCGTTCGGGCGGGGCGACATCGACGCCGTCGTCGACGCAATCTCTGCATCGGCCCAGACCAGGGTGCCTGAGTCGCTTCCCTGGGGCGGGACCTACGAGGGCCAGGAGGGCTTCCGTGATTTCCTGGCCAAGCTCGTCGGCAACTTCGAGCAGTTCAGCGCCACGCCGGAAAAGGTCCTCGGCGCGGACGACAACCACGTGGTGGTCGTGGCCAAGACAAAAGGGCGAGGGAAGGGCGGCGGCACCGTGGAGGGCACGGTGGTCTGGATCTACCAGCTGCGCGACGGCAAGATCGCCGACGCCGAGATTTTCGGGGATACGGCGCAGGTCGTAGAGGCCCTGCGCTGAGCTCACCCCGGGGGCGAAACGCCAGCGCCCCGCCCTTCCGATGCGCTTCCTCTCGGTCGTCATCGTCACGCACGACAGCCGCGAGACCGTGCGCTCCACCCTGGAAGCGCTGGCCTCGCAGCTAGATGACGGCGACGAGCTGATTGTCGTCGACAACGGCTCGGGCGACGGAACCCCCACCGCCGTCCGTGAGATCGCACCGGATGCCTTCGTTGTGGAGGCTGGGGAGAACCTCGGGTTCGGGGCCGGGTGCAATCGGGGCGCTGCGGCCGCAACGGGGGAGCTCCTCTGCTTCCTGAATCCCGACGCCGTCCCGGCGCCGGGCTTCCGCGAGGCGATCGAGCGCCCGCTCGCGGATGGGCGTGGGTGGGCCGCCTGGCAGGGCCTGGTGACGGCCGAGGACGAGACGGTTGTCAACACCCGCGGCGGGATCGTTCACTTCACCGGAATCGCCTGGGCCGGCGGCGCCGGTGAGGCGTTCGGCGCCCCGCAGGCCTCGAGCGGAGAAGCGCTGTCCGGCGAACCCGGATTCGTGTCCGGCGCCTGCCTGGCGCTGCCTCGCGCGACCTTCGACCAGGTGGGCGGGTTCGCCGACCAGTTCTTCCTCTACCACGAGGACGTGGACCTGTCGCTGAGGCTGCGCCTGGCGGGGGGGCACCTGGGCGTGGAGCCGGCCGCCCGGGTGGAGCACGACTACGAATTCGCAAAGGGCCCGGAGAAGTGGCGGTTCTTGGAGCGAAACCGATGGGCCACGTTGATCCGAACCTATCCACTCGCTCTACTTCTTCTCTTGACCCCAGCGCTGGTGGCCACTGAGCTTGCCCTGGTCCCGATCTCCGCGGTCGGGGGCTGGCTGCGCCAAAAGGCCCTCTCCTGGGGAGACGTCATCTCCTCGATCCCCCGCCTGCTTCGGCAGCGCCGGATGATTCAGCGAACGGGGAGCATCGAGGCGGGGCAGTTCGCTCGCTTCCTCACGGCCGACCTCGGCTCCCCCTACCTTCCCGCCGCAGCACGCTGGCCGCTGCTGAGGGTTGCCGGGCGCGCCTATTGGTCGTTGGTGCTGGCGCTCCTGGGGGCTTCGCGGCCCTCGGGTGGCTCCTGAGGCAGTGTCGCTTTCGCCGCCGCGGACTCCGGCCCGCCGTTCGTGGCGGCCTCGCGTGCGACTCGCGCCTCGAGATCGAGCCGCGCCACCTCCTGAGCGAGGATCTTCGTCTCCTCGGAGAGCCGCGAGACCGCGATCGAGAAGTGCAGCAACAGCACGAAGGTAACTCCGAGCGCGACCAGGAAGAGGGCGTTCGGGCCGGATTCAATGCCAAGCAGGTCGGCAAGATCGTTGAGCGCGCCCCTCCAGATCGCGAGTACGAGCAGCGCGGTCGCCGCCACCATCCACAGCAGCGCGTAGCGCTCCACCAGACGCCGCCGGCGGACCAGCTCCAGCACCACGCCGAGGATGATCGCCGTGACGATGACGGCGACGATCTGCACCCTGGTGCCCACCTCGCCGGGGGCGGCGAGCGGCAGGGAGAGCATCACACCGGTCCTCGCGTGGTCGCGGGGCCCGAGGCGGAGGGTTCCACGACCTCGCGGTGGCCCTCTGGGTCAAGCGGCGTTGGGCGGCGGCGAAAAAGCCCGACCCATAGCGCCAGGAGGACCTTGACCATGTAGTAGGCGCTGCGCGGGTAGTCGATCGAGCTGCGGCCGAAGCCGCGGGCGTTCATGCGGACTGGGACCTCGTGGAGGCGCAGACGGTGCGCGTGCAGCATCAGGATCGCCTCCACCTCGGGATAGTCGTGCGGATAGTCCCGGGCGAACAGCTCGATCCCCCTGCGGTTCGTCATCCGAAAGCCAGAGGTGGGATCGGTGATCCGGCGTCCCGTGATCGCGGTCAGGACCACCGAGAAGATCAGGTTGCCGATCCGCCGTCCGAGCGGAACCCGGTAGCCCGGGTCGCCTCGGAAGCGGCTGCCGCAGACCATGTCCGCCTCGTCGCCTGAGGTCTGGAGCTTCGCGAGCAGATCGGCTAGGTGAGCGGGCTTGTGCTGGCCGTCGCCGTCAATCTGCGCCGCGACGTCGTAGGAGTGGCCAAGGGCGTACTTGAAGCCGGATTGCATCGCCCCGCCGATCCCCGTGTTGAACGGGTGGCGCAGCACCTCGGCGCCTGCCGCCGCTGCCTCGGCTGCGGTGTCGTCGGTGGAGCCGTCGTCCACGACGACGACGTCGAACTCCGGCGCCTGGCGGTGGATCTCACGAACCACCCTGCCGACCATCCCCTGCTCGTTGTAGGCGGGAACGATCGCTAGCTTGCGAAGCTCAGGCTGGTCGGCTGCCATCTCGAGGGATGCGGGAGCAGAGCAGGCGGGCCGGTGCATGCCGCCCTCCCCGAAGCAGGTTAGCGCCCCGCCTGGTCGGCGATTAGCGCTGCGCCGGCGAGGCCGGCATGACTGCCGCGCTCGCTGAGGATCTGATCGTAGCCTTCCGCCCATGTGGTCGGGCGGCGCCTCCAATCCGCGGGCTGAAGGTGGGGGAACCGTGGGGGCACCGGATGGATGACAGTCTCGCCAAGCTGGCCGACCGGGTGGTTCGCTGTCGTCGCTGCCCGCGCCTGGTCGAGTGGCGCGAGCATACGGCGGCGCACCCCCCGCGGCGGTACGCGAACGAGACCTATTGGGCCCGGCCGCTGCCGGGGTTTGGCGATCCGCGCGCGCGGATGGTCGTGATCGGCCTGGCCCCCGCCGCCCACGGCGGCAATCGCACGGGCCGCATCTTCACCGGCGATCGCTCCGGGGACTGGCTGTTCGCGGCGCTGCACCGGGCCGGATTCGCGAACCAGCCGCTCTCCGTGCACCGCGACGACGGGCTGCGGCTTCGCGACGCCTACATCACGGCCGTCAACCGCTGCGCGCCGCCCGCGAACCGGCCGACGCCCAGCGAGCGCGACAACTGTCTCCCCTACCTCGTCGAGGAGCTGCGGCTGCTCGGTCGCGCAAGGGTGTTGGTCGCGCTCGGCTCGTTCGCCTGGGACGGGGCGCTGCGGGCGCTGCGGCTGCTCGGTCACGAGATCCCACGCCCCAAGCCGCGCTTCGGCCATGGAGTCGAGGCCTCGGTCGGCAGTTACACGCTGGTCGGCTGCTACCACCCGTCGCAGCAGAACACCTTCACCGGCCGCCTCACCGAGCAGATGCTGGACCGTCTGTTCGCCCGAGCCCGCATGCTGGTGCGGACGCCCGTCCGGGGTTGACCGGTCGAAGACGGAGCGCCTCACGTTGCGGCCATAACCTTTCGGAGCGGTGCTTCCGCTGAACCTGCCCAACGTCCTCACCCTGCTGCGAATCGTGGCCGTGCCAGTGATCGTGGTTGCGCTGCTGGACGAGACGCCGAACGGCGACGCGCTGGCCGCTGGGGTGTTCGCGCTCGCGGCGCTCAGCGACGGTCTGGACGGCTACATCGCCCGGCGGCGCCAGGACGTGACCACGTTCGGGAAGCTCATGGACCCGCTGGCCGACAAGGTGCTGATCATCGCGGCCCTGGTCTCATTGGTCTCGCTGGGCCGGCTCGCGGCCTGGGTGGCGATGGTGATCATCGCCCGCGAGCTGGCGGTCACCGGCCTGCGCGCCGTGGCGGTCGAGCAGCAGGTGGTGATCTCGGCGAGCTGGCTCGGCAAGCTGAAGACCGCGCTTCAGGTCGCCGCCGTGTTCGCGCTGATCATCTGGAACCCCTCGCCGGTGGCGGTGGACGTCCTGGTCTACGTGGCGGTCGCGGTCACCGTGATCTCAGGCGCCGACTACTTCTTCGGCCTGCGAAAGCGCCTCGAGGTGGAACGGGCGAAGCGAACGGCCGCGAAGACCGAGCCCGGGTAGGACACCGGGCTACTCCGAGCAGGGGGCCTCCAGCCACTCCCGCTCGGTCACGTGATGGGGCGAGTGCTCGCCGCTTGAGAGCTCGGTGAGGATCTCGGCGAGCAGGCCCGAGCGCTCCGCGACCACGGAGTGCCTGTGGATCGTCTCCAGGTTCTCTTGGCGGGCGAGCACGAACCCTCCCTCGCGAAGTCGCGGATACGACTCGGCCACCCGGCGTACCATCTCGCGCACGCAGTCCTCGACGAAGCGCGGGTTCATGTGCGCCTTCTCGACGATCGCGGCCTCGTCGGGGCGCTTCATCAGCTCGTAGATCTCGGAGCTCATCGACTGCTCGACGATGTGCAGGAGATCGCGGGCGTCCACGTCCAGTTCGACGCCCTCGGGACGGCCGAGGTGCAGGGAGCCGATGCCGCGCTGGTTGTGCGTGGCGACCGGGACCGCCTTCAGCACCCGCTCGGTCTCGTCATCGGTGAAGCCCTCGGCGGCCAACCGCTCGCGCGAGCGCTCGCGGAGCAGCCCCTGGGCGCACGGACACGCCGTCATTCCCTGCGCCTCGACGCCGGTCAAGGTGCGCGTCCCCCGCTCGGAGACCACCGCCGTTCCATGCAGGGTGTAGATCTCCTGGGTCCGCAGACCGGAAACGGGCGCCGACACCGTCTCCGGGTAGCGAGCGGCGACCGTGACCTCCGCCCGCATCCCGCGCTGCTGCTCGCGAACGCGGGTGGCGATCTGGGCGGCGAGCTCCTCGGCCCGCAGGGTCTCGCCGAGGATGACCTCGTCGATCGCGCCATTCACGACTTCCTCGAAGCGCGACATGTGGGCGCCCGCCTGCCGAGGGTTGAGGTCTACGAAGCACTCCAGCTCGGCGAAGAAGTAGCTGCCGGCGGCGTCCCGCGCGCCGTCGTGCGATCCCGGGGCAGCGTCGGCGAGGGCTCCGCCGTCGACCTTGATCACCTTCTCTATCCCGCGCACTCCCACCCTGGTGAGACTGACCTCGGTTTCGGGGACGCGAGGCTTGGACATCGGCGGCGGGGGAGACGGTGTGGCCGGTCGCGCTCATCGAGGGGAGGATGGTGTGAGCTGAGTCGGATTAGGCCTGCCAGAACCCGTCGGGGCCGGGTCGGAGGCTGGCCAGATGGCCAAGGTTAGCGGGCCAAAGACCCCTGCCGGCCGGGCGGCAGCCCCATACTTCGCGCCGCCCAAACCCCAGCAAGAGGAGAGCACGGGGGTGGCTGACAAGGGGAAGGTTCTGCTGACCGGCACTGATCACGCCGAGGTTGGTGGAGAAGAGGCGTCTGAGAGCGCCGGGACGAGCACCCGGTTCGACGCGGACCACCGGTTTCAGGAGTCCGAGGAGCTTCGCTCGCTGATCGCCGAAGGGCGCGAGCGCGGGTATCTGACCTTCGAGCAGATCGCCGCGACCTTGGAGGAGGTCGAGGTGACGAAGGAGCAGGTGCAGGGCCTGCACGGCTACCTGATCGAGCACGGTGTCGACGTGATCGCGGAGAACGGGCTCACCGCCTACAAGGAGGCGAAGGAGGCGGGCCAGCCCGGAGGCGCCAAGAAGCCCGAGCTCGACCTGACGGTCGAGCCGAGCCTCGATTCACTGCGCCTGTACCTGCGGTCGATCGGCCGCGTTGAGCTCCTGACCGCCGACCAGGAGATCGAGCTGGCGAAGCGGATCGAGCGGGGCGACATGGTCGCCAAGCGCCACATGGTGGAGGCGAACCTACGGCTCGTGGTCTCGATCGCAAAGGGCTACTTGGGACGCGGGCTCGGCTTCCTCGACCTGATCCAGGAGGGGTCGCTGGGGCTGATTCGGGCGGTGGAGAAGTTCGATTACCGCCGCGGCTACAAGTTCTCCACCTACGCCACATGGTGGATCCGCCAGGCGGTCACCAGGGCGATCGCCGACAAGGCGCGGACGATCCGCATCCCGGTCCACATGGTCGAGAAGCTGAACCGGGTCACGCACGTCGAGCGCCAGCTCGTTCAGCGCCTTGGCCGAGAGCCCGAGCCGGCCGAGATCGCAGCCGAGCTGAAGGTCTCGGTCCGCGAGGTGCGGGACATCCTGCGGGTCGCCCAGATGCCGGTCTCGCTCGAGAAGCCCGTCGGCGACGAGGAGGAGTCGGAGCTAGGGGACTTCGTCGCCGACGAGACCACCGAGGAGCCGTTCGAGACCGCGACCGAGAACCTGCAGCGGGAGGACATCCAGCGCGCCCTCGACGCGCTCCCCGAGCGAGAGCGACAGGTGATCGAGCTGCGCTACGGGTTGCGCGGCCACGAGCCGTTGACGCTGGAGGAGGTCGGGCGCGCCTTCGGGGTCACCCGCGAGCGGATCCGCCAGATCGAGAACAACACCTTGAAGAAGCTGAAGCAATTACCGGAGGCGCAGCGACTTCGCGAGCGGGCCTAAGCGCGCCGGGGCCCGGCTCGAAGCATCTTGCGCATGTGCTCGAGCTCGAACTCGTAGGGCTCGGTCGTCTCGACGAACTCTGTGATCTCGGCGACGAAGCGGTCCGGGTCATCGAGCTGCGGCCAGTGCCCGGACCCCTCGAACTCGATCAGCCGGCTCCCCGGAAGTCGCTCGACCGCCGCCCGTCCGTGCTCCACGGGGATGATCGGGTCCCTCGTTCCCCAGATCAGCAGGGTCGGAAGCCTCTCCGCCAGGTAGAGGCGGTCGGCGGCACTGACTCGCTGGCCGTCGAGGTCGATCACCGCGCGCAGCGTGTGCAGGAACGCGGCCCGGGCCTCGCGGTCGGTGAGCGAGGCGTAGCCGCGCGCCGTCTCGGCCAGGTCCGGGCCGGCCTCCAGGCCAAAGCGGGCGAAGAACTGGGCGATCGCCGCTCCGGCGCGCACGGCCCAATTGGGGGCGATCAGTGGCATCACGAGCTCCGAGCCGGGGAACGCCCCAGCGCGCAGCAGGGGGTGGACCTCCTGCCCCAGGCCGCCGCTGGAGACCAGCACCAGCCGCTCGCAGTACTCCGGGAACTGGTAGGCGAACTGCAGGGCGATGCCGCCGCCCAGCGAGTGGCCGACCACCGTTCCGGACTCGAAGCCCAGCAGCCCGAGGAGGTCGCGCGCGCCGCTGGCGTAGGCGCCGAGCGAGTAGTCACCGCGCGGTTTCGCCGAGCGCCCGTGCCCGATCAGGTCGGGGGCGACGACGGTGTAGCGCTCGCCGAGCTTCGCCATCGCGTCCAGCCACACGTGGGAGGTAGAGGTGATGCCGTGCACGAGGACGATCACCGGCCCGTCGCCGGTGAGGCGGAACCCCACCCGGTGGCCGTGCAGGGCGACATGCTGGAGCGGGATGGGCTCGCTCAGGGGAGCTGTCTCTGCTTCGCTGTGTTGGGCAGCGGCCACCGGGCTAATTATCGGGCGCCGCTGGGAAGCGAGGCAGGTTGCGGGCGAGGGCGCGGGCGGCGCCGCGCCGCGGGCGGAGGTGGGCCGCCGCGCCGGGCGACCCGGCCGAGGCCCCAGGCGAGCGTCGTCAGGAAGCCGAGCGCGATCGCGAGCACGCACAGGGGGGCCGCGGTGGCGAGCCATCCGGGGACTCCCTGCTTTCGCTCCCGCTGCAGGAGGCGGTGATCGCTGATGAAGGTGCGGGTGAATGACGGCTTCGCCGCGACCCGTGGCGCCGGGATGGCGGCGTCGCGAGGCATGTAGAGCGGGAGCCCGAGGACTTCATGGCCGCGCTGCAGGCGGAGCGTCGCCTTCCAGTCGGAGTGGACCGGGATCGGCTTCGTCGTCCCGTAGACGCCTTCTCCCTGCGGCTTCAGTTCGTCGACAACGAGCCCGCCGCCCTGCCACGCGGTGACGTTGAGCCAGGCGGCGTTCTCCGCCGCGTTTGGAGGATCGATCCGGATCGTGGCGCCCGCGGTGCGCTCCGGAGCGGGGCGCACGTCGTGGAGCGTGACGTGAGCGCGGAGGTTTTGCGGGACGGTTGTCCACAGTCCGTCGACGAAGACGGCCATGATCGCCACCAGGGCGACGATCGGCACTATCCGGACGGCGCGGGCCTCGGGAAGCCGGCCGTTGAGCGCGGAACCGATCAGCGCGCCAACCAGGCCGCCGGCGATCGCGGCGAGGACGGCTGCGATCACGGCCTCCGGCAGCAGGTCCGCCCTCCAGGGAATGGGCATCGCGATCTGCGACCAGCCCCATTCGGCGGCGAACCCGACGGTCCCGATCGCCAGGCCGGAGGCAGCACCCAGGGCGAGCGGGCGGCGCGCGAGCGCCAGGCCGCACAGCTCGACGCAGCCGGCCTCGGCCAGGTACAGCGGGAAGTGCGGGGCCGTCTGGCCGAAGCCCTGATCGATGATCAGCGCGAGGCCACCGCGGATGGCGATGAAGAAGATGGCGGCGCCGAACGCCCCTCCAGCCCCGATCCACAGGCGAGCCGCTACGAGGGCCACCGACGCGGCGACCGCGAGCATCACCGGCTCGAGCACGAAGCGGAACTGGGGCACCCCGAAGTCGAATTCGGCCTGGAAGGTCGAGAGGCCGATGAGCAGGCCGCCCATCAGGCCGACGCGGCGCAGGCGGACGACGAGCGCGGGCTCGGCACCGGCGAGGGACGAGGAGCGGGCGCGCAGGCCTTCGACCAGGAGTACCGCTTGGCCGATCAGGGTCATCGACGCGCCGCCGATCAGCATCAGATGGGTTGGGCCCCACAAGGTCACGTCCTGGCCGAAAAGGCGGTGCCAGACGTCGTCGAGGGGAAAGCCGAGCAGCGCGAAGGCGCCGCAGGCGGTGATCAGCAGACCGCCCACGGGCGCGTACCAGTCGCCGACGATGTGGACGGCGGCCGGCCCGGGTCGCTCGAGAGGGAGGCAGATGGCGAAGTAGCCGGCGGTGAAGATGCCGAACAGGCCGGCGAGGATCAGGTAATGAGCCGGGTTGGCGAGGGGCCCTGCGTCCCTGCCGACGTCGATGTGGAGCGAGATGTCCCAATACATCCCGAGAAGCGCGACGAGAAGCGAAACGACCGCGAGTGCTGAGGGAAGCGCAGCCCAGCCCGGAAGGCCCGAGAGCCGCTCGGCGGTCTGGGCGGCGCGACCGAGGTGGGCGACCCTGCCGCTGCGGTGCCCCATGCCGAGCCAGACGACAACGGCACTCAGGACCACGGCGCCGCCAGTCGCGATCGCCACCTGATCGATGGCAGCGCCGCCCGCGGGCTCGTTGGCCGCGAGGAGCGTGGGTCCGAGTGAGGCGATCTCGATCATCTCTGCTTGCACATACCCCTGCACGGCCCAATGTAACATCATTTGATGGAACATCTGGGAGTAGGATGCGTTTTGTGACCGAGCTCACGGATCGGAAGGCCGTCGGAAACGGCGCCGGAGACGACAGCGCTTCGATGACGATCGACGAGCTCGCTCAGCGAACGGGGATGACGGTGCGGAACATCCGGGCGCACCAGTCACGCGGATTGGTTCCGGCACCGGAGGTGCGGGGCCGGACCGGCTACTACGGCGACGAGCACCTGGCGCGCATCGAGCTGATCAAGGAGCTGCAGGCCGACGGGTTCAACCTGGAGGCGATCCGTCGCCTGCTCGAGGGCGCCGGGGGGTCGAGCACGGAGGTGCTCAATTTCTCGCGGGCGCTGCGCCAGCCGTTCGAGGACGAGCAGCCCGAGATCCTCGACCAGGCGGAGATCGAGAAGCGGTGGGGCGCGGCGGACCCCGCGCTCTTGGAGCGCGCCGAGCGGCTCGGGATCCTGCGCACGCTCGGCGAGGGGCGCTACGAGATCCTCAGCCCTCGCCTCCAGCGGGCGGGGATCGAGCTCGCGGCACTGGGAATCCCGCCTGAGGAGGCGTTGGCGATCGGCGAGAAGGTCCGCCGCCAGGCCCGCGGTGTCGCGGGCGTGTTCGTCGACGTGTTCATCGAGAACGTCTGGAAGCCCTTCAACCGGGCCGGGCGCCCCGAGGAGGAATGGCCGCAGGTGCGGGAGGCGTTGGAGCGCCTTCGCCCGCTTGCCTCAGAGGCCCTCCTGGCGATCTTCCAGCAGGTGATGAGCGACGCGGTCGAGGAGGCGGCCGGCCGCCAGATCCGGCAGGAGTTGCGCGACCCCGCCCGCGGGAAGAAGCGATCCTCCCGCCGTGGAAAACGCCGGCGTCGCTAGCTGGCCTCGTCTCGGGTCGAGGCAGCCCCAGCTCCGTTTGCGCCTGCACGACGAGCGACGGGCGAACCGCCTGGTGGCTGCCGAAGCATGGGGGAGGCAGGATTCGAACCTGCGAAGGCATAGCCATGGCGTTTACAGCGCCACCCCGTTGACCGCTTGGGTACTCCCCCGGGAAACCCGATTCTAGGACCGGCCGGTCCGGCTGGCCGCGAGGGCTCGGTGGACGGATTCCTGCCGCTATTCGGCATAAACCCGGCCAGGGGCAAGCCCGAGCGATCGGGCCGATCTCATAACCCCTCGCCCGCGCGGCTCACGAGCCGGGACAGCACCACCTGGGAGCGAGTCCGCACCACCAACCCGTTTCGCTGCAGGTCCATGATCAGGCGCTCGAGGGCGGCGTTGTCCTCGGTCCGAACCCGCGCGATCGCGTCGGCCTCTCCGGTGACGCTCCACCCTTCCACGACCTCGGGGTGGCCGCGGAGCGTCTGGGCCACCTCGTCCAGAGTCGTTCCCGGCCGGTAGAAGAGCTCGACCAGCGCCTCCGTGTTCCAACCCAGAGCCCCGTGGTCGACGATTGCCGTGAAGCGCTGCAGCGCGCCGCGCTCCCGCAGCCTGTCCACGCGACGCTTCACCGAGGGCGCCGAGAGGCTCACCTGGCGCGCGATGTCGTCGTACGTGCGGCGCCCGTCCTCGACCAGGAGCGAAAGAATCTTGCGGTCTAGTGCGTCCATCTGCCGGATTATTGCGTGAATCCGGTGTTTGCTGGGGATTGACCGCGCGGCAAGCGACCCGTACCTTTGAATCGTGCCCATCCAGCCAAAGGTCGCCCGGATCCTGTTCGACGAATCGCACTCGGAGGCGTGGACGATTCGCCGCGACCTCGCCGAGCGGATGCAACCGGCACACCCGGAGGACTCCTCTTACGCCGTTGCCGCCGAGCAGCTCGCCAAGCGGGACTTCGACGTGATCCCGAACGCCGAGCGCCTGCTCACTCGCGAGACCCTCGCCGGCGCCGACGTGCTCGTCATCGCCCATCCCTCCGACCCCAAGTGGGAGGCCACCACCAACTCGCGCCCGCCCCGCCTCTCCGACCGCGAGCTCGACGCGATCGAGGAATTCGTGCGCGGCGGCGGCGGCCTGGTCGCGCTGGGCGAGACCGAGCAGGAGAAGTACGGGAACAACCTCAACGACCTCCTCGCCCGGTTTGGGATCGAGGTATCGAACTGCACGGTCCAGGACTACGAACACCACCTTTCCGCGCCCTCATGGGTCCTGCCCGACCTGGCGAGGAACGGCGACGAGGAGCCCGAAGGCATCGACCTCCTCGCCCGCGTCGAGCAGGCCTGCTTCTATCGCAGCGGCGCCCTCGCCCTGCACAACGGCGCGCGCGCCATCGCCCGCTCCTCGCCGACTGCCTCGCCCCCCAACGTCCCGCTCGCGGCCATCACCGAGCACGGCGAGGGACGCGTCGTGGCCCTCGCCGACTCGGACCTCTTCGGCGACGACTGCATCGGCAACCTCGACCACGAGGCCCTGTGGTTGAACCTCATCTACTGGGCCGCCCAGCCGGCATTTGCCGGCGTCCAGACCGTCACCGACTCGCCCGCCCGCTCCGATCCCGCCTGGGCTGAGCTCAAGCGGGCCGTCGAGGAGCTCCGTTTGGCCCAAGAGCCGGACGGCTCAGTCGACCTGTCGGCGCACGACGCCAGCCGGCTCGCCGAGCTCGTCTCCACGATCTTCGACGCCGCCACCCGCCTCACCCGCCACTTCCCCCATCAGCGCGACTACGTCGAGGCCCTCCGCCTCGACCTCCGCACGTGGATCGACTCCGGCTTCGCGAAGCCCGACTTCATGCGCTCGACCGAGGCATTCCGTCCCGAGCGCGACCGCCGCGACGGAATCGAGCACCTCGCCGTGTTCCCGATGTACAAGCAGAACGCCTCGCGCGACACATGCTTCGAGGCCCTGATCGTCCGCGTTCCCTGGCCCGACTTCGTTGCCGAACTGGAGCGCGACGGCTACGACAACCCCAAGTTCGTCCCGGTCAACTTCGTCGACTACACCGCCGGCTACGACTCCGAGTGCGCGGTCCTATTCCCCGAGACCTTCTCCACCGCCGAGCGTCCGCCCAGCTACTTCGGCGGCATCTTCTGCGACCGCGAAGCCGAGCGCTTCCGCCGCGTCTGCGGCCGGGCCGCCGAGCTTCTGCGGCTCAACCTGCCGCCCGACGCGGCCTGCCTGCTTACCTCGCCGGAGCTATCCATGGACGCCTACATCGTCTGGGATCTGATCCACGACCGCACCCACATGCACGGCGACCTCCCCTTCGACCCATTCATGATCCGCCAGCGAAGCCCCTACTGGATGTACTCGCTGGAGGAGCTCCGCTGCGACCTCACCGCCCATGCCGAGGCCGTCGCGCTCGAGCGCCAAGGCTTTGCCTTCGCCCGCTACGTCCAGTACGCGATCGTCTTCGACCGCCTCTTCCGCTTCCCGATCACCGGCAGCCGGGTCCGCAACTACGACGGCCTCGGGGGCCAGCTCCTGTTCGCCTTCCTCCACGCCGAGGGCTATCTGCACTGGACCGACAACCGCCTGACGATCGACTGGGAGCGCCTCCCGGAAGGCGTCGGTGCCCTGCGCGAGCGCGTCCAAGAGCTCTACCACTCGGGCATCGACCGCCCGAAGCTCGGGCAATGGATCGCTGCCCACGACCTGGTGTCGGCGTACGTGCAGCCAGCGGCCGGCTCGCGCTGGGCGAGGGACGGGCGAGACCTGCCCGAGGTCAAGGAGCCCAAGGAGCTCGTGGACCTGGTGAAGGACGACGAGTTCCCGCTGAGCCTGTTCTACGTTCAGCTCCACGGAAAGCTCGAGCCCGCCCTGACGCGCCCCGCCGACGCCCTCTAACCCGCGTGGCCGAGTTTTCCACGCTATGGCGGAGAGAATCGCGGCCACGGTTGGCGGAGAGCCGGCGGTTGGTGCAGAATCCCCTCGCTCATGGCTGACCTGAACGGCCGGGTGATCGCGATCGCTGGCGCCTCGGGCGGGCTCGGCCCCTCCGTTGCGAGCCGGCTAGCCGCCGGCGGCGCGACGATCGCGGGGGTCGATCGTTCCCAGGAGCACCTGGACTCGCTCCGCGACGAGCTCGACCTCCCCGAGGATCGCTTCGATGGCCAGGTCGTGGACCTGCTCGACGAGGAAGCCGCGCGCGAGTGGGCCGCTCACCTGCAGTCACGGTTCGGTGGCGTCGACGGCCTCCTGCACCTGGTGGGGGGATGGCGAGGCGGCCAGCCTCTCGCCCAGGCTCCCCTGGAGGACTACGAGTGGCTCCACGACCTCCTCGTCCGCACGGTCCAGCACACCACGCGCGCCTTCTACGACGTCCTGACGGCGAGCACCCACGGGCGCTTCGTGCTCATCTCCTCCTCCCAGGCGCAGAACCCGGATGGGACCAACGCCTCCTACGCCGCGGCCAAGGCCGCCGCCGAGACCTGGACGCTGGCGCTCGCCGACTCGTTCAAGGACACCCCGGCAACGGCGAACGTGATCGTCGTCAACGCGATCGTCACCCCGCGAATGCGGGAGGAGAGCCCGGAGCGGGAATACCGAGGCTTCACGTCGGCCGAGGCGATCGCCGAGGCGACCGCCTTCGTCTGCAGCGACGCCGCCGCGAGCATGAACGGCAAGCGGCTATCACTCCACCCGTGACCGAGCACCGGCGCGGGTTCGCAAGCGACAACAACTCCGGCGTCCACCCCGAAGTGCTGGCGGCGATCGCGGCGGCAAACGAGGGCCACGTCGTGGCCTACGGCGACGACGACTACACCGCCGGGGCCATGCAGCGCTTTCGCGATCACTTCGGCGAGGACGCGGAGCTTTTCCTGGTCTTCAACGGCACGGGAGCCAACGTGGCCGCCCTCGATGCCCTCACCGAGCCGCAGGAGGGCGTCATCTGCACCGACGTCGCCCACATGCACGTCGACGAGTGCGGCGCACCCGAACGGCTGGCGGGCACGAAGCTCCTCACGGTCGCAGCCGAGGCCGGCAAGCTGTCTATGGAGGACGTCCGCCGGTGGAAGAGCTGGCGCGGCGACGAGCACCGAATCCAGCCGCGCGTCGTCTCCCTGACCCAGGCGACCGAGCTCGGCACCGTCTACACGCTGGAGGAGACCCGGACGATCGCCGACGCTGCGCACGAGCTCGACATGTATGTGCACGTCGACGGGGCCCGCCTGGCAAACGCCGCGGCTGCGCTGGACCAGCCGCTGCGCGCCCTGACCACCGACGCCGGGGTCGACGTCGTCTCCTTCGGTGGCACCAAGAACGGGCTCCTGCTGGGCGAGGCAGTCGTATTCCTGCGCCCTGAGCTCGCGCAGGACTTCCTCTTCACCCGCAAGCAGCTCGGCCAGCTCGCCTCCAAGATGCGGTTCCTCGCGGTCCAGTTCGACGCGTTGCTGCAGGATGACCTGTGGCGCTCGAATGCCTCCCACGCCAACGCAATGGCCGCCCGTCTTGCCGAGGCGATCTCGGCGATCGACGGGGCCAAGATCGCATTCCCGGTCGAGGCCAACGGGGTTTTCGTGACGCTTCCGGCCCCGGTAATCGACCGCCTCCGCGACGCGCTCCCCGCGGCGCTGCCGTTCTACGTCTGGGACGAGACCGCGGGGACGATCCGTCTGATGTGCTCCTGGGACACGACGGAGGAGGACGTCGACAGCCTCGCTGCGGCCATGGAGACGGCTGTATCTTGAGGCGACTGCCCGGATAGCTCAGTTGGTAGAGCACCTCCATGGTAAGGAGGGGGTCGTCGGTTCGAGTCCGACTCCGGGCTCTTCTTCACGCCCGTAACTAGACTCCGCGCGCGGTGGACTTTTCGCTCACCGACGAACAGCGCGACTTCGTCGCGGCGATCCGCGACTTCTGCCGGCGCGAGTGCGGAACCCAGGAGCGGCGCGAGAAGCTCACCCAGGGCTACAGCGAGGCCCACAACGACGGCCTGTACCGCAAGATGGCCGAGCTCGGCTGGCTCGGCGTCACGATTTCGGAGGGGTACGGTGGCTCGGGCGGCGGGATGCTCGATGCCTGCCTGTTCATGGAGGAGAGCTCCCGCGGCCTGGCGCCGATTGGCGGCTACGCGACCACGCTGATCGTCGCCGGCGCGACGGAACGGTTTGGCACCGAGGAACAGAAGCGCGACCTGCTGGGCGGCATCGCGGCCGGCGAGGTCGAGGCGATCGCGATGACGGAGCCCGAGGCCGGCTCCGACGTCGGCTCCCTCACCACCGCAGCCGAGCGGGTCAACGGCGGCTTCGTGATCCGAGGTCAGAAGGTGTTCTGCTCCAACGCCCGCATCGCCCGTCACATCCTGGTCGTCTGCCGGACCACAAGGGATGAGGACAAGCATCAGGGACTGTCGATGATCTGGATCCCCACGGACGCGCCAAACCTGCGCATCGACCCGATCGCGACGATGGGCGGCCGGGACACCGCCCACCTCTACCTGGACGAGGTGGAGGCGCCGGAAGGCGCGGTGCTCGGTGAGGTGGACCAGGGATGGACCCAGCTCATGGCGGGGCTGAACGTCGAGCGGCTGATCCTGGCGGCGACCATGCTCGGGATCGGTCAGCGCGCGTTCGACGACACCTTGGCCTACGTCAAGGAACGCCGTCAGTTCGGTCGCCCGATCGGCTCATTTCAGGCGCTCCAGCACCGGCTCGCCGACCTCGTCACCGACCTCGAAGCGGCCCGGCTGATGACCCACTGGGTTGCTTCGAAGGTAGATGAGGACCCCGACCGGATGCTGCCGCGCGAGGCCTCGATGGTGAAGCTATTCGTGACGGAGGCCGCCCGCAGGACTGCGCTCGAGGGGATGCAGATGATGGGCGGCTACGGGTACTCCTCCGAGTACGACATGGAGCGCCTCGTCCGCTCCACCCTCGTGTCCACGATCTACGGGGGCACGTCGGAGATCCAGCGCAACATCATCGCCAAGACGCTCGGGCTGTAGGCGCCCACGAGCCCTCCACCGGCTCCGGGCTCTACGTCTTGCAGTAGGCGTAAGCGGTGACCGTTGCCGCCTGCTCGTTCACGCCCACCGCGGAAGTCCGCCAGCTGGTTCGCCGATCCGCCCGCTTCGACGTCACCGCTCCAGCCCCCTGGAGATCCCCGCCAGTGACGCTTGGGTGGCCGTCGAACCCTCCAGAGATCGCCCTGCCGCCTGCGGGGCACGTGACTGTGAACGTCGTCGTCTGCGTCGCGGAAACTCCCGTCTCCTTCGACCTGGTCAAGAGGCCGGGTGCGGGATCCCTGCAGTACGCGTAGGCGGTCAGGTCGCCGGCCGCCCCGCCGAAGTTGACCGCCTCGACCAACCACCGCCGGGGGCTTTGACGCATCGAGGTGAGCACGACGATCGCGGAGCCGCCGGTCAGGTCGACCGCCCCCTCGAACCCGCCTCCGGTCGCCCCAGTGCCAGGCGGGCACTCGGCGACCGCCGAGCCGACGGTGCCGGGGAGGACAGAACGGGTGCGGGACCTGACGTCCGGGGGTGGGGCCGACCTGCGGCAATACGCCCACGAGACGATGTCGCCAGGCTCGGAGCCGAAGTTGAACGCCTTGGTCTCGACCCGGCGCTCGTCGACCAGCGCCGAGCTCGTGCGCGCCGTCGTCCCCTCCGAGTTGTCTGGTGTGAACCCCGGCGCCTGAAATCCTCCGCCCACAGCCGAGTCGCCCTGGGGGCATCTCGCGGTCGCTGATCCCACCGACTGCCCCGGGACCGAGGCCCGCTCGGAGACGGCCGTGTTTCTGGCACCCATGGCTGCCGGGCTGACCGCCATGGCCACCGCCGCGGCCGCGGCCGGGAGCATCCATCGACCCACGCGCCACATCATCCGAACGCCATTCGCCCTTAGCGTCCGATGACCTCTCTTTGTTCCCGACCTCGCGCCTCGTCTCCGCCTGGTTTCGGGCGCTATCCTTCGCCCACCTCGCGCCCCCTCGCCGACAGCGAGGGGCGGGGTCTTTTTTTCGAGGGTGGAGAGCCCTTGAGCAGAGCACCACTCGCCCCGACGGAAGAGGGGAACCACACCAGCCGATGGCCCGCGGAGAAGTCCGAATTGCAGTAACGCTCGCCTGCGAGGAGTGCAAGCGACGCAACTACCAGACGAACAAGTCGCGTCGTAACACCCCTGATCGCATCGAGCTCCGCAAGTACTGCCATTGGTGTGGCCAACACACGCCGCACAAGGAAACGCGCTGAGCGAGGGGCTGTGTAGCCGTGGCGAAGACCCGAGCGCAGCGAAAGGCGGAGCGGCGAGCGCGCGAGGCTCGCGCGGCTCGCGAGGCGGAGCGTTCGCGCGACGCCGACAGCCGTGCACAGGAGCGCACGCAGGTCCCCGAGTCGGCCGAGGTCGTGGAGGCGGAGCTGGCCGAGCGGGGGGCCGACCTCGACGCGCTGGCAAGCTCGCCGGCGACCGAGGCCCCGGCAATCGAGGAGAGCCAGACAGCGCCGGCGCCGTCGCGCGCGGATGTCGGCGCGCCACCCGAGGTAGCGCCGGACCGGATCAGCCGGCGCGAGCGGCGGCGCGAGGAGAAGGAGCGCGAGCGGCGGCGCAAGGAGTCCGAGCAGCGGCGCAAGGCCACCCCCGAGCCACAGGAGCGCCAGCGCGGCGCCGTGATCGCCTTCTTCATTTCCTGTTGGGCGGAGCTCAGGCGCGTACAGTGGCCCGACCGGGAGACGCTGATCCAGGCCTGCGCCGTGACCCTGGTCTTCATCGCCATCGCAGCGGCCTACCTGGGAGCGCTGGACGCTCTGTTCAACTTCCTCGTGCAGCGATTGCTGTAGCCCCGGCCACCCACTCGCCCCGAATCGTCCAACAGCACCGAGCCAAGAATCGAGACTGAACGCCAATGTTCCGCTGGTATGTGATCAACACCTACTCCGGGCACGAGAACAAGGTCAAGCAGAACCTCGAGCACCGGATCGAGTCCATGGGAGAGCGCCAGCGCGTGCGTCAGGTCGTAGTGCCGACCGAGCAGGTGTCCGAGCTCAAGGACGGCCAGCGCATGCAGGTCGAGAAGCGGACCATGCCGGGTTACGTGCTGGTGCAGATGGACATGACCGATGACGCCTGGACCCTGGTGAAGAACACCCCTGGTGTCACGGGCTTCGTCGGCTCGCGCAACAAGCCGATCCCGCTCTCGCAACCGGAGGTTGACCGGTTGCTCCACCGCGAGGCCGCCGAGCGGCCGCGCAGCCGCGCCCAGTTCACCGTGGGCGAGACGGTGAAGGTGATCTCCGGGCCGCTCTCCGACTTCTCGGGCGAGATCGCCGAGATCAACGAGGACGCGGCGAAGCTCAAGGTGCTGGTCTCGATCTTCGGCCGCGAAACCCCGGTCGAGGTCGGGTACGACCAGGTGAAGAAGATCTAGCGAGCGGCGCGCAACGGATATCGACAGACTGGCGTAGCGATGGCGAAGAAGGTCCTGACGATGATCAAGCTGCAGATCCCGGCTGCGGCCGCGAACCCTGCTCCGCCGGTGGGGCCGGCGCTGGGCCAGCACGGCGTCAACATCATGGAGTTCTGCAAGGCGTTCAACGCCCAAACGCAGCAGGACGCCGGCACGATCATCCCGGTCGAGATCACGGTCTACGAGGACCGCTCGTTCGACTTCATCACCAAGACGCCGCCGGCCGCGGTCCTGATCAAGGAGGCAGCGGGTCTCGAGAAGGGCTCCGGGGAGCCCAACCGCACGAAGGTGGGGCGGGTCACCGCTGCCCAGATCCGCCAGATCGCCGAGCGCAAGATGCCCGACCTGAACGCCAACGATCTGGACGCCGCGTCGCGGATCATCGCGGGGACGGCCCGGTCCATGGGAGTCGAGGTAGAGGGGATGGAGGTCTGATGGCTCGCCACGGCAAGCGGTTCCGCGCCGCCTACGAGAAGATCGATCGAAGTCACCGCTACACGCCGGCCGAGGCGATTTCGCTCGTCAGGCAGACCGCGAGCGCGAACTTCGACGAGACCGTGGAGGTCCACCTGCGCCTCGGAGTCAACGTCCGCCATGCCGAGGAGCAGCTCCGGGGCACCCTGGCGCTTCCTCATGGCTTGGGAAAGGAGCTGACTGTGGCGGTGTTCGCCGACGGCGACGCGGCGCGCGCGGCGACCGAGGCCGGCGCCGAACACGTCGGCGCCCAGGACCTGGCCGATCGGGTCTCGGAGGGCTGGACCGACTTCGACGTCGCGATCGCCACGCCGGACCTGATGGGCCCCGTGGTCTCGAAGCTGGGACGGATCCTTGGCCCGCAGGGCAAGATGCCCAACCCGAAGGTGGGCACGGTGACCAACAACGTCGCGAAGGCAGTGGGCGAGGCGATGGCCGGCAAGGTGGAGTACCGGACGGATCGCCAGGCGGTCGTGCACCTGTCGATCGGCAAGGCGAGCTTCGAGGACCGTGCCCTGCTGGAGAACTACGCCGCCGTCATCGATGAGATCGTTCGCGCGAAGCCGGCGGCCGCCAAAGGCCGCTACATCCTCTCGATCACCCTGACGACCACGATGGGACCGGGCGTGCCGGTCGATCCGGCACGCACCCGCGCGGTTGAGATCCTCGCCTCGGCGCCGTCGGGCAACGGCGCCGGGCCCGGGGCCGACAGGGGCGAGGATGCGCGGCCGGCCGCCGAGGCGCAGTAGCCCAACAGCGATCGGCTACCATCGCCGCTCCAACCAGCACCTGCCGAAGACCGTCGGCGGGGCCGCTCTCAACGCGGCCCGGAAGACCGGCGCAGGCGAGGTCAGGATCTCCTGAGCCCGTCTGCGCGCGGGCTCCTTTCGTTCGGCGCTTCGGGGAGCGATCGAGATAAAGATGAGAAAGGAAGACAAGGCCACGCTGGTCGACGAGATCGCCGACCGCCTCGGCGACGCGGAGGCGATCTTCGCCGTTGACTACCGCGGCATCACCGTCCCACAGGCGGCTGAGCTGCGAACGAAGCTGGCCGACGCCGACACGACGTTTCGAGTGGTGAAGAACCGGCTGGCCAAGCGCGCCACAGAGCGCGCCGGGCGCTCCGAGCTCGACCTGCTCCTGGTCGGCCCGACCGCGCTTGCCTTCGTCAAGGGCGACGCGGTGGCCGCCGCCAAGGCCATTTCCACCTTTGGGCGCCAGCACGACCTGCTGCAGTACAAGGGCGGACTCATGGACGGGGCCCCGCTGGATCCCGACCAGTTCACCGCGATCGCCCGCCTGCCGGGCGTCGAGGTGCTGCGGGGCCAGCTGCTGGGAGCCGTGGCCAGTCCGCTCACCGGGCTCGCCCGGGGGCTGTCCTCGATGATCTCGGGAGTGGCGGTCGCCCTGGGACAGATCGCCGAGCAGGGGCTGGTGGGCGGCGAGGCCGGGGAGCAGGAGCCGGCGACGGAGACGCCCGCGGAGGAAGCCGCCGGGGAAGAGAGCGCCGTCGAGCAGGGGGCCGATGAGGACAGTGCCCCGGAGGAGGGTGCCGCGGGAGAGCCTGCGGAGGCCACCGACGAGGCCGCCCCGGAGGGGGAATCGGCGGCTCGAGGAGCCAGAGACTTCAGATGAAGCAGACGAACGATGAGGTGGAACCCTCAGAGGAATCCGAGGCGCCAGCGGAGGATTCCGAGGGAACACCTTCCGAGGAGGACCAATAGTGGCTACGAAGACGATGTCCACCGATGAGTGGATCGAGGAGCTGAAGACGATCTCGGTGATCGAGCTCTCCGAGCGCATCAAGGCGCTGGAGGAGGAGTTCGGGGTCTCGGCGACCGCGCTCGCGGCCGCGGCCCCCGCGGCCGGCGGTCCAGCGGCGTCGGAGGACGGCGCCGAGGAGGAGTCGAGCACGGTCGACGTGGTGCTCACCGCGCCCGGGGACAAGAAGATCCAGGTGATCAAGGCGGTCCGGGCGGCCACCGGGCTCGGCCTGAAGGAGGCCAAGGGGCTGGTGGACAGCGCCCCGAAGCCGGTCAAGGAGGGTCTGGAGCGCGACGAGGCCGAAAAGCTGAAGGCGGACCTGGAGGAAGCCGGCGGCGAGGTCGAGCTGAACTAGAAGGGGCCGGATCCCGGCTGACGTTCAGCCGAGGCCCAGGATTTCGGAGCGCGCCCGTCCGCAGATCCCATACGACGGAAGGACGCGGCGCTTCACCCGGGCGTAGTAGCGGCCGTGGGGCCGAAACAGCGACACCTCCCAGACGTAACGGGCGTCGCCCGAGGACGTCTCGAAGTCGGTCCAGTCGCGGCCGATCACCGGGTCGCGCCCCGGGCGGCGCTGGGACAGCGTGACTCGCTGGTGCGACTTGCAGTTGTAGCCCCTCCCGGTCAGCTCGCCTCTGAACTCGTCGAACTTGTCGGCATACCGGATCGTCAGCGAGCGCCTGAAGTGCCGGCACCCCTCGACGTAGCCGAACCGCGACGGGCACAGGTCCTCGGCGTCGAGCACTCCGTCGGCGTCCGCGTCACCGGGGCCGGCCGCCCCCTTGTACCGGCTCAGGACCCAGCCGGATTCGAATTTGACGATTCCGCCTGCGACGATCTTGCCGTCGCGTCCAACGGCAACGTCCGTGGCCCGGGTGTTCCTGGTGTAGCGGGGATAGTCCGAAAAGTCCGTCAGCAGCTTGCCATCGTCGGAGAAGCTGTCGTCCCTGCTCCCGTCACCGTTGTACCGCGCGAGAGCGAAGCTATGCCCGGACTCGCCGGCCATGACGATCTTGCCGTCGGGCTGTAGGGCCAGCGCCCAGGCGTAGGCGTCCCCACCAAGCCAGGTCCGGACCACGCCGCCCGAGAACGTGGGATCCAGCTCTCCGTCGGGGGTCAGGCGGATGAGTTCGAACTTGATGCGACCGAAGATGCTGCGTGGGACCGGAACGACGCCGGTCCCCCCGATCACGATCTTGTTGTCCGGCTGTACGGCGACGTCGCCGACGAGGTCACCTCTCGCCGCATACTGGGCCACCAGGACGCCGTCGCCGGAGAACGACGAATCGAGCGTGCCGTCCGGGTCGAGGCGGGCGACGGCGACCTGCTCGCCGGGTGCGGGGATGGCCTCGTCGAAGTCCGGGCCTGCGACGACGATGTCGCCGTTGGGTGCCAGGGCCAGCCCGGTTGCCCCATCGCCAACACCGATCAGCGTCTCGCCGTCTCCCGAGAAGGAATCGTCGAGTGTGCCGTCGGCGTTCAAGCGGGCGAGCGCAAAGCCTCCGTCGCTGCCGGATCCGGCGACGACGATCCTTCCGTCCGGTTGGACGACGACCTCGCCGGCAGACCCTCCGACGTCAGTGACCAGGCGGCCGTCGCCCGAGAACGAGTCGTCGAGCGTGCCGCCGGGCGTGTAGCGCGCCAGCGCGAACCTGCCGTCCGCTGTGCCCGCGGCGAGAATCCGGCCGTCGGACTGAAGGGCCACGGCGCTGGCCGTCCACCCAGTGAGCTCCGTGACGCCGGTCCCCTCGTCGCCGAAGGTCGGGTCGGGCCTTCCATCAGCGCGCACCCGCTGGAGCCGGAAGTTCGGCGAGCCGGCCGTCACGATCTTGCCGTTCGGCTGCACCGCGATCGCGATCGGCGAGCCGTTTCCGGCGAACGGAAGCTCGACTTTGCCGTCCCGCGAGAACGTGGGGTCGAGGTCCCCGGGCGCGGCAAGCGCATCGGCCGGCGCGAACGCCAGCGACATGACGACGGCCGCGGCGCCGGTGGCAATCCGCAGGAAATCGAGCAATCGCCTAGATCCGGAATCCATGGGCTCTTGCCCGCGCGCAACGACCGACGCTGCGGTGGAGCGCCGCCGGCGCGATCGCGTAGTAGCGGCCCGGATGCAGGCGTGCATCCATCTCCCATCCGCCGCCGGAGCTGGTGTGCGTCGTGTCGACCTCGAAGTCGGGCCCGCGGCGCTTCCTGAACACGCGCACCAGCTCCTCGTCCTCACACTTGGGCTCGCGCGAGGAGAGCTCGCCGTGATAGAGGTCATGCCGCCGGTCGAACTCCATGGTCAGCGATCGCCTGTAGATGGTGCAACCATCAGGGTGATCGCCGAAGCGGATCGGGCAGCGGTCTGCGCCATCGCGCACCCCGTCCGCGTCGGCGTCTCGGGCCCCGCCCCTGACCTCGTACCGGGCCAGCGCGATCCGGTGGTCCGATTCCCCGGCGGCGACGATCTTCCCGTCCCGCTGGAGCGCGACGTCGTAGGCGTCGTCATCGCCGCTCGCGAAGTCAGTGGGCCACATGCCCGCCCCCCTATAGGAAGCATCCGGTGCCCCGGTGGGATCCAGGCGTACGAGGACGAAGTCGACCGGGCCGTAATCCTGCCGATCGGTGACCGTGCCCCCGGCCAGCACGGTACCGTCGTCTTCGGTGACCTTGAGTGCGTCGGCAACGCTGCCGACGTAGCCGCCGCGGCGAAGGGAGAGAGTCAAGACTCCCTCGTGAGCGAACGAGTCGTCGAGCGATCCGTCCGCATTGAACTGAGCGGTTTCGCCGGCGCAGCCTCCGTAGAGGTCCTCGGGGGAGGAGCAGGAGGCTCCGGCCGCGACGATGCGTCCATCCGGGCGCAGGGCGACATGGCGAGTGTCGTCGACGGGGCCGATGTCCAGGGTGGTGGTGGCATCACCCGAGAAGGTCGAGTCCGGGTCGCCGTCCGGCTCGAAGCGAGCCAGGGCCAGGTCCGTCAACAGCAAGTCGTCGTGGAGCACCTGGCCGGCCAGGACCGGGCTCCCATCGGGCTCGACCGCCACACTGTCGCCCCAGGCGTAGTCGAATCCGGGGAAGCTGACGGTGGCCAACCCATCTCCGGAGAACGAGGTATCGGGAGCTCCATTGGGCTGGAACCTCGCCAACGCAGCCTCCGCCGTGCCCGCACCCGACCGTGCGCCCGAAAGGACGATCCTTCCGTCGCCATCAAGCGCCAGGTCTCCGAAGCTGTCGTTCTCGCCGAAGTCCGTCAGCAGGCCATCGCCGGAGAACGACGGATCGAGGGCGCCCCCGGATCTCAGGCGCGCCAGGACGGTGCCCTGCGTGGATCCAACCAGGACGAGGATCCTTCCGTCTGGCTGGATCACCAGGGCGGTCGCCCCGCTGTAGTTGCCGAAGCGCATTCGAAGCAGCCCGTCGCCGGAGAAGGCCGGGTCCAGCCCTCCGTTGGATCGGTAGCGAGCGACGGCCAGTTGCCCGTGAGACTGGCCGGCGACGACGATCCTTCCGTTCGGCTGAATCGCCACGTCGTTTGCTTGGCTGGAGTCGCCGAACTGCGTCCGAACGAGCCCGTTGCGGGAGAAGGTCGGATCCAGGTCCCCCGGCGCCGCCTGGGCGCTACCTGAGCCGAGGCCGACCAGGCATGCGGCCAGCATCGAGATGGAGGCCAATCCTGCTCGGCGTGCCGTGCCACCCTCCGTCAAACCCAGACCTTTCGTTCTCCCCTCCCGTAAGATGCTAGAGGCTCAATGCCGCCCGATGGAGGCGCGGCAGCACCTGCGTCCGTCCCCAGATACCCTGGGGGAGCCTGCTAGGCTTGCGTAAGCGTGCGTAGGTGTGGTATTTTGCAGGGTCGCGCGCCGTTGAGCCTGCTTGCCCCGAATCTGTCGCGCGGATTCGCGTTCCCCGACCATCTGAGGAGTCGCCCAGTTGGCCCGATCTCATGCTGCCCCTGTCACCCGCAGATCCTTTTCACGCCTGGAGAATCCGCTTGAAGTCCCACACCTGATCGACATCCAGCGCCTCTCCTTCGAGCATCTGACGAATTCGAAGGAGGGGCTGCTGCGGGAGACGATTGACGACATCTCCCCGATCGAGGACTACACGGGCACCCTGGCGATCGTCTTCGGAGCCTTCGAGTTCGACGAGCCCACGCACTCGATCGCCGAGTGCCGGGAGAAGGACATCACCTACTCCCGTCCCCTGAACGTCAAGGTCGCGTTCCAGAATCGCGAGACGGGGGAGATCCGCGAGCAGACCGTCTTCATGGGCGACTTCCCGTGGATGACGGACCGGGGCACGTTCATCATCAACGGCACCGAGCGCGTCGTCGTGACGCAGCTCGTCCGCTCGCCGGGCGCCTACGTGATGGAGCCGAAGGACCGCGAGAAGCAGGTCTTCATCGCCAACCTGATGCCAGCCCGTGGCTCGTGGCTCGAGCTCGAGATCGACAAGAAGGGCCGCGTCTACGCCCGCATCGACCGCAAGCGCAAGCTGCCTGTCACCGTGCTGCTGCGCGCCATGGGCTTCGTCTCCGACGAGGAGATCCTGAAGCTGTTCAACAACTCGGTCTACATCCGTCACACGATCGAGGCGGATACGGAGCCCACCAAGACGGAGGAGGGCGCCCTGATCGAGCTGTTCAAGAAGCAGCGCCCGGGCGAGCCGCCATCGGTGGACGCCGCGCGGGCGCTGATGGAGCAGCTCTTCTTCGACCCGAAGCGCTACGACCTGACCCGGGTCGGCCGCTACAAGCTGAACGCGCGCCTCGACCTCGACGTCGACCTCGACAACCGCGTGCTCACCAAGGACGACATCGTGGCGCTGATCGGTGAGCTGATCGAGGTCCCGAAGCTCCTCGGGATCCCCGAGGAGATCGACGAGGAGAACCCGATCAAGGACTACGCGGCCGAGGCGCAGACCTATCCGCGCGACCCGATCAAGGACCACCTCGACGAGTACGAGCACTTCGGCAACCGCCGGCTGCGGACGGTCGGCGAGCTGATCCAGGACGCCTTCCGGGTGGGGCTCTACCGCATGGAGCGCGTGGTCCGCGAGCGGCTGACCACCGAGGACTCCGACGCGATCACCCCACAGACGATCATCAACATCCGCCCGGTTGTCGCGGCTCAGAAGGAGTTCTTCGGCTCGTCGCAGCTCTCGCAGTTCATGGACCAGACGAACTCCCTCGCCGGATTGACCCACCGGCGCCGCCTGTCGGCGCTGGGCGCCGGCGGCCTGACCCGGGAGCGGGCGCCGATCGAGGTCCGCGACGTCCATCCCACCCACTACGGGCGCATGTGCCCGATCGAGACCCCCGAGGGGCCGAACATCGGGCTGATCGGCTCGCTGTCGTCGTACGCGCAGGTCTCCGAGCACGGGTTCGTCACCACGCCCTACCGCGTGGTCAAGGACGGCGTGGTCACCAACAAGATCGTCCACCTGGACGCCACCCAGGAAGAGGAGAGGACGATCGCCCAGGCTAACGCCGAGATCGATCCGAAGACCAAGCGGCTCAAGGGCCCCCAGGTCATGTGTCGCTCGGCCGACGGTGAAGTGGCCGTGGTGTCTCCCAAGCAAGTCGACCTGATGGACGTCTCGCCCACCCAGATCTGGTCGGTGGCCACGGCGCTGATCCCCTTCCTCGAGCACGACGACGCCAACCGCGCGCTGATGGGTTCGAACATGCAGCGCCAGGCGGTCCCGCTGCTGAAGCCGGAGGCGCCCCTGGTCGGCACCGGGATGGAGCGCCGGGCCGCGATCGACACCGGCGACGTGGTGCTGGCCTCAAACGACGGTGAGGTGAACTACGTGGACGCCGAGCGAATCGTCGTCACCCACGGCTCGAAGAAGGACGAGTACGAGCTGCTCAAGTTCATGCGCTCGAACCAGGGGACGATCATCCACCAGCGGCCGATCGTCTCGGTGGGCGACAGGGTGAAGGCCGACGACGTGCTGGCGGATGGATCCTCGACCGCCGGCGGCGAGATCGCCCTCGGCAAGAACGTGTTGGTCGCCTTTATGTCCTGGGAGGGCTACAACTTCGAGGACGCGATCATCATCTCCCAGCGGTTGGTCACGGACGACGAGTTGACCTCGATCCACATCGAGGAGTACGAGATCGACGCCCGGACCACGAAGCTCGGCGACGAGGAGATCACCCGGGACATCCCGAACCGCTCCGAGGAGAGCCTGCGCAACCTCGACGAGCGCGGCATCGTGCGGATCGGCGCGGAGGTCGCCTCGGGTGAGCTGCTGGTCGGCAAGGTGACCCCGAAGGGCGAGACCGAGCTGACCGCCGAGGAGAAGCTGATCCGCGCGATCTTCAAGGAGAAGGCGCGCGAGGTCCGCGACACCTCGCTGAAGGTCCCCCACGGCGAGGGCGGCGTGGTTATCGACGTGCTCACCTTCGATCGCGACGCCGGCGACGACCTGCCGCCAGGCGTCAACAACCTGGTGCGCGTCTACGTAGCGACCAAGCGCAAGATCGCCGAGGGCGACAAGCTCGCCGGCCGCCACGGGAACAAGGGCGTGATCTCGCGGATCGTGCCGCAGGAGGACATGCCGTTCCTTGAGGACGGGACGCCGGTGGACGTGATCCTGAACCCGCTCGGCGTCCCGAGCCGCATGAACATTGGGCAGATCCTCGAGACCCACATCGGGTGGGCGGCCGCTAACGGCTGGTACGACGACGGCTCGCCGGCCTACAGGGAGGCCCAGCGAAACGGCGACCGCGTGTACGTGGCGTCGCCGGTGTTTGACGGCGCCACCGTCGAGGACGTCGACCAGGCGCTGGTCCGCTGGCATGAGGACCACGGGGACCGCGGCATCGACCTGTCGGTTGATATGCGCAACCGCGAGGGCACCCAGGCGTTCGGGACCGCGCGGCTGTACAACGGACGCACGGGCGAGCCGTACGAGGGCCGGGTGACCGTCGGCAGCATGTACATCCTGAAGCTGCTCCACCTGGTCGACGACAAGATCCACGCGCGGTCCACCGGCCCGTATTCGCTGGTCACCCAGCAGCCGCTGGGCGGCAAGGCGCAGTTCGGCGGCCAGCGCTTCGGCGAGATGGAGGTCTGGGCGCTGGAGGCGTACGGAGCCGCGTACACCCTCCAGGAGATGCTCACCGTGAAGTCCGACGACACCGTTGGCCGCGTGAAGGCGTACGAGGCGATCGTCAAGTCCGAGAACATCCCCGAGCCCTCAGTCCCCGAGTCGTTCAAGGTCCTGCTGAAGGAGATCCAGAGCCTTGGCCTCGACGTGAACCTGGTGGCCGAGGAGGGGACCGTGGAGCTCGGCGAGGAGGACGACGAGCTCCTGCGTGCCGCCGAGGAACTGGGCATCGACCTCTCGGGGGTCCGCGCCGAGGGGGGCGACGGGGCCGGGGCGGCCGACGAGCGGGAGGAGCAGGTGGTCGCGGAAGGAGAGGGCGGCAGCACCGACGGAGCCGGCGCCCAGGAGGCAAAGGTCGAGGAATAGGAACAGAAAGGGCAGATGGACATCAACAATTTCGACGCCATGGAGATCGGCCTCGCTTCCTCCAAGAAGATTCGTAGCTGGAGCCACGGGGAGGTAACGAAGCCGGAGACGATCAACTACCGGACCCTGAAGCCCGAGAAGGACGGGTTGTTCTGCGAGCGCATCTTCGGTCCCACCAAGGACTGGGAGTGCTACTGCGGCAAGTACAAGCGGGTCCGGTACAAGGGCATCGTCTGCGAGCGCTGCGGAGTGGAGGTGACCCGCTCCAAGGTCCGCCGCGAGCGCATGGGGCACATCGACCTCGCCGCCGCCGTCTCGCATATCTGGTTCTTCAAGGGCGTGCCCAGCAGAATCGGCTACCTGATCGACATGGCCCCGAAGGAGCTCGAGAAGGTCCTCTACTTCGCCGCTTCGCTCGTCACCTGGATCGACGAAGAGGCGCGCGAGAAGGACCTCCCGAAGCTCGAGAAGGAGGTCAAGAAGATCCTTGACGCCTACGCGGGCGAGCGCGAGGAGCGCACCCAGCAGCTGCGCGAGGCGCTGGAGCGCCGCGTCGCCTGGGTGCAGGGCGAGGGGACCAAGGACGGGTTCGACGAGGAAGACGAGCTGTGGGCGGACGCCCTGGGCGTTAACCCGAAGAAGCTCGACGACTCCGAGCGCACCAAGCTGGTCAAGGACACGCGCAAGGCGCTCGACGGCGAAATCTCCGACACCGAGGCGTACCTGGACGACGCCTCGGAGCGCATGGAGGAGGTCTGGAAGACCTTCCAGGAGATGAAGGTCAAGGACGTGATCAACGACGAGGCGGTCTTCCGCGAGCTGAAGGAGCGCTTCGGGTCGCCCTTCGGCTGGGGTGAGTACTTCCGCGGCGGCATGGGTGCCGAGTCCGTGCGCGACCTCCTGGAGCAAGTGGACCTGGAGGCCGAGTGCGAGGAGCTCGAGCAGGTGATCAACACCTCGAAGGGCCAGAAGCAGGCGCGCGCGGTGAAGCGGCTCAAGGTCGCCTCGGCGTTCCTGCACTCCAGCAACCGCCCGGAGTGGATGATCCTCGACTGCGTCCCGGTGATCCCTCCCGAGTTGCGCCCGATGGTCCAGCTCGACGGCGGCCGGTTCGCCACCTCCGACCTCAACGACCTGTACCGGCGGGTGATCAACCGCAACAACCGCCTCAAGCGGCTACTCGACCTCGGCGCACCCGAGATCATCGTCAACAACGAGAAGCGCATGCTCCAGGAGGCGGTCGACGCGCTGTTCGACAACGGCCGGCGCGGCCGGCCGGTGACCGGCCCCGGCAATCGGGCGCTGAAGTCGCTCTCCGACATGCTGAAGGGCAAGCAGGGCCGCTTCCGCCAGAACCTGCTCGGCAAGCGCGTCGACTACTCGGGCCGTTCGGTGATCGTCTCCGGGCCCAGCTTGAAGCTGTACCAGTGCGGGTTGCCGAAGCTGATGGCGCTCGAGCTGTTCAAGCCGTTCATCATGGCTCGGCTGGTCGAGCGCAAGGCCGTCCAGAACATCAAGGCGGCGAAGAAGATGGTCGACTCGATGATCCCCGAGGTGTGGGACGTCCTCGAGGAGGTCATCTCCGAGCATCCCGTGCTGCTCAACCGCGCCCCCACCCTGCACCGCCTCGGGATCCAGGCGTTCGAGCCGGTGCTCGTGGAGGGCAAGGCGATCCAGATTCATCCACTCGTCTGCCATGCGTTCAACGCCGACTTCGACGGCGACCAGATGGCCGTCCACGTGCCGCTCTCCGCCGAGGCCCAGTCCGAGGCCCGGATCCTGATGCTGTCCTCGAACAACATCCTGTCTCCCGCGCACGGCGCGCCGCTGGCGACGCCGACCCAGGACATGGTGCTCGGGCTCTACTTCCTCACGTACGGCCCCAGCAGCGAGAAGCTGGCTGAGCTCGACGAGCGGCTCAAGGCGAGCAAGGACGCCAGCTCCAACGGCGATCGGCCGCACAGCTTCCGCTCAGCGCAGGAGGCCGAGCTCGCCTATGAGAACCTGCTCGTCAAGCTCCACGACTACGCCGAGTACCGGCGGCCGGGCCACGAGCACTTCCTGACCACGGTGGGGCGGATCATCTTCAACGACAAGGTCGAGCGGGCCCTGGCCGACACGCTCGGGGACGAGTACGACCCCGAGAAGTACGAGTTCGTCAACCACTCCCTGAAGAAGAACGACGTCAACCGGATGGTCTCCGACTTGGTCGAGGCGTATGGCGCCCCGGCGGTCTCCCAGGTCCTCGATGCGTTCAAGGACCTCGGCTTCCATTTCGCGTCCCAGGCCGGGATCACGATCTCCAAGAACGACATCGTCTCGCCTCCCAACAAGGAGGAGATCCTCGACCGCTACGAGGGGCAGGCAGGGAAGATCCAGGAGCAGTACGAGGAGGGCTACATCACGGCCGAGGAGCGAAAGGAGGCGGTAACCGAGCAGTGGGACAAGGCCACCGAGGAAGTCGCCAAGGCGATGGAGGACAACCTCCACGAGCTGAACCCGATCTTCATGATGGCCAACTCCGGAGCCCGCGGCTCGTTCAAGCAGATCCGGCAGCTGGCCGGCATGCGCGGGCTGATGGCCAATCCAAAGGGCGAGATCATCGAGCGCCCGATCAAGGCGAACTTCATGGAGGGCCTGTCGGTGCTGGAGTACTTCATCTCGACCCACGGCGCACGAAAGGGCCTGGCCGACACGGCGCTTCGGACCGCGGACTCCGGATACCTGACACGGCGGCTCGTGGACGTCGCCCAGGACGTGATCGTCCGGGCGGACGACTGCAAGACCAAGGAGTTCATCGAGATGCCGCTGCAGGTCGACGGTGAGCTGAACCAGAACCTCGTGGGACGAGTGTCGGCGAAGAAGTTCGCCACGAAGCGCGGCCGCGAGCTGCTGAAGCGCGCGCAAGAGATCGATCTTCCCGAGCTTGAGCAGATCGCCGAGGCATTTGAGGGCGAGGAGGTGCTGATTCCGATCCGCTCAGTGCTCAAGTGCGAGCTCGAGTCGGGAGTCTGCGGCGCCTGCTACGGACGCGGCATGGCAACCGGTTCGACGATCGAGCTGGGCGATGCGGTCGGAATCATCGCCGCTCAGTCGATCGGCGAGCCCGGTACCCAGCTGACCATGCGCACCTTCCACACCGGCGGCGTCGCCGGACACGACATCACGCAGGGATTGCCGCGCGTGGTGGAGCTGTTCGAGGCGCGGAAGCCCAAGGGGCTGGCGCAGATAGCGAAGGTGGGCGGCAAGGTGGCCGTCGAGGAGTCCGACAAGGCCGCGAAGGTGATCGTCACGGACTCGAAGGGCGAGGACGAGGCCTACACCTTCCCTGCGCGGACCCGGCTCAACGTCGCGAACGGCGATCGAATCGAGGCCGGCACCCAGCTCAACGAGGGCTCGCTGTATCCGGCGGAGCTGCTGGAGGTGCGGGGTCGCACCGAGACCGAGCTCTACCTGGTGGCCGAGGTGCAGAAGGTCTACAAGGCCCAGGGCGTGGACATCAACGACAAGCACGTGGAGCTGATCGTCCGCCAGATGATGAAGAAGGTCCGGATCGAGTCGAAGGGCTCGACGACCCTTCTTCCCGGGGCGCTTGAGGACCGGCACCGGCTGAAGCGGATCAACAAGGACGTCAAGGACGCAAACGGCACCCCGGCGAAGGCCGAGGAGGTCATCCTCGGGATCACGAAGGCGTCGCTTGCCACCGAGTCCTTCCTCTCGGCCGCGTCGTTCCAGGAGACCACCAAGGTGCTCACCGACGCGGCGCTGGAGGGCAAGCGCGACCGGCTGGTTGGCTTGAAGGAGAACGTGATCATCGGCAAGCTGATCCCGGCGGCCACCGGGCTGAAGCGCTACCGGACGATCGAGATCGAGCCGGTCGAGCCGGCCCAGCGCCCGGAGGAGGACATCCTCGACGAGGAGGAGCTGGCCGCCGAGCTGGGCCTTGGCGAGGGCGGCGACGAGGTCACCGAGCTCGAGGGCTTCGGCCCGTCGTTCGCGGACGAGCTGGAGGAGCTCGCCCAGGAAATCGAGACCTCCGACGGCGAGGCGGAATAGGGTTCGACCAGCGCTCGGCCCGCGCTGTTGTGTGGCCGAGTCTTTCTATACCGGGGAAAACCTCGGCCACGGGGGAGCTGAAGTAACTGGCGCTGGCGGCCTTCGCAGGCCCGGCCTGCCCGAAAGGCCCCTAGCGTCTGGCCGGCACCGCGGAGCCGCGGGCGCGGGTGCCCTGAGCGCGAGCGGGCACGGGTGGCCTCAGCACGCGAAGGCGGCCTGAGGGTGGACAGTCCGGAAGCGGCTGGGCGTCCGGGGCGTGCGGACCGCGGCGGGGGTCGCGTGGCCGGCGCGGCTGGCGCCGCCAGCGCTTGAACTCGTGGTCTCCGGGTTCCGGCGGCGCTTCTTCGACCTCGGGCGTCTGGTGGATCGCCCACCAGACGAGGTACAGCATGCAGGCGACCGGGACCTTCAGCACCACTGCCAGGAAGAAGATGGGCCAGAACCCCTCCACCGCTTCAGGCAGTGTAACCCGCGCGCACCCAGCCGAGCAGGGTCTGGACGTGCTTGTCGGTGAGCCCGAGGTCCGGCTCGGTGGGCACCAGGAGCGTGGGCGCGGAGCGGTCCACGGCCCAGGCTTGGCAGGTCGTATCGATGCAGTCGTCCACCCACGCCAGCGGGCGCTGGCCCGCATATCGGTCGATCGCGTCGATCTTCCAGTGGGCGGAGCCGAAGCGAGCATTGCCGTCGAAGGTCAAGAAGGGAAGCTCGCCCGGAAGGCCCAGGATCTCGGGAAGGCGATCGTTTGCGCGATCCTCCCAGCCCGTTGCCCAGACGATGTCGTAGTGGTCCGAAAGGCGGGCCAGCCGCTCGCCGATGCCCTCCGGGATGCAGTGGGCCATGCCGTCGATCAGGTGAAAGCGGCCGGGCACCTCGTTCAGCGGGCGCTGAAAGCCGAACAGGCTGATCACGCCGTCCACGTCCAAGGCAAGTAGGGGACGCTCCTGCTCCACGGTCCCAGCGTAGCCCAGAGCCGGACAGCTATATTGACTCGCCGTGCCGACGACTAGTCAGCTAATCAGGAAGGGCCGCACGCGCCCTCAGAAGAAGACCACCACGCCAGGCTTGAAGTCCGGACAGGGCCGCAAGCGGCGTATCGCGGCGCCTCAGCGGCGTGGCGTTTGCACCCGGGTGTACACCGCGACACCGAAGAAGCCGAACTCGGCCCTGCGGAAGGTCGCCCGCGTGCGGCTGACCAACGGCATGGAGGTCACCTGCTACATCCCGGGCGAGGGGCACAACCTTCAAGAGCACTCGGTGGTGCTGGTGCGCGGCGGCCGCGTGAAGGACCTGCCGGGCGTCCGCTACAAGGTGGTCCGGGGCACACTCGACGCCTCGGGCGTCTCGGACCGCAAGCAGTCCCGCTCGCAATACGGGGTCAAGCGGTAACCGCCGATGCCGCGTCGCGCCCGCGCTGCCATCCGACCAATCGAGCCCGATGCGATGCATCGCAGCCGGCTCGTGCAGCAGGTCGTCAACAAGGTGATGACTGACGGCAAGAAGTCGATCGCCGAGCGAACCGTCTACGACGCGCTGGCGATCCTTGGCGAGCGGACCGGCCGCCCGCCGGTGGAGGTCCTCGACGAGGCGATCAAGGAGCTGACCCCGGTCCTCGAGGTCCGCTCCCGACGCGTCGGCGGCGCCACCTACCAGGTGCCGGTCGAGGTCCCCGCCCGCCGCGCGCGAACGCTTGCCGTACGGTGGCTCGTCCAGTTCGCCAGGCGTCGGCGCGAGAAGTCGATGGCCCAGCGACTCGCCAACGAGATCTCGGATGCCACCCAGCAGCAGGGCGGCGCCTGGAAGCGCAAGGACGACATTTATCGGATGGCGCAGGCCAACAAGGCCTTCGCCCACTACCGCTGGTAGGGGCGGCTCAGGAAGCTGCGAACCGTCGCCTGGCTGTGTCCTCGGTCGGCCGACTCGCTCACGTAGGTTGCAGCTACGCTCGCTTCGCCGGCCTCCCTGCGTCCGCGCCAGGCTCGGTTCTCGCTCCCTGACCTTGCCCCTGTCTTTACCCCGCGCCGCTTCAGGGGTTCAGATCGCTGTCCCGCATTGATCTCGGTCTCCGATCGCCATGCAGGACGGTCCGGCCCCCTTCAATCGAGCTGCCTACCCAGCGATGATCTAGCCCGCCGTCCCTGAGCGGCGGCGACGGCGGGGTGGGGCTGCTGGATCCCGCGGACCTCCGAGCACCCGGGGACGCAGTGCGGCGAGCTGGGCCGGCGTCAGGGTGGCGAGGATGATGCCGCTGACGGCCAGCGCCACTGAGCCCGCCAGCTCGAGCCAGAACCCGGCTTGCGGCACCGCCTTTCCGTCGAGGAGGGAGCCCGGCTGTGTGGTGCACGAGTCAGGAAGGGTCCCGATGCTGTTGGCGTCCGGCAGGTCGATGACCAGGAAGAGCAGCAGGGCGAGGATTCCCGCGATCGCGACGCCGATCGCGGCGGGCTTGGAGCCCGCCAAGACCGCGACGACCGTGGCCACGACCGCGAAGATGGCCACCACCCCGAGGGCGAAGTGGTGACGGCTCGACGCGTCCAGCGTGCAGGGGGTGGTGCTGCTCGCGACATCGCTTCGGGTGAGCTCGAAGATGGTCATGAACTCCGACGCGAACAGCGCGACCGCGGCCGCGATGCACGCGAACGGCAACAAGCGCTCCGGGCGAAGGGGCCGCCTCTGGGGTCGCGGCCGGTCCGGACTCATGTGCCCGTCTCCCCGGCGCCGGAGGTGCCGGCGGACGCCGGAGCGGTGTCGACCATGGGTGTGCCGCGCAGGCGAGAGTCGCGTCGCGAGGCTCGCGGGGCGGCGACGTTCTGGGGCTGGGCGGCCAGCAACGGGCCGACGACGGCGAGCGTGATCGCAGCCGAGAGCTGGACCCAGAACGCCCCGAGCAGGACCGCCTTCGCCCCCTCGTAGGAGACCGCAACCTGGCCCTCGCGCAAGCCGTGGGGGGCGTCCACCAGAAGGCTGATTGCAACCCCGGCCGCTCCGAGCACGACCAGGAGACGGGCGAGACGCCGGTTTCGTCCGATCGCCAAGGCGGTGACGAGCAGGGCCGCGCCGGCGATGGCGAGCATCGCCACGCCGTGGGCGTCGAGGGGCGTTTCCACGTCTCGTCTCGGGGCGGAGGCGACGTCCTCGAGGCCTCGATAGGAGGGAGCCCCGAGCTCCACCGCGCGATAGTCGGCGAACTGCGCGCCCGCCACGGCGATGGCCGCGACCAGCGCCACCACTCCGAGGGCTCTAGCTGGGGTCAAGATCCGCTCGGCGGGGCGCACGGCGCCGCGAACGGCCGATACGGCCAAGTCCAGCAGCGGCAAGACGGCCGCGTCCCAGACCTCGAGCAGGAGGTGGCCCGCCGCCTGGGCTGCGCGAAGCCAAAGGTCAATTGTCCGCGCCAGCAGCTTGCGGACGCTCGTGACTGCGGCGCCCACGTCCTGGGCCAGACGCCGCCCCACGGTCTGGAGTCCCCCGGTGGAGGGTTGGCCGGAACGTCGGCGGGCCGGGTCGGCGGCGCCCGACCCGGCGCGGATGCGGCGGCGCCGAAGCCTCATCCGGGGTCCCTGGATTTCCTCATGCCTCTGGTATATTCAGGCGTCGCTCGCACGCGAGCCGAGCGCGGCGTGGGAGCGGGAATCCATTCCATGGAGAGCCGCACGATATAGGCGTTTCGGGCTGAGCCGGCAATCGCGCCGAGGCCCGCTGTGGGCCTTTTTTGTGCGCGAATACCGGTTTTCAGACCTTTCGTCTCCTCGTGAGAACGGCGCCGCGGCGCCGGCCACCTCCCAGAGCAACAGCGAGATCACTTTACGGAAATGGCACGCACCTTCCCCCTGGAGAAGACCCGCAACATCGGGATCATGGCGCACATCGACGCCGGCAAGACGACGACGACCGAGCGCATCCTCTTCTATACCGGCCGCACCCACAAGATGGGCGAGGTGCACGAGGGCGCCGCGGTCATGGACTGGATGGAGCAGGAGCAGGAGCGCGGGATCACGATCACGTCGGCGGCCACGGCATGCGAGTGGGAGGGCCACCGGATCAACATCATCGACACACCCGGCCACGTGGACTTCACGGTCGAGGTGGAGCGCTCGCTGCGCGTCCTCGACGGCGCGATTGCGATCTTCGACTCCGTCGCCGGAGTGGAGCCGCAGTCGGAGACGGTCTGGCGCCAGGCCGACAAGTACCGCGTCCCGCGAATCGCCTACGTCAACAAGATGGACCGCACCGGCGCCGACTTCGACCGGGCCGTCGAGACGATGCGTGATCGGCTCGGCGCCAAGCCGCTTCCGATTCAGCTCCCGGTCGGGGCCGAGGACGAGTTCGTGGGCATCGTCGACCTGATCGAGAACCGAGCGCTCGTGTGGACGGACGAGCTGGGCGTCGACCTTTCCGACCAGGAGATCCCCGAGCACCTGGTCGAGCGGGCGCATGACGCGCGCACGCAGCTGATCGAGGCCTGCGCCGACTACGACGACGAGCTGATGGAGGCGTACCTGAACGACGAGGCGATCCCACACGAGCGAATCGCCAGGTCCCTGCACCGAGCCACGCTCGACATCAAGGTGACCCCGGTGCTGTGCGGTTCGTCGTTCAAGAACAAGGGAGTGCAGCCGCTGCTCGACGCGATCGTCGAGCTGCTTCCGTCGCCGCTCGAGGTCCCGCCCGTGAAGGGGATCGAGCCGCCACGCAAGGGCGAGGACGGGCATGGCCGCGAGGCCGAGCGCCCGCCGGCCGAGAACGGCCCCTTCTCCGCGCTCGCCTTCAAGGTGATGGCCGATCCCTACGTCGGCAAGCTGACCTACTTCCGCGTCTACTCGGGCAAGCTCTCCGCTGGCAGCCGCGTCCTCAATGCATCCAGCGGGCGCACCGAGCGGATCGGCCGGCTCCTGATGATGCACGCGAACCACCGTGAGGAGATCGAGGAGTGCTTCGCAGGCGACATCTGCGCCGGCGTCGGCCTGAAGCAGACGGGCACCGGCGACACCCTGAGCGCGCCCGACGCCCCGATCGTGCTCGAGACGATCGAGTTCCCGGAACCGGTGATCGCCGTCGCGATCGAGCCGAAGACCAAGGCGGACCAGGAGAAGCTGGCCGCGAGCCTGGCCCGGCTGGCCGAGGAGGACCCCACCTTCCAGGTGCAGTCGGAGGAGGAGACAGGCCAGACCCTGATCCACGGGATGGGCGAGCTGCACCTCGAGGTGATCGTCGACCGCCTCCTGCGCGAGTTCAGCGTGGACGCGAACGTCGGCCGCCCCCAGGTCGCCTACCGGGAGACGATCCGTCGTCCTGCTGAGAAGGTCGTGGGCCGATTCGTGCGCCAGACGGGCGGCCGCGGTCAGTACGGCCACGTCGTGATCAACCTCGAGCCCGCCTCCGGCGAAGGGTTCGACTTCGTCAACAAGATCAAGGGCGGCGCGATTCCAAGCGAGTTCATCCCCGCCGTCGAGCAGGGCATCGAGGAGGCGCTGACGAGCGGCATCCGCGCCGGCTACCCGATGGTCGACGTGCGAGTCGAGCTGGTCGATGGCTCCTACCACGACGTCGACTCCTCCGAGATGGCGTTCAAGATCGCCGGCTCGATGGCCGTGCAGGAGGCCGCGCGTCGCGCCGATCCCGCGCTGCTGGAGCCGGTGATGTCGGTGGAGGTCGTAACCCCCGAGGAGTTCCTGGGAGACGTGATCGGCGACCTCTCGCGGCGTCGGGGGAAGGTTCAGGGCCAGGAGCCCCGCGGCAACGCAGTCGCCATCCAGGCGTTTGTGCCGCTCGGTGAGATGTTCGGGTACGCGACCGACCTGCGCTCCTCGACCCAGGGCCGGGCTACCTACACGATGCAGTTCGAGCGCTACGAGGAGATCCCGGCGAACATCGCGGACGAGATCGTGGAGCACCGCAGCCCCGAACCCGTGGCGGCCGCGTAGTTGGCCATGACGGTGACCCCAGTTCTCCTATATTTCCGGGGTTCGCCCGAGCAACGGGCCGGACCCCCACACCCTCAGCGGACAGACTTCGAAGGAAACCCGCAAGCCCCAAAGGAGCAAGATGGCCAAGGAGAAGTTCGAGCGCGATAAGCCACACGTCAACGTCGGCACGATCGGTCACATCGACCACGGCAAGACGACGCTGACCGCGGCGATCACCAAGGTGCTCGCCGAGCGGGGCTCAGATACCGAGGTGCGCTCGTTCGAGTCGATCGACAATGCGCCGGAGGAGAAGGCGCGCGGGATCACGATCGCCACCGCCCACGTCGAGTACGAGACCGAGAACCGCCACTACGCCCACGTGGACTGTCCCGGTCACGCGGACTACGTGAAGAACATGATCACGGGGGCCGCGCAGATGGACGGCGCGATCCTGGTGGTGTCCGCAGCCGACGGCCCGATGCCGCAGACGCGAGAGCACATCCTGCTCGCCCGCCAGGTGAACGTTCCGTACGTGGTCGTGTTCCTGAACAAGGTCGACATGGTCGACGACGACGAGATCCTCGAGTTGGTCGAGGAGGAGGTTCGCGACCTGCTCAAGGAGTACGAGTTCCCCGGGGACGACACGCCGGTGATCAAGGGGTCCGCGCTGAAGGCGCTCGAGGGTGACGAGGAGGCTGAGAAGGCGATCCTGGAGCTGGCCGAGGCGCTCGACACCTACATCCCCGAGCCCGAGCGCGACCTCGACAAGCCATTCCTGATGCCGGTCGAGGACATCTTCTCGATCACCGGCCGCGGGACCGTGGCCACCGGTCGCATCGAGCAGGGGATCGTGAACACGGGCGACGAGGTCGAGATCGTCGGCATCAAGCCGACCACCAAGACCGTGGTCACCGGTGTGGAGATGTTTCGGAAGATCCTCGACCAGGGGCAGGCGGGCGACAACGTCGGCTGTCTGCTTCGAGGCACGAAGCGCGAGGACATCGAGCGTGGCCAGGTGCTGTGCAAGCAGGGGTCGATCACCCCGCACACGAAGTTCAAGTCCGAGGTCTACTGCCTGAAGAAGGAGGAGGGCGGGCGCCATACCCCGTTCTTCTCCGGGTACCGGCCGCAGTTTTACTTCCGCACCACCGACGTCACCGGGGTCGCCAACCTCCCCGAGGGCACGGAGATGGTGATGCCGGGAGACAACGTCGAGATGACGATCGAGCTCATCCAGCCGATTGCCATGGACAAGGGCCTGCGGTTCGCGATCCGCGAGGGGGGTCGCACCGTCGGTTCGGGAGTCGTGAGCGAGATCCTGGAGTAGCGACTCAGGGGCCGGCCCGGCGGGCCGGCCTCCTGATTGGCCCGCGTCGAAGGCGCGGGGGAAAGATGAAAGGACATACGACCGGGGCGGCGCCCCAATACCGGGGCGGCGCCCCATCTGCGCGAGAAGACAGGTGTCAGCGATAACGGCCAACAAGATCCGCATCCGCCTGAAGGCGTACGACCACGACGCCATCGACCGGGCGGCGCGAGAGATCGTGGAGACGGCGCAGCGGACGGGCGCCCGGGTTGCGGGGCCGGTTCCCCTGCCGACGGACAAGAACGTCTACTGCGTGATCCGCTCGCCGTTCAAGGACAAGGACTCGCGTGAGCACTTCGAGATCCGCACCCACAAGCGGCTGATCGACATCCATCAGCCGACTCCGAAGACGATCGACTCCCTGCAGCGGCTCGATGCGCTGCCCGCCGGAGTCGACATCGAGATCAAGACGTGAGCGCGCTGATGGCGGCGATCATCGGCAAGAAGCTGGGAATGACGCAGGTGTTCGCCGAGGACGGCACCCGCGTTCCCGTGACTGTGATCGAGGCCGGGCCGTGCCCGGTGACAGCCGTGCGGGATCCCGACCGCGACGGCTACGCCGCCGTGCAGCTGGCCTTCGGCGAGGTCCCGGATCGCAAGCTCACCAAGGCGAAGCTCGGACATCTGAAGAAGGCCGGAGCCGCTCCGTCGCAGACCCTGGTGGAGTTCCGTGACCAGGGGGAGCACCAAGTCGGCGACCGGCTCACCGTCGAGCAGTTCGAGCCGGGCCAGAAGGTGAAGGTCTCCGGCCTGGCGATCGGCAAGGGGTTCGCCGGCACGGTCCGACGCCACAATTTCCGACGCGGACCGGTCACCCACGGGTCACACAACGTCCGTGCGCCGGGCTCGATCGGTGCCAGCGCCGACCCGGCACGGGTCTTCAAGGGGGTCAGGATGCCGGGGCGGATGGGTGGCAGGCGCAGCACGCAGCGGCGGCTCGAGGTCGTCGAGGTGGATCCCCAGCGCAACCTGCTGCTCGTCAAGGGCTCGGTGCCGGGACCCCGCAACGGCACGGTCGAGGTGCGCAGCGAGTGATGGCGGCGGAGGCCAAGGCCGGAGGTGGCCGTCGTTCGGGCACGGCCAAAGGTGAAACGGCTCCCCGGGCGACGATGCTGGGGAAGAGCGGCAAGGCCGACCTCCCGCGGGAGGTATTCGGAGAGGACTTCCACGAGTCGCTGGTTCACGAGGCGGCTCGGGCCGACCTCGCGGCGCGCCGGCGCGGCACCGCCTCGTCGCTGGGCCGGGGCGAGGTGTCGATGACCACTGCCAAGGCGTGGCGTCAGAAGGGCACCGGCCGCGCTCGCGCCGGGCCGCTGAGCGTTCCGCACCGGCGAGGTGGAGGTGTGGCCTTTGGGCCGACTCCGCGCGACTACGCCGTGAAGGTGAATCGCAAAGCCCGTCGCCGAGCGCTGCGGGCGGCGCTTTCGGTCCACGCTTCGCGGGACACCCTCGCGGTCTTGGACGCGACCACCTTCGACGAACCCTCGACGAAGCGCGCTGCGGCGGCGCTCGACAAATGGGGCGCGCAGCGCCCCATCTTGGTGGTGCTCGGCACCGAGGAGGTGTCGGCCGCGAAGAGCTTTCGCAACCTAGCGGGCGTCACCGTGCTGCAGGCAACGGCGGCGGGCGTCGCCGACGTGATCGGCAGCCGCTCGCTGGTGCTCTCCCAGACCGCGCTCGAGACGCTTACGGCACGAACAACCGCGGTGGACCGCGGCGAAAGCGGCGGTCAAGCCACGACCCGACCGGACTCCTCCGAGGAATCCGAGCGGAGCGAGGATCCGAGGGATAAGGATGGAGGCCCGCCAGGTGATAGTCGAGCCGGTCGTCTCCGAGAAGAGCTACGCCCTGATGGCGGACGGCAAGTACACGTTCAGGGTTGACCATCGAGCCCACAAGACCCAGATCGCCCGGGCGGTCGAGGAGATCTTCGAAGTGCGGGTGAAGACGGTTCGAACCGCCAAGGTGCGCTCGAAGCCGAAGCGCCGGGGCCTGCACAGCGGCCGCACGCGCTCCTGGAAGAAGGCCGTCGTGGAGCTCGCCGCCGGTGACCGGATCGAGCTGTTCGAGGGCGCGGCGGTGGCGGAGTGACGAGTCGCTAGAGGAACACGAGATGGCGATCAAGAAGACGAAACCGACCGTCCCGGAAGGCGCTTCGCGACCTTCCAGGCTCGCGACGAGCTGACCGCGGAACGCCCACGCAAGCAGCTCACGGAGGGCAAGTCCAAGACGGCGGCCGCAACTCCCACGGGCGGATCACCTCGCGGCACCGTGGGGGCGGGGCAAAGCAGCGCTATCGCCGGATCGACTTCAAGCGCCGCAAGGACGGCATCCCGGCGAGGGTGGCCACGATCGAGTACGACCCCAACCGCACTTGCTACATCGCCCTGGTGAAGTACGCCGACGGCGACCAAGCGCTACATCCTCGCCCCGCAGGGCCTGCGGCCGGGCGACGGCGTGGAGTCGGGCGAGCGCTCGGACATCCGCCCCGGGAACGCACTGCCGCTGCGTGCGATTCCGACCGGTACCCTCGTGCACAACGTCGAGCTGGTCCCCGGGCAGGGCGGCAGGCTGGGCCGGGCCGCCGGCTCGGGCATCCAGGTGGCCGCTAAGGAAGGCGAGTTGGTGACCCTGCGGCTCCCGTCGTCCGAGATGCGCATGGTGCGCGCGGACTGCCGGGCCACGGTCGGCACGCTGTCGAACGCCGAGCACCAGAACGTCAAGCTGGGCAAGGCCGGGCGCGCCCGCCACAAGGGCCGGCGCCCGCAGACCCGCGGGCGTGGCGATGAACCCGGTGGACCACCCACACGGCGGCGGCGAGGCGCACCACACTCCGGGCGGGCACCCGGAGACTCCGTGGGGCAAGCCGACGCTCGGCTATCGGACGCGCAAGAAGAGCAAGAGCTCGGACGCCATGATCGTCCGCGGACGGCGACGCGGGAAGAAGAAGCGCTGATGGCGACGCCTTCGCTTGCGGCATCGCTGCTCCGCTCGGGCGGGGGGCGTGACTGATGGGTCGTTCGACGAAGAAGGGCCCGTTCGTGGAGGAGCGGCTGATGGGCCGGATCCAGCAGATGAACGAGAGCGGCTCGAAGCAGATGATCAAGACCTGGTCTCGGACCTCGACCATCTTCCCCGAGATGGTGGGCCACACGATCGCTGTCCACGACGGGCGTAAACACGTGCCGGTGTTCATCTCCGAGTCGATGGTGGGGCACAAGCTCGGGGAATTCGCGCCCACCCGAACCTTCCGCGCCCACTCGGGAACCAAGGCGGAGCGGTAGGTGGCCCGGGGCGACCAAAGCGACTCGGAGGCACCCGTGGTCCGAGCATCCGCACACTACGTGCGCGTCGCGCCGCGCAAGGCGCGCCTGGTCGCGGACCAGGTGCGGGGCCTCACCGTGCCCGAGGCGCGCACCTTGTTGGAGTTCTCGGCTCGCGGGGCGTCCCGCGACGTCGCAAACGTAATCGCCTCGGCCGCCGCCAACGCCGAGAACAACCACGACCTGGTGGCGGACGACCTGCGAATCGCCGAGATCCACGTCGACGAAGGGCCCACGCTGAAGCGCTGGCGGGCGCGTGCCCGCGGTCGCGCGACCAGGATCGAGAAGCGAACCAGCCACGTGAGCGTGGCGCTGAGGCCGACCGAGTAGGGGGTAGACGATGGGGCAGAAGATCCATCCCGAGGGCTTCAGGGTCGGCTACATCCACGATTGGAAGTCCACCTGGTTCAACGAGCGTGAGTTCGGCGACTACCTGTTCGAGGACATCGCGATCCGCGAGCACATCCAGCGCAAGCTCTCCCACGCGGGGCTGTCCGACATCCGGATCGTCAAACAGCGCGGCGAGGTCACGGTCGACATCCACACCGCCCGGCCGGGGATCGTGATCGGGAAGTCCGGATCCGAGGTGGATGCCCTGCGTCGCGACCTGCACAAGCTGGTCAACAAGCCGGTCAAGGTCAACATCCGCGAGATCAAGCGCCCCGAGCTCGACGCGAAGCTGGTCGCCCAGTCGATCGCGGAGCAGCTCCAGAACCGGGTCGCCTTCCGCCGCGCGATGAAGCGCGCGCTGACGTCGGCCATGCGCTCGGGCGCCAAGGGGGTCAAGGTCCAGGTCTCCGGGCGTCTGGGAGGCGCCGAGATGGCCCGCACCGAGGGCTACTCCGACGGCCGGGTTCCGCTGCACACGCTTCGTGCCGACATCGACTACGGGTTCGTGGAGGCCCGTACGACGACCGGCCGGATCGGCGTCAAGTGCTGGATCAACAAGGGCGAGGTGATGCCCGAGGGTTACGGCCCGGGGGTGGGCGAGGAGGGCGCGGAAGCGCTGACCCCGCGCTCCGCGCGCCAACGGCCCGGGCGACCCCAGGCGCGCGAAGCGCCGGCCCACGCTCCGGCGCCCCCACCCGCAGGCTAGCCCGAGGCTCGCCGCCACGCAAGCCTCCCGCGCCCCCCCGCCGGCCTCAGCGAGCGCCGGCGAAACGGCGGCGCCCCCAGCGGCCGAGCCATCCGGTGACGGCGCACCAGCGAGCGAGAAGGCAGGCTAGCGATGCTGATGCCGAAGCGAGTCAAGCACCGCAAGGTCCAGCGGGGTCGCATGCGCGGTAACGCAAAGGGCGGCCACCAGGTCGCGTTCGGCGAGTATGGGCTGAAGGCGATGGAGCGGGGCTGGGTGACGAACCGTCAGATCGAGGCGGCCCGTGTGGCCATGACCCGCAGGATCAAGCGGGGCGGCAAGGTGTGGATCAACGTGTTCCCGGACAAGCCGTTCACGAAGAAGCCCGCGGAGACCCGCATGGGATCCGGCAAGGGAAATCCCGAGGGCTGGGTGGCGGTGGTAAAGCCCGGCCGCGTGATGTTCGAGCTGGCCGGCGTCTCGGAGGAGCTCGCCCGCGAGGCGATTCGGCTCGCCGGGCACAAGCTGCCAGTGAAGACCAAGTTCGTGCGGCGCGAGGGGGTCGCGGAGTGAAGAGCAGTGACGTTCACGCGCTCAACGACCACGACCTGGTCGAGCGCTTCAAGCAGGCGCGGGAAGAGGCCTTCAGCCTTCGGTTCCGCCACGCAACGGGCGAGCTCGAGAACACGGCGGGCCTCGGCGCGACGCGGCGCGACGTGGCGCGCCTCCTGACCGTGGCTCGCCAGCGCGGCATCGACCTCGAGAAGGAGCTTCGGTGAGTCCCGAGGAAGAGCAGCAGCAGGACACCCAGGGGCCCGAGGCGACGGCGGAGGCCGAGGGCGCCGAGGAGCCCGAGGCCACCAGGGAGTCGGCTGAGCAGGCCGAGAGCGCCGAGGAGCCGGAGGCGACCGAGGAGGGCGCGGATACCGTCGACGACGCGGGGGCCTCCGAGGCGGCCGATGAGGAGCCCGCCGGCGACGTCGAGCCGGAGCGCCAGAGCGAGGAGACGGAGGAGCCCCTTGGGCCCAAGGAGAGGCGACGCCGCGAGCGCTCGAGCGCTTCCGCCCCGCCCGCCCCGCCTCGCACATCAGAGCAGCGGGCGACCGAGCGTGGCGAGCGGCGGCGTGCCGCCGCCGAGAGCCGGCGCCGCTACCGGGCCGCCCGCCGCCGCAAGCGCGGGGAGCCGGGCACCGGCACCCCGGCGGCGCCGGGCGAGCCGGGCGCCCGGAAGGTGCGCCAGGGCACCGTGGTGTCGGCCCGCGCCGACAAGACGATCACGGTCGAGATCGCCGTCGTGCGTCGCCACCCGACGTACGAGAAGGTCGTTCGCCGGACCAGCAAGCTGCACGCCCACGACGAGGGCAATCAGGCACACGAGGGGGACCTCGTTCGTGTGGTCGAGTCGCGGCCGCTCTCTCGCAGCAAGCGCTGGCGCCTGCTCGAGGTCCTGGAGCGAGCGCCCCGATGATCCAGCAGGAGACCAAGCTCAGGGTGGCGGACAACTCGGGAGCTCGAGAGATCCTCTGCATCCGCGTGAAGGGCGGTCACCACCGCCGCTATGCGAGCGTCGGGGACGTGATCACGGCGACGGTAAAGCAGGCGGCACCTCGCGGCGCGGTTCGCAAGGGGGAGGTCGTCCAGGCGGTGGTCGTTCGCACCAAGAAGCAGTTGGGCCGCGGTGACGGCACCTACATCGCCTTCGACGAGAACGCTGCGGTGCTGATCGACCCGCAGCGAAACCCTCGTGGGACTCGCATCTTTGGTCCCGTGGCCCGCGAGCTGCGCGAACGGAACTTCATGAAGATCGTCTCCCTGGCGCCCGAGGTCCTGTGATGTCGAAGTCGATGAGGGTCAAGAAGGGCGACGCGGTGCTGATCACCGGCGGCAAGGACCGAGGAAAGACGGGTCGCGTGCTGCGGACCGATCCGCGCCGGCGACGCATCTACGTCGAGGGGATCAACGTCGTCAAGCGCCACCAGCGACCGCGCTCGATCAAGGACACGCAGAGCGCTCAGGCCGGCGGCATCATCGAGAAGGAGGGGCCGATCCACGTCTCCAACGTGATGCTCCTCGATCCCACCGACAACAAGCCGACCAGGGTGGGAGTCCGCACCGCACAGGGCGGGGCCCGTGAGCGATACGCCAAGCGAACCGGGAACGCGATCGAGTGATGGAAGCGGCCACAGAAGCACGGCAGGCGGCCCCGCCCCCTCGGCTGCGCGAGCGATTCGAATCCGATGTGGTGGAGCGACTCACCGCCCGGTTCGGGTACCGCAACCCGATGGAGATCCCTCGCCTGCAGAAGGTCACCGTGAACATGGGGGTCGGGGAAGCCAAGCAAACCGCCTCGGTGCTGGAGGCGGCGACTGACCAGCTCGGCGTGATCTCGGGACAACGCCCGAATGTGCGCCGGGCGCGCAAGTCGATCGCGTCGTTCAAGATCCGCGCCGGGATGCCCGTCGGCGTCGCGGTCACGCTGCGGGGCGCGCGGATGTGGGAGTTCGTCGACCGGCTGATCTCGATCGCTATTCCGCGAATCCGTGACTTCCGCGGCCTCAACCCACGGTCCTTCGACGGCCGCGGCAACTACTCCCTGGGCATCCGCGAGCAGCTCATCTTTCCCGAGATCGACTACGACTCGATCGACGAGGTGCGCGGGCTTGACGTCACGATCACGACCAGCGCGAACACCGACGAGGAGGCCTTTGAGCTGCTGCTCGGCCTCGGGTTCCCGTTCTCGGCCGAGGGACGGCCGGGCGAGGCGGACCACGAGGCCGAGGAGGAGGAGCGGCGCCGCGAGGAAGCGCGCCAGCGTGCGGAAGCGGAGGCCGCGGCGCTCGAGCAGCTCAAGGAGGAGAATCCGGAGGCCTACAAGAAGCGGGTCAGAGAGGAAGCGGCACCCGGCGAGGAGGGCGAGCCCGCGGCTTCCGGGGACGAGCAACCCGCGGATGGCGAGGGCGAGGGCCCACCGGAGGAGTAACGGATGGCGAAGACTTCACAGGTCATCAGGCAGCAGCGAGAGCCGAAGTACAAGTCGCGGCGGTACAACCGCTGCCGGCGCTGCGGGCGGTCGCGTGCGTACTACCGCAAGTTCGGCCTCTGTCGGCTGTGTCTGCGCCAGCTCGCCCACAGGGGTTACATCCCCGGGATGACCAAGTCGAGCTGGTGAGAGGGCCGCGCCGATGATGACCGACCCCGTATCCGACTACCTGACGCAGGTCCGAAACGCGATCTCCGCCCAGCACGCCGAGGTCGAGATGCCGGCTTCGCGGTTGAGGAAGGAGATGACGCGGATCCTCGCCGAGCAGGGCTACATCAACGACTACGAGATCGAGCCGACCCGGGTCGGGGAGGCAATTCGGATCAAGCTCAAGTACGCAGGCGGTCGCAGCTCTGTGATCAGCGGCCTGACGCGAGTCTCACGTCCCGGCCGCCGCCGCTACGTGAGCCACGCGGACATCCCGCGAGTCCTGGGCGGCATGGGGACCGCGATCATGTCCACCTCGGCGGGGGTGATGACCGGCCACGAGGCGAGGCAGCGGCGCGTCGGCGGCGAGGTCGTCGCGTACGTATGGTGAGCCGATGAGCCGAATCGGACGACAACCGATCGCGATTCCGGACGGAGTCACCGTCGAGGTCGAGTCCGACGAGGTCTCGGTGAAGGGGCCCAAGGGAGCGCTGCGCCAGGCCGTGAGCCCCGATCTCGAGATCCTCCGGGAGGATGGTTCCTCGGGCGACGGCGATGCAGGCGAGCAGGGTGCCGCCACGCTGACGGTCAAGCGTCCAACCGATCGCGGCGAGCATCGGGCCCTCCACGGCCTGACGCGCAGCCTGATCGCGAACATGGTCCACGGCGTCACCGAGGGATTCGAGAAGCGACTTGAGATCCAGGGGGTCGGCTACAGGGCCAGGCTCCAGGGCAACACCCTGGAGCTGAGCCTGGGGTATTCGCATCCGGTCTCCGTGGTCGCCCCGGAGGGGATCGAGTTCGAGGTTCCCGTGCCCACACAGGTGGTCGTCAGGGGAATCGACAAGCAACTGGTCGGCGAGGTCGCCGCGAGGATCCGCCGCACGCGGCCGCCGGAACCCTACAAGGGCAAGGGCGTCCGCTACGCGGGCGAGCACGTACGCCGCAAGGTCGGAAAGCGGGCGTAGGCGTGCTGACGAAGCCGCAGCAACGACTGCGACGCCGCCGTCGCGTCCGCGCCAAGGTGCGCGGCAGCGCGGAGCGCCCGCGGCTGTCCGTGTTTCGGTCCAACCGGGGCCTGTTCGCGCAGCTGATCGACGACGGGGCCGCCCGCACCGTGGCGGCCGTCGCCTGGACCGAGCCCGAGCTCCGCGGGATGGGGACGATGGACCAGGCCAAGCGTGCCGGCGAGCTGCTCGCCGAGCGAGCCAAGAAGGCCGGGGTCGAGGCCTGCGTATTCGACCGCGGGGGCTATCGCTACCACGGCCGCGTCCGGGCCCTCGCCGAGGGTGCCCGCGAGGGCGGGCTGAAGTTCTGACCCGCTACCTTGCTTGATTCCGCGATGAGTCACGAGATCGAGACAGTGAGCCCCCAGGGGCTCGACCTCCAGGAGCGGGTGATCGAGATCAACCGCGTCGCCAAGGTGGTCAAGGGCGGCCGGCGGTTCTCGTTCACCGCGCTGGTCGCGGTAGGGGACGAGAACGCGGTCGTGGGAATCGGCTACGGCAAGGCGCGGGAGGTCCCGCTGGCGATCCAGAAGGCGGTCGAGAACGCGCGCAAGAGCCTGATCCGGGTGCCGATGTACGGGCAGACGATCCCGCATCGAATCATCGGCCGCTTCGGCGCGGGGCACGTCGTCCTGCGTCCGGCGAGCCCGGGCACCGGAGTGATTGCCGGCGGCGGCGTGCGCGCGGTGCTCGAGCTGGCGGGAATCCGCGACGTGCTGACCAAGAGCATCGGTACTCAGAACCCGATCAACCTCGTGAAAGCCACGATGGAGGGCTTGATGGGCCTGCGGCGCCCGGAGCAGGTCGCCAAGCTACGGGGCTTGAGCGTCAAGGAGGTCCTCGGGCTGCAGGCGAACGGCTCGCCGAAGCCCACGGCGCAAGGCGACGAATCCGGCAGCGCCGCGGGATCCACCGTCCCTGCCGAGGAGGAGGCGGTGAAGGCGTCGGGCCCCGAGGGCGGCGATGCCCGAGCTCGTCGTGAGGCAGACCCGCTCGGCCAACGGGGCGAGCCCGAAGCAGCGCGAGACGCTTCGCTCGCTGCGGCTGGGAAGGATCGACCGCGAGCTCCGCCTGGACCGACACTCCCGAGCTGCGCGGCATGCTCCGGACCGTGTCGCACATGGTCGAGGTCCGCGATGGACAGGGTTCCTGATGGCGCCCAGCCGCCTTTCTCCGGATGAGGTCGGACTCCATTCGGTGCGCCCGAAGCGGGGCTCGCGGCATTCTCGAAAGCGGGTAGGCCGCGGCGCCGGATCGGGCCTCGGAAAGACCTCCGGGCGAGGCCACAAGGGCGCGGGCGCGCGGTCGGGCAACAAGCGCAAACCGGGCTATGAGGGCGGGCAGAACCCGATTCACATGCGCACCCGCAAGCTGCGCGGACCGCACCACAAGATGTCGATGCCGTTCGAGCGATTTCGCACTCGGACCCAGCCAGTCAACGTGTCCGACCTCGAGGCTCGCTTCGGCGCTGGGGACGAGGTGACGCCCGAGGCCATGCGCGCGGCCGGGCTCGCGAAGCGGCGCTACCCGGTGAAGGTCCTGGGCCGTGGCGAGCTGACCAAGAAGCTCACCGTCCGCGCTCACGCCTTCAGCGCCTCGGCGAAGGAGAAGATCGAGCAGGCCGGCGGGAGCGCCGAGGTGGTCGAGAGCTAGTGCTTCAGACGATCGCCAACGCCTTCCAGGTCCCCGAGATCCGCAGGAAGCTCGCGTTCACGGCGGCGATGCTCCTGCTCTACCGCCTCGGCGCCTACATCCCGGCCCCCGGGGTCGATCTGAACACGGTCAAGGACATCGAGTCGAACTTCGAGGGCAGCAACATCCTCGGCTTCCTCAACCTGTTCAGCGGTGGGAGCCTGTCGCGGCTGTCCCTGTTCGCTCTGGGGATCATGCCCTACATCACGGCATCGATCATTCTCCAGCTCCTGACCGTGGTGGTGCCGTCGCTCGAGCGGCTCCAGAAGGAGGGGGAGGTCGGCCAGCAGAAGATCACGCAGTACACCCGCTACCTGACGGTTGCCCTCGCCTTCGCCCAGTCGCTGGGCTACGTGTTCCTGTTCCAATCGTTCCAGGACGCCGCGGGAACGAGCGTGGTCGGCACGCTGACGTTCGGCAAGGTGCTCCTGATCGTGATCGCGCTCACCGCGGGGACCACGCTGCTGATGTGGCTGGGCGAGCTGATCACCCAGCGCGGGATCGGCAACGGGATCTCGCTGATGATCTTCGCGTCGATCGTTGCCGCGCTTCCCAGTGGCATCCAGGCGTGGTGGACGAACCCCGATCAGGTGTTCGTCGTGATGATGCCGTTCGTCGCCTTGGCCGTGATCGTGGGCATCGTGTTCGTACAGGAGGGCCAGCGCCGGATCCCCGTCCAGTACGCCAAGCGCATCGTCGGGCGCCGGATGACCACCGGCGGCTCCACCTACCTCCCGCTGCGCGTCAACATGGCCGGCGTCATCCCGGTGATCTTCGCCGCTTCGATCATGGCCTTCCCGCCGACGATCGGGCAGCTTCTCAACACCCCTGCAGCGCTCGACTTCGCCGCCTTCTTCAGTCCCAACGGCTGGGCGTACGTCGTCGGCGAGGTCTTCTTCATCATCGTCTTCACCTACTTCTACACCGCGGTGACCTTCAACCCGGTTGACCAGGCCGACAACCTGAAGAAGTACGGCGGCTTCATCCCAGGGGTGAGGCCCGGGCGACCTACCGCCGAATACCTGGACCGCATCCTGTCCAGGCTCACCTTCCCGGGCGCGCTCTACTTGGGCGCTGTGGCGGCGCTGCCGACGATCCTGATCAGCCAGACGTCCGCGAACTTCTTCTTCGGGGGCACTTCGATCCTGATCGTGGTCGGCGTTGCGCTTGACACCGTCAAGCAGTTGGAGGCACAGCTCATGATGCGCAACTACGAAGGTTTCTTGAAGTGAGCGCGGACCCTGCAAACCGGCGCATCTCGGCGTTCTCGGCCAATTCTCTCGCTCACTTAGGGTTCAACTAAGCTCGCGTCGCTGATTGGCCTGCGTCCACCGAGCTGGCCCCGTTCGCGGGCCCCTTCCACTTGAGTCCCGATGTCTGAGCTGAACCTCGTCCTGCTGGGGCCGCCCGGGTCGGGGAAGGGGACGCAGGGCGAGCGGCTGCAGCGCGACTTCCGCCTGCCCTACTACGCGACCGGAGACATCCTGCGGGCCGCGGTGCGCGAGGGCACGGAGCTCGGGGCGCTCGCGAAGGAGTACATGGACCGAGGCGACCTGGTCCCGGACGAGGTGATCGTGGGCGTGATCGGCGAGCGGCTCGAGCGCCAGGAGGCGGCCGACGGCTTCATCCTCGACGGCTTCCCGCGAACGGCTCCGCAGGCCGAGGCGCTGGATTCGAAGATGGAGGAGCTCGGCCGCAAGCTCACCGCGGCGATCCTGATCGAGGTCTCGGACGACGAGGTCGTGCGGCGCCTCGGCGGCCGTCGCACCTGCGTCAAGGAGGGGCACGTGTTCCACGTCGAGTTCGATCCTCCGAAGCACGAGGGCATCTGCGACGTGTGCGGCGCTCGTCTGGAGATCCGCGACGACGACAAGCCGGAGGTCATCCGGCGCCGCCTGGAGCAGTATCACTCGAAGACCGAACCGCTGGTGACCCACTACGAGCGCATGGGGCTCCTGCGGAGGGTGGACGGCTCGCGGGGGCCCGAGGAGGTCAACGACCGGATCAGGGCCCTGCTGGCCACCCTGCGGATGGAGGAAGAGCTCTAGGCATCCGCCCTCCCGGCGATGGGCGGCGAGCGGTCGGATTCTCGCGATGATCATTCGAAAGACCCCCGAGCAGATCGAGAGGATGGCCGCGGCGGGCGCGATCCAAGCCCGCTGCCTGCGAATGCTGGGGTCCAAGTGCCATCCCGGCGTCACGACCGCGGAGCTCGACGAGGCGGCGGAGCGCTTCATCACCTCACAGGGCGCCGAGGCGTCGTTCAAGGGCTACCGGGGCTTTCCCGGCTCGATCTGCACCTCGCCGAACTCGATGGTGGTCCACGGGATCCCCGGTCCCTATGAGCTGAAGCGGGGCGACGTGCTCGCCATCGACGTGGGGGTGACGAAGGACGGGTGGGTGGCCGACGCCGCCGTCACCGTCCCCGTCGGGCCGGTCACCCCCGAGGCGCGCAGATTGCTGGAAGCCACCAGGGGGTCCCTCTTGGCGGGGACGGAGCAGGCGCGCGCTGGAAACCGGCTCGGCGACGTTTCGGCCGCGATCCAGCGCACGGTCGAGCTCGAGGGGTTCTCCATCATCCGCTCGCTCGTGGGCCACGGGATCGGCCGCGACATGCACGAGGACCCGCAGATCCCCAACTACGGCGACCCGGGCAGGGGACCGGAGCTCGAGACCGGCATGGTGCTGGCGATCGAACCGATGGTCAACGCCGGCGCGCCGCAGGTCCGTGTGGGCGAGGACAACTGGGCGGTCTACTCCGCCGACGGCTCGCTGGCGGCGCACTTCGAGTTCACCGTGGCGGTCACCGACGACGGCCCCCGGGTTCTGACCCCCTGGCATGAGGAGTGAGGCCCCGCGCTGTGGCGTGGCCGAGGTTTTGCTTCCAGGGCGGGGTAAACCTCGCCCACCGGGGACCTGCTCCGGCGAATCGCACGCGTTTCGCGCGCTTCCTCACGCACGCGCTTCAGGAGCCCCCTGCTACCATCCTTCCTCGGCCATGGGGCCGTCTTTTTGTGCCCGCGGGCCCGATTCATGGGGCCGGCGGGCCTTCTCCGCAAGTGATTGGATACGACCCAATGGAAGGGCGATGAAGGTTCGAGCGTCCGTAAAGCCGATGTGCGAGCGCTGCCGGGTGATCCGCCGGGGCGGCGTCGTGCTCGTGATCTGCTCAAACCCGCGCCACAAGCAGAGGCAAGGCTGATGTTGCGCGGAGCCGGAGCCGGAAGCGCAACAGTCGCGCCGCACGCGTACACGTCGGCGACGCGACTGGCTGGTGGGGCCTAGTACATGGCACGGATTGCCGGGGTCAATGTCCCGCTCAACAAGCGCATCGAGGTGGGTCTCACGTACGTCCACGGCATCGGACCCTCGTCCGCGCGGAAGATCGTCGCCGAGACCGGAGTCAGCGGGGACACCTACGTCAAGGACCTCACCGACGACGAGGTGGTGAAGCTTCGAGAAGCGGTCGAGTCCCGGGAGGTCGAGGGTGATCTGCGGCGCGACCGCTCGCAGAACATCAAGCGGCTGTCCGAGATCGGCGCCTACCGTGGCCTGCGGCACCGTCGTGGGCTTCCGGTCCGTGGTCAGCGAACGAAGACCAACGCGCGCAGCCGGAAGGGCCCGCGGCGGATGAGCGTCGCCGGCCGGCGCAAGCCGCCCACGCCGAGGTAGGAGGGCGGAGATGGCGCCACCGAGAAAGGCCGCACGCGGCAAGGGACGGTCCCGCCGGCGGGTGAAGAAGAACGTCGCTTACGGGATCGCGCACATCAAGACCAGCTTCAACAACACGATCGTGACGATCACGGATATCGACGGAACGTCGTCTGCTGGGAGTCCGCGGGCTCGGCCGGGTTCAAGGGCTCGCGGAAGTCGACCCCGTTCGCCGCCCAGGTGACGGCCGACTCCGCGGCGCGCAAGGGGATGGAGCACGGCCTCGAGCGGGTCGAGGTCCACGCCAAGGGCGCTGGGTCGGGCCGCGATACGGCGATCCGTTCCCTCCAGGCCGCCGGGCTCCAGGTGACCACGGTCAAGGACGTGTCGCCGCAGGCCCACAACGGGTGTAGGCCGAGGAAGCGCCGCCGGGTCTAGCGAGTCGGATGGCCAGAGACACCTCACCGCAGTGCAAGCAGTGTCGCCGCGAGGGCCAGAAGCTGTTCCTGAAGGGCCAGCGCTGCCTGACCGAGAAGTGCGGCGTCGAGCGGCGCTCCTACCCGCCCGGCGAGCACGGCCGCGGGCGAGTTCGCCAGTCGGAGTACCGCCAGCAGCTGCGCGAGAAGCAGAAGGCTCGGCGCTACTACCAGCTCCTCGAGCGCCAGTTCCGCGGCTACTACCGGAAGGCCTCCCGCCAGCCCGGCGTCACCGGCGAGAACTTGCTGCGTTTGCTCGAGCGGAGGCTGGACAACGTGCTCGTGCGTCTCGGTTTCGCTGCCTCCCGCCGGCAGGCTCGCCAGCTGGTTGGCCACGGCCACTGGCTCGTCAACGGCCGGCGGGTCGACATCCCCTCGTACCAGGTTCGCCCGGACGACGTGATCTCGATCCGGCCCAATGCCGCGGCCGCCGACGTGGTGCGCTCGGCCACCGAGCTCACCACGGTGGTGCCACCCTGGCTGCAGGCTGACCACGACGCCCTGACCGCCAAGGTCCTGCGCCTGCCCGACCGAAGCGAGATCTCGGCCCCGGTGCAAGAGCAGCTGATCGTCGAGCTCTACTCGAAGTAGAGCTCACATCCCAACAACCAAAGTCAGAGGAAATATGACCACCCTGCCCGAATTCCAGATTCCCAAGATCTCCTCCGAGACGGTCGACGAGAACCGCGGGACGTTCACGATCGAGCCCCTCGACAAGGGTTTCGGCTACACCTTCGGCAACAGCCTGCGCCGCGTGCTCCTCTCCTCGCTCGGCGGCGCCGCGATCAAGAGCGTTCGCATCGAGGGAGTGGCCCATGAGTTCTCGGACGTCGCGGGGGTGAAGGAGGACGTCACCGACATCGTCCTCAACCTCAAGGACATCGTGATTCGCATGCACACGGACGCCGACGAGGTCGAGGCTCCCCTGGTCGCTACCGGCCCCGGGGACGTCAAGGCGAAGGACATCGACCTTCCCGCCGGCGTGGAGATCCTGAACCCGGAGGTCCCTATCGCGACGCTCGAGAAGCGGACCAAGCTGGAGATGTACCTGACGATCGGCCGCGGACGCGGCTACTCCCCGGCCGAGGAGAACAAAGCCGAGGATCAACCGCTTGGGGTGATTCCGATCGACTCCATCTTCTCGCCCATCCGTCGCGCCTCGTACGCGGTCGACTCGGCGCGCGTCGGCCAGCGCACCGACTTCGACAAGCTGTCCCTCGAGATCGAGACGGACGGCTCGATGGAGCCCTCTTCCGCGCTGCGCGAGGCGGCCGAGATCCTGATCAAGAGCCTGGCGATCTTCACCGATGCCGACCGGGTCGAGGAGCTGACCAGCCTCGACGGCGCGGGTGTCGTCGAGCCCGGCTTCGCGCCGCTGTCGACCGGCGACGGCGACGACCGGCTGATCGAGGAACTGGAGATCGGAGTGCGCGCGTACAACTGCCTGAAGCGGGCCGGGATCCAGACCGTGGGCGACTTCATCCAGCGCTCCGAGTCGGAGCTGAACGCGATCCCGAACTTCGGTCGGCGCTCCACCGAAGAGGTGATCGAGGCGCTGCACGCGCTCGGGCTGTCGCTCCGGGACGAGTAGGCACCCGTCGGACGGGCATGCGCCACCGCAAGGCCAGGCACAAGCTCAGCCGGAGCGCCTCGCACCGGCGCTCGCTGCTGCGAAACCTCTGTCGCGAGGTGATCGAGCACGAGCGGATCAAGACCAGCCAGGCGAAGGCCAAGGCGGTGAAGCCGGAGGTCGAGAAGCTGATCACGCTCGCCAAGCGCGGTGACCTCCACGCCCGACGCCAGGCGCTCTCCGAGCTGGGCCAGGACCGCTTCGTGGTCCACAAGCTGTTCGAGGAGATCGCGCCCCGGTACGCGGCCGGCCGGGCGGCTACACCCGAATCGTGAAGCTCGGTCCCAGGCCCTCGGATTCCACCGAGATGGTCTTCCTCGAGCTGGTCTAGGCTCAGGCGGTGTCTGCATGGCTGCTCGTCCGGCTGACGATCGCCTACGAGGGGGCGCCGTTCGCCGGCTGGGCCACGCAGCCGGGGCTCGCGGACGGTCCAGGGCGAAATCGAGGGGGCCCTGGAGCGAATCCTCGGCGAGCGACCGGCTCTGACCGTCGCCGGCCGAACCGACGCCGGCGTCCACGCGTGGGGCCAGGTGGCGAGCTTCGAGGTCCATGCCGAGCCCCCGGGCGACCTCGAGCGGCGCCTGAACGGCGTCCTGCCGGCCGAGATCGCCGTGCTCGAGGCCGTGCGGCGCCCGCAGGCTTCGACGCTCGCCGCGATGCCCGCTCACGGACCTACTGCTATTGGGTGCTCGCTTCCCCCGTCGCGCACCCGTTCGAGCTCGGCCGGGCACTTTGGTGGCCGCGGCAGCTCGACCGCAGCCTGCCTGGAGCGCTGCGCGGAAACGCTCGTCGGGGAGCACGACTTCACCGCCTTCACTCCGACTCAAACGGACCACGTTCGCTTCGACGCCGGCGTGATCGCCGCCGAGTGGCGCGCGCACCGGCTGTCTGACCCGTTCTCGGGCCAGCTGTTCGAGCTCTGGATCGAAGCCGACTCCTTCATGCGCCACATGGTCAGGGTCCTGGTCGGAACCATGCTCGAGGTCACCGGTGGGCAGCGCACGATGGACGACTTCGAGCGGCTCCTGGGGGCGCTCCACGCGAGCAAGCCGGCGAGACGGCTCCCGCGCACGGCCTCTACCTGGCGTCGGTCCGCTACTGAGCGGTCCCCGCGTCGGTGTGCGGGATGCCGGCTCGGAGTTCTCGCGACCGCTCAGCTCGACCTCGCCGAGGCTGGGCGGACGGCCCGGGCAGGTACATCGAAGAGCCCGGTGGCGAGCAGCACCGCCTTGCCCTCGGCGTTGGTCACCTCGCGCGCGTGATCGCAAGTCGGCGCCCGCGTGCATGACCTCGGCCCGGGCGGTCAGCTCGCTCGCAGTCGGGGGAACGCGGGCCGCAGGAAATTGACCTTGAGGTCGACGCCGGCGAACGCGAGCCCCGCCGCGGTCGTGGTTTGCACGGCGATCAGCATCGCGAAGTCGGCGAGCATCGCGATCGCGCCGCCCTGCAGCCGCCCGCTGGGGCTCGCGAACCACTCGGTGCACGGCATGACCACGGTCGCCGAGCCATCCCCGACCTCGACCGGGCGCAGTCCCGTCAGGTGGTGAAGCGGCGGCGGGGGCAGTGCGCCCGCGATCTGGAGGCGCACGATCTCGGCGCCCGGGAGCTTCTCCCAGGCCTCCGGCGGGATCACTCCATCCGGTGGCGGGGCGAAGGAACGGATCGGGCTCGGAGTACGGAGTCGGCTGGAAGCGCTCGGCTCGACCGGCTCCGGGAGCGAGTCGAGGGGCGGGAAGATCGTCAACCGGGAAGTTCCGTGGGCGATCAGGCGCTCGCCTTCGTCCTTCAGCAGGAATGCCTCGGAGAGGCCGACCGAGCGACCGACGTGAATCGCCTGCCCTCGGCCGTGAGCATGCCGTCGGGCCGCGCCGGCCGCAGGAACGACAGGGACAGCTCGGCGGTCGTATATGGCGTGCCGGGTGGAAGCTCCGTCTCGACCGAGCAGCCGAAGGCGATGTCGGCCAGGATCGCGAGCGTCCCTCCGGTGATCAGGCCGTTGGACGCGGCCAGCCACCCCGAGGCCGGCATCTCGGCCTCGGCAGTTCCCGAGCCGAACCCGGTCGGACGAGCGCCGGTCAGGTGGGCCAGCGGGGGCGGAGGCAGGTGCCCGCGCAGCCAGCCCTTCAGCCGCTCGCGGCCGGGCAGCGCGATCAGGCTGGAATCCGGATACCCGCCGCGAGGGGTCTCGCGCCAGCACGGCCTCCTCGTTTGCGGCCCTAGGCATCCGGGGAACCTACTTCAGCTCCGGCTGGATCTCGACGGCGTGCCGTTCGAGGCGGCCGTCGGCCCGGATGTGCTCGATCTGCCATCCCCGGCTGACGAGAGCGTCCGCGATCAACCGGCGGTGGCAGCGTCGCCAATCGCCCTCGGCGCACATGAAGCCGACCCGCCGTGCGCGCGCGAGCTCCTCCAGCCGCCTCAGGCCGGCGGTGAACTCCGGGCTTTCCATGTGCTCCGCGTAGGCCCGAAACGACGCCGAGCGCCAACCCCGGTGGGGCAGGTCGCGACGAACGCGCCGTCGCCCGCCGAGCGGCCCACCCAGCGGCTCGTACGCGATCCCGGCGCCGCTCAACGCCGCTTCCAGGGGCTGGGCGTTGAACTGAGGATGGCGCCGCGACCCCGGATAGCGCCGGACGTCGCCGACGAGCTCGACGTTGTGGGCGTGCAGGAGCCCTAAGAACCGGTCGATGGCGTGCGTGGAGTGGCCGATCGTGAAGATCCGAGGAGCGTTGTCCACGATCTGATTGTGCCGCCGGGGCGCCCCTAGAATCGAATCGAGGCACGGATGATGCGGGTGCTGCTCACAAACGACGATGGAATCGGGGCCGCGGGGCTTCATGCCCTGCGCCGCGCGCTGGGCGAGCTGGAGGGGATCGAGACGCACGTGATCGTCCCCGACTCGAACCGCAGCGCGACGGCACGCAGCATCACCACGCGGTCCCCGCTGTCGGTCGAGGAGGTGAAGCTGGACGACGGCGGGATCGCCTACGCGACCGACGGGACCCCCGTCGATTGCGTTCGCTTTGGGGACCTGGGACTGGTTGGCGAGCGGCCCGACCTGATCGTCTCCGGGATCAATCACGGGTCCAACCTGGGCGACGACATCACCTACTCGGGGACGGTCGCCGCCGCTTTGGAGGGCATCGTGCTCGGGATTCCGGCGATCGCGATCTCACAGCAGTCCAGCGCAGCCGAGATGGGCTTCGAACCAGGTCCCGGCTTCGAGTTCGCCACCGCGGCGCGCTTCGGCGCCCAGCTGGTCGCCCGGCTCGCGTTCGAGCCGCTGCCCGCCGCGACGCTCCTGAACGTCAACTGCCCGGCCGGCGAGCCTCGGGGGGTCGAGGTCACGCGACTCGGCAAGCGCCTCTACAACGACGAGCTGCGACTGGTGGACGAGGACGGCGGTCGCCGCCGCTACCGGATCTACGGTTTCGAGCCGTCGTTCGAGGACGAGCCGGGGACGGACCTGGCCGCGGTGGCGCGAGGCCGGATCTCGCTGACCCCGGTGCACTTCGACCTCACGGATCGCGAGGGCCTCGGGCTTCTGCGTAAATGGGACCTCGAAGCAGTGCTCGAGGCCTCTGTGACGGGCGTCACTGACGGCACGTGAGCCCCAGGGGCCCGGGCAAGCGCGCCGAGAAACTTCGTCGCCAGATCGCCCATCACGATCACCGCTATTACGTCCTCGACGATCCCGAGATCGGCGACGACGCCTACGACGCCCTACTCGACGAGTTGCGGGCGCTCGAGGAGGAGTACCCCGAGCTTCGCAGCCCCGATTCCCCGACCCAGCGCGTCGGCGGCCAGCCGCTGGACAAGTTCGAGCAGGTGCGCCACGGAGAGCCGATGCTCTCGCTGGCCAATGCGCGCGGCCCGGAGGAGTTCCGGGCTTGGGAGAACCGGCTCCACAATCGTCTGCGGCAACTCGACATCCAGCCCGGGGAGCTGCGCTTCGTGTCGGAGCCGAAGATTGACGGGATCGCAATCTCGTTGCTGTACGAGGGCGGCGAGTTCGTCCGCGGCGCAACGCGCGGTAACGGCGTGATCGGCGAGGACGTGACCCAGAATCTCCGCACGATCAGGGCAATTCCGTTGCGGATCGACGACGCGACCGAGCGAGTCGAGGTTCGCGGCGAGGTCTACTTCCCGCGGGGCGCGTTTGCCGAGCTCAACGAGCATCGCGCCTCGGCAGGCCAGTCGACGTTCGCCAACCCCCGGAACGCCACCGCCGGCACGATTCGCCAGCTCGACCCCGGGATCACCGCCTCGCGGCCGCTCTCGATCTGGTGCTACGGGATCGGCGGCCACGTGGGGATCGAGTTCGCCAGCCACTCCCAGGAGCTCGAGTGGCTGGGCCAACACGGGTTCAAGGTCAACCGCGAGATCCAAGAGCACGACACGGCGAACGAGGTCGTCGAGCGCTGCCGTTGGTGGGAGGACCGGCGCGAGTCGCTCGACTACGAGATCGACGGAGTGGTGATCAAGGTCGATCAGCGCTCGCTGTGGCGTGAGCTCGGTGTCACCGGCCGCGAACCACGCTGGGCGGTGGCCTGGAAGTTCCCGCCGATCACGGCGACGACGAAGCTGAACCGGATCGTCTGGAACGTTGGTCGCACGGGCCGCCTGCTTCCGTTCGCCATGCTGGAGCCCGTTCACGTGGGAGGGGTGACGGTCTCGACCGCCACTCTCCATAACGAGGAGGACCTGGCACGCAAGGACGCTCGCGAGGGCGACGAGGTGGTCGTCACGCGCGCGGGCGACGTGATCCCACAGGTGATCGCGCCGCTGATCCAGCGGCGCGAGGGCAAGCGGCTGCGTAGGCCAAAGCCACCCAAGAAGTGCCCGATCTGCGAAACCCCGACCGTGAAGCCGGCTGATTCCGTGTGGACCATCTGTCCCAACCGCCGCGGCTGTCCCGGGCAGACCTTTCAGCTCGTCAAGCACTTCCGAGCCGCCATGGACATCGAGGGCCTCGGCGAGAAGAACGCGATGCGCTTCCTGGATGAGGGCCTGATCACCGATCCGGCATCGATCTACGACCTTGGCGCCGATCGGATCGCCGAATTGGACGGGTTCGGCGAGGCCTCCGCCAACGCATTGATCCGCGAGATCGAGCGCTCGAAGGAGCGACCGTTCGGGATCGTGCTCTACGCGCTGGGGCTGCCCGGGATCGGGTACGTCAACGCCCAGGCCCTCGCGCAGCACTTCGGCTCCATCGACGCTCTGCTCGACGCCGACGCCGAGCAGATCACCGAGGTGGACGGAATCGGGCCGGTCCTGGCGGAGCAGCTTCGCGAGGAGATCTCCGACGAGGCGGTGATCGAGCTGATCGCGCGCCTGCGCGAGCGAGGACTTCGCTTCCAGCTATCGGCGGCCGACCGCCGCGCGGAGGGCGGCCCGCTCGAGGGCAAGACCTTCGTGCTCACGGGAACCCTGCCGACGCTGAGCCGCGAGGATGCCACCGCGCTGATCAGGCGCGCCGGCGGCAAGGTGACCGGCTCCGTCTCCAAGGCGACCGACTACGTTGTCGCGGGCGACAGCCCTGGCTCCAAGTTGGCGAAGGCCGAGGAGGTGGGGACCGCGGTCCTCGACGAGGACGGGCTGCGCAAGCTGCTGCCGGGCTAGCGCCGATAGCGCGCGATCAGCGCGACCATCCGGTCCTGCGCGCGATGCGCGGCCGCGACGTCCACCGAGTTCATGAGGATGGAGAACGCAACCTGCCCGTGACCCGCGCGGCAGTATCCGGACAGGGTGCTGACCCCGATCAGAGTCCCTGTCTTGGTCCGGCAACGGCCATCCGCCGCGGTCCCATTCATGCGCTGGGCGACGGTGCCCTCCTCGCCCGCGAGCGGCAGCGATCGTCGGAAGGCGGCGGCGCCGGGACGTCTCTTGATCGCCCCCAGCAGCCGCACGACCTCCCGCGGCGAGGCGCGGTCCGACCGTGACAGCCCCGACCCGTTCGTCATCCGAATGCCCGTGCCGAGCTCGTGAGCGAGCCTCTTGACTCTGCGAACGCCCCGCCGCGTCGTGCCCTTCGCCCCGCGTCGTGAGCCGGCGAGGCGCTTCAGCAGCATCTCGGCGAAGAAGTTGTTCGAGGGCTTGAGCGTCTCGACCGCCAGGCGTTTGATCCGGGGCGAGGCAACGCTTCCGAGGGACCGCCTTCGCAGCACCCGCGCCGGGAGGTCGGCGCGGCCGATGCCTCCCTTGACGAAGACGCCGGTCGCGCGCAGCCTGCGCCTCAAGGCCCGGGCCGCGACCAACTCTGGATTTTTGGCGTAGTCGCCGTGTACGAAGCCGGAGTCGAAGGAGAGTCCCGAGAGCGGGGACAGCTCGCCGGATGCATCGACGCCGGCCGTGGGGACTCCCCGGCGGCGATCGAAGATCGAGTCGTCTGCGCGGACCCGTCCCATCACCCGCTTGATCCCGGCCCTGCGCACGTCGTTGGCGAGCGCGCCCAGCGGGGTCAGGGGTAACCCGTTGCGGCGGGCAAACGCTGGGCGCCCGAGCGCGGGATCACCGGCTCCGACGACCACCAGGCTTCCTCGCAGGGTATGGCCACGGATCGCATCGCGGGGACGTGCGTAAAGCCTGGTCTTCAAGGTGCTCTTCGCCGGGAAACGGTCGAGCAGGGCGGCGATCGTGAACAGCTTCGTGTTCGAGGCCAGGATGCGGCGTCGCCCAGACGAGTCGCTGAACAGGGTCCGGTCGCGAGCGGCGTCGAGGTCGGCGACGTAGGCGCCGCTCGCCCCGCTGGCTCGCTGCATCTGGCCGGTGAGCTTGTGACGCAGGCGCGAGCGCGAGATCGCTGCCGACGAGAGGTCGGGAGCCGCCAGCGCCAAGCACGCGATCCCCGTCAACCCGATCGCCAGCCACCTTCCCCCCATCGGCAGGCAGCCTCAGCCAACCGCCAGGAGGCCGAAACCCGCGGCTTCCCCGCCGAACGGCATAATGGACGGTTGCATGGGGAAGGTGGTCGAGCTCGAGACTCCTCGAGCGGAATCGCGATCGAGTCGCGGCAAGCGAGCCCGCAGGCGCCGATCGAAGACCGCACTGGTGCTCGGCGGCGGCGGATTTACCGGTGGCGTGTACGAGGTGGGGGCCCTGCGGGCCCTCGACCTGCTCGCCGTCAACCGGACGGTCAACGAATTCGACGTCTACGTAGGCACGAGCGCGGGGGCCTTCATGGCCTCGATGGTGGCCAACGGGATCACCCCCGAGGAGATGATGAGGGTGCTCAACCACGAGCTGCCTTCACCCCTTCGCGACATCTCCCTGGGCAGCGTGCTGCGGCCCAACTACAAGGGGTTTCTGCGGCAGTCCCTCACCTTTCCGCTCCGGGTGGCGGGAGTGGCGCGGGAGCTCGTCAGCCATCTAAACGAGCTCTCGGCCGTCGACGTGGTCACCGGGCTGGCCACCGGGCTGCCGACGGGCCTCTACACGGGACGCGGAATCGAGCGCTACGTCGCCGAGGTCCTGTCCGACCCGGACCGATGCAACGACTTCCGGCTGCTCGACTCGGAGCTGTACCTGACGGCGACGGACCTCGACACGACCGAGCGGGTCGTGCTGGGCGGAGGGGATTGGGCCGACGTGCCGATCTCCACTGCCGTCGCAGCCTCCGGCGCGCTGCCGATGATCTACGAGCCGGTCGAGATCAACGGGCGCGAGTTCATCGACGGCGGCATTCGATCGACCACCAACGTCGACGTCGCGGTCGAGCACGGAGCGAAGTTCATCGTGGTCATCAACCCGCTCGTCCCTTACGCGAACGACTTCCGCAAGCGGATCCCCACGATCACCGGGACTCGCGCCCGCCGGGTCTCCGACATGGGGTTCACCGCGATCGGCAACCAGGCCTTCCGCCTGCTCTCACACGAGCGGCTGCACGTCGCCGTCCAGCAGTGGGAGCAGCGTTACCCCGGCGTGGACATCATCCTGATCGAGCCCGAGCTCGACGATGAGCTCATGTTCGGGACCTCCATTCTCGACTACAGCGCCCGCTTGGAGATCGCCAAGCACGGATTCGAGTCGGTGACCTTGAAGCTGGCCCGCGACTACGAGCGCTATCGGGCGATCGCCGAGCGCCACGGGATCCAGATCTCCGCCCGCCGTGTGCGGCACGTGCTGGACCAGGTCGAGCGCGAGAAGGAAAAGCAATCCGCTTGGCGGCGAGTGCTGGAGCAGACCACCGCGGCACTCCTGCGGCAGCAGCCGAGCCCCCAGGCCGCCGAGGCTCGAAGCCGCGGAGCCCGAGTAGGCCTCAGCCTCGGCGCCGGTCGACTCGTGCGCGCAGGCTAGGCTCGACATCGGCTGGAGCCGGGGGCTCAGCCGGAGTACAGGGATTCGATCTCGCCCGCGTACTTGTCGGCGACCACGCTGCGTTTCACCTTCAGCGTCGGCGTCAGCTCACCGGACTCCTGCGAGAGGTCACGTGGAAGGATTGCGATCTTCTTCACTTGCTCGACCCGGGCGAACTTCTGGTTCATCTCCTCGACGTGCGCCTCGATCTCCTTGCGAACCTCCGGATTCGAGGCGAGCGCTTCCGGGTCCTGGGGTAGGTCATGCTGAGAGGCGAACGAGACCGCCTCCTCGGGGTCCAGGGTCACCAGGGCGACGAGGTAGGGGCGGCGGTCGCCGATTACCACGCACTGCGAGACCAGTGGGTGCTGCTTCACCTCGGCCTCGATGTTCGCTGGGGTGATGTTCTTTCCGCCCGCCGTGATGATGATGTCCTTCTTGCGGCCGGTGATCTTCAGGAAGCCGTCTGCGTCGACCTCGCCCAGGTCTCCCGTGTGCAGCCAGCCGTCCACAAGGGTTTCGCGCGTTGCGTCTTCGTTCTTGTAGTAGCCCTGGAAGACGTTCGGCCCGCGGACCAGGATCTCACCGTCGTCGGCGATCCTGACGTCACATCCCCGGAAGGGCTTGCCGATCGTGCCGAACTTGAACTCGTCCGGCCTCGAGATCGTTGCCGCGGTCGAGGTCTCGGTCATGCCCCAGCCCTCGAGCACTAGGACCCCGGCCGCGTCGAAGAACCGCAAGATCTCGGGGTTGATCGGGGCGGCTCCGGTGACCGCCTCGATGATCCGCCCGCCGAACAGCTTGCGGATGTTCGACAGCACCAGCCGGTCGGCGATCGCGTGTTGGAGGCGGAGCACGGGTGAGGGGCTCTTCCCTTGGCGCTCGAGCTCGCGTACGCGCCGGCCGACTCCCACCGCCCAGTTGAAGATCGCCCGCTGCACGCCGCCGGCCTGCTCGGCCTTCGAGTTCGCCGCCGTGTAGATCTTCTCGAAGATCCGCGGCACCGAGGGGAAGTAGTGCGGTTTGACCTCGTGGAGGTTCGGCAGGATCTTCAAGGGATCCCGCTCCCAGTACCCCAGGGTGCCGCCGACGTCAAAGCTCAACAGCTGGATCAACAGGGCGAAGGAATGGGCCAGCGGCAGGTAGAGGTAGGTGACCTTCCCCGTCTCCAGGACGCTCTGCTCGAGCGACATGTTGAGCATCGCTCGGTAGTTCCCGTGCGAGATCACGCACCCCTTGGGCGGCCCCGTCGTGCCCGACGTATAGATGAAGGTGCAGATGTCGTCCGGGGTCACGGACCGCCATCGCTCCTCCCACTCGGAGGCGTCCCGCTCCGCGCCACGCTCGGCCAGCGCCTCGGTCGAGATCGCGTCGTCGCTCGAGCCGATCATGCGGATCACGTGCTCGAGCTTGGGGCACCGGTCCCGGACCTGGCGGATCTTCTCGAGCTGTTCGTCGTCCTCGACGATTACCACCTTGGCATCGGAGTTCTCGAGCACGTACTGGCACTCCTCGGCGGAGTTGGTCTGGTAGATCGGCACCACGGTGGCGCCGGCGGTCAGGGCCGCGAAGTCGAAGTAGGTCCACTCCGGGCGGGTATTGGCCAGGATCGAAACCTTGTCCCCCCTCTGGACCCCGACATCGATCAGGCCCAGCGCCAGGCTGCGGACGTGATCGCGTGTCTCGGTGAAGCTGCGCGTGACCCACTGCCCGGAGTCGTCCTTGTACATCACGGCCGGCTTCGAGCCGTACTTGTCCGCCGCGGCCGGAAGCAGGTCCGCGATGGTCGTCGAACCGGCGCCGGTGGCCGGACGGGACTCGACGGTCGCTGTCTCCATCCTGTTCTCCTTCGCTAGACCGTTGGGCGTCGGGCGCCCACCAAGCGGCGGATGCCGCCGAGTACGAAGGCTATCTCAGCGAACCTCAGCTACGCGGCCGCGCGCGGCTGCTTCGGTGGTGCAGAGAAGTTGCGGAGCGAGGAGAGGAAGAGGGTCTTGTCGATTCGGCCGTTGAAGATCGGGACGCCCATCTCCATGCACTTCGAGATCACCTCGCGCCGCTTCATGTGGACTTCGTCGGCGAGCTCGGTGGGCGTCAGATGAATGGCCACGCGTTGTCTCCTCCCGTCGGTTTCGCCACTGAGTTTTATCGCGCGAGGCAGATGTGTCAATGCATTTGTGTGCAAATTGCGCCGTCCCGGGCGCGCCGGCACCGTCGCTGCCTCGCGCATCCCCCCGCGATCGGGGGCGACCCGGCGGCTCGTTGAAACTACGATGTCGCACGATGGCCGACGAGGCAGTGCCGCTCTCGCCCCGCACCCAGTCGCCCGCCGGCGAGGTGGGGTCGTTCCTGGAGTCGCTGATGGATACGGAGCTCTACTCGATCGGCGCCTTCTTCTGCGACGAGCACCCCGATCTCGTGGACGAGGTCGTCTCTCGCAGCGAGGAGATCGAGGAACGGGGGCTCGAGTCCTATGCGGAGCTCAGCGGGGGGCCGATCGAGGAGAGCTTCGAGACGCTGCTCACCGGGCTCGCGGTTCGGTACTACAAGGCGGTCGCGGGATAGACGTCCGCTCGGCGCCAGGCGTCACACGAAGCCCGTGGCTGCCGCGCCTGCTCTTGGGCACGATCGCAGTCGGGCTGCTGGCGGCGGTGTTCTCCCTCTCGGTCGGCGAGGGCGGCCCCGAGAAGATCTCGATCACCGGCGGGGAGGAGGTCCAGCAGCTGATCGCGGGCATCCCCCAGGACGGTCCCTACCTCGGTTCATCGGACGCTCCGGTCACGATCACCGTCTTCAACGACCTCCAGTGCGGCGGCTGCGACGAGTATCAGCTTCGCAACGTGGACCCGCTGATCGAGGAGTACGCTCGGACGGGCGACGCCCGGTTTGAGTTCCGGAACTTCTCGCTGGGCCCGACCACGACGACCGAGGCGGCATACGCGGCAGCGGCGGCCGGCGAGCAGGACCGCGAATGGCAGTACGTGGACCTGTTCTTCCGTAACCAGGACGAGGCTCCAGGGGGCACGATCTCCGAGGAGTTCCTTCAGGACATCGCCAACGCGATCCCGGACTTCGACATCGAGGCCTGGAAGCGGGCCCGCGACTCGTCGGCAATAGGGGCGCGGGTCGAGGACGACGCCGCGCTCGCGGCCGACCTTCGCCTGCCGGCCGAGCCCGCGATTGCAGTCACCGGCCCCGGCGGTACCCGCGTGCTCGACGAATCCCCATCGAAGGAGCAGGTGGAGGCGGCGGTCGGCGCCGTGGGCTAGACGAGCGCCTCGACGCCGTGGAGTGTTTGGTATCGACGCCTATGACTTTGTACGTCCTATAGGCGTCGAATGTCATAAGCGTCCGATCTGGCGTGCCGGGGGCTTCCCCTCATTGCCCTTACCCGGCCTACGTCGCCGCCCGCGGAGTCGCGGCGACGCATGCGCCGTAGAATGGCTGCGCTCGGGGCGTGGCGCAGCCTGGTAGCGCGCACCGTTCGGGTCGGTGAGGTCGCCGGTTCAAATCCGGCCGCCCCGATTTGCCACGCACGACCCATTCGCCTGGCGCTGACGCAGCCCGACTCACGATCGCCCAGCGCGCGGTCCGGCTCCCGATGGAGGTCCGTTGGTGATCAGCGAGAGCGCGATGCGGGCGGTCCTGGTGGTGCTCGGTGTCCTCAACACCGCTTCCGGTGCGTTTGCCCTGCTCGCTCCCGGCACGTTCTTCGACGAGATCGGGCGCTACGGGATCGAGAACTCCCACTACGTCGGCGACGTGGGCGCGTTCGTGCTCGCGTTCGGGATCGCCGTGCTGGTCGCCGCCTGGCGCCCGTCTTGGCGGGTGCCGGTGCTGGCTCTCGGGGCGGTTTGGTACGGCCTGCACGCGATCAACCACCTGTTCGACGTGGGCGAGGCGCGCACCGATGAGCGCGGAGTGTTCGACACCGCCTACATCGCAATCGGGGCGGCGCTGTTCGCCTATCTCGCCTGGGCGGCGGCGAAGCCGGCGTCCCCGTCGAGCGAGCGGGAGACGAGGTGAAGGCGTTTGTCGCCGGAGCCAGCGGCGTGATCGGGCGTCCGCTGGTGAAGCAGCTCGTGGCTGCGGGACACGAGGTGTTTGGGACCACGAGCAAGCAGGAGAACGCCCCCGGCCTCGAGGCAGGGGGCGCGACGCCCGTCGTCTGCGATGCCCTCGACGCGCGGGCGATCCGGGCGGCGGTCGCCGCCGCGGCGCCCGACGTCGTCATCAACCAGCTCACCCGCCTACCTCGCGAGTACGACCCCCGGAAGATCGACTACGGGCCCACCAACCGCGCGCGCTCCGAGGGTGGACACAACCTGATCGAGGCGGCCCACGCGGCGGGGGTGAGACGGTTCGTCACCCAGGGCATCGCCTTCATCTACGCACCACAGGGGCCGATGGTGAAGGACGAGCAGGCGCCAGCGTGGACCGACGCGCCCGAGCCGTTCGGGGGCGGGGTGGCCACGATGCTCGAGCATGAACGAGAGGTCACGCAGACGCCAGGGCTCGAAGGCGTGGTGCTTCGGTACGGCCAGTTCTACGGGCCGGGGACCTACTACGCGAGCGACGGAAACATCGCCGAGCAGGTGCGACGACGCCGGTTCCCGGTCGTCGGGCGTGGCGAGGGCGTGTTCTCGTTCATCCACATCAACGACGCCGCCTCGGCCACGGTCGCCGCGCTCGACCGCGGCGCCCCGGGGATCTACAACGTCGCCGACGATGAACCCGCTCCGTTGCGCGAATGGTTGCCCGTGTACGCCGAAGCGCTCGGCGCGCGCCGGCCGTTCCGGGTCCCCGCGTTCATCGCCCGGCTGGCGGCCGGACCCTTCGCGTCTGCGTTCGCAACCGAGCTCCGAGGGGCCTCGAACGCGAAGGCAAAGCGCGAGCTCGGTTGGGAGCCCCGGTATTCGACCTGGCGGCGCGGGTTTCAAGAGGCGCTCGGATAGGCTCCCCGGCTAGTCCGAGCACCACACCGATAGCCCTACGGACGACGGCAGAAGGAGAGCAAATGGCCTACTCAGTTCCCGACCTTCCCTACGACTATGCCGCGCTGGAGCCCCATATCGACGAGCAGACGATGCGGGTCCACCACGACAAGCACCATCAGGCCTACGTCGACAAGGCGAATGCGGCGCTCGAGGGCACCGAATGGGCCGACAAGGACGTGGACGAGGTGCTGCGCAACCTCTCCTCGCTTCCCGACGACATCCGCACGGCGGTCCGCAACAACGCCGGTGGGCACTCCAACCACACCTTCTTCTGGCAGATCATGAGCCCCGACGGTGGCGGTGAACCGGAGGGAGACCTTCGGGCTGCGATCGACGATGCGTTCGGCGGCTTCGACTCCTTCAAGGACGAGTTGAAGACCGCCGGCGTCAACCGCTTCGGGTCCGGCTGGGCATGGCTGGTGCGGGACGGCTCCGGGCTGTCGGTGGTCAGCACCGCCAACCAGGACTCGCCGATCTCCGACGGCCAAACCCCGCTGCTCGGCGTCGACGTCTGGGAGCACGCGTACTACCTGAAGTACCAGAACAAGCGCCCCGACTACATCGACGCCTGGTGGAGCGTGGTCAACTGGGGCGAGGTCGCCAGCCACTTCGGCGCCGCCTCCTGATCCAACCGGGCCCTTCGCGGCACGGGCCGGCGTGAGCGCCAAGGACGAGGCGAGAGCCTGGGCCGAGACCGCAAAGGCGCTGGCCAAGGAGCGGGGGCTCGTCTACGAGCCGGTTGGCGGCATCAACCCCGTTGGGGGCCCGGTCGCCCTTTGCCCGGGGGGGACCAACCGGCTCACCGGGCAGCTCGCCGACGACTTCTGGGGAGCCTCGTGTGACGCCGACGAGCACGCCGAGGGCGGACTGCTGTCGAAGGCGGTGCTCCCCGGAGCGGTGCTCGCCAAGTCGCACGTGCCGGACCTCGCGAAGGTGATGCCGCCCTTCAACGTCGAGTCGATCGAGCGCCGCCCCGACGAGCTGGTGATCCAGCGAGCCTCTCGCAGGAAGGTCGAGTTCGAGAGCCTGGAGTTCAACAAGCGCTTCCTGGCGACCGTGCCCAGCGAGTACGACCCGGTGGCGCTTCGCGAGATCTTCAGTCCCGCCTTCCTGGACTGGGTGACCACGATCGACAACCAGATCGACTTCGGCGTCTCCGAGCAGCAGCTGTGGTTCATGTGGAAGCTGCGCGACCGCAGTCGCCAACAGCTCGCGGCGGCGCTCGACAATGGGGGCGAGCTGTTCAAACGGGTGCGAGGCGAGGTCGAGGAATCCGGCGTCCACACCTATCCGGCAGGCCCGTGGCACGCCGGACTGGAGCCGTTTCCGCGAGCATGACCAGGGTCAGCCCCCCGCTCGTGCCTTTCGCTTCTTCAGCTCCCGTCGCGCCGTTCGGTAGAAGCCGAGTGACCTGGCCATCGATCCTCGGTAGCGGCCCACGATGCCGCGGTTCGGGAGCTCGAGCCCGCCGACGAGCTTGCGCGGAACGAGCGCCCACCCTTCGGCCGTTCGGACCAGGTCGCCGCGAACCTGGAAGTTCTCCCGCCACTTGAAGTCGGGGTCGTGCCCGTGCGCGGTGAGGCAGGCGCGTCCCTCGATCATCGGCAATCCCGCGGGGCCGGCGCCGAGCGAGATCCGGTCCGCGCCGGCATCCACGGCGATCGGCACCCGGACGGCCAGGGGGAAGCCATCGGGCGCCACCCACGCGAGCACCGCGGTGCCGTACCGGCGACCGAGCTGGTCCACACGCTCGTCCCACGCGATGCTCCCGCCCGCGGGCGGTTCGTGCGCCTCGAGCCGCTCCTCGCTGTGGCCGGAGCGGACCTCCTCGACGTGGGCGCCGTGACAGGCCGGCTGCTTCGCGATGTCGCCGTCCGGCCACACAAAGACACGCTCGGGACGCACCTTGATGTAAATGCGGTTGACGTACCACGCCGCGATCCCATCGAGAAAGCGCGGCGGCATCACGGCCCTGCCTCGCGGTAGCTTGACGGCCGACTCCCGCCGGTAGCGCTCGCGGTTTCCCTCCAGGTCGCGATCGTCCACCTCGGCTGCCCCCTGCACCAGTACGTGGATCCCGGTCTGGATCCCGGAGCCGGTGGGATCGGAGAACAGGATCGCCACCTGGGGGTTCCGGCGAGCGTCGTTGGCCTTCTTCGGGTAGCCCAGCCCGGTGGAGGTGTCCAGGGTCGCGGCGCCCGATGAGTAGTAGGGCGTCACCGGCCAGACGATCGGCTGCTGTTTGGCGTCGACGGTAGTGAGCTCGCAGGTGATGAAGCGCTCGAAGGCCTCCCGGACCTCCTGGGGCAGGGTCGCGGTCACGCCCGAAACATAGTCCGACGGCGGTTCAGTAGCCGGGCTCGCCGGGCAGCACCACGCGGCGCTCCTCACCCTCGCCGACGACGCGCGGGATGATCGGCTCCATCGAGCGTTCCTCGGCGGCCGCCAGGACCTCCGCCGCGTTTCCATACGGGAGCAGCGACTCGAGGTGCTTGATCGTCGGAAAGACCAGCGACATGTCCTTGCGCCGGTGGCGATCGAGTGCCTCCCGGGGTGAGATCCAGGCCGCCTCCGTGGTTTCTGACCCGTCCGGGCGCGGCGGCGAGTGAGCAGGCGCGAGCGCGACGTAGAAGCGGGTGTCGAAGCGCACCGGGACGATCTCGGGGGTGATCCATCGCGACCAGGGGCGCAGGTCCGTTTCCGCGGACAGCTGGATCCCGGTCTCCTCCCACAGCTCGCGACGGGCGCAGGCTCGGTGGGCGAGCTCCTCGGGGCCGGGGTCTCGTCCAGCGGCCGCCGGGCTCACGGGCTCGTCCTCCTCGACGCCGCCGCCAGGAAACACCCATACCCCCGGCATGAAGCTCGCGTCGGGGCTGCGCCGCACCAAGAGGACCTCGAGCCCACGATGGCTGTGCTTCCCACCCCGGCGCAGGAGGATGATCGAGGCGGCGCGACGCGGGGTCGAGGGAGCCATCCTCGCGCCACCCTAGACGACCGATTCCGTGCTGTCTGCACGGGATCCTGGGTAAGCTGCGCCGCGATGCCCCCCGAGACCCAGACGGCTCAGCTTTGGATCTGCACCTCTTGCGGGTTCATCTACGACCCCGACGAGGGCGACCCCGACGGCGGCATCCCGCCCGGCACGCCCTTCGACCAGATCCCCGACGACTGGTTCTGCCCGGTCTGCGGCGCCCGCAAGGCCGACTTCGAGCCCTACGAGGAGTAGGCGGCACCGCTCCAGCCGCCCGGCGCGCGTCAGCTCGCGGTCGATCCTGGGGCCGCGTCCAGCGCTCGGTTGCGCTGACGCCGCAGCCACTCCCGCCGGCCTCCGGCAAGGAGCGCAGCGAGCAGCGCAAAGGGCAGGAGCGCCGCACCGGCGACCAGGACCACGCCAACCGCGACCGTGAGCACCCGGCCGGCGTCGTCGAGGGCGTCGCCGATCGTCCACGCTCCACCGGGACTCGCCTTGGCGTCCGCGGTCATCGTGACGCTGACCGGCACCAGGTGGACGCGCCGCTGCGCCTGAGCGAGGTCGCGGTGCGCGCCGGCCAAGCGCGCCTCAACGATGCGAAGCCGTGCCCGGATGCTCTGCTGCTCGGTGAGGGTGGCCGCTTCGCCGAGCTCCCGCAGCAGGCGGTCGCGGGTCACGGTCAGCTCGTCGATCCGATTCCTGGCGGACACGAACCGATCCGTGACGTCGACCGTGCCATCGCTGCGCGAAACGACGTGGCCGAGGTCGGACAGGTCTCCCATCGTCGCCGACAGCTCGCCGGCCGGGATCCGAAGCGCGAAGCTGGCCCGTCCCCGCTCGGCGCCGCTCACGCCGGGGTCGCCCCCGGAGACGTTGGAGCGGACCACGAACCCGCGGTGATCGCGAACCACGTCCAGCACGCCGTCAGCCGCGTCGCGGAAGTCGTCGGGCGCGGTCGAGAGGCCGAGGTTGACCTCCTGGGCGACCTTGCGCTTGATTGAGCGGCTGGCGGGCGAGGACAGGGGCTGGGTAAAGGAGTCGACCGCCGGCCCGCCGGCGCGTTCCGCCCGGCTGAACCGTTGCCGAGTGTCCACGTCGGCCGGGGCGGAACCGGTGCCGCTGCCGGGCTCCGGCGCCGGCATTGTCGTCTGGGCGGTCCGGGGTGAGGCCTGGTCGCCCCCTAGGACGCCGCTCTGGGAGATTCCGATCCCGATCGCGACCACGAACACGGAGACGGCGCCGAGGGCAGGAACCAGGCGCCGGGTGCCCTTGTCGCGAAGTGGCCGAAACGCGTCCGCGGCGCTGCGATGGATGCGCCCGAGCCGATCGCCCGCTCGGGGCGGGAAGCCGTCGGCCGCCAAGGCGTCCAGCCTGGTCTCCATTGCGGCGCTCGGCTCCGGGCGCTCGTCGCGAAGCTCCTGGACAAGGCTGGCCAGACCCGCGAGGTCAGGGTCGACAGGCTCGCCGGCGAGCGCGTGGTCGATCGCCCCGAGCTCGCGCTCCACGTCGGGGTCCAGTGGCATCTCTTGCTCACGCAGCCTCATCGCAGGCCCTCCTCAGCTTTTGGATCACTCTGTGCAGGCGCGTGCCGGCATTGCTCTCCGAGATCCCGGTCACGGCGGCGATCTCGGGATTCGTGAGGCCGGCGAAGAACTTCAGCGCCACGATCTCGCGCTCCCGCGGCGTCAGCGAGGCGAGGGCCAAGCGAAGCGAAGCACCGGCGAAGCACGGTCTCGCCGCCCTGCTCGGGCGTCGGTGAGGCATCGTCCACGGGTTCGGCGACCAGGGTCGCCTGACGCCGCCGGCGCCGCAACTCGTCGAGCGCCGCGTTGCGGGCGATCCCGAACAGCCATGCGCGCCGGCTGCCCCGCTTGGGGTTGAAGCTGCGCCGGCGACGGTAGGCGCGCTCGAAGGCCAGCGCGGTGACGTCCTCGGCGGCGGAGCGGTCGCGCAGGAGTCCGGCCACGTAGGCGTAGACGTCGTCGCGACTTCGCCGGTAGAGCTCGTCGAACGCGGTCTCCGCGTCGGCCGGCACCTCTCTCGCCGCGGCAGCGAGGGTTTGCGTCATGCCCCTACTACGTGCGAAGGCACGAGTCATCACAACCAATATCGGCGATTGCCGGGCCGGCGCTACGCCGCGTGGGCCAGTGGCAGCGTGTCCCTGGCGCCGTAGGCGGACTCGAAGGCGGACTCGATCGAGGCCGTCACGACCTCGATCAGTCGCCGCAGCTCGAGCTTCTCGATCGTGAGCGGAGGCATCAGCACGACGACGTCCCCTAGCGGGCGGACAATCGCGCCTCGCTCGCGCGCCTCCAGGGCAACCCGGTGGCCGAGCCGCAGGGCGGGGTCGTGCTCTCCCAGGTCGATCCCGGCCATCAGGCCTCGGCCGCGAACCTCCGCGACCTCCGGCAGGTCGGCGAGCTCCGCGAGCAGATCGCCGAACAGCCGAATCTTCGGCTGCAGGCGCACCAGGGTTCCCTCGCTCTCGAAGGCGTCCAGGCTGGCGAGTGCGGCAGCGCAGGCCAGGGGGTTGCCGGTGAAGGTGTGGCCGTGGAAGAAGGTACGGGCCTCCTCGGGAGCTCCGAGGAAGCCGTCGTAGACGCGCTCGGTGGTCAGGGTGGCAGCGAGGGGTAGGTAGCCGCCGGTCAAGCCCTTGCCCAAGCAGAGGAAGTCCGGCGAGACGCGCTCCTGCTCGCAGGCGAACATGGTCCCGGTGCGTCCGAACCCGGTCGCCACCTCGTCGCAGACGAGCAGCACGCCGTGGCGCTCGGTTAGCTCGCGCACGCGCCGCAGGTATCCAGGCGGCTGCACCCTGACTCCGGCGGCTCCCTGAACGAGCGGCTCCACGATCACCGCCGCGATCTCCTCAGCGTGGAGGTCGAGTACGCGCTCCAGCTGCGAGGCGTCGCCGGGTTCCACTCGATGCGCGCGGAAGAGCAGGGGGGAGTAGGCCCTATGAAACAGGTCGATTCCGCCGACCGACATGGCCCCCAGGGTGTCGCCGTGATACGCGTCCCGCAGGCACACGAAGCTCGTCCGCCGGCGATGCTGACCACCGCGCTGCTGCCAGTACTGGAAGGCCATCTTGAGGGCGATCTCGGTTGCGGCCGAGCCCGAGTCGCAGTAGAAGACCCGGCTCAGCCCGGGCGGGGCCAGCTCGACCAGACGAGCCGCGAGCTGGGCGGCCGGAGGATGGGTCAGCCCGAGCATGGTCGAGTGGGCGATCCGGTCGAGCTGCTCGCGCACCGCCGCGTCGATCAGGGGATGACGGTGGCCGTGGACGTTGCACCACAGGGAGGAGACGCCGTCGATGTAGCTCCTTCCACGGGAGTCGACCAACCGCGTTCCCTCGCCACGCTCGATCACGAGGGGCTCCTCACGGCACCACTCGCTCTGCGGGGTGAACGGATGCCACAGATGGCGATGGTCGAGCTCGGCGGCCGCAGAAGTGGAAGGGCCTGGTGACGCCTGCCCGTCTCTCATCCGAAGCGCACGTTAGATGCGGTCGCGGCGGAATCAGCGCGGGTCGGTGCGTGACGAGGATCACACTAATTTCATGGCTGCAACACTTGCATAGATGCAATAATTTCAATGATGCAGCCAACGACGATCGCGGACAAGGCCACAACGGACAAGGCGACCCGCCGGGAGCGGGAGCGGATCGCCGACGGCGTCGTGGCCCTGATGCGCTATTCGTGGGAGCTCGACCGCGGCGCCGGTTACCTGGCCGCGGTCGAGGAGAGCGGGATGACCCTTCCCCAGCTGAAGGCATTGATCACGCTCGTCGGACGCGAAGAGGGCCCCTGCCCCATCAAGGACCTCGCCGAGTCCCTCGGGCTCGCGCCCCCCGCCGCCACCCGGATCGTCGATGCGCTCGTGGAGCGGGGTCTGGCGACCCGCAGCGAGGACCCCGACGACCGCCGGGTCCGTCGGATCGCGACCACCGCATCCGGACGGAAGTTCGTCGAGGACTTCGCGCACCGCCGCACGGCGGGGCTCGAGGCACTGGCCGATCGACTGACCCCTTCCCAGCGGCGCAAGCTGGTGGCCGCCTTCGACGCCCTGCTCGAGAACGACGGCTTCCGCCGCCTTTATGAGGCCAATCGGAGGGCCAGTCGCAAGTGAACCGCTACCGGCACCTGATCACGGACGAGAACCGCCGGTGGTGGACCCTCGGGGCGATGTGCTTCGCGCTGTTCATGATCATGCTCGACAACACGGTGGTGAACGTCGCGCTGCCGTCGATCCAGCGCGACCTCGGCTCGAGCCTGTCCAGCCTCGAGTGGACGATCAACGGATACACCCTCGCCTTCGCGGTGGTCCTGGCCACCGGCGGGCGGCTCGGCGACATCTTCGGGCGCCGGCGCGTCTTCCTGATCGGGGTGACGCTGTTCACCATCTCGTCAGCGACCGCGGGGCTGGCACCCAGCTCGACCTGGTTGGTGGCCAGCCGTGTCGCCCAGGGGGTCGGGGCTGCGCTGATGATGCCCGCCACGCTCTCGATCGTCACCAACGTGTTCCCGCCCCACGAGAGGGGCAAGGCGATCGGGACCTGGGCCGGCGTCTCGGCGCTTGCGCTGGCGATCGGGCCGGTGCTCGGCGGCTTGCTCACCGAGCACGTGTCGTGGCGGGCGATCTTCTACATCAACCTCCCGGTGGGCGTTGGCGCCGTGCTTGCCTCGCTGTTCGCGGTTCGCGAGTCCCGCGACGAGACCGTCGGCCGGCAGGTCGACTTCGCGGGGATGGCGACGTTGACGGCGGCGCTCACCGCCCTCGTCCTCGCCCTGATCGAGGGCAACTCGTGGGGTTGGGGGTCGCTCGCGGTCACCTCCCTGTTCGCGGGGTCGGCGCTGATGATGGGCCTCTTCGTGCTGGTCGAGCTTCGCGTCACGGCGCCGATGGTCGAGTTCCGGCTATTCGCGAGCCGGAACTTCATCGGCGCCAACCTCGTTGCGCTGGTGGTCACGTTCGCGATGCTGGGCCAGTTCTTCTTCATCGCCCTGTACATGCAGGACATCCTGCGCTACTCGCCGCTTGAAGCCGGCCTTCGGTTCCTGCCCGCGACATTGATGATCGTCGCCTTCGCGCCCCTCGCCGGCAGGCTCACCGACCGAGTCGGCCCGCGTTGGTTGATCGCCACCGGCCTGCTCGCCGTCGCCGGTGCCATGTACTGGCTGACCACGGTGAAGGTGGGCACGACCTACGGCGACATCTGGCCGTCGTTCACGCTCATGGGGCTCGGGATGGCGTTCGTCATGTCGCCGATGTCAACGGCGGCCATGAACGCGGTGGCAGAGGCCAAGGCCGGCATCGCCTCCGGCGTCCTTTCGATGAACAGGATGATCGGGGGGACGTTGGGCGTTGCCGCGATGGGGGCAGTGTTCCAGGGCCAGGCGCCGGCTGGGACCCGCGACCCGGCGACCTTCGTCCACGCCTTTGCGTCGTCGATGTGGGTCGCCACCGCCGTGGCCCTCCTGGGCGCGCTCATCGCGGCGGCCTTGATTCGCGGCAAGCCCAAGCCGCACCACCAACCGGCCGCCGCGGAGGCCCCTGCGACGCCGGGCGGTGAGCTCGCGACCGGCGACCACGCGGCGGTCTGAGCGAGGTCAGGCCATGGTGTGCGGGCCGGCGGGGGCAAGGTCCCCCGGCGACAGCGGCGGCCAGGTATCGGGTCGATCGAGATCGAGCTTCGGGAGCGTCACGACGCGAACACCCCCCAGTCGCTCGATCGACTCGCGGTTTGAGCCCTCCACGGGAGAGGGGACGTCCGGCCATGGCGTGAGCACGACCAGCCGGACCTCGAGTCCGGCGGCCGCGGCCGCCTCGAGCGTCAGGAGCGTGTGGTTGATGGTCCCAAGGCCGGGCGGGGCGGCGACCACGAGCGGCAGCCGAAGGTCGCGGGCGAAGTCCCGGACGGAGTAACGGGGGGTTAGCGGGACCAGGATCCCGCCGACGCCCTCCACGACGAGGGCGTCGGCACCCTCCGAGGCGCCGTGTGCGCCTGCGCGCAGCCGAGTGGGGTCGACCTCGCGCCCCGCGAGCTCCGCGGCCAAGTGAGGCGAGACCGGAGGCTGGAACCGGTAGGGCACGATCTCGTCGTCGCTCTGGCCAGACCCCGCCGCCCGTCGAAGCAGCCCGTGGTCGGGCTCGCCGGCCGCTTCCAGCCCGGTCACCGCCGGCTTGAACACGGCGACCCGCGTGTTCGCGGCCGCGAGCGTGTGCGCGATCACGGCCGCGACTACGGTCTTCCCGACCTCGGTGCCCGTGCCGGTGACGAAGATGCCCCTCACCGGGCGAGAGGTCTAGGCGGCGCGCCGCAGCCGGGCCGGCTCCGAGGTCCGCACCCCGGCCCGTCGTCGTAGGAGCCCGAGCTCCTGGGCGGCCTGCCCGATCACGCTCGCGGCGGCGGCCAGCTCGTCTGCCCTGTGGTTGGCCATCACCGACAGGCGCAGACGCGAGGTCCCCTCCGGCACGGTGGGGGGGCGAATCGCCTGGGCGAACACGTGACCCTCGAGCGCTCGCTCGCAGAGCGCCATCGCGCCCGCGGCATCGCCCACGAGCGCGGGGACGATCTGGGTTCGCGAGACGCCGAGGTCCAGGCCGAAGCTCGCCAGCGCCTCCCGCAGGATGACGCCGTTTCGTCGCAGCTGCTCGACCATCCCGGGCTGCCCGTCGAGCAGGGTGAGGGCGGCCAGGGCCGCCCCCAGCACGGGCGGTGGAAGGGCGGTGGAGAAGATGAATGGGCGGGCCGAGTTGATCAGGAGATCCACTAGCTCGGCTTTCGCGCAGACGTAGGCGCCGTAGCTGCCGAGCGTCTTGCCGAGCGTGCCGACGATCACGTCCACCTCGCCGGACAACCCCGCCTCGGCCACCGCGCCCCGGCCCCCCGGCCCTAACGCGCCGATCGCGTGGGCCTCGTCGACCAGCAAGCGGCAGTCGTGACGGCGCGCGAGCTCCACCAGCTCCGCCACCGGGGCGACGTCGCCGTCCATCGAGAAGACCGCATCCGTCACGATCAGCGCCGCCGCATGCCCGGCCTTTCGCAGGCCCCACGACAGGTGCTCGAGGTCGCCGTGGCGGTAGACGAAGCGCTCCGCCCGCGAGAGCCGGCACCCGTCGATGATGCTGGCATGGTTGAGCTGGTCCGAGAAGACCACCTGTCCCCGGTCCGCCAGCGCCGCGACGGTTCCCAGGTTGGCGAGATAGCCCGAGCCGAAGAGGAGCGTCGCCTCGTACCCGGCGAACTCGGCGATGCGTTCTTCGAGCCGGCGGTGGAGCGACATGTTTCCCGAGACGAGGCGCGAGGCGCCGGCGGAGGCGCCGAAGCGCTCAGCCGCGTCCGCGGCCGCCTGGCGAACCCGCGGGTGGTCGGCGAGCCCGAGGTAGTTGTTCGAGCACAGCAGCAGCACCTCGGTCCCGTCGAGCGTGACGCGGGGCCCCTGGGGACTCTCGATCAGCCTCAGGCGGCGGTAAAGCCCTGTGCGGCGAAGATCCTCGAGGCGGGCGGCGACCTCGCCCACGGATCAGTCGCCCCAGCCCGCCGGCTCCGGATACGGCGGCGGCTTCTGCTTCTTCTTCACGACCCGCAGTTGAGTGGAGGGGTCCCAGAAGTTTGCGTCGTCCTGCGAGTCGATCAACTGGTCGATCGGGGTTTCGGGCGGCTCTCCGTCCAGCCGGCCGGACCGGTTGTCGGGCCGGGGATTGGCACCGTTGTCCGGCTGGCGGGCCACGTTTAGCCCCAGCTCTTCGAACATCTCGCGGTCGTCGGCAGGCTCGGCGCCCAGCGTGGTCAGGAAGTTGCCCATCATTACGCCGTTGAGGCCAGCCTTGACCGCCAGCGGCTGCAGCTCGTGCAGGTTCTCGACCCGCCCTCCACAGAGGCGGAACAGGGCGTCCGGGAGGATGAGGCGGAAGATCGCCACCCACTTGACGACCTCCCAGGGGTCCATCAGCGGACGCTCCCCGAACTTGGTCCCGGATCTCGGGTTGAGGAGGTTGATCGGCACCGAGGTGGGGTCGATCTCCGACAGCTCGAACGCCATCTCCACCCGTTGGCGGGGCGACTCGCCGAGGTTGAGGATCCCGCCCACGCAGGTCTCCAGCCCAGCCTCCTTGACGGCCTCGATTGTGCGCGTGCGGCCCTCGTAGCGGACGGTCGTCGTCACCTCGGGGTAGTAGGAGCGCGCCGTCTCGACGTTGTGGTGGACCCGCTGCACGCCGGCGTCGGCGAGGCGCCGCGCCCGGTCGGGCGAGATGTGCCCGATCGAGACGCAGCGCTTGAGGTTGGTGTGCTCGGCCACCAGGCGAGCCCCGTCGACGATCTTCTCGAAGTCGCGCTTCGACAACCCTTGGCCCTGGGTGACCATGCAGAACCGGTGGGCCCCCGCCGCCTCCGCCGCCCGGGCGTGCTCCAGGATCTGCTCGGGACCCATCATCGCGTGCATCGGGGTGTCCGCTTCGGCGTATCGAGATTGGGCGCAAAAGCCGCAGTCCTCAGCGCAGCCACCCGACTTGGCGTTCACCAGCGAGCACATGTCGGTCGAGGCCCCGAACCGCTCGCGGCGGACCGCCCAGGCGCGCTCCACCAGCTCGGTGATCTCCGCGTGGGCGTCGATCCCCCCCAGCTCCATGGCCTCGTCGAAGGTGATCAGTGGCGGCATCTGGCCTCCATCGGCGGCAGAAGGCAAGGCTAGGCAGCCCCTCGGACAACCAACGACGCAAGGGGCTGCTCGCTGCGGCGGCTTGCTGCGGACGCCCCGCTCCGGCCTAGGATTCGTCCCCTGCCCGGGAAGCTGACCTACTGGAGGCGGCGCGCCGTCGCCCTATTGATCCCGGTGGCGGTCGGGGTCGCGATCTGGGTGGCGCTCGCCGACGGGACCACCCGTGAACCGGAGGCCGTCGCGGTCGACGTCGCCGGCGACCTTCCGGCCGGACGGCTGGCGGGCCAGCGGCTGATCGCCGGATTCGACGGCCCGAGGGCTCCGCGAGCAGTCAGGAGGATGATCCGCAAGGGCTGGGTGGCCGGCGTGATCCTGTTCTCGGACAATGTGGGCACCCGCCGCCACGCCCGTCGGACGATCCGCCGTCTACAGGAGATCCGCCGGCCCCGGGGGTTGAGGGACCCGCTGCTCGTGATGCTCGACCAAGAGGGCGGGCTCGTGAAACGACTGCCCGGGCCGCCGCGGGCTTCCGCTCGCATGATGGGCCGCCGGGGGGCGGCCTACAGCCGGCGCCAGGGGGCGGCGACCGCGCGGAGCCTGAGCCGGGTGGGCGTCAACCTCGACCTAGCGCCGGTGCTGGACGTGGGTCGTCAGGGAAGCGCGATCCGGGCGCAACGCCGCAGCTTCGCCGCCACGCCGCGCCGGGTGGTCCGGACGGCGATTCCGTTCGCCACCGCGATGGAGCGCCGGGGCGTGGCCGCGGCCGCCAAGCACTTTCCGGGCCTGGGCGCGGCGCCGGAGAGCACCGACGAGGCGGTCCAGAGGATTGGCTTGAGCCGTGCCAGGCTGCGACGAATCGACGAGCGTCCTTACCGTGCCTTCGTCGCCAAGCACGGGGACGTCGTGATGGTCAGCACCGCGATCTACCCGCGCTTCTCGGCCAAGCCGGCGGCGTTCTCGAGGCGCCTGGCGACCGCGGAGCTTCGCTCGCGGATCGGGTTTCGCGGCGTGTCGATCAGCGACGCCCTGGAAACGGCATCGGCGCGCGCCTACGGCGGCCCCGCCAAAGTGGCGCTGGCGGCCGCCAGGGCGGGGACGGACCTGTTGCTGTTCACCGACCACCGTGCGGCCTCTGCGGCCGGGCGGGCGCTGAGCCGCAAGGTTCGCTCGGGCGCACTGGCGCGCCCGGCGTTCCTCCGATCGGTTCGCCGGGTGCTCGCGCTTCGAGCGCGGATCGGGGCTCGTTGACGCAGTCGGCGAGGGGCCGCCGCGAACGCGGACCCCGAAAGCGCGCAGGTGTTACGGTCCCGGGCCGGATGGGGATGGTCGCAAGGCGGATATCGCGGCTCGTGAGATCCGCTGGGGGCCGCTTCGCGCTCTCACTGCTCACCACCGCCGCGGTCGCCGTCGCCGCCCTGTCAGTCGCCGGGGCCGGGATCCCGGCGACGAGCGTGGGTCAATCGGCCGCGGCACAGTCGCGGCCGAACGTGGTGCTGATCGAGACCGACGACCAGACGGCCGAGTCGGTGCGGGTCATGAAGCACGTGAACTCGCTCATCGGCAACAGGGGGACGACGTTCACGAACAGCTTCGTCAACTTCTCGCTCTGCTGTCCTTCGCGGGCCACCTTCCTGACCGGCCAGTACATGCACAACCACAACGTGCGGGACAACCAGGTACCGAGCGGCGGCTTCGGCCGCTTCCAGAACCTGCACGCAAGCAACAACCTCGCGGTCTGGCTGGAGGACGCCGGGTACTACACCGCGCTGGTCGGCAAGTACCTGAACGGGTACACGAACCAGCCGCGGGTGCCGCGGGGGTGGTCGGAGTGGCACGTTGCCGCCCCGGATACGCAGGACCTCTACGACTACCGCATGAACGACGACGGGGTCCTCGTGGACCGCGGCAGAGCGCCCGCTGACTTCAAGCAGGACGTGTTCACCTCGCGGGCGGTCGGCTTGGTCAACCGCAGAGCTCCCAGCGACCAGCCGTTCTTCCTGTGGCTGACGTACACGGCGCCCCACTGGGGGGGTCCGGAGCCGAATCCGAACCCGCCGACCGACTGCAACGGGACCGCCAAGCCGGCCCCGCGCCACGCCCACTCGTTCGATTCCGCGACGCAGCCGAAGAGCGCGAACTTCAACGAGGTCGACGTCTCCGACAAACCAACCGAGATCCGCAACCTGCCCCGCTTCAACTCCGGTCAGATCGCCGGCATCCAGCGGATGTACCGGTGCGAGCTCGAGGCGCTCCAGTCGGTGGACGAGGGGGTGCAGAAGGTGGTCGAGGCGCTCCTCGCGGCGGGTGAGCTGAACGACACGCTGATCATCTTCACCTCCGACAACGGGTTCTTCCACGGCGAGCACCGGCTCTCCCAGGTGAAGCGCCACATCTACGAGGAATCGATTCGCGTGCCACTCCTGATGCGCGGCCCGGGCATCCCGGTCGGAGCGAGGGTGAGCGACCTGGTGATCAACGCCGACCTGGCGCCGACGATCGTGAACGTGGCCGGCGCGACCCCCGGCCTGACGATGGACGGGCGCTCGCTGATCGGGATCGCGCAGAACCCTGGCATCGAAGAGGACCGCGAGCTCCTGATCGAGCAGCCGAACCTCGCAGCGATTCGCACGGAGCGCTACATCTACGCCGAGTACAGCTCGGGTGAGCGGGAGCTCTATGACCTCCAACAGGATCCGCTCGAGCTTCACAGCCGCCACGCGACACCGGCCTACGCGCCCGTCAGGGCCCAGCTCGCGACCGAGCTGCAGAAGCTCCGCGACTGCTCTGGCGCCGGTTGCCGCCTCCATCGCCCGGACCCGCAGCCGCGGTAGGTCCGACCGTGGAGCTCGCTCGCGCTCCCGCCTAGCGCCCGCGCCAGTTGGGCGTTCGCTTCTCGGCGAATGCCCGAACGCCCTCGCGGAAGTCCTCGGAGCCGAAGCAGGAACGCCGCAGGTCGATCAGCTCGCGTTCCTGCTCCGGGGTCAGGCGCGGATAGGAGTTGAGGAGCTCGATCGCGTGCTTGTTGCCTTTGAGGGAGAGAGGCGCGTTCGCGGCGACCTCGGCGGCCAGCTCGACCGCGGCGTCGGAGAGCTGCTCGTCGGGCACGGTGTCGTGGACCAGCCCGATCGCCACCGACCGCGGGGCGCTGAGCGTGCGGCCGATAAGGAACAGCTCCTTGGTCCGGGCCACGCCGACAACGTCGATGAACCGCTGCAGGCCGGTGTGGGCATAGATCAGCCCGAGCTTCGCCGGCGGCATTCCTAGCTTCGCGCTGACGGCGGAGAGGCGCAGATCACAGCGAACCGCAAGCTCGAGGCCGCCCCCGAGGCAGTGGCCGTTGATGGCCGCCAGCACCGGGTACGGGTGGGCGCTCACGGCCTCCATCGCGGCGTGAAACGGGTGCGCGACCAGGGCCTCCGCCTGCTCGGCGAAGGCCTCGTCCGGGATGTCGGCGATGTCGTAGCCGGCCGAGAAAACCTCTCCGGCCCCCGTGATCACGACGCAGCGGGTCTCGATCCCACGGTCGAGGGTCGGGATCACCTCCGCGAGCGTGTTGAGGATCTCGTGGTCGAGTGCGTTTCGCCGTTGGGGGTTGGAGATCGTCAGCCGGGCAACGGCCTCGGCCGGCCGGTCGAGAACAAGCTTGCCGCCGGCGAGCGACATCGCTTCCTCAGCTGTATCGCCTCGGCGCCCCGGACCGGCGGGGGGGCGGCTCATTCCAGGACGACGAGGACGTCGCCCTCCTGCACGGACTGCCCTTCCTGGCAGCGGACCTCGGTCACGGTGCCGGCGTCCTCCGCCTCGACCGGCATCTCCATCTTCATCGACTCGAGGATGACAACCGTGTCGCCCTCGTCCACCTGGTCGCCCACCCCGACCTCGATCTTCCATACCGTGCCGGTGATGTGAGCCTCCACGCCCACGCTCACGGCCGCAGCCTCGAGCGCGCCTGTTGACCGGAGCACGGCAAGGCGGGGGAGAATAACCGGCCTTGCCGGTGGAACCGAAGAGGAGCCCAGTGGTGGTCGTGGCGGCGCACAACGAGGCCGACCGGATCGCGGCCACGCTGGAGGCCGTGGGGCAGGCGTTTCCCCGCGCGGAGGTGGTCGTTGCCGACGACGCCTCCAGCGACGGCACCGCCGAGGTCGCCCTGTCCCGTGGCGCCCAGGTGGTCAGCCGCGGCCGGCCACATGGGAAGGGGGCCAACGTGACCGCCGCGGTCCAGGCCGTGATCGACCGCGCCGAGGAGTCCGAGCCGCCGACCTTCCTCCTGTGCGACGCCGACCTCGGGGCCTCAGCGCGGGAGCTGACACCCTTGGTGGAAGCCGTGGAGGGGGGGGACTGTGACCTGGCAGTCGCGGCGTTCCGGGATCGGGTGGGCGGCGGCTTCGGGATCGCCCGCGGGTTCGCGCGATGGGTGATCGAGCGTCGCTGCGGGTATCGAGCAAAGGCGCCCATCTCCGGCCAGCGCGCCATGCCCGCCGGCGTCGTGCGGGCGCTGCTTCCGTTCGCCCCCGGATACGGCATGGAGACGGCGATGACGATCGACGCCGTGCGCGCCGGCTACCGGGTTCGAGAGGTCGAGCTCGACCTCTCGCATCGCGCCACCGGTCGCAGCATCCAGGGGTTCCTGCACCGCGCTCGCCAGCTCCACGACTTCGCGCGGGTGTATGCGGCAAGGCGCTAGGTGCGCCACCGCTGTACCTGGCCGGTCCCCCTGCCCAGCCCCGGCGAGGCTCTAGGCTTGGCGCCCCGTTGATCCTCGCCATCGATCAGGGCACCACCGGGACGACTTGCCTGGTCTTCGACCGCGAGGGCCGAATCGCGGGGCGCTCCTACTCGGAGTTCGAGCAGCACTTCCCGCGGCCCGGCTGGATCGAGCACGACGCGGTCGAGATCTGGGACGTCACTCGACGGGTCGCCGCGCAGGCGATCGCCGACGCGGGGATCCAGGGAGCCCAGCTGGACGCGATTGGGATCACCAACCAGCGCGAGACCGTGGTGGCCTGGGATCCCGCGACGGGGGAACCGGTGCACCGGGCGCTCGTCTGGCAGGATCGCCGCACGGCAGGGCGCTGTGACGAGCTTCGGGCGGCGGGCCACGAGGAGCTGGTCCGCGAGCGCACCGGGCTGGTCATCGACCCGTACTTCTCCGGCACGAAGATCGAGTGGCTGCTGCGAAACGTGGAAGCGGCTCGGAGCGCCGTCTTCGGCACCATCGATTCATGGCTCGCGTACAACCTCACGGGTCGCCATGTCTGCGACTACACGAACGCCTCGCGGACGATGCTCTTCGACATCCGGAGGCTTCGCTGGGACCCGGAGCTCTGCGGATTGCTCGGGGTCGATCCGTCGTGCCTGCCGGAGCCGGTGCCCTCGGCGCACGTGATCGGCCGGACGGATGCCTTCGGGGGCCAGGTCCCGGTCGCGGGAATCGCGGGAGACCAGCAGGCGGCGCTCTTCGGGCAGGCCTGCCGACGGGAGGGGATGGCCAAGAGTACCTACGGGACCGGGAGCTTTGTGCTGCTGAACGCGGGCCGGCACGCGCCGGAGCCCCCCGAGGGCCTCTTGACCACCGTCGCCTGGGGGCTGGAGGAGGAGATCGACTACGCCCTCGAGGCTTCCGTATTCGTCACCGGCGCCGCGGTACAGTGGCTTCGCGACGGGCTCGGGATCATCAAGGCAGCGGCCGAGAGCGAGGCCCTGGCGGCGTCCCTGCAGTCGAACGACGGCGTGTACTTCGTACCTGCGCTCACCGGACTCGGGTCGCCGCACTGGGATCCGTACGCCCGCGGGACGATCGTCGGCCTCACCCGCGGCTCCGGGCGCGCGCACCTGGCGCGGGCGGCGCTGGAGGCGATCGCCTACCAGACGGCGGACGCGGTGTTCGCACAGGAGGCGGCGGCGGGAAGAGCGGTCGAGGTGCTGAAGGCCGATGGGGGAGCGGTCTCGAACCGGTGGCTGATGCAGTTCCAGTCGGACCTCCTCGGGGCGCCGGTGGTCGTCCCCGAGATCGCGGAGACGACAGCCCTGGGAGCGGCGTACCTGGCGGGGATCGCAGCCGGCGTCTGGGACGCCGCGGAGGTCGAGGGGATGTGGCGCCCGGCGGCGAGCTACGAGCCGCACATGGCCGAGGAGGAGCGTCGCAGGCTCCTCGGCGAATGGCGGCGAGCAGTCCAGCGCGCACGCGGCTGGGCCGTGCCCGACTAGCGGCCGGGACGGCCGGCCTCGCCGAGCGTAACCGCCTCGGCGCCGGGGGGTAAACCGATAGGGCCGGTCCTGCCGCCCTGTCCGCCAATGCCCGAGCTCAAGCCCCAGGCCTACAAGGACCCCCGCCCCGCCGAGGAATTCACGCGGTTCCACGAGCGGGCCCGCACCCACGAGCCCGACTGGGTCTACGACGTCGTGAGGATGCTCATGACGCCGCCGACCCTCCTCCTGTACAGGGCCCGTGCGATCGGAGCCGAGCACGTCCCGGCATCGGGGCCCGTCGTGTTGGCCCCGAACCACTTCAGTCAGTGGGATCACTTCTTCGCCGGTGTCTACCTGCGCCGCAGGATCCGGTTCATGGCGAAGTCACAGCTCTTCTCCAATCCGGTGATCAAGTTCATCTTTTGGCACGGCGGTCCGTTTCCGATTCGGCGTGGCCACCACGACGAGGAGGCGTTCAAGACCGCCTACGAGATCCTCGCCCGCGGCGGCTGCCTGCTGATGTATCCAGAGGGGGGGCGCTCGCGAAGCGGCGGCCTGGGAACGCCGCGGCCCGGCGTCGGCAGGATCGCCCTCGAGTCAGGTGTCCCGGTGGTCCCGGTCGCGATCCACGGCTCGCACGGCGTGCGCGGCTGGCGCCGGCTGAGCTTCCCCAAGGTGACCGTGCAGTTCGGCGAGCCGCTCCGCTTCGACGCTGTCTCCTCACCCACGCGCGAGCAGCAGCTCGCAGTCGCGACGGAGGTCTTCGGCCGAGTGCGCGAGATGTACGAGGCCCTGGAGGAGAAGGGCAGGCGAGGTGTGATCAAGGCGCTGCGAGAGGGGATCGGCGCCACCGGCGAGCGCCAGGTCCCCGTCGACCAGACCCGCTAGCTCACTCGTACCTCGCGTCCAGGGCCGCCCACTGGTCGGGATCGTGTCCGGGCACGATCACCGCCTGCGGGTACTGGCGGGCGAACAGCGCCAGCTCCTGCCGCGAGCGCCGCCAGGTGTGGCGGTCGACGGGCCGTGGGGGCTCGGGGGCATCGGTGAGCTGGCCCCCGGTGTAGATCGCATCGCCGGCGATCACGAAGTCGCGGTCGCGAAGGCGCGCGATCACGCTCTGGTGGCCCGCCGAGTGCCCCGGGGTGAACGCGAGCCGCACGCTCCCGTCGCCGAACAGGTCGAAGGTGCGGCCGAAGGTCGAGTAGGAGGAGATCTGCGACCCCTCGTAGTCGACGGTCCGGTAGTCGAACACGTAGTCGTATTGGGCCGGGCGGTAGCTCCGCAGCAGCGGGCGCCGGTCGGTGGTCGCGGCGTGCCACTCAGGCGCGGAGACGACGAAGGTCGAGTTGGGGAACTCCGAGATGCCCGAGGCGTGGTCCAGGTGCAGATGGGTCATCACGACCAGGGGCACCTCCCTGGCCTCGATCCCGCGCTCGCGAAGCTGGGCGGGCAGGTCTCGCCCGGGCTCCACCCGCGGGCGGCTGAAGCGCGCCGCGGCTTGCCCCATGTTCTCGCTTGAGCTGGCGGCCACGGAGGGGTGCAATCCCGTGTCCACCAGCATGGGCCCGACGCCAGGATGCGTGATCAAGAAGACCGGGCAGGGCACGGTCCACCAGTCGGACCGGGGGGTGAAGAACCCGGCGACCTTGACCGTCTCCAGTGGGCCGCCCGGGCGCTCGAGGACGGCGCCCGGCAGCTGGACCTCGCCGCCGAGCAGGGGCTCCACGACCACGGTGGCTCCCGGCTTGCCGCCAGGCAGCGGCGCCGTCAAGCGCTTCGGTTGCGCGTGGACCTTCATCGGCGGGTCAGCGTAGCGGGGCAGGTATCAGGCGCCGGTGGCTGTGGCACATGCCGGGCGACGCCTTGCCGCGGATAAGCTCGCGCCAAGGCAGCGAACGAAGTCGATGAGCGACGAGGCCCCATCGCGAATCTTTCGGCCGGGACTCCTGGACGACGCGGTGTGCGTGGTCTCGGGAGCCGGGACCGGCATCGGCAGGGCGACCGCACTCGAGCTCGCCGCCCTGGGAGCGACGATCGTCGGCTGCGGGCGCCGGTCGGAGCCGCTCGAGGAGACCGTGGAGGCGATCCGACGGTCGAGGGGGTCGGCCGAGGCACAGCCAATGGACATCCGCGACGCGGATGCCGTCGACCGCCTATTCGACGAAGTCCTCGACCGTCACGGCCGCCTGGACCTGCTGGTCAACAACGCCGGGGGGCAGTTCCTCAGTCCCGCCGAGGCGATCAGCCCGAAGGGCTTTCGCACCGTGATCGACCTCAACGTGCAGGGCACCTGGCAGATGACCCACGCCGCGGCCACGAAAGCGTTCATCCCGCAGCGAGCGGGCAAGGTGATCAGCGTCACCCTCTCGCCGCATCACGGGATGCCCGGGATGGTGCACTCGGGGGCGGCGCGGGCGGCGGTCGAGAACATGATGCGCACGCTCTCGATCGAGTGGGCGCGCTTCAACGTCAAGCTCTGCGCCGTCGCGGCGGGCCAGTTCGACACCGAGGTGCTGCGCACGAAGTACCCCCGGGAGGTGGCGGAGAACGTGGTCCGAACGGTGCCCCTGCAGCGCCTGGGCCGGCCCGAGGAGATGGCGTGGCTGATCGCCTACCTGGCGTCCCCCGCGGGCGACTTCTTCTCGGGCTCCGTGGTCACGCTCGACGGCGCGCGGGACAACTGGTTCGGCGCCTGGCCTCCGCCCGCAGTCACCGGCGAGTCCGGCGAGCCCCTGGCGGAGGAGCGGCGCGACAAGGACCCGGAGGCGGGCTGACGCGCAGCGAGGCGGCCGCGGCGTCCCCGGGCCGAGCGATCGACGCCGCTTAGGAATGCATGCCGCCGAACTGGCCTCCGGTCACGTTCAGGACCTGTCCGTGCACGTAGTTGGACAGCTCGGAGGCCAGGAACAGCACCGGCTTCGCCGCTTCGGCCGGCTGCGCGGGGCGTCCCAGCGGGATGATCATCGACGCCATCGCCCGCTGTTGCTCAGGGATTCCGAGCTCGATCTTCTCGCCCTCGCGCTCGATCGCCTCGGCCCCCTCCTTCGCTGCCGTGAGACGGGTCTCGACGAAGCCGAAGGCGACCGCGTTGACGTTGATCTTGAACTGACCCCACTCCTTGGCGATCGTCTTCGTCAGTCCCGTGACTCCCGCCTTCGCGGAGGAGTAGTTGGCCTGGCCGGCGTTTCCCATCGTCCCCGAGATCGAGGTGATGTTGACGATCTTCCGGAACACCTCCCGGCCGTCGCCCTGCTCCTGCTTCGCCGCCTCGCGCCAATGGGGGGCGATCGCCCTGATCACGCGGAAGGGGACGACCGTGTGGATGTCGAGCATCGCCTGGAACTGCTCGTCGCTCATCTTGTGGATCACGCCGTCCCAGGTGAAGCCGGCGTTGTTGACCACGATGTCCACCTGCCCGAAGGCCTGATTGGCGCTCGCGACCAGCTCCTCCGGCACGCCGGGCTTCGTCAGATCGCCCGCGAACACCGCGGTCTCCCCCTCGATCTCGCCGGCCGCCTGCTCGGCGACGTCGCCGTCGATGTCGTTGATCAGCACCTTGGCGCCCTCGCTCACAAACAGGTCCGCGGTGGCCCGGCCGATGCCGCGTGCTGAGCCGGTGATGATCGCCGCTTTGCCGTCGAGTAGTCCCATCTACGCTCGTTCTCCTCTCGGGACGGTGGTTTGCGGGCGGGAAACTACTGGCCGGCCTCGCCGCAGGCTGCGGGGTCCCCTTGGTAGCTTCGGCGCATGCCTGGGGACAACGCGGAGCTGATCCGCCGCTTCTACGCCGCCTTTGCCGCCCGGGACGGCGGTGCCATGGCCTCCCTGTACGCGCCGGATGCGCGGTTCTCGGACCCGGTCTTCGGGGAGCTTCGACGCGAGCAGCCCGGCGCGATGTGGCGGATGCTCACCGGCCGCGCCCAGGACCTCGAGGTCGAGCTGCTCGAGCACGAAGCCGACGGCGACCGCGGCTCGGCTCGCTGGGTGGCCCGCTACACGTTCACGCAGACCGGTCGGCCGGTCCGGAACGAAGTCCAAGCCGAGTTCGTGTTCTTCGATGGCCTGATCGCGCAGCACCGGGACCAGTTCGACTTCTACCGGTGGTCGCGGCAGGCGCTCGGCCTTCCGGGGCTGCTCCTCGGGTGGACGCCGATCCTGCGGGGCGCCACGCGGCGGCGGGCCCGGGCTTCCCTGGACCAGTTCGTGGCCGACGAGACCCGCGGTCCCTAGGGCCGGCCGCGATCTGCGGGTTCGCTCGCGAAACCGATCCTCCCACGACTCGGTCGGCGTTACAGCCCCAGCTGGCGGCCGAGGATCTCCTTCATGATCTCGTCCGTGCCGCCCCCGATCGGACCGAGCCGCGCGTCCCGGACCGCCCGCTCGATCCCGAACTCGCGCATGTAGCCGTAGCCGCCGTGGATCTGCAGGCACTCGTCGGCGATCTCGAGCATCGCTCGCTGGGTGAGGAGCTTCGCCATCGTGACCTCGCGCAGCGCATCATGGCCGTCGGCGAACAGCCGCAGCGCGTTGTACGTCAGTGCCCGTGAGGCCTCGATCCTGGTCGCCATCTCGGCGAACTTGTGGCGGATGGCCTGGAACCTGCCGATCGGCCGGCCGAACGCCTGCCGCTCCTTCGCGTATCCGAGCGTGACCTCGAAGACCCGCTGCATGCCTCCGACGGCGGCCAGGGCCATCGACAGCCGCTCCCATTGGAAGTTGGCCATGATCAAATAGAAGCCGCCGTTCTCCTCGCCGAGCAGGTTCTCCTCGGGGACCTCCAGGTCGGTGAAGGCGAGCTCGCCGGTGTCGGACGCGTGCCAGCCCATCTTCTCGAGCTTCGCCGTGACCTCGTAACCGGGCATGTCGCGCTCCAGGACGAGGAAGGAGAGGCCGTGGTGGCCGCCCGCCTGCGTGGTCTTGACCGCGCAGGCCAGGAAGTCGGCCCGGGCACCGTTGGTGATGAACGTCTTCGAGCCATTGACCACATAACCGCCGGGCACCTTTCGCGCGAAGGTCCGAATCCCGGCGACGTCGGAGCCGGTGCCGGGCTCGGTGATCCCGAGCGCGCCGACTTTCTCGCCGCGAATTCCCGGCACGATCCAGCGCTGGCGCTGCTCCTCGGTGCCGAAGTTGAACACCGGCGGCATCGCGATCGTCGCGTGGGCGTTGAGCCCGGCCGCGACTCCGCCCGATCCGCCCGAGCGCGACAGCTCCTCGATCCACACGGCGTCGTGGACGTACGTGCCCCCCTGGCCGCCGTACCGCTCCGGAAACTTCAGCCCGAGGAAGCCGAGCTCGCCACAGCGGGCGAACAGCTTCCGCGGGAACTCCCGCTCCTGTTCCCACTCGTCCACGTGGGGCGCGACCTCGTTTCGGACGAAGCGCCGCACCGTCTCGCGCAGCTCCTCGTGCTCCTCGGTGAAGGGAGGCAGCAGAGCCCGCTCGCCGGTGTCCTTGATGACCGGGGCCTTCACGCCCTTACTCAGGATTACCGGCCGGCGGCGCCCAGTCGTCGATCGTGGTGTAGCCCCGACCGGCGTGGTCGAAGCCCAGCAGGTTCCCCTCCGGGTTTCGCTTGTCTCCGTGGTGGTAGGCGCGCACCTCCGCGATCTTGCCGTCGCGCAGCCGAAACCACTCGGTGCCGCGATTGAGGCGCTTGTCGCCCGACTTCGGGTCGCGCCAGGTCATCGTCCACTCGATCACGGCCTCGTCACCGGATTCGATCCCGTGCTCGATCCACCACTGCCCTTCGAGGTTCTGCACGGCCCACTTCGTGTTCTCGCCGATCGTGCCCGCACCCTCGTGCGGCCCGAGACGGGTGTAGTAGTGCGTCGCGTCGTCCGTGAAGTGCGACGCGACGAGGTCAGGGTCGCCCGTGTTCAGCGCCTCGTAGTAGGAGCGGATGTGGTCGACGTGGCTCACGCGCGGACCCTGTACGCGCTAGAGGCCGTAGCTGCGCCCGATCACGTCCAGCATGATCTCGTCGGTGCCGGCGCCGATCCGGTTCAGGCGGACGTCGCGGTAGGCGCGCTCGATCTCGTACTCCTTCATGTAGCCGTAGCCGCCGAGGATCTGCACGCACTCGTCGGCGACCTCGCATCCGACCCGGGACGTGAACAGCTTCACCTCGGTGATCTCGCGCACCGGGTACTCGCCGTTCGCGTAGCGCCACGAGACCACGTAGTTGAACTGCTTCGCGGCCTCGATCTTGGTGGCCATCTCGGCGAACTTGTGGCGAATCGCCTGGAACCTGCCGATTGGGCGGCCGAACGCCTCCCGCTCCTTCGCGTACTCCAGCGTCTTCTCGAACATCCGCTCAGCGCCGGCGACGGAGCCGGCCGCGGCAACCATCCGTTCGCTCTGCAGCTCCCAACTGATGTGGTAGAAGCCCTTCCCGATCTCCCCCAGCACGGCGTCGGCGGGAACTCGCATGTCCTCGAAGGCCAACTCGGCGGTGTCCGACGCGTGCATGCCCATCTTCTCGAGCTGTCGGGAGACCCGGAAGCCCGGGGTTGTCCGTGTCGACCAGGAACAGGGTGATGCCGCTGTGCCCGGCGTCGGGGTCGGTCTTGGCGACCATCAGGATGAAGTCAGCCCGGACCCCGTTGGTGATGAACGTCTTCGAGCCGTTGATCACGTACTCGTCTCCGTCGCGGATCGCCGTGGTGCGAATGCCGGCAACGTCGGACCCGGCCCCGGGCTCGGTGATCCCGAGGCAGCCGATCTTCTCTCCCTTGATCCCCGGGACGAGATAGCGCTGTTTTTGCTCCTCGGTGCCGAGCAGATGGATGGGCGGCAGGACCATGTCGGTCTGTACGGCGAACCCCATGTTGGTTCCGCCCGACCCGGAGTAGCTCATGCACTCGGCGCGGACCAGTGAGTAGAAGTAGTCGCCCCCCTGGCCGCCGTACTCCTCGGGGAAGCAAAGGCCGAGATAGCCGAGCTCGCCCGCCCGCTCCATCGCGTCGCGCGGCCAGGTGGTCTCCTCCCACTCGTTTCGGTGCGGCCACAGCTCTTTCTTCACCCACGCCTGCATCGACTCGCGCAGGTCCTCGTGCTCGTCGGTGAACAGCAGATGCTTGCGCTTCGCGGCGTGGTCGGGCTTGATGACGGTCGCTGTCGCGGTGGCCACGTGATCGCTCCTTCCCTCGTGAGATGGGGCGCCCGGGCAGCCCACCGGCCGACCGTGCGCGGTGATGCGCGCAGCATAGAGTATTACTTCATACTTTGTGGTACGGTCCCGCGCGTGCCCGCCGAGGTCGTGCTGTACGAGGTCGAGGGGGGCGTGGCCACGGTCACGCTCAACGACCCGGAGACCCGCAACTCGCTGTCGCCGCCGCTCATGGAGGGCTTGCTGGACGCCCTTCGGCGCGCCCGCCAGGACGAGGCCGTGCGATGCGTGGTCCTGACGTCGTCCCACGACCGGGTGTTCTCATCCGGCGCCAACCTCGGCGCGTTCGGGGCCGACGCTCCGCTGGTCGATCGGTACATGGGCACGCGGAGGTTCGTCGAGCTGTTCAAGGTCATCGGCGAGCTCGGAAAGCCCTCGATCGTGGCGGCCAACGGCCACGTCCTCGCCGGCTCGCTCGGGATCGCGCTCGCTTGCGACTTGATCATCGCCAAGGAGGGGGCGGGGTTCGGCACCCCCGAGATCAACGTCGGCCTGTTCCCGTTCATGATCATGGCGCTGATCTATCGCAACGTCCCGCGCAAAAAGACGAATGAGATGCTGCTCCTGGGCGAGCGCCTGACCGCGGAGGAGGCGAGGGAGGTCGGGATCGTCAACAAGGTCGTGCCGGCCGAGGAGTTCGAGACGGCGGTCGACGACTGGGCGGCGAAGCTGGCCTCGAAGTCGCCGGTCGTGATGCGGCTCGGCAAGGACGCGATGTGGCGCCAGATGGACATGCCGCTCGCCGACGCTCTCGACTACCTGTGCTCGCAGCTCACCATCGAGCTCGGGACGGAGGACGCGATCGAGGGCGTGACGGCGTTCTTCGAGAAGCGCGAGCCGCAGTGGAAGGGGAGATGAGGATGGACGAGAAGGAGACTCCACAGGCGCGGACACCGGAGCGAGCGAGCGGTCCTTCCGGTGACGGTGGTCGGAAGCCTGCGGGAGCGGAGGAGCCCGAGGGCGCTGCCTCGGCTGAGGCGCCGGAGGCGCCCGACGAGGTCGAGGCCGGCGAGGCGACCGGCATGAAGGCGCTGGTCGAGGACCTTCACGAGCGCCGCGCCAGCGCGAAGCTGGGGGGTGGCGAGGAGAAGATCGCGCTTCAGCACGAGCGCGGCAAGCTCACCGCGCGCGAGCGGATCGACCTGCTGGTGGACCCCGGGACCTTCGTCGAGTTGGGCATCCATGGCGGCCCCCATTTCTCTCAGCGCTCGATGGAGGGCAAGGACGCGCCGGCCGACGGCGTGATCACGGGCTGGGGCGACGTCGACGGGCGTCCCTGCTGCATCGCTGCCTACGACTTCACCGTGATGGCGGGCTCGATGGGCATGACCGGCGAGCTCAAGGTCGGACGCCTGCGGGAGATGGCGACCGGGAAGCGGATGCCGTTGATCTGGCTGCTGGACTCGGCCGGGGCCCGGATCCAGGAGGCCGCGGGCTCGCTGTTCGCGGGCTCCGGGCACCTGTTCCGGGAGGAGGTGACGATGTCTGGAGTCGTGCCTCTGGTCGCGGCGATGCTGGGTCCGTGCGCCGCGGGGACCGCCTACATACCTGCGCTGGCCGACTTCGTGCCGATGGTGGTGGGCCAGGGGGCGATGGCGCTCGCAGGCCCGCACCTGACGAAGGCGGTCACCGGCGAGGACATCTCGATGGAGGACCTGGGCGGGGCCAGGGTCCACTGCCGGGTCTCGGGCGTCGGCGACCTGGAGGTCTCGGACGACCGCGAGTGCATCGAGGTGGTCAAGCGCTACCTCTCCTACTTCCCCGCCAACTGCGAGCAGCGCCCGCCCGTGCGCGAGACCTCCGACCCCGACGATCGGATGTCCGAGCGTCTCCTCGACGTCGTGCCCGAGTCCGCCCGGCATCCCTACGACATGTACGAGGTGATCCGGGAGATCGTCGACGACGGCGAGATCCTGGACGTCAAGCCGAAGTTCGCGAAGACGATCATCACCTGCCTGGCGCGCTTCGGCGGTCAGCCGGTCGGGATCGTGGCCAACCAGCCGAAGCACCTCGGCGGCATCCTCGAGAACGACTCCGCCGACAAGGCGGCTCGGTTCATCAACCTCTGCGACGCCTTCAACATCCCGCTCGTCTTCCTCCAGGACGTCCCCGGATTCATGGTGGGCTCGAAGGTCGAGCACGCTGGGATCATCCGCCACGGCGCAAAGATGCTCTACGCGGTCTCGCGGGCCACGGTGCCGAAGATCACGGTCGTGGTCCGCAAGGCCTATGGGGCGGGGTACTACGTGATGTGCGGCAAGGCGTACGAGCCGGACCTGATCGCGGCCTGGCCGACCGCCGAGATCTCGGTGATGGGGCCGGAGGGGGCGGTGAACATCATCGGTCGGTCCGCGATCGAGGCCTCGGACGACCCGGACGGGACGCGCGCCGAGATGCTGGCCCAGGTCAAGAAGTCGATCGACCCCTACATCGCGGCGCGAAACGACGTCATCGACGACGTCATCGACCCGCGCGAGACCCGCCCGACGATCATCCGTGGCCTGCGCATCGCCCGCGACAAGCGTGTCGAGCGTCCCTGGCGCAAGCACGGGGTGATGCCGGTGTGAGGTTTGCGAGCCTCGAAAAACGGCGGGCACGTAGGGGAGGACGACTCGACGAGGTTCTCGACGCCGCGGACGGAGGACGGGCAAGTGGGGGAGGCCGTTCCGCGGGGGTTGCCGGCGCATTGGACGGGTTAGTGCCGCATACCGGCAAGAACCCGTCCATCGGCGCGATCGGTGCCCGGGTTGGCGCGTTCCTCGGCCATGGGACGAGAAATGCGCCAATGGCCACTGGGCGGGTACCCCGATGAGCCGCTTCGAGGACCCCGTGATCCTCAGCTGCTCGATCTCGGGCGCCGTCGCGAACCGCGATCAGTGCCCGGCGATCCCATACACGCCGGAGGAGTACGCGGCCGAGGCCCGCCGGATCGTGGACGAGGGCGGGGTCCAGATCCACATCCACGCCCGCACTCCGGACGGGGTCCCGTCCTATGAGGTCGAGGACTTTCGGGCGATCACCGAGGCGATCCGCGGCGAGGTGGACGACGTGATCGTCAACTACTCGACCGGGGCGATCGGGGTGCCGATCGAGAAGCGGATCGAGTACCTGCGGGAGCTGCGTCCCGACGTCGCCGCGCTGAACATGAGCTCGATGAACTACGCCAAGTACTCAAAGCGGCGCAAGGAGTTCGTGTTCAAGGCGGTGTTCGAGAACTCCTTCGACACGATCACGGAGTTCCTCACCGCCATGCGCGAGTTGGGGATCCGGCCGGAGCACGAGTGCTTCGACGCCGGCCACGTCGCCAATCTGGACCCGTTGATCGACATGGGCCTGCTCTCCGAGCCCCTGAACGTGTCGTTGGTGATCGGAGTCAACGGCGGCATCCGGCCGAACGCGAAGAACGTGGCGCTGATGGCGGACCAGATCCCGGGCGGCGGCGAGGGGCCGAACAACTGGCAGGTGATCGGGATCTCGCGAGACCAGTGGCGGCTGATCGGTGCGGCGCTGGCCCTGGGCGGCAACGTACGCGCCGGGCTCGAGGACAACTTCTACCTCCCGGACGGCGAGATGGCCCGGTCGAACGGAGAGCTGATCGCCAAGGCGAGGCAGATGGCCGAGGACGTCGGCCGCCGGCCCGCCACGGTCGCCGAGGCTCGAGAGATGCTCGGCGTCCCCGGGCGCGACAAGCCCACCCGCCGCGAGATGCTCTCGCATCCGATCGAGGCCTCCGAGGCGTCGCAGGAGTGAGCGAGCGACCGCTCAGCGGCGTACGGGTCCTGGACCTGACGCGGCTGCTTCCGGGCGGGTTCTGCTCCCTGCTCCTGGCCGACCTCGGGGCCGACGTGGTGAAGGTCGAGGACACCGGGGGCGGCGACTACGTGCGTTGGGCCCCGCCGTACTACGGCTCCGACGCCGAGCAGGCCCTGGGCACCCGCTCCGCTCTGTACCTGGCGCTGAACCGTGGCAAGCGCTCGATCCGCCTCGACCTCAAGTCGGAGGCCGGGCGCGACGCGTTCCTGCGGCTGGTCCCCCGATACGACGTGGTGCTCGAGAGCTTTCGGCCGGGGGTCCTCGACCGGCTCGGGGTCGGCTACGACGACCTGCGGCGGATCAACCCGCGGATCGTGTACTGCGCGATCACGGGCTACGGGCAGAGCGGCCCCAACATGAGCCGTGCAGGGCACGACATGAACTATCTCGGCCTGATCGGGTTGCTGGGCCTGACCGGAGAGCCCGACGGGCGGCCGATCCAGCCGGCTGGGCAGATCGCCGACATCGGTGGCGGCGCCCTGATGGCCGCCTTCGGTGTGATGGCGGCGCTGTGGGAGCGCGAGCGCTCCGGCGAGGGGCAGCTCGTTGACGTCTCGATGACCGACGGGGCGCTCTCCTGGCTGTCGATGGTGGCCGCGGCCTATTTCTGCGACGGGCAGGTGCCGCGTCGGGGCGAGGGACAGCTCAACGGCGGACTCGTCTGCTACTACCCGTACGAGGCGGCGGACGGATGGGTGACCTGCGGCGCCCTGGAGCCAAAGTTCTGGGCAGCCTTCTGCAACGGCGTCGGGCGCCCCGACCTGATCGAGAGGCAGTTCGAGCGCCCCGGCTCGGAGACCTGGCACCAGACAGCCGAGGTCTTCCGGTCTCGGACGCGGGAGGAGTGGCGGGCCTTCAACGATCGCCACGACGCGATGATCGAGCCGGTTTTGGACCTCGACGAGGCGCTCGACTCCGAGCTCGTTCGGGCGCGGGACATGCTAGTCACCGTCGAGCAGCCGCGGATCGGCGACGTCCGCCTCCTCGGCCAGCCGCTGAAGCTCTCGCGAACGCCGGCCGACGACGCCCGTCCGGCTCCCGCCCTCGGCGAGCACACCGAGGAGGTGCTGGGCGAGGCGGGGTTCGAGCCGGACGAGGTCGCGGCTCTGATCCACCAAGGGTCCGCGCTCGGGGCGAGCCAGGCCGTGGAGGAGGAGCCGTTTCTGCGATGAGCGCCCCGGCCAAGGAGCTGCTGAAGATCTCCGAGCTCGCCGAGCGATCCGGCGTCCCCGTGGCGACGATCCGCCACTACCTCCGGGAGGGCCTGCTGCCGGATCCGGTCAAGACGAGCCGCAACATGGCGTACTACCCGCCGGAGTTCGTGGACCGGATTCGGCTGATCAAGCAGCTCCAGGAGGAGCGGTTCATGCCGCTGCGGGTGATCCGCGACCTTTTCGAGGGCGACGAGGTGGAGCCGGAACGGCTGCGGGCGATGATCGAGCTCGAGGACCGCATCCTCGAGCGGGCGCTGGCGGGCGAGCGCGAGCGGATCCCGGCGCAGGAGGTTCGAGACCGCTACGAGGTGCCCAAGGAGGTCCTCGACCGTTTGGCCGAGCTCGGCGTCTTGACGCCGGATCACCGCGGCTACTCCCCGTCCGACGTGCGGATCGTCGAGGCGATCAGCCGCTTTCGCGCCGGCGGCTACGACGAGCGGCTCGGATTCACGGTCTACGACACGCTGCGCTACAAGCGGGCGCTGGAGCCGCTGGTCGCCGAGGAGGTCGACGTGCTGACCCGGCGCCTTGCTGGGGACCTGAGCCCCGACCGAGCCCTGGAGATAATCGAGGCGGGCACCGGTCCCCTGAACGACCTGATCGCCGCCTTGCACACGAAATCGCTCGTCGCCGAGCTCGAGCGCCACAGGGCGGGCCGCAAGCCCGAGGGATCGGCCCCGCCGTAGGGGGCGGATCTCACCCTGGTCGCAACATCGACAGTGCGCTTCCCACTCTTGCGGGCCGCTCACGAGCCGCTTCGGACCGGGCCTCCCATCGAAGCTGCGGCGCCTCGAGTGGGCGACCCGGGCCGAACCTATACTCCTCGAGTTGACCGGTGAGTCAATCGGCCTGGGGGAGATGCGCGCCGCCGCCATACAGCTGAACTCGACGGGCGACAAGGCCCGCAACATCGAGGCCGCCGAGCGGCTGGTGCGTGCGGCCGCGGCCGACGGCGCCGAGCTCGCCGTGCTGCCCGAGAAGTGGAACCTCCTCGGCGACTCGACGGCCATCCGGGAGGGCGCCGAGCCGCTCGACGGGCCGGCGATCTCGGCCGCGCGCGCTTGGGCCCGCGAGCTGGGGATACACCTGGTGGCCGGAAGCATCGCCGAGCGGCCGAGGGGCACGAGAAGGCCTTCAACACCTCGACCCTCATCGGTCCTGACGGCGAGCTCGAGGCCCGCTATCGCAAGATGCACATGTTCGACGTGGACGTCGGCGGCGTCGCCTACCGCGAGTCCGACCAGGAGGCGCCGGGTGAGGAGGCCGTCACCGCGGCCCTGGGCGGTGCCCTCGACGGGGTGAACCTGGGGCTGACGGTCTGCTACGACCTGCGGTTTCCGGAGCTCTACCGGATCCTCGCTGTCCGCGGCGCAAGGGTGTTCTCCGTGCCGTCGGCGTTCACCCTCGACACCGGGAAGGACCACTGGGAGGTGCTCCTGCGCGCCCGGGCGATCGAGAACCAGGCGTTCGTCGTCGCCGCCAACCAGATCGGAGAGGCGCCGCCGCACTACCGCTCCTACGGCCGCTCCGCGATCGTCGACCCGTGGGGCGTGGTACTGGCCCAGGCACCTGACGAGGAGTGCTTCGTGACGGCGGACCTCGACTTCGAGCTTCAGGACCGCGTCCGTGCCAGGCTCCCGTCGCTCGCCAACCGCCGACCGGAGTCGTACGAGTGGCCCCGGGAGGCCCACGTCTAACCGTGGCCGCGATGGACGCCAAGGCGCCGCCGGTCGACAAGCGCCGCCAGATCCTGGACGCGGCGATCCACGTCTTCGCCCGGCAGGGCTTCCACGCCTGCCGCGTGTCCGACATCGCCCACGAGGCCGGCGTGGCCTATGGGCTCGTGTACCACTACTTCAAGTCCAAGGACCAGGTCCTGAACGAGCTGTTCACCGAGCGTTGGTCGCTGCTCTTGAGCGCGATCGAGGAGGTGGACGGCCAGGAGATCGGGGCGCGCGAGAAGCTCGACGCCGTGGCCGGCTTCATCATCGACTCCTATCGCCACGAGCCCGACCTGATGAAGGTGATCGTGGTCGAGGTGACGAGGGCAGCGAACTCGTTCGGCCGCACTCATCTGCCGGAGATCCGCCGCGCCTACGACATGATCGCCAAGATCGTCGCCGACGCCCAGCAAACCGGGGACTTCCGAAAGGACGTCGATCCCGAATTCGCTTCGATGTGGTTCTACGGGGCGATCGAGCAGCTGCTCTCGGGCTGGGTGTTCGATCTGATTCCCGGCGACGACGCCGCGTTCGACCGAGCCCGCGAGATGGTGGTCGAGACGATCTGCGGCGGTCTCGAGGCGCGCGGAAAATGACCGCCGCCGGGCCCTCCTGAGGCCCCGCCGATGTGGGAGTCACTTGCCACCTCCCGCCGCTCGGACCGCGTGCTGCACGGCACGGCGAAGCTGCTGAACCTCGCCATCGGTGCGGTCGGTCTCCCCGGGTGGCTCGTGGGCCAGAGACTCAGCGATCCGCTGCGGCGCGCGCTGGCCCGGCTCGACGGAGAGCCCGGAACGCTCCCAGTCGCGCAGCCGCGGGAACGGTCCATGGACGCCCTGATGGCTGACCTGGAGTCGATCCCCCACCGTCTGCGCCGCTCCGACGCCGCCCTGGTGCGCAAGGGATTGGCAGACATCTCGAGCTTCGTGCTCGCCCAGCATCGCGAGGCCGCCAACGTCGGCTACTCCTACCCGGCCCAGTTCTCGGACCATGTGTTGGAGGGCGCCGACCACGAGCCCATCGCTGCGACCGTCGGCCTCCAGGATGCTCCGGGAAGGCCGGGCCTGATCGTGGTCCACGGGCTGTTCTCCTCGCGCCGCTTCGACTACGTGCGGGAGATCGCGGTTCGCGCGTACTTCGAGTGGGGATTCAACGTGCTGGCCCTCGACCTGCGGAGCTTCGGCCTCACCAACCTCACCAGCCAGGCGCCGACCACGGTCGGGTGGAAGGAGGGCGAGGACGTGATCGCAGCGGGGCGCTACCTGAAGCAGCTCGGCGCCACCACGGTGGGGGCGCTGGGGATCTCGCTGGGCGGCTCGGCGGTCCTCGGTGCGTGTCACCCGCAGGGCGCGGAGGAGGGCCTCGACGGCGGCATCCTGGCGATTTCACCTCCGGCGGACGTCAGGGCGATGGCCAGGCGACTGTCGCGCCGCGTGCCCCCATCTCACCCCGCCTACCTGATCAACCTCGGCTTCTGGGCGATGCTGACCTCGCGCACCCGGGGGGCCCGCTGGGCGGGGATCGACGACTTCATGGACCCGATCGAGCGGATCTCCGCTCCCTACTACGGAGTGGAGCCCCAGGAGCTGTGGCGCCGGGCTTCGGCCAAGGAGTGGATCAGCTCCGCTCGGGTGCCCGTGCTCGTCCTGCATCCGGAAGACGACCAGGTGATCCCGGTCGAGCACGCGCGGATGCTCGAGCAGGCGGCCGCGGGAAACGAGCGCGTGCGGGTATGGGTGCTCCCGGGCGGCGGCCATGGAGGGATCGACGCGGTGGACGGGGCATGGTTCTACGCCGTCGCCCGGGGTTTCTTCGAGCGGTGGGCCGGGTACGGGAGCGAGGACGCCTCCACCGCCGCCGATGGGCGCCGGGACCGGCCGGAAGGCAAGCTGATTTACTCCGCCGCGAGCTAACGATGGACAATGAGATCCTGCGAAGACTGATGTGGACGGGGCTCCTGGCCGCCGCCGGGGCCCTCGCCAGCGTGCTGGCGAACCGGGCAGCCGCCGTGGTCTGGATGCGCGTCTTCAAGGAGGACCCCCCCGAGTGAGATGACGCCCGACGGGACTCAAGACACCGGACTTCCGCCCCGTGACGACAGGTCGGTCGGGAAGCTCGTTCTCGACGTCTCGGAGCGGGTCTCGATCCTGATCCGCGAGGAGATCGAGCTCGCCAAGACCGAGGTCCGCGAGAAGGTCTCGAAGCTCGTGCAGGGCGGAGTGGCCGGGATCGCCGCCGGCGTCTTCGTACTGATGGGGCTGGCGATGCTCATGCACGGGATCGCCTGGCTGCTGAACGACCTGTTCTTCGAGGACAACGTGTGGGTCGGGTTCATGGTCGAGGCGGTGTTCTGGTTCGTCGTCGCAGCGGGGGTGGGGCTCTTCGCCTACCGCTCGATGCAAGCCGGCGCCCCGCCGACCCCGGACCTGGCGATCGAGGAGGCCCGGCGCACCAAGGAGACGCTGGAGGCGGGGAGCCGGTGAACGGCAGCACGGACATCTACGTCAGCGGGGCCGGCGAGCCGGTAGCCCGTTCCGCTCCGGGGGCGCCGGGGCGCACCTCGTCGCAGATCCGTACCGACATCGAGCGCCAGCGAGGCGAGCTGTCGCGCTCGGTGGAGGCTCTCCGCGGCAGGGTGACGGAGCTCACGGACTGGCGCCGCCAGGTCCGCGAGCATCGCCGGGAGCTCGTGATCGGAGCCGCGGTGGTCGGCTTCGCGGTCGGCGGCCTGCTCGCGCTGCGCAGGCGCTGACGGTCCGCGTCCGGGCCCGGGCCTAGCCTGGCGCCGCGATGGACCATGCCGAGCTGTCGGCCCGTGCCGTGGCGAAGGTCGTCCTGGTCGCGGCGGCGGTGGCTGGGGCGCTCTACCTCGCCTACCTGATCCGCGACGTCATCGGCCTCTTTTTGATCGCCGTCTTCTTCGCGGTGGCGATCGCCCCGGCGGTCAACTGGCTCGACCGCCGAAGCGTTCCCCGCTGGGCGGCGATCTTGATCGTGTACCTGGGCATCGCGGCCAGCATCTTCGGAATCGGCTTGCTGATCGTGCCTCCGCTGGTGAACGGGGTGGAGGACCTCTCGGGCGACCTCCCGGGCTACGCCGAGGACCTGCGCAACAACGAGACCTTTCGGGACTACGACGACCGCTACCAGATCACCGAGAAGCTCACCCAGCAGGCAGAGGAGCTCCCCACCAAGCTCGGCGATGCCGCCGGAACCCTGCGGGACGTCACCGTCGGCGTCTTCACGCGCTTCGTGCAGCTGTTTTCGATCCTGGTGATCACCTTCTTCCTGGTCAAGGACGGGCGCGGGATGCTCGAGTTCTTCTACCGGCAGTTACCTCCCGAGCGGGCGCGCCGAGTGCGACGGATCGCCGACGACACCTCCGACGCGGTCGCCGGCTACGTGTTCGGCAACTTGGTGATCAGCGTGCTGGCCGGCCTGGTCACCTACGTAACCCTCCGGCTCCTCGGGGTGCCCTTCGCCACCCCGCTGGCGATCCTGTTCGGCTTCTTCGACCTGATCCCGCTCGTCGGGGCGACGCTTGGCGGGATCCTGGTCGGGATCGTGGTGGCGTTCACGTACTTCCCAGTTGGCCTAATCGTCTGGGTGGCGGTGCTGATCCTCTATCAGCAGATCGAGAACAACCTGATCCAGCCGTACGTGTACGGGCGAGCGGTCCAGCTCCACCCCCTGGTCGTCATCGTGGCGATCCTGATCGGAGCCGCGCTACTCGGCGTGCTCGGGGCCCTGATCGCGATTCCGGCGGCCGCGGCAGTCCAGGCCGTAATTCGCGACTACTGGCGTTTTTGGCGCGAGCAGAAGCCCTCCGCCCGGCCGGACGAGGCAGCGGCCGAAGCCGGCTGAGTCGCGCCTCACCCGAGCAGTGCGGTGGGCACAGCTCCCACGCCGACCAACCCGGGGCCAACGTGGGCGCCGATCACGGGGCCGACCTCGGACACGAACACGGGCTCGGAGCCGAAGATGTCGCGGCACTGTTCGACCAGGCGCCGGGCGGTTTCGTGGTTTTGGATGTGTTGGACGACCCACCCCTCCGCCCCGTCGGCGTGGCGGCGGCGGGCGTACTCAGCCAGCCGCTCGAAGGCGCGCCGACGCGTGCGCACCCGCTCGACCGGGGTGATCTCCTCGCCCAGGGTGAGGATCGGCTTGATCTGAAGGGCCGAGCCGAGCCACGCCTGCGCCGCCCCGATCCGGCCGCCCTTGCGCAGGTACTCCAGCGTGTCGATCGCGAACCACATCTCCAGGGCGTCGCGGCAGCGTTCGGCCGCCGCCAGCGTTTCCGCGCCGTCGGCGCCGGCCCGGGCGGCGCCGGCCGCCGCCAACGCGACGAGCCCCTGGCCGCCGGCTCCGGTGCGGCTGTCGTACACGCGGATCCGCTCGCCTCCCCGGCCGTCATCCATCAGGCGCTGACGAGCCTGCTGGGCCGACTCGCAGGTTCCCGAGATACCGGCTGACAGGTGGACGGAGACGATCTCTCGCCCCTGCGCCAGCAACGGCTCGTAGACGGCCGCGAAGTCTCCAACGGAGGGTTGGGAGGTGGTGGCCCCATCCGCGCTTCGGCGCAGGCGCTCATAGAAAGCGGCGTATTCCTCGGCCGGGATCTCCGTCTCCGGTCGCTGCTCTCCCTCGAGCGACACGTAGAGGCTGACCCGGTGGATGTCGCGCTCGGCGACCAGCTCGTCCGGCAGATAGGCCGTGGTGTCGGTGACTACTGCCGTGGGCGCCCCGGGGCTCATTGGGCCCCTTGTATCACGGCTCTACTATCACGGTTGCCCGTGACCAAGACCCTTGTCACTGGAGGCACCGGTTTCCTGGGCTCGCACGTGGTCCGGGTGCTCGCCAAGCGCGGCGACGATGTTCGGCTGCTCGTACGCCGGGGGTCCACCGTGGATCACCTGTCCGAGATCGAGTTCGAGCGCGCCGGGGGCGACGTCACGGACCGGCGGTCGGTGCGCAAGGCGCTGGACGGAGTGCAGCGAGTTTTTCACCTCGCCGGCACGACCTCGATGCGCTCGGGCAGCCGGGACGCCGTCTTCGAGCTGAACGTGAAGGGCACTCGGGTTGTGATGGAGGAGGCACTCGCGGCCGGGGTGGAGCGGGTGGTCCACACGTCTTCGGTCGCCGCCGTCGGGCCGGCAAGGGCGCGCGGGACTGCCGACGAGAGCCAACCGTTCCGGGCTGGGCACTTGGGGATCGCCTACGCCAACTCCAAGCACGAGGCCGAGGTCGAAGCGCTCCGGCTGGGTGCGCACGGGCTGCCGGTGGTGATCGTCAACCCCTCGTTCGTGCTGGGGCCGGACGATCCGAAGGGGACCTCGATGGGGCTCGTGCGGCGGTTCCTGCTGGGCCGCATACCGGTGTACGTCGACGGGGGGATCAACATCGTCGACGTCCGGGACGTCGCCCGCGGGCACCTGCTGGCCGACGAGAAGGGCGAAGTTGGCGAGCGCTACATCCTCTCCGGCCGGAACTTCACGTTCGACCGGCTATTCGCCGACTTCGCGCGGCTCTCTGGGCGAGAGCAGCTGCCCGTGAAGCTCCCCGGGCGTCCGACTGCGCTCGCCGTTGAGATGATGATCCGCGCCGGCGTGCAGTTGCCCGTGTCGCCCGAAGAGGTCCGCTCCGCGACCCTGTGGTGGACCTACCGGAACACCAAGGCCCGTAGGGAGCTGGGGTTCGCGCCCCGGCCTCACGAGGAGACGTTGGAGGACGCCGTGCGATGGCAGATGGAGCAGCTCGGCGACCGGGTCGAGACCGCTCGCCGGCCTGCCGAGGCGGCGCTCGCCGCGCTGGGCCCGCTGCTGCGGCTGGGAGGGCGGGTGCTCGGGGAGTGAATGCGGACCGAATCGTCCTCTACCGCTGTCCCACCCCCACCAACGTGCTGTGTCCCTGCGGAGCGGTGGCGCGAAGGCTCGCCAAGCTGGGGCTTGACCACGAGACGAAGCGCGTCCCCTATCGGCGCGCTGGCAGGCCTGAGATCGACGAGCTGACGGGACAAAAACGCGTGCCGGTGCTGGTGGACGGCGACGAGATCGTCCACGACTCGAAGCGGATCATCGAGTACCTGGAGTGGAAGCACCGCAGGAACGCGGCCGGCGAGCCCGAAACGGCCGGTTGAAAAGGGCTGATTTGGGTGCCGTGATGCCGGCCGATAGAATTTGAGGCGATGGAGACCCCGCAAGAAGCAGTCGAGCTGACCGACAAGGCTGCCGGCAAGGTCAAGGAGCTGCTGGCGACCAACGGGAACGCCGAGGAGCAGGCGCTGCGCGTCGCCGTCCGCGGCGGCGGATGCTCGGGCTTCCAGTACGCGCTGGCGCTGGACGAGGCCAAGGCCGACGACCACGTCTTCGCGCACCAGGGCGTCGCGGTGGTCGTCGACAAGGTCAGCATGCAGTTCGTGTTCGGCTCCCAGGTGGACTACGTGGACGGCCTCCAGGGAGCCGGGTTCGTGGTCAACAACCCGAACGTGGTCGCCGCCTGCGGCTGCGGCTCCTCCTTCCAGGTCCGTGAGGACGCGGCCGAGGGCGCCGCGACCGTCTAGACCCGGCGCTCCGAGCCCCCGACCCGCAGGCGCAGGAAGCCGATCAGCCGATCTGCATCGGCGGGCTTTGGTGCGGGTCCGCGGGGGCTTGAGGCGCGGGCTCGGCGTCCTTTGGCTGCTCGGCGCCGACCAGCTCGGCCAGCTCGCCGGATTCGAACATCTCCTCGACGATGTCAGAGCCGCCCACCAGCTCGCCCTTGACGTAGAGCTGCGGGAAGGTGCGCCAATCGGCGAGCTCTCCTGTCACCTCGCGCAGCGGATCGAGGAGGGGCAGGACGTCGACGGCGCCGTACTCGACCCCGAGCTGCTCCAGCACTCCCACCACTCGCATCGAGAACCCGCACCGCGGCATCTCGGGGGTGCCCTTCATGAACAGGAGCACCTGGTTGGACCCAAGGAGCTCCTCGACCTTTTGCTTCAGCTCCGGATTCGCAGGCATGCCCGCACCTTAGCGAGTTGGGGCGCCGGTCTAGACCGACTCCGTCTTGATCGACAGCGCGTGGATGGATCCGTCGTCCATGCGCGGTTGAACCGCCCCGCGCACGAGGCGGTGCTGGTCGATCCTGCTCTTGCCGGCGAACTGCGGGGCGCGCACGGTCGCTCTCAGATGGTCTCCGGAGCCGGTCTCGTCGATCACCTCGACCTGCGCCCCCGGCAGCGCCTCCTCGATCATGCGCTTGACCTCCACCAGGTCGGCCATCCGCTAGCCGAGCATGGAAGGACGCGGTGGGGATCTGAGTCCAAGCTGATCCCGCATCAGCCGGCCACGGGGTCGCCGCTCCGGGCGACTTCGAGCATCTCTTCGACGCGGCAGAACTTCACTCGTGGGCGGCCGAGCGGCTTACCGCGCTCGCATTCGGCGCGGTCGATCGCCGTCCAGCCCGCGTAGGTCACGTGCTCCGGCACGCGCTCTGCGAGCCAGCTCTCGACCGCGGTCCCATCCACGGCATGGGAGCGCAGGCGGCTGGCGTCGAGGTCGGCCAGCAGGCCATCTATGGTCTCCTGAGCGTCCTTCTTGTTCGTGCCGATCACCCCGGACGGGCCGCGCTTGATCCAGCCGACCGCGTACTGCCCCGTCACCTGCTCCCCCGTCTGCGGATCGACGACCTTCCCACCATCGTTGGGGATCACGCCGCGGCGCTCGTCGAAAGGCACCCCGTCCATCGCGACCCCCTTGTAGCCGATCGAGCGAAACACGAGCCCGCACTCGATCGTCTCGCGCTTCCCCGTGTCGCGGGGGCGAATCGCGCCCGCCTCGTCGCGGTGGAGCTCGTTGCGCCCGACGATCAGCCGCTCGACCTTCCCGTCCCCCTGAATCTCGATTGGGGAGCGAAGGAATCGCAGCACGATCCGCCTTCGCTTTCCCTGCGGTTGGCGCTGGGAGAGCTCGGTGAAGATCTCGACGTTCTTGCGGGTCGTGATGTCCGCCTCATCGGAGGCGAGATATTCCCGGCTGAGCTCGTCGAGCTCGACCTCGCCGGGGTCAACGTCGATGTCCGCGTCGCGCACCTCGCCCAGCTCGCGCAGCTCGGGGTTGGTGAACGCGGCCTGCGCGGGGCCCCGGCGGCCCAGGACCACGATCTCCCGGATCTGGCTGACCCCCAGCGCCTCGATCGCGTGGTCGGCGGTATCCGTCGTTTCGAGCTCCTCGCGGGTGAGGGCGAGCATGCGGGCGAGGTCGGTGGCGACGTTCCCGTTGCCGATCACGACGGCTCGCTCGCACGAGAGGTCGAACTCGTGCTCGGCGAAGTCGGGGTGAGCGTTGTACCAGGCGACGAAGGCCGTGGCCGCGTGGCTGCCGAGGAGGTCCTCGCCCGGAATGCCGAGGTGGCGGTCGGTCGGGGAGCCAAAGGCATGGATCACGGCGTGGTAACGCTCGGCGAGCTCGGCGGCGCTCACGTGCCGCCCGACTTCGACGTTGCCGAAAAAGCGAAACCCGTCGCGGGCGGCCGTCTTCTCGTAGACGCGGATCACTGACTTGATCTTCGGGTGGTCCGGGGCCACGCCGGCGCGCACGAGGCCGAACGGGGTGGGCAGGCGGTCGAAGACGTCCACCTCGACCACGGCGCGTTCCTGCTTCAGCAGGTGCTCGGCCGCGTAGAACCCCGCCGGCCCGGAGCCGACGATCGCCACGCGCAGGGGGGTACCCGTCGTGCCGGGTTGCTCGCTCATGAGGCCGGGAAGACTACGCCGTGAGCGCGGCCACTAGGAAAGCGCGGCCACGGCGCCCCGCGTGGTGGCGGCTCCGTCCAACGCGTCCAGGGCCCTGCCAACCGACATCGCGACGCAGGTGAAGATCGGGGTGTCCCGCAACGTGTACGAGCTCGACTCCGTGCCGCGGAGCTCCTGCACCAGGTCGAGGAACTGTCCGGGTTCGTCGGCCTCGAAGCTGACCACGAACTCCTGGTCGTCGAGGCCGAACGAGTACGCGGTATTGATGGTGATCTCCGGGTAGCGGCGGCCGACCGCGATGTGGCCGTCCATGATCCGCTGCCGCTCCGAGGGCCCCAGCCGGTACCAGTCGCGCTTCTTCTCGAACGGGTACACGAACAGGTAGCGGCGCTCCGACGTGCAGATCTCGGGACGGGCCTCGGATTCGGAGTAGGGAGACCGCTTGGTCATCGCGAGATAGGAGTGGGGGATGGACATCCACTTCGCCAACCCGCTTTGGGCCAGGACCACGTGGAAGGTGTGGACGTCCTCGAGCACCGGGCTCTGCGTCAGCAGCAGGAGATCGGTGTCGCCGCGGGTTCCCACGGTCGAATAGGCCCTTAGCGATCGGTCCTGGGCGAAATCCTCGCAGGCGGCAAGGAACTCCCGTTTATCCTCCGCGCGCGCCTGCGGGTCCCGGCGCTGCCATGCGGGATCGAGCTTGAAGAAGGTGAACTTGGCGAACGTTCGATCGCGATCGGCCATGGCGGCGATGGTAGTGCTTGCCGGTCCCGGCCTTCTCATGGGCACGGGCGGGACTGCCGCATGGGCCCGCGCCAGTGGCCATGACACGCGTGTCACGGCAATTGGAGAAGCCCACGCCGCCACACCCACCCGCCCCCACGGTGATGACTCGACTCGGATCACGATCGCCATCGTGCCGAGTGGCACGACGCCAGCCCAGCTCGCGGGAGTGGGCATGGGGATTGGGCTGCTGAGCGCCGGGATCGGCGAGGTGCCGCCGGCGCAGACCTTCATCGACATCGGGCAGGGGGCGCGGATCAATCCCTCCCTCTACGAGGAGCCGCTGCCGCCCGTTCGGTTGGACCCCGGCTTCGACCTCCTGCCACCGCGTGTGCCGGCGGACGTCTGGCGGCAGGTCCGCGATCGCGCGGCGGGCGCGCCCGCCGATCTACGCCCGGGCATCCTCGGGATGGGCTTGACCCGGGCGAACGCCGCCCTCCGAGCCGATCCGCCGACCGGCCGCAGCGGCGTGATCCTGGTGGACGAAGCTGGCGCGATCCGCCGCGGCTCGTGCGGCCGGCGCCCCTGCCCGCGTGTGGTCGTCAAGGCGCTCGACCTGGGGAGCCTGAGCGCCCTCGTGGACCGCCTGCGCGGAGGCGACCTGGCAATCGCGCTCGAGCGCCCCCCGCCCGACTCGAACCACGGCCTCGCGATCGGCGCCGCAGGGCCCGGCCTTCGCGGGACCCTGACCTCGGACTCGACCCGCATGCGCGGGTTCGTCCTCTCCACCGACATCGCCCCCACGATCCTCGATCGCCTTGACCGCCCGGTCCCCGACGAGGTCTCGGGCGAGCCGATCCACTCCGACGGGGCGGTGGACCACTCCCACGTGGCTGGGCTCGCCAACCGCCTGGCGGTGATCGGCCCGCGACGCGGAACGGTGATCGGCGCCACGCTCGCGATCTGGGCGGGCCTGGCGGTCCTCGCCGCGGTCGCCTTCGGGGCCGGTGGGCTTCGGACGGCCTTGCCACCACTGGCGGTGGCGCTGGCCTACCTGCCCGCCGTGCTCCTGCTCACCGCCGGCCTCGAGCCGAGCACGCTCGCCGAGTGGCTGATCGCTGGACTCGGCGCCCCCGCGCTGGCGCTCGCGACCCTGCGCCTGGTTCCGGCCTGGGGGGCGCTGGCGATCGCCGGCGCCGTGACGGTGGTCGCCTACGCGGCCGACGTGATCGCCGGCTCGGGTCTCACGGAGCTCTCGCTGATGGGGCCGAACCCCGTGGGCGGCGTGCGCTTCTTCGGGATCGGCAACGAGCTCGAAGCGACGGTCTCGGCACTGGTCCCAATCGCCACCGGCGCCGCGCTGGCCGCCTGGGCGCCCCGGGTCCCGCCACCTCGCGCCGCGATTGCGTTCGCGCTCGCCGGCCTGGCCGCGGTGGCGGCGTTCGCGCCTGGGAGCTTCGGCGCCGACGTCGGCGCGGCGATCGCGATCCCGATCGGGATCGCCGTGGCGGTCGCAGCCTGCCTGGGAGGGCCGAGGCGGCGCCTGCTGCTGCTGGTCGCGCTCCCGATCGCCGCGCTTGCGGCGCTCGCGGGGGTCGACCTGGCGCTGGGCGGCGACGCGCATCTTTCCCGCTCGGTCCTGCAGGCCGGCGGGCTCGACGAGCTGAGCGACGTTGCCGAGCGCCGGCTTCGGCTGTCGGCCGCCAACTTCGACCGCTACGCGGGGACACCGATGCTGTGGGCGGCCACACTGGCGATCGTGGCCGGGATCTGGCAGCGACGCCGAATCGAGGCCTGGTTCGGGAGCCGGCGCGCGGCGTGGGCCGGGTTCCTCGGCGCGGGCGCCGCCACGCTGGCCGGGGCGCTGGCTAACGACTCGGGGGCGCTGTTCCTCTTGATCGGTACGGCGCTCGTCGCCGTCACGGCTGGGCTCGCCTGGGCCACGGCCGCGAAAAGCCCGGACTTTCCTGACAGCCGGGAGCGCGTCCGCTAACCTGGACGGTCGCCGCTGTCGTCCCGATCAGGCTGGCGTTCCATCGATCACGACCGGCGTAAGCCCGCTTTCCCGCGACCCCTCACGGGGCCCCCAATTGCCCGTACGTAGCAGGCATACCGTCAAACCCGAGGACTCGAGCGCCACAGGCAGCGAGGCGCTTCGAATCGCGATCGTGACCCCGTACTCGTGGACCTATGCGGGCGGGGTCAACCGCCACGTCGAGGCGCTGGCGGAGGCGCTGATCGACCGCGGGCACGAGGTCCGCGTGCTGGCGCCGTGGGACCCGCCGGACCGCCTCAGCCGGACGCTTCACCGCGCGGACGCCGAGCGGCGAAGCCCCCCCGACTACCTGATCCCGCTCGGCCGCACCGTGGGAATCGGCGCCAACGGCGCCGTCTCCAACCTCTCGGCCTTCCCCGGCGCGGTGACCAGGATGCGGCGGGAGCTGCTCGACGGAGGCTTCGACGTCGTTCACGTCCACGAGCCGCCGGCCCCCATGCTGAGCTGGGATGCGTGCTCCTTCGCCGGCGCCCCCGTGGTGGGCACGTTCCACGCCTACTCCACCAAGGCGATGCCGAACCGGATCGCGAACCTGCTCGGGGCCCGCCGCAAGTTCAACCAGCTTCACGCACGGATCGCCGTCTCGGAGGCGGCCGCCTGGACCGGTCGGCGCTGGTTCGGCGGCGAGTACCGCGTGATCCCGAACGGGGTCGACGTGGACGCGCCACCCGTTCGCCCAAAGCCGCGCTCGGACGAGTTCAGGGTGCTGTTCGTGGGCAGGCCCGAGGAGCGGAAGGGCCTGCCGGTCCTGGTGCAGGCGTTCGAGGGGCTGGCCGAGTACGCGCCCGCCCGGCTCACCGTGATCGGGGCGGACGACGAGGACGTGCAGCGCTATCTCGCCGATCCGGCCGTGGAGTCGCGCATCGAGGCGCTCGGCTCCGTCGACGGCGATGAGCTCTGGCGCCAACTGCACGAGGCCGACGTGCTGTGCGCGCCGTCGCTGGCTGGCGAGAGCTTCGGCATGGTTCTGACGGAGGCGTTCGCGGCCGGCACCCCCGTCGTCGCCTCGGCGATTGCCGGCTACTCCGACGTCGTCACCGACGGCACCGATGGGGTGCTCGTCCCTCCCGCCGATCCCCAGCGCCTCGCGGAGGAGCTCCAGCGGATCTATCTCGACCCCGCCCGGCGTGACGCGATGGGTCGCGCCGCGCGCGAGACCGCCGCCCGCTACGCGTGGCCCCGGGTCGCTCAGGAGGTGGAGGAGGTCTATCGCGAGGTCCAGGGCGCACCCGCGCCGGTCTCGGCCACCAGGCAGTTCGCGCGTCGTGCCGGGCTGGAGCCGATCGACGGCAGCGCGCGACGCCCGCCGAAGCGGCTTCCATCGCCGGACCCAGCGCCGGCCCAGGCGGTGGCCCGGCACCGGGTCGCCAGGCGTATCGGCCTCGGCATCGCCGGGGTGGTCGGCGTGGGGCTGACGGCGCTCGCGGCGCAGCGGATCGGGGTCCAGAGCGTGGTGTCGAGCGTCGTCCGGTCCGACGCGGGTTGGGTCTTGATCGCGACCGGACTGATGATGGCCTCCATGCTGATGCGCGCGGCGTCGTGGTACGCGATCGCCCGTGCGGCGCTCCCGCGCAGCCCCCTGCGGCGCCGCGACGTCACCTCCGCCACGATGATCGGAGTGCTGATGTCCGCCACCCTGCCCGCGCGGCTCGGAGAGCCGGCGCGTGCCATGGTGCTCTCCAGGCGCACCGGGCGCATGCGCGAGACGTTTCCGGTCCTGCTGGGCACGCTGGTCTCGCAGACGGCGCTCAACATCCTCGCGCTTGCAATGCTCGGGGCGATCATCGTCGCGTCGACCGACCTCTTCCACTCGAGCTCCCAACGCCTGTTCGTGTTCAGCCTGGCGCCGCTGGTGCTCCTGGTGGCGGTGGTGCTGGCGCCGATCTTCGTGCGCCAGAACGGGTCGGGGCGGGTGGCCCGCGTCGTGGGAGCTGCCCGCCGGGCACTGCTGCGTGTGCGCACGGGTCTCCGCGTGTTTCGGGACCCCCGGCGTGGATCGGTTGCCGCCGCCACCCAGCTCGGCGCCTGGGGGGTCCAGCTCCTCGCCTGCGCCGCGCTGTTCCAGGCGCTGGGCCTCCACGGACACCTTGGGATCGGGGCGGCCGCGGCGGTCCTGTTCGCGGTCAACGTCACCGCCGTCGTGCCGGCCACTCCGTCGAACATCGGCGTCTTCCAGCTCGCCGTGATCAGCGTCCTCACGACGGGCTTCGGGGTTGGCGCCGCGGACGCGTTGGCCTACGGCGTGATCCTGCAGGCGGTCGAGATCGCGACCGCCGTCGCCCTCGGGCTTCCCGCGCTGGTGCGGGAGGGCCTGACCTGGTCGGACATGCGCCTGCGCGCCCTGAGCGCGGCGCCGGTGCGGCTCTCGCCGCGGCCGGGCGAGGCCACGGAAACGGTTTCAGGCTGATGTCGCTGTCGAACGTCGCAGGCTTCCCCCGGATCGGGGCACAGCGAGAGCTGAAGTTCTCGACCGAGGGCTACTGGCGCGGAGATGTCTCCGAGCCGGAGCTGCTCGAGGCCGCCAAGCGGATCAGGCTCGAGAACTGGCGCTTCATGCAGGAGGCGGGAGTCGACTTGGTCCCGTCCAACGACTTCTCGCTGTACGACCACGTGCTCGATGCGATCGCCCTGGTGGGCGCGGTGCCGGAACGCTACGAGCACGGCTCGGGACCGGTCGGGCTGGACACCTACTTCGCGATGGCCCGCGGCCGCCAGGACGCCGGCGCGGACGTGACGGCGATGGAGATGACGAAGTGGTTCGACACCAACTACCACTACATCGTCCCGGAGCTCGGGCCCGAGACCAGCTTTTCGCTGCAGTCCACAAAGCCGTTCGACGAACACGCCGAGGCCATGGAGGCGCTGGGGATTGACACGGTCCCCGTCCTCGTCGGACCCGTCTCGTTCCTGCTGCTCGGCAAGGCCGCCGACGGCACGCCGGAGGGCTTCGACCGCCTGACCCTGCTGGAGCCGCTGCTGGAGGTCTACGGCGAGGTGATCGAGCGACTGGCGGCGCAGGGGGCGACCTGGGTCCAGCTCGACGAGCCCTGTTTCGTGGAGAACCGATCCGAGCGCGAGCTGGACGCGCTGAGACTCGCATACGAGGAACTGTGCAGGGTCCACGAGCGAACGCGAATCCTCGTCAAGACGTATTTCGACCACGTCGGGGACGCGTACGGGGTGCTCCGGGACCTCCCGGTCGAGGGGATCGGGCTGGACCTTCACCGTGGCCCGAAGAACGTCGAGCTGATCGCCACCGACGAAGGCCTGGAGGACCAGTGGCTGTTCGCGGGCATCGTCAACGGCCGCAACGTGTGGATCAACGAGCTCGAGCACAGCCTCGACCTGCTCGGCGGCCTGCGCGATCGCTGCGCCGAGCTCGTCGTGTCGACCTCGTGCTCGCTCCAGCACACCCCCCTTGACCTCGATGCCGAGCCGGCCTCCGACGTGCTCGACGACGAGCTGCGGTCCTGGATGGCGTTCGCGAAGCAGAAGGTCGGCGAGGTCGTCACCTTGGCTCGCGGCCTCGGCGAGGGCCGGGAGGCGATCGCCGGTGAGCTGGACGCGAACGACCGCGCGCTGGAGGATCGGCGGATCTCGGCCAGAACCGGCAACCCCCCCGTTCGCGAGCGGGTGGCGGAGCTCGGGGAGGAGGACGCCCGTCGAGCGAGCCCGTTCGAGGTCCGTCGCGAGGCCCAGAGTGCCCGTCTCGACCTCCCGCTGTTCCCCACGACCACGATCGGCTCCTACCCGCAGACCGCCGAGATCCGGCAGGCGCGCACGGACCTGCGGCAGGGCCGGATCGACGAGGCGGAGTACAACGGGCGCATGCGCTCCGAGGTCGAGCGGGTGATCCGCTTCCAGGAGGAGATCGGGCTGGACGTGCTGGTGCACGGCGAGCCCGAGCGAAACGACATGGTCCAGTACTTCGCCGAGCAGATGGATGGATACGTCTTCACGCAGAACGGCTGGGTGCAGTCCTACGGGTCGCGATACGTGCGTCCCCCGATCCTGTTCGGCGACGTCGCGCGTCCGGCTCCGATGACCACGGGCTGGACCGCCTTCGCCTCATCGCTCACGGAGCGGCCGGTGAAGGGAATGCTCACCGGCCCCGTGACCATGCTTCAGTGGTCGTTCGTCCGTGACGACCAGCCGCTGTCCGTTACCTGCGAGCAGCTGGCGCTTGCGATCCGCGACGAGGTCGAGGACCTGGAAGCCGAGGGGATCAAGGTCATCCAGGTGGACGAACCGGCGATCCGGGAGGGGCTGCCGCTGCGTCGCGACCGCTGGGCCGAGTACCTCCAGTGGGCGGTCTACTGCTTCCGGGTGGCCACCGCGGTGGTGCGGGACGAGACCCAGGTGCACACCCACATGTGCTACTCGGATTTCGGCGACATCATGGAACAGATCCAGCAGATGGACGCCGACGTGCTGTTGATCGAGGCGGCGCGCTCGCGCATGGAACTGCTTCACGACTGGGAGCGCACCGGCTACACCCAGGAGATCGGGCCCGGTGTCTACGACATCCACTCGCCGCGGGTGCCGCCGGCTGACGAGATGGCCAAGCTCCTGCAGGCGGCCGCCCGCGTGCTGCCTCCCGAGCAGCTATGGGTCAATCCCGATTGCGGCCTCAAGACGCGCTCGTGGCCGGAAACCGAGGCGAGCCTGAAGAACATGGTCCAGGCGGCCAAGCAGCTTCGCGAGCAGCTGGTCCCGGCCGGCGAGTAGTCCACAGGGATGGACGGCGGGTCGCCACGCGACCCGCCTCAGCGCGGCAGCGGGATCAGAGGCCGAGCCGGTTGCGGAGACCGCGCGCGTTGAGCAGCCGGTACAGCCGCCGGAGGATTCCGCGCTGTCGCGGGCTGTATGGAAACCAGGTGGGCTCGCGCTTTGGCTGGCGGAGGCGCGGCATGGTGAGCGATTCGGAGCGGCAGAACTTGCGAATCCCGACCTCACCGTGGCGGTAGCCGATCCCGGAGTTCTTCCATCCCCCCATCGGCAGCCCCAGGACCGAGTAGTTGGTCACGTACAGGTCGTTGACCGCCACCGTCCCGGCCTCGACGCGCCGCGCGAGCTGCTCCCCGTCTGCGACCTCGCCGGCAAACACCGCGCCCCCGAGGCCATAGGTCGTGTCGTTGGCCAGCCGGATGGCCTCCTCGCTGTCCGCAACCTTCATCACGGGTACCACCGGCCCGAACGTCTCCTCGCGCATGACCTTCATCGAGTGGTCGGCGTCCGCGATCACCGTCGGCTCATACCAGTCGCCCGGCCCCTCCTTGCGCCGGCCGCCGGTGAGGATCCGGGCGCCCTTGCTGCGGGCGTCCTCGACGTGGTCGGCGACGATCTCGGTTTGACGCGGCGAGGTCATCGCGCCGATCTCCGCGGAATAGGTACGGCCGTCGGCTCCCTGGCGCAGGGATTCGACGTTGCGCTGGAGCTTGCGCGACGAACTCGTCGTAGACGGGCTCCTCCACGTAGACGCGCTCGATCGAGAGGCAGATCTGGCCGGCGTTCAGCAGCCCTCCGTACGCGGCGGCGTTGGCCGCCCGGTCGATGTCCGCGTCGCGGGTGACGATCATCGGGTCCTTGCCACCCAGCTCGAGGCTCACCGGGGTAAGGGTGTCGGCGGCGCGCTTCATGACGACCTTCCCCGTTCGCTCCGATCCCGTGAACTGGATGAAGTCGCAGGCATCTACGAGCGCCCCGCCCGTCTCGGCCTGGCCGTTTACGACCTCCAGCACGTCCGGGGCGCCGAGGTCCTCCTTCCAGGCTCGAACAAGCTCCATCAGCGTCAGCGGGGTGAACTCCGATGGCTTGATGACCAGCGCGCATCCCGCGACCAGCGCCGGGATCCCGTCCCCCAGGGACAGGATGAGCGGGAAGTTCCAGGGGCTGATGACCCCTGCTACCGGGTAGGGGCGGTAGACGATCTTCGCCCGCCGGGTGCGAAGCAACGGCACGTGCGGGGTCACCGTCTCGTCGGCGAGGAAGCGCGCGCCGCGCTCGCACCAGAAGTTGATCGCGTCGAGGAGGTAAAAAGCCTCCAGCGCGGCGTCGGCGCGGACCTTTCCGCTCTCCTCCTGCATGAGGTCGTCGAGCTCGTCCTGGTGGTCGAGGATCCAGTCGCGAAGGCCCTCGATCCACCGGCGCCGGCCCGCAAAGCCGATCGCCTCCCACTCCGGCTGCGCTGCGCGGACTCTGGCCACCACGTCGGCTACGCGCTCCGGCTCGGTTACTTCGATGCTGCGGATCACCGAGCCGTCCACCGGCCGCCGGACCTCGATGCGCGAGTCGGCACCGGTGGCCCCATCCGATGAACGGGGGCGAGCCTCAGTGCCGCTCGCGGTGGCGCTCTCCATCGCCAGCGGACTCTACTCCTCGGCAGGCGATCGGCCGCGCTCCCTGGGACGTGGGAGGAGAGCTGCCGGCTACCTGCGGACGAGCCTGTAGACCGGGCCGTTCAGCGACGTGACGTAGATTCGCCCGCGGGCCCCCTCGCCGAACGAGCTCGGGTGGTTCACGTGGACGCCCAGGGCCCGGTCCTGGCGGCCGCGGCGCCGGTGAGGGACGAAGCTCCGTAGCCTGCCCTTGTAGGCGTCGGCGTAGAGATAGCGGCCGCGCAGGCTGGGGAGATTCCGAGCCCGGACCACGTAGCCGCCGATGATCGCGCAGCCGCCGGCCGACAGGCAGTTCGATCCGGTGTGGCGGTACTCGAAGATCGGCCGCCGGTAACGGCGGTTCGGACGAGGCGCCTCGTTGTCGCCGGGATAGTTGAGGCGATGGTCGCCCTCGAAGTGGTCCCAGCCGAAGTTCGCGCCCCGGAGTGCCTTGCGCCCCTCGAAGTTCGCCTCCTCCCAGCGGGTCTGTCCCACGTCGGCGACCAGGATCCGGCCGCGGTCGAACGAGAACCGGTACGGGTTTCGCAGTCCCAGCGCGAGGATCTCGTTGCGTCCGGGCCTGCCGACGAACGGATTGCCCCGCGGCACCCGGTAGCGCTTCCGGCCCGCCTTGTGAGGGTTGATCCGCAAGAGCTTGCCGAGCAGCTTGCTCTCGTTCTGCGCGTTCTCGCGCGGGTCCCCGGCTCCGCCTCCATCCCCCGTCGCGGCATACAGCCACCCGCCGGGCCCGAATTGAAGCTGCCCGCCGTTGTGGTTCGAGGCGCCGGGATGCCGGATCACGATCACACGACGCCGCGAGCGCTTCCTCGCGCGCGTGTGGGAGCGGGCGCGGAACTCGTCGATCTGGATGTGGCCGCGATCGTTGGTGTAGTACGCGTACAGGAGGTGATTGCGCTCGTAACGGGGATCGAACGCGATCGACAGGAGCCCGCGCTCACCCCCGGCCGACACACGCCCACGGATGTCCAGAAACGGCCGCCCCATGACCCGGCCGCCGTGGACCACCCGGATCGTGCCCCGTTGCTCGACCACGTAGAGGAAGCGAGGCGTTCCCGGGGCGTGGGCGACATAAGTGGGCGACGCGAAGTTGCCGATCTTGTGCTTGCGGATGCCTCCGCGACCGTCGCCGACCCGAAGCTCGCGGGCGTCCTGGCCGCTGGGTGCGGGATCCGACCCGGCCGCCGCGAGCGCGGTGGCGAGCGCGATCGAGGCGATGGCAAACGCCACGACGGGCGGCAGCATCGCCGTGGTCCGCGGCCGGCCCAGCACCGAACAAGCCTAGCGACCGGCTTGCGGGGCTCGGCTGGGCCTCAGCCTCCCTGAGTCAGCTTGTAGACGGGTCCCTGGAGGGATGAGACGTAGATCTGGCCTCCGAACCCCTCGCCGAAGGAGCTCAGGTACGGGACATGGAGCCCGGTGTCCCGGTCATCCGTGGCGCCCCCCAGCCGGGGCACGAAGCTGTGGATGTCGCCGACATAGAAGTCGGCATACAGGTAGCGGCCGGAGAGAGAGCTGAGCCCCGGATCGCGGACCACATAGCCTCCGGTGACCGCGCAGCCGGGGCTGCAGATCGAGTGGGGGTAGGTGAACACGGGAGGCTCGTGGGGATCCTGGCCTGGTCGCGAGGGATCGTGGACCTCATTGCCCTCGTACTCGGGCCACCCGAAGTTGACGCCCTTGGCGCCGAGGCGGGCCTGGTAGTTCACCTCCTCGACCGCGGATTGCCCCACGTCGCCGATCGCGATGTCGCCGGTTGCCCGGTCGAAGGAGAAATGCCACGGATTGCGGAGGCCGTACGCATAGATCTCGTCCCTTCCGGGTCCGCCTACGTACGGGTTGCCGGTGGGAGCGGTATAGCTGTTGCGGCCGAGTTGCCGCGGATCGATGCGCAGGAGCTTGCCGAGCAGCTTGCTGAGCCGGCGGGCGTTGTCGTGGACATCGCCGGCTCCGCCGCCGTCGCCGGTCGTGATGTAGAGGCGGCGGTCCGGACCGAACTGCAGCTGGCCGCCGTAGTGGTTGTCCTCGTCCGCATGGGAGACGACCAGCACCTTGCGACGCGACGACACCGCAGCCCTGGTCGGGGAGCGGGGGTGCCGCTTGAACTCGTCGATCTCGATGTCGCCGGCGGCGTTCACGTAGCTGACGTAGAAGAGGCGGGACTCCCTGTAGTTCGCCGGGAAGGCGATCGAGAGCAGTCCGCCTTCACCGTCGGTCGAGACCCGTTCACGAAGGTCGAGGAAGCACTGCTCCAGCTTGTGGTCGTCCCGCAGTACCGCGATCCGGCCCGGACGCTCGACGACGAACAGCAGCCGTCGGAATCCCGGGGCGTTCTCCACCTTCATCGGCCCCTCGAAGGTCCCGATTCTCTCCAGGCTCAGGGTGGGAGCTGCCGCAGCGGCGCGCCCGCCGAGCAGCACACCGCTCAGCGCGGCGACCCCGAGCAGAATGGTCGCGGTGCGTCGCACGCCCGTGACTTTGATCGACGGTCGGGCGGGAAACTTGACTCAGGGGCCGTCGGCGGTCAACCGATAGACGGGTCCCTCGAGCGAGGTCGCATAGATATGGCGGGCGTTGTCCTCGCTGAATGAGCTCAGCTGCGGAACCTCCAGCCCGAGGGGACGGTCGTCGTCGGCCCGATGTCCGGGCCGAGCCCGGAAGCTCCGCAGCTGGCCGGCGCAGTAGTCGCCGTAGAGGTAGCGGCCGTACAGCGTTGGGAGGGTGCGATCGCGGACCACGTAGCCGCCGGTGATCGAGCAGCCGGCGTCGTGCCCGTAGACGAGCACCGGCGGGACGGCGTCAGGGGCCTGCTGGTCCTCGTTGAACCGCGTGAAGCCCTCGTATGCCGACCAGCCGAAGTTCGCCCCGCTGCCTTCGCCCGGTGGGACGAGATCGACCTCCTCGGCTTCGACCTGGCCGACGTCGCCGATCGCCAGCGCCCCCGTCGAGGCGTCGAACGAGAAGCGCCACGGGTTTCGCAGGCCGTAGGAGTAGATCTCCGGCCGCGCCCCCGGACGGCCCACGAACGGGTTGGAGCCGGGAACCGAGTAGGGGCGCCCGCCCGATTCGCGGGGGTCGATGCGCAGGATCTTGCCCAGCAGGGTGCCGAGGTCCTGCCCCCTGCGCTCGGGATCGTTCGCCGAGCCGCCGTCGCCGAGGCCCACGTACAACAGGTCGTCGGGGCCGAACAGGGCCAAGCCGCCGTTGTGGTTCGGGTACGGCTGGTCCACGGCCAGGACCTCTCGAGCGCTCCGGGGATCGGCGGCCAGGGGATCTGAGGACGAGCGGCGGTACTCGACCACTCGCGTGTCCCCCGCCACGTCGGTGTAGCCCACGTACAGCCGGCCCGACCTCCGGTACTCGGGCGCGAAGGCGACCGACAGCAGGCCCTGCTCGCCGCCCGTCGACACCCGGTCGCTGAGGTCGAGGAACGGCTCCGGCAGTGGCTTGCCGTCGCGCACGACGACGATCCGGCCGATCTTCTCGACCACGAAGAGGTCACGCGAGTCGCCCGGAGGCTGGGTCACGTAAAGGGGCTGATCGAAGTCGCCGACCTCCTGAAGCCGAACGCCGCCCCTGCCGTCGCCAACCGGCAGCGAGCCTCGCTCGCGCGGATCGTCCGCGGCCTTGGGCGGAGGCGGGGTGCTGGCCGTGGTGGCCTCCTCGTCCCCTCCTCCGCACCCCATGGCCGGCAGGGCCCAGAGGAGGGCCAGGACGAGCCAGGCACAACGTGGGCCGCGCACGGCCCCACGTTAGTCGCCACGGCTTAAGCGCCGCTCAGGATCGGCAGTTGGTGGTGATCTTCCCCGCGTCGTTGACGCAGGTCTGCTGAGGCTTGGGGTTGATCGTGACCGCGAAGTCGCCCTTCACGGGGCGGTCCTGAGCGGTGACCGCCTTTGCCTCGCCCTGGAGGCCGGCAGCGACCTCGTAGTGGATCGTGTAGGTGCCCGCGCGCACAGGCGTTACCCGCCACACGATGTCCTTGCTGTCACCGGCCCGCATCGGGCCGAACTGGAAGGTGTCGGTCTGGGCGGCCGCGGCCCCGGCGCTGGGCGCGTCGTCCGGGTCCTTGACGCCGGGAGGCAGCACCTTCGGATACTGGTCCTCCAGGATCCACACCGGCCGGTTGCGATTTGCCAGGCCGGGCTGGTCGACGGGGGTGTTGAACGAGCCCTGTCCCGAGCCCGTCGCCGTGCCGCCGGCCTTGGTGTCGCCCGTGTAGATGGTCACGGCCAAGTTGGGGATCGTCTGGTCGTCGATGTTCCTGACCTCGAGCTGGAGGTCGCTCTCCTGGATCAGCCGCTGACGCTCGGGGAACTCCGCCTTGGCGACGTCGACCCGGTAGCTGCCCGACGGCTCGTCGGCGCTCGGACTCTCGCCGCCCCCGCATGCGGAGACGACCGAGGTCAGGGTAAGCGCGGCCAACCCGGCAGCGAGGGTCGTTGCTTTCGCGCCCCGGAGTCGCTGTCTGCCGGCGATTTTGCCGCTCTCCCCCAAGGC
>CAVWKY010000006.1:0-12207 GCA_963755775.1 uncultured Actinomycetes bacterium | reverse complement strand
CGGCTCTTGCTGCAGCGCTCGGGATCGCCGCGTGTGGCGGCGACGGCGGCGGCGTCGGCGGCGGCAGCAACCAGGAAGTCACGGTCGCAGAGGGCGGGAAGGCGAGCGGCGAGGTCCTGATCTCGAACTGGCCCGGATACGTCGCCCCCGGCGACGGCGGCACCATCGCCCAGTTCGAGGAGCAGAGCGGCGTCAAGACCGAATACAAGCAGGACATCAACGACAACGTCGTCTTCTTCAACAAGCTGAAGCCCGTGCTCGATCAGGGTGACTCCGGCGGTCGCAGTCTCATCGTCGTCACCGATTGGATGGCCAAGCGGATGTACGACCTCGGCTACCTGCAGGAGATCAACCACGACGACCTCCCGACGGTGTTCGAGAACATCCTGCCTCAGTTCGAGAAGTCCACGACGGACCCCGAGCGCAAGTTCTCGATCCCCTGGCAGGGCGGCCAGACCGGAGTCTTCGTCGACACGACGAAGGCCCCCGAGATCGACGAGGTTCCGACCTGTTCGACCCGAAGTACGAGGGCAAGGTGACGATGCTGACCGAGATGCGTGACACCGTGCCGCTCGTCTTGCAGAGCGAGGGGATCAACCCCGACGACGCGACCAAGGAGGACTGGCTCGCGGCGATCGACAAGCTCCAGGAGGCGCGCGACTCGGGGCAGATCCGCCAATTCACGGGGAACGAGTACACCGAGGACCTGACCGCCGGCAACATCGTCGCCGCGATCGGCTGGTCGGGCGACATCACGCTGATCGGTCAGGGAGGGCGTCGAGTGGCGGAGGCCCAAGGACGGCTGCGACCTGTTCTTCGACCAGGCGGTGATCCCGGTCGGTGCGCCGAACACGCCGGCCGCGCTCGCCTTCCTGAACTTCGCGTACACCCCGAAGAACGCGGCGAAGATCACGGAGTGGGTGCAGTATGTGACGCCGGTCGCCGGGGTCCAGGAGATCCTGGCCAAGCGCGCCCCGGAGCTCGCCAACGACCCGAAGATCTTCCCGACGGAGAAGGACATCGCGGGCTGTTCGGAGGACCCGGATCCACCGGGAAGCGCGGAGGACGTCGCTGAGGTCGAGGCGGCCTTCCAGGAGGTGATCTCCGGCTGACCAGGATGAAACGGGTTGCGCCTGGCGGCGCACCCTCACGCAAACGCCGGCGGAGGCGCTAGATGGGTGCCCGGAACCTCCGCCGGCGCCTGATCCCCTACGGCCTGCTCGGCCCGGGCGCGATCTGGCTGGTCCTCTTCTTCGTCGTACCCATGTACTTCATGGGGGAGATGTCGCTGCGCTCCGGCATCCCGAACACGCCAGAGGGGTTCACCTTCAGCTGGCAGTTCTCCAACTACTCGGAGGCGCTCGATGGCCGCGGCGAGCAGATCGTGCGGACCTTCTTCTACGCGGGAACGGCGACGATCATTGCCCTGCTGATCGCCTATCCGCTCGCCTATGCGATCGCGCTGAAGATCAATCCCCGCTGGCGCCTGCCCCTCCTGTTCGCGGTGATCGCGCCCTTCTTCACCACCTACCTGATCAGGACGATCGCCTGGGAGACGATCCTCGCAGACGACAGCCCGATCGTGGACGTGCTCAAGACGCTCCAGATCATCCCCGAGGACGGCCGGGTGCTCGCCACCTCAGGCGCCGTCATCGCCGGCCTCACCTACAACTTCCTGCCGTTCATGATCCTGCCGATCTACGCCAGCCTCGAGCGGATCGACACCAGTCTGATCGAGGCGGGCAAGGACCTCTACGCGTCGGCGAGGGAGGCGTTCCTTCGCGTCACGCTGCCGTTGACGATGCCCGGCGTCGTCGCCGGGGTCCTGCTCACCTTCATCCCGGCATCCGGCGACTACATCAACGCGGAGTTCCTAGGCGGCGCCAACAACACGATGATCGGCAACAAGATCCAATCCACCTATCTGGAGGAGAGCAACTACCCGGAGGCCGCCGCGCTGTCCTTCCTGATGATGGCGGCGGTCCTGATCATCGTGCTCGTCTACATCCGAATCGCGGGGACCGAGGCGTTCGTCGGCAGCGAGGAGGAGGCGCGCTAGAGATGGAGTCGGCGACTGCGACAGCGAGACCCTCGGTCTCGGCCGGCCCGATCGGAGCGGTCTGGGCGTGGCTGAGGCGAAACGGCTTCAAGATCTATGCCGGGTTCGCCGTCGCCTACATGCTGATCCCGATCGCGGTGATCGCGGTGTTCTCCTTCGCCGATGCCTCCGAGAACCGGGACGTCCTCGCCTTTGCGATCAACAATGGCTTCACGCTCAAGTACTGGGAGCATGCCTTCTCGGTGCCCGACCTGAACGAGGCCTTTCTGACCTCGTTCCGGCTCGCGGCGCTGGCGACGCTCCTCTCGACGGCGATTGGGACGCTGATGGCGATCGCGCTCGTTCGCCATCGGTTCCACGGGCGGCGTGCCGCGAACCTGCTGATCGTGCTGCCGATGGCGACGCCCGAGATCGTCATGGGCGCATCGCTGCTCTCCATGTTCCTGATCTACGGAATCTCCCTCGGCTTCACCAGCCTGCTGATCGCCCACATCATGTTCTCGATCAGCTTCGTCGTTGTCGTCGTCCGCTCGCGGTTGATCGGATTCGACCGCAGCATCGAGGAGGCCGCAGCCGATTTGGGCGCCAGCCCCTTGACGACGTTCCGCACAGTCACTCTGCCGCTGCTCGCCCCGGGCATCGTCGCCGCGGCGCTGCTCGCGTTCGCTCTCTCGATCGACGACTTCATCGTCTCGGACTTCAACAAGGGCACGACCGAGACGTTCCCGCTCTACGTCTTCGGGGCGCACCTGAGGGGAATCCCCGTGCAGGTCAACGTGCTCGCAACGATGCTGTTCACGCTCACCGTCGCCGCGATCCTGCTGGTCCTCTGGCAGCAGCGGCGCGCGGAGCGGATGGCATCCGTGCGACCCGAGCAGGAGCAAACCGAGGTGCAACTGGACCCGGCGCGCGCGCCGGCCTGAGCGGTTACAGCCCCAGGTCGCGGGCGATCCCGGGCTTGTGCGCCTCGATGTAGAGGAAAACCGGGTGCGGGGCGCCCGCCGTTCCCAGCTCGACCTCGGAGCCCTCGGGAGCCTCGCTTCGAATCCGCTCGGCGATCTCGGCGGCACGCTCCTCGGTGGACGCGCCGACCAGCAGATACCTCCAGTGGCGCCTGACCTCGATCCCCTCATCGGAAAGCCGCTTGGCCAAGTCCACGGTGTCGCGGTGCGCGGGCAGGTGAACCCGGACCTCCCACTGGTACGCCCACGGTGAGGCGTGCTGGCGCTCCGCCTTGCGCTCGTGACGCTCGCGCTCGGCCGCGCGCTCCTCCTCCGTCCGGGGCATCGGCACCGAGGCGTCCTTCCAGGCGTCCTCGTCGGGATGCCAGCGGGTCAGCGCCGTGTCGGCGGTCAGCTCCTCGGCGGCGAGCAGCTCACGGGCCACCCGCTCGGCCTCTCGCGCCTGCTCCTCGGTCTCCGCGTAGAGGAACATCCTCGGACCGTCGCGGGTGACGATCACCCCGTCGCCGAGCCGCTTCCGCGCCTCATCGTCGAGATCGAGCGAGCGCAGGCGCTCCCCGAGCGTCAGGCCGTGCTGCTCGTCGTCGAGATCCACCTCGACGCGCCACTCGTCGCTCATTCGACCACCATGGCCAGCAAGTCTCTCACGCGCGCGAGGGCCCGCGCCGCAGGGCGCGGCGGGCGGCGCGAACAGGCAGCTAGCATCGCTGCGGTGAAGGCTCCCGAGACCAGGCTGCTGATCGCCGGCGAGCAGGTCGGTGGCGGGGGCGAGCCGCTGGAGGTCGAGAACCCGGCCACCGAGGAGGCGGTCGCGACCGTCGCCACGGCCTCCGACGAGCAGGTCGAGGCCGCGATCAGGGGCGCCCGCGAGGCGCAGCGCGGCTGGGAGCGAACCCCGGCCGTGGAACGGGCGGAGCTGTTGCACGAGGTCGCGACCAGGCTACGCGCCCGCGCGGGCGAGCTGGCCGAGCTGATGACGCTCGAGGGCGGCAAGCCCGTGGTCGAGAACTCCGACGAGGTCGGTTGGACCGCGGCGGCATTCGACTACTACGCCGAGATCGGCCGTGACTCGGCCGGACGGGTGATTCCGTCCATCGAGGCGACCCAGCTGGCGCTGGTGGTGAAGGAGCCGGTGGGCGTGGTCGCCTGCATCGTCCCCTGGAACTACCCGCTGCTGCTCTTGTCGTGGAAGCTGGCGCCGGCGCTGGCCGCCGGCAACACGACCGTGTGCAAGCCGTCGGAGCTGACGCCCCTGTCCACCCTGGCCTTGGCGCCATGCTTCGAGCACCTGCCCGCCGGGGCGATCAACCTGCTCGCCGGAGGAGGCGACGTGGGAGCGAACTGGTCGCCGACGATGGTGTCGACTGCGTCGCCTTCACAGGCTCGGTGGAGACCGGCAAGCGAATCGCCGCCGCCTGCGCCGAGCGGGTCGCCCGCATCAACCTCGAGATGGGAGGCAAGGACCCATTCATCGTCTGCTCCGACGTCGCCGACCGCATCGACGTCGCCGCCAAGGGCGGCGCCTGGGCCGCGTTCCTGAACGCCGGGCAGGTCTGCACGTCAGCCGAGCGCTTCTACGTGATGGACGACGTGTATGACGACTACCTCCAGGCGATCGTCGACTACACCGGCGGCCTTCGCGTGGGCGATCCGATGGACCCGGCCACCGACGTCGGCCCGATGGTGTCCCGGGCGCAGCGTCAGAAGGTCCAAGACCAGGTCCAGGCGGCGGTTGCGGCCGGAGCCGAAGTGGTGATCGGCGCCGACACCGCCGGTCACGAGCGCGGGCACTTCTTCTCGCCGGCGGTGGTCACCGGCGCAGCAGCCGAAACGGACCTGCTGCGGGAGGAGACCTTCGGCCCCGTGGCACCGATCGTCCGGGTGAGCTCCCTTGACCAGGCGATCGAGCTCGCCAACTCGACCCGGTTCGGACTCGGCGCGAACGTCTACACGCGCGACCTACGGAACGTGGTCCGTTGTCTGCGGGAGATCAAGGCCGGCACTGTGTGGTTCAACGACCCGCTGACGGACAACGACGCCGGACCGTTCGGCGGCTTCAAGCAGTCCGGCCTCGGCCGCGAGCTCGGCCGCGAGGGCCTCGAGGCCTTCCAGGAAACGAAGCATGTCCACATCGAGACCGAGATCGCTCCGAAGGAGTGGTGGTATCCGTACTCCGAGCACCCGGGAGAAAGCCCGCTCGACGGGGCCGGCGCCTGATGGCGCTGCGAGAAGCCGCGGGCCCGGTCGGCACCCCCTGGGAGCGACCCCCGGCCGGCACCCTCGACCGGATCGCGGTCGAGTCCGAGCTGCTGGCCGATAACCCGCTCGGCGATCCTTCCACGCGTCCGCTCTACGTGTACCGGCCCCCGGGGATCGAGGCGGACCACCCCCGTCCCCTGCCCTCCATCTACGTGATTCAGGGCTACTTCGGGCAACTCGACTCGTGGTGGCGCCGGGAGCCTTTCGAGCCAAACGTGTTCGAGCGCATCGACGCGATGTTCGCGGCCCGCGAGTGCCCCGACGCGATCGTCGTCTTCGTCGACTGCTGGACCTCGTATGGCGGCTCCCAGTTCCTGAACTCAACCGGCACCGGGCGCTACCAGGACTACCTGTGCGACGAGGTGGTCCCGTTCGTCGATGCCCGCTACCCCACGGCCGCCGACCGGGACCACCGCGGGATCACCGGGAAGTCATCGGGTGGCTACGGAGCGATGGTCGTGCCGATGATGAGACCGGACGTCTTCGGCGCCCTCGCGTCCCATGCCGGCGACGCCCTGTTCGAGTGCTCGTACCTCCCGGGCTTTCGCGAGACGGCCCGCGAGCTTCGCGACCACTTCGAGGGCTCCTACGAGGTCTTCTTCGAGCGCCTCGCCAAGGCCGATCGCATCGACATGGACAGGTTCGGTACGCCCCTGATGGAGTACGGCTGCGCTGCCTGCTTCTCGCCGGACCCCGAGCGTCCGGGACAGGCGCTGCTGCCATTTGAGATCGCGACCGGGCGCCTGGTGGACGAGGTCTGGGACCGCTGGCTCGAACTCGACCCGGTGCGGATGGCGCCGGGGCACGCGGACGCCCTTCGCTCCATGCGACGCATCTACCTGGAGGCCGGCAAGTCCGACGAGTGGTACCTCGACCTCGGCGCCCAGGCCTTCGCCGGGGAGCTCGATGAGCTGGGGGTGGACCACACACTGGAGCTGTTCGACGGCAAGCACGGCGGCCTCACCTACCGGTATCCGGCGGCGATTCGCGAGCTCGTGGCCGCGCTCGACGCATAGGCCGCCGAGCGGATGGCGATCAGCGCCCGATGTGGATGCCGATCCGCGCGGGCAGGCCGCTGATTGCCCTGGTGAGGGCGCCTGGTCGCCGGCCTTCCTCCTCGAGGCGCTCGCGTCGCAGGAGCGCGGCGCGGACCATCGTCCCGCCCGCATAGCGAAGCGGCTCGGGCGGGACCCGCACCGCGGGGGAATCGACGATCGGCAATTGGGCAGCCTCGTCGCGCCGCTGGAGCGCCATCGACGCCAGCGCCCGCCCCGCGACCCGTGAGGGCCCAACCCCGTTTCCTGTGTAGCCGAACGCGTAGTGGACCCGGCCGCCGTCGAGGCTGCCGAGCACCGGGAGGTGCGTCGGCGAGACGTCGACCGGCCCACCCCACGCATGCTCGATTCGGCGTCCGGCGAGCGCGGGGAAGAAGCGAACGAGGTGACGCTCCAGCTCCGCCACCAAGGACCGGTCGAGCTCGGCGCGGCCGTTCAGCCGCGCCCCGGGGACCACCCGGCCGCCTCCCCAGCCGAACGCGATTCGCCCGTCGGCCGTGGTGCGGAAGTAATGGAGCATTGCCCGCGAATCCGTGATGCACTCGCCGCCGGTCCAGCCGAGCGCCGCGATTACGTCTGGGACGGGCTCGGTAATCACCATGTGGCTGGAGGTGACCGTCAGCCGCCGCCGCAGAGCGCGGTGCCCGGCGAGCGCTGGGCCGGTGGCGAGCACGGCGGCCGTCGCACGCACGCACCCGCGCTCGGTCCGCGCCACGGCCCGCGAACCCTCGCTCCGCACGCTGTGGACCGGCGAGCCCTCGTGGATCGTCACGCCGCGTGCTCGCAGCCGGCTGCGGAGCCCGAACGCCAACCGGGCAGGCTGGACGGTGGCGGCCGCCGGGTAGAGCGCCCCAGCTCGAAAGATCGGCGAGTCGCACCGGGCCCGCACCTCGGAGGGCGACAGGGGCCGGTAGACATCCGGGATGCCGAGGTCCCGGCACGCCTTCAAGACCGCCGCCCAGGTGTCGTCGTGAGCCGGAGCCGTCGAGACCTGCAGGTAGCCGCTCGCCCGGTACCACGCGTCCACCCCCTCGTCCTCGCACCACCGCCCGATCTCCCCGACGGCCGATTCGGCGGCTTGAGTGAGTCGCAACGCCGCCTCGTCGCCGAACCGGAGCCGAAGCAGCGGCAGGCTGAACCACAACGCGTTCACGAAGCCGCCATTGCGACCGCTTGGACCGACCCCGGAGCGGTCGGCCTCCAGCAGGACCACGCGAGCGCCGGGCTCCAGCTCGGTGACGAACCAAGCCGCCCACATTCCCGTGTAGCCGCCACCCACGACCACCACATCCGCGTCCAATTCATCGCGCAGCGGCGACAGCCGCGGGGGGACCTGCGCCTCTTCCTGCCACCAGCCGTGCGGAGTGTGGGTGACCGCCATCCGCGGAGTTTCGCGGACGGGCGGAGACGCTAGTGCGAGGGTTCGGCAGCCCGGGTCTCGTGGAGCTCGATCAGCTCTCGCTGAACGCGACGCGGCTCGCCGTCAGGGTGCCGACGGTTCCACGCGCCATCGGAGCCGAGCACCCAGCTGTTCGCGTTGTCAGCCATGGAGCGATCGAGCACGTCCAGGAGCTGCGCCCTGAGCCTTGGGTCCTCCACCGGGGCGACCAGCTCGACCCGGTTGTAGAGATTCCGCGGCATCAGGTCGGCCGACCCGATGTAGATCCGCTCCTCCTCGCCCGGCCGCTCGAACGACAGGATGCGCGAGTGCTCGAGAAAGCGGTCGACGATCGAGACCACCTCGACGTTGTCGGAGACGCCGGGCACCCCGGGCCGCAGCGCGCAGATTCCGCGCACGTTGAGCTCCACCCGTACGCCTGCCTGCGAGGCTTGGTAGAGCGCTCTGATCAAGGACGCGTCCAACAGCGCGTTCATCTTCATCCGGATCCGCGCGGGGCGGTCGGGTGAGTGCGCCTCGATCGTGCGTTCGATCTCTCGCAGGATCCCCTCGTGCAGGTTTAATGGCGCAACCAGCACCTTGCGATAGCCGCGGGGGTGCGAGTAGCCCGTCAGGTAGTTGAACATCTCGGCGATGTCGGCGCCGATCTCCGGGTCCGCAGTGAACAGTCCGATGTCCGTGTACAGGCGGGCGGTGCTCGGGTTGTAGTTCCCGGTACCGATGTGGGCGTAGTGCCGGACTCCGTCGCCCTCGCGTCGAACCACGAGGATGCACTTTGCGTGGCTCTTCAACGCCGGCAGCCCGTAGACGACGTGCACTCCGGCCTGTTCCAGCTTCTTCGCCCATTGGATGTTCGCCCGCTCGTCGAAGCGCGCCTTCAGCTCCACCATGCACACCGCCTGCTTGCCGCGCTCGGCCGCCTCGATCAACGACGGCACCAGCGGCGAGTCAGCGCTGGTCCGGTACACGGTCTGCTTGATCGCGAGCACGTTAGGGTCGTCGACCGCCTGCTTGACAAAGCGCTCCACCGAGGTCACGAAGGAGTCGTAGGGGTGGTGCACGAGGATGTCCCCTTCTCGGATCGCCGCGAACAGGTCGACTGCCGAGCCGTCCTCGCCCACAAGCCGCGCCTTGGTTGCGGGGGTGTGCTTCGGAGCGCGTAGGTCGCCGTGCCCGCTGACCCCAGCCACGTCCCAGAGGTCGGAGAGATCCAGGGGTCCATCCGTCTCGTAGAGCTGGCGCTCGTCGATCGACAGCGCCTCACGGAGCTGCTCGCGAAGCTGCGGGCTCATGCCGCGGTCGACCTCCAACCGCACGACCTCTCCGAATCGCCGCCGCCGGAGCTCCTCCTCCACCGCTTGGAGTAGGTCGTCGGCCTCGTCGGAGACGTCGTAGTCGGTGTCCCGGGTGACCCTGAAGACCGAGTGGTCGGTGACCTCCATCCCCGGGAACAGGGAGCCGAGGTTCGCGGCGATCAGATCCTCGAGCGGGACCAGGGTCGTCCCCTGTTCCTCGATCTCGACGAAGCGTCCCAGCAGCTCCTTCGGGACCTTGACCCTGGCGAGGACGTCCGCGTCCTGCTCTGGGTCGCGGAGGCTGACGACGAGACTCAGGGACAGGTTCGAGATGTACGGAAACGGCCTGCCGAGCCCGATCGCCAGCGGAGTGAGGGCGGGAAAGATGCTCTTTTCGTACAGCCGGTCGAGAGTCTGGCGCTCGACGTCGTTTGCCCGCTTCGGAGAGATGATCCGGATCCCGTGCTCGGCGAGCGCTGGGCGCAGGTCGCGCCCGAAGCATTGCGACAGCCGCTTGCGCTGGCCGAGAACGGCCTCCCGGATCGCGTCGATCTGGTCGCTCGGTCGCATGCCATCGGCCCCGCGTGCATCCACGCCGGCCTCGAGCTGATCGTGGAGGTTCGCCACCCGCACCATGAAGAACTCGTCGAGGTTGGACTCCCAAATGGCGCAGAACTTGACGCGCTCCAGAAGTGGCACGGACGCGTCCTCGGCTAGCTGCAGGACCCGGTCGTTGAAGTCGAGCCAGGACAGCTCCCGATTGAAGTACAGCGATGAATCGTGGAGGTCCGGCGCCTGCGAAGGAGCCGCGAGGACCTCACCCAACGGCGCTGCAGTGCTTGGGGTCTGCTGCATCGGATCGACGGCGCCTCATCCCTGGCCATGCTACCGGCGGACCCGTTCCCGGATAGCGATCTGGATTGCGCCCCCAGGCCGTCGTCGGGCATGCGCCTTGACTTTCTCGAGCCGGGCGAACCATTCCCGCACGTAGCGGACACTGGGCCTGTGGACGGCCACCTCAGGCGGCCACCGGTTCCCGCGGCTCCTGGAATGTGAGCTCGGATCTGCCGAAGGCTCCGTCATAGCCCCGTGCAAGCTGCTCGAGGGCCGACTCCCAGGTCCGTCGGTGAACGGCCTCACGACTGGCGCGGGCCAATCCCTCGCGCAGGAAAGGCGACGAGGCAAGCTGGGCGACTGCTCCTGCAAAAGCTTCGGGGTCGGGCGGGCATAGCCAGCCCGTGCTTCGGTCAGTGATCAGGGACACCGGCCCTCCCGCCGCCACGGCGACCACCGGCAGCCCACTGGCCTGTGCCTCTGTGATCACTTGACCGTAGGTGTCGGTCTGCGAGCAGAAAAGAAACAGGTCCGCGCTGGCGTTTTAGGTTTGCGCCAGCTGCTCGCGGTCGAGCCAGCCCAGGAACGTGGCCGGCGCGTCACCCATGGCGTGGGTCGCATCCGCTCCACCCCCGAGCCGCTCACGCGGCGCGCCTCCTCCTCGGGTCCAGCCACCGGCCAACACCAAATGGAGGCGTGGATCTCGCTTGCGCGCGAGCAGAAATGCCTCGATGAGGAGATCGAGTCCCTTTTCCTTTGTCAGACGACCGGCGTAGAGCACCTTGAGGTGGTCAGGAAGCCAACCGGCATCTCGCTTGCTCGGGTCATACAGCGACAGATCCACCCCGCGGACCCAGCGAGCGATTCGCTTCCAAATCGACGCCCATTCCGATCAGCGACTGATCCGCAGCGGGGCTCGGCGAAAGGACTGCATCACACCATCAGTAAAAGTGACCGAGGGACGAGCGCACGGTGGCCTCGAGCGCCGCGTCGTCTGTACGGATCCCGACATACGCAGCCAGCTCGGTGTGATAGCCGCCACCAAGGGAACGCCGGCAATCTGGGCCGAGACGGCCGCGGCGATTCCGGCCGGGCCCGGCGAGACGACGTGGACGACGTCATACCGACCCTCCGCCAGCGCTTGCACCAGCTGGGGGACGCTCGGAACTCCGACGTGCAGTCCAGGGTAGAACGGGAGCTCGAACTCAGCGACCGCCGGAAGCCTACGGTCCACCATCGGATCGGTCCCGATCACGTCAACCTCCCAGCCGGGCACCCCGTGCTCGCGGATCCTCTCGATCGTGTGGGCGACCCCGTGCATTGAACCCGCACCATCGATGACCAGGGCCACCCGGCGGTGTTCCTCGTCACGCGACGCAAGCTTCGCCGCTTCGTGGGCGAGGAAGGCGGTCGCAGGGATGTAGGGAATGATGGGAGCGCAGGCGTTGAACAGGGCTCTTCCCACCTGTGCGTAGCCGTCCTGCTTGCTGATCGTCGCGAGGAAGTCCTCGACGACCGTTCGCAGGCGGCGCTCGTGCGTTCGGCACGCCCGCCGATGTAGGTCGGAATGAGAGAACTCGTCGGCCTGCATCGCGCGGACCCACGACCGGGGCTCCAGGTCGAGTTCCAGGCTCTCGAGCCACGTACGGAGGAACGCACGGCCCGTCTCGGCGCTCACGTTGTCGGCCCCCTCCTCGGCACGCCGGGATCCGTCGCTCACAACCCGCTGGGCCATCGTCAAGACGTCAACCAGCGCGGCCCTTGGACTCGGTTCGAGCGGTCCCGCGACAGGACGGCGGGGGGCACCCCCGCGGTCTGCGACCTTTTCTGTGACGTTGCCTTCGTCGGACCCGGGTTCCACGTGCCAGTTCCGGGTGGCCAGTGCGAGAGCTGCGTGGGCCCATTTCGCGGCGCTTCCGTGCCGTCCACCAGGCTGTGCGCGGCCGGCCCGTACGTGATTCAGAAACTCTTCCGGCGTGGACGCGGGTGGCGCCTGAGTCCAGGTGCGCCCGATGTCAACGCCGGCGTGGTCGTCGGACCCCCCGATCCCACAGCCGCCCCGGGTCTCGATGTACACCGCCGCGGGCTGGTTCAGTTCCTTGGCCCGAGAGCCGTTGCGAACCTCCCATACCGGAAAGAGCTCGGCCAGGCGGGAGCGGTGGCGCGGGCCGAGCGGTGCGGCGACATTTCAAAAGGATGCGCAAGCGCACACACGATCTCTTGCTCGCGCAGGTATGTGGCGCAGGCCTCCAAGTCGAACGCGTGCGCCTGCAGCAGCTCGTGGCCGGCAACATCGATGCCGTAGCAGAGGATGTGCACCGCCTGCGGCTCGCCGGCAAACCAG
>CAVWKY010000005.1:0-101290 GCA_963755775.1 uncultured Actinomycetes bacterium | reverse complement strand
GATCGAGGACATCTACGCGAACGCATGGGTGGGGACGCTGCGGGCGCTCGAGCGAAGGCACCACGAGCTCAGCGACGAGGAGGTCCGCAAGTACGTGTTGACCGCGGTGGCGAACCACGCCAGCAAGGAGTTACGACGTCGCAGCCGGCGACCCACCGCGCCACTCGAAACGGTCCACACCATCCCGGACCATCACCCGCTACCGGACGAGCGGGCGGCCATGCTCGAGCACTCTCGAATCACCCGTGACCTGCTGGCCAGCCTTCCGCCTCGGCGGCGAGCGGTGATGCTCCTTCGGTACGGGTGGGGGCTCGAGCCGAGTCAGGTCTGCGGGCTCGTCAAGGGCCTTTCGCCGCGGGCATACCGCAAGGAGGTCACCCGGGGAGTCGACGAGTTCACGGCAAAGCTGCGAATGGTCGAGCGTGGCGAGTGGTGTGCCGACAGGGAGCCGGTCCTGAAGGCGTACGCGGCGGACCTGGCCGATCCCGACCAGGTGCGTCAGGCTCGCCAGCACCTATCGCACTGCCGGCGCTGCGCCGGCTTCGTGGCCCAGTTGAGGGGCCATCTGGACGACCTTGGCGCCATCACGGCACCCACCGCGCTGCATGGGGTGGGCGATGGTCACCTATCGCTTGCCGACCGCGTCGGCGAGATGTTGCATCGGGCGCGCGACTCGGTGAGCGGCGCTCTTGGAACCGGCTCAGGTGACAGCGCGACCGAGGTCGCGAGCCACGCCGCGACCTTCTCCACAGGGGCTCGGGGCGCCGGCGCTGCGAGCGCCGGTGTTCTGGCCAAGGTCGCGGGGTTGGGAACCGCCGGCAAGCTCGCGGCCGTCTGCTTCGGTGGCGGGGTGGCAGCAACGGTCTGCCTGGCCACGGGAGTCGTTCCCGCGCAACTGCCGGGCGATGGTGCCGCTCCCAAGCACGCTTCGGCCAGCCGACCCGCGGGGGAGCGTCCCGCTCGGGCGACACCGCCCGAGTCCAGCCAAGATTTCCCACCGCAAGTCGAGAACGAGCCCGCGCCCGTCCCGCCTCCCACCGGCGACGGGGCTACGGGGCAGCCCGCCCCCGAGCCACCGCCGCCCATTGAGCCTTCGGCACCCCCCGCGCAGCAGGAGTTCGGCGTGGCCTCCCCGAAGCTCGGAGCCACGCCGAGCCCTGCACCTGCCCCGCCCCCTGGCGGGGGAGGCGGCTCGCCGGTCCAAAAGGAGTTCGGACCGTGACCACCGGCGGGAGGCTCAGAGTTGCCACCGCGGCGGCGTTCGTCCTCTTCGCGCTGACCTCGCCGAGCTCGTTCGCCGCGGGCCAGACCTACACGGTCGTCCAGTGCCATCCGCTCAACCGCGCACACGCGAATGCGGTGCTCGAGGACGCTTCTCCCTATGCGGCGCGCGCGTTCTGCGGCGACCCTCGCAACGACTATGCGATCAAGGTCAGCAGCGTTGGACGTGCGCGATACGGCAGCTTCGGCCGGGTTCGCTGGCCGCTCGCATCCCCGGCCCTGGGCATCGTCGCCGTCGACGTCAGAGCGAAGCTCCGCCGCGACAACAGCCATGTCCCGAGGCTGTGGATGGCCGACTCGCGTCTCAACGAGGTGGCGCGGGTCGCCACCGGCGACATCGGCCCGACGGGCTACCGGCACTACCGGTGGCGCGCCGGCGGCCACGGGCTTTCGCAGCTCGTTGCCAGCCTTTCATGCCAGCGCTCGGCCGGCTGTCGTCAATCCACCGCCGCGAAGGCCTGGGTGCGGGACGTTCGGATGGAGGTGGCGGATTACTCGAATCCGAGATTCACTGCGCTTTCATGGAACGGTCTTGAGGCCGCGGATGGGTTCGCGGCATGACAGGGGCGCATGCGCTCGGCCAAGGATCTTGGGGAGTGGGCTTGTCGGAATCGTCGCTTCGCTGAACCGTAAATGGCCGGCAAATGTCTGGGCGTCCGGTAGCTGCGCTCGGATCCCCGGCACGGCTATTCAGAGCGGTTTCGTGCGTGCAGCGATGCGCTGACTCTCGACACTGCACCTCGATACAGCTACCTCGCCATTTCGTGACGGCGAGAATGTGTCTCGCGTTTGTGCAGTGGACTTCGCCGGCAATCGAACGTGCGAAAGACGCCTCGTTAGGGTTGACAATTCGCCACCGGACATAGCCTTCGCTGCGTCCCAGGATCCGCGCGATCCAGAGCTCATTCGGGCATCGCTCAGGGATTCCACGTCGGGCATTCGTTCCGGACAGATCTCTTACCGACCGGTCGGCCAGACGTCTTGGCGGCCTGTTGAAACCGGTTTCGAGGGTGGGGAGCTCCGAGCACGGATCAACTCGACCCTTGATCCGCCGGGCGACTATGAGTTCATGGCCCAGGGCCAGGACGTGGCGGGCAACACCGCTCAGACGACGAGGCGGTCCAACGGCGAGCCGATGGTCTTGAGCTTCCCGCTGAAGTCGCGGCCCAAGCTGAACGCGCACCTCGTCCCGGGAGGGTCTCGCCTCCTGACCGTCAAATACGGCCAAGGCGCAAAGGTCGCCGGACGATTGCACGATGCATCAGGACGACCCCTCGCAAACCAGGAGATAACCGTCACCGAGTATTTCGGTGCGGGAGCATTGATTGACAGACGCATCCGCACCGTTCGAACCGACCGCGACGGCCTGTGGGGGGAGCGGCTTCCACCCGGTCCCAGTCGCACGGTCAGGGCGACATATAGCGGGACGCGTCGGTACCTGGCGAACCAGGCTGCGGCCGGTCGGCTTCGCGTGAAGAGCAAGGCGAGCTTCCACATCTCGCGGCGACGAGTTCTCGAGGGCCGGCGCGTGACCTTCAAAGGTCGCGTCGCCCATTCCGCGGCGCGGATTCCTCCTGGTGGCAAGCTGATCGAGCTTCAAGTCAAGGACGGCTCGCAGTGGCACACGGTCCGGCACGTCTTCAGCACGCGGCCCAACGGTCGCTACCGGATGCGCTACCGGTTTGCGCGGTTCTACAGCTCGAACGTCTCGTACCGCTTTCGGATCAAGGTCCTGCGGGAGGCAGGCTGGCCCTACAAGGCACCGGTGAGCTCCCGTCCGAAACGACTGGTGGTCAAGGCGCGCTGACCTGTGCCGCCGTGGCGGCGGCCATGATTAGCGCCCCGAAGGGAGGTGATGAGGATTCGCAGGCATCTGACCTATGCCAACGTCACAGCGACGTTGGCGCTGTTCCTCGCGCTGGGAGGAGCCGCGTACGCGATCGACAGAGTCCACTCGCGCGAGATCGCGAACGGAACCATCAAGAGCGTCGATCTCAAGAACCGGAAGGCGGTTCGCGCCCAGACGTGCAACGCAGACGGCCTAACGGGCAGACAAATCAACGAGAACACGCTCGACTCCCGAGAGCCTTGGTCGGATCGCCGGCGCAGGAGGCGGGCGACTGCGATCCGTCTTCGAGCCGCTGATTCACGAGATGCGTAACAACCATCTTCGGCTTAAGCGAACCTTCGAGGGTCTTGGTGATCGCGACAGGCGGCCAAGAGAGCGTGGGAGGTCCTGCCAAGGCACACTGCGAAGTCCAGATTCGATCAACGAGCCTTACCGCTGTCGCAAATCCCGGCGAGGAGACCAACGACAACACGTCCGGGGCTGCGACGAACGGCTTTGCCGAACTGTCGTCAGCGACGCGATCCCTGGCGACCTGGCCGGCATCGAGGTGCGTCTGGCCTGTAACGAGCTCACAGGCAACGTCCGCATAAACGTTCCGACCATCGCCGCGATCGCAATCGCTGGTCGATAGGCGGTCGCGAGAGCTTGATGCCCTCCGGCAGCGCCGGCGGCCATGGCCTAACGGGAGGGCGCCCTAGGTGCTGAAAGTCAGGACCGGGGACCAGTCGCTCTGCTGCGACGGCGCCTTTTGCGAGCGGGCCTGGATCTGGTAGGTCTGTCCGGGCGCGACCGTCACCGGGGCCCCGGCTTGGCCGAAGATGCCCGTGCGCGTCGCGGTGTCGTTCCTCCACGCCGTGAAGGGCCCCGTCGTGCCCCTGCGGAAGCGGACGTCGAACCGGGTGCCGGTGTTCGTGCCTGGCAGCGCCCAGGTGGCCGTGAACGGGGCTCCGGCGGGATTCGCGTTGGCGATCGGCTTGACCTTGACCGTGCCCTGCATCCCGATGGAACCGGGGTTCGGCGTGCCGTGAAGCTCGCAGTAGTAGTGGTAGCTGCCGGCCGAGGCGCTGATCGAGAAGTTGATCGCTCCGGCGGTGGGGGCGCCGGAGAAGAACAGCATCTTGTCCTGGCGGACGTTGTGACGGCGGTTGGCGCCGGGCGCGTCCTTCCAGTGGAAGCTCGGGCCCGCGGCCAGGTTTCGCACCGGGGGCGCGACCGGGGCGAAGAAATCGTCGTCGACAGCGATCTCCCTCGGGACCCCAAGAGCGACGGGCGCGTAAATGAGCGCGCCAGCCACGACCAGCACTGACAGGAACCGCTTCAACCTCACCACCCTCCTTGGTCTGGCAGCCGACATCCTAGCGTCATCGCCTCGGCGGGCTCGGCCCGCTCGGGGGAAACCGGATCGCCGTCCGACCCCGAGCCGCAACAACCGCCCGCGACCCGTGTTGGGTTTTGTAGTGGCTCGGTGGCTAGGCGTGCTTCGTGGCTGGGACTTGCTCCATTGGCGAGAGGCGATCCGCTGGCGGTTTCTCGTCGCTCTCTACGTGGTCGCCGCGGTCGGGGCGCTCGTCGCCGTGAACGCCGACCAGAGCAACGCTCCGGCGGCGCTTGGCCTGGTGGGGGCGGCGTCGGGCCTTTTGGGCTGGGGCACGCGCAGCGCCTGGGGCGCAGTGATCGCGTGGGCGCTGCTCCCGCTGGCGCTGGTGTTCGGCGATGCCAACCGGTTCACCGGCGGCGGGGCGCCGGACCTGGTGGTGCTGCTGGCCGTGGAGACGGCCGGGATCTCGACCGTGGTAATCATGGTCGCCGCTGCTGCCCACGGGCTGCTTCACCGCCGGCACGCCGGCCGGCCCCTCCGCGTGGCCCGGGTCCGAGAGGACTACGAAGTCTCCGATTGCGACGAGGCAACGCCGTCGGTGGCGGACCTGCGTCGCCTCGAGGAGCGCCCACGGTCAGCGAGGGACCGGGGCGCCCAGAAGCGTCGCTCCAGTGCCCATCCGACCGGGCACAGGCGCTAGCCGAAGCCGCTACAGCTCGTAGCGCGCCAGGTCCGCGTCGAGGCGCTCAGCGTCCGCCGGGTCGAGAGGCTTGCTGTCGGGGCGCGGCGGTCCGCCGTGCCGCCCGGCGCGGCGCCAGCGCCAGAGCGCCAGCGCGAGCGCGGCGGCGGCCAGGACAAAGCCCGCGCCCGGAACCAGCCAGGCGGTGAGGTCGAACCCGGACTTCGGCGGCTCGGCGAGCACCCGCTCGCCGTACTCGGCGACGAGAGCGTCCTTGATCTCGTCCTTGGTCTTGCCGGCGGCGATCTGGCGGCGGATGAAGGCGCGCTCGCGCTCGGCCTGCGGGGCGCCGGAGAGGTTGAGCGCGGTTCCGCAGATCGGGCACATCACCTCGTCCTCGACGTCGGGAAGGCTCGTCTTGGGCTCCGGCGGAGCCGCCGCCAGCAGGGCGGCCGCCGCGGCCAGCAGGGCAACCGTGCGGATCGCGCGGCTCACCTGGTGGCCTCCCCGGTGAGGTAGGGGGTCACGTTCGCGTCCAGATACGCCTCCGTGACGGGGCCTCGGCGGTGCGTCACGAGCTTGCCATCCGGCGCCACCAGGAGCGACTCCGGAACGCCCGTCGTCCCCAGCTCGTTCTCGGAGAAGTCACCGCTTCCGTCGTGAAGCTGGGGGTAGGTGATCCCGTACTTACGCACGAACCCCAGGGCGTCGCCGCTGAGGTCGTTCGCGTCCACGCCGAGGACGGTGAAGCGCTGGTTGCGATGAGCGCGGTGAAAACGCTCCAGGGCGGGGGATTCGTCGCGGCACGGCGTGCACCACGACGCCCACACGTTGACCAGCACCCACCGCCCGCGGTAGTCGGCCAGCGACCCGGTGCCTTCGCTCCCGAGTCTTGGCAGCTCGGTCGAGGGCACCGCTTCGCCGGGCTCGAGCGCCGCGGCGCTCTTGTTCAGGAGCCCGTAGGCGAGCAGGCCGATCACCGCCAGGACGCCAAGGAAGACCGCGAGACCGCGAGCGCTCACCTCTGGGAAGGGTAGAGAGAGCGCGCGGGGCGCCCGCCTAGAATGAGGCCGGCTTGCGGACGTAGCTCACCTGGTAGAGCGCGAGCTTCCCAAGCTCGAGGTAGCGGGTTCGAGTCCCGTCGTCCGCTTGTAAGTCGGTATCGCCGTCAGATCCCGTCAGATCCCGCCACAACCGCTTAGACAAGCGGCAGGCGGGGTTTGCGGCACGCCCGGCGCCTAGATGTTGACCTACGCCTAGATCGCCCCTTCGGCGCCCCAAGTCGTAGCCGAGTGGTAGCAGCGTGGCAGGTAGCAGACCCCTTGCTACCACCCCAAGACTTAAGGCTGGTTCAAATGGACCGTGCCACGGAGGCTCGCCCCCAAGTTGGCTCGAGACCGTGGACAGGTGCCCCAGCCCCTAGATAACAAGCGGCGACGAGGGAAATCCTGTTGCGAGACCCTCGCCGCCCGCCTGAAACCTCAGTCGAGGTTCCAGTACCGCGCACCCGTAAGGCGGAGAGATCCGGCACGCCGCCCCACAGCCCCCGGTTGCGACACACCCTGCCACCAGAGCTGCACCACCCCGGTGCAGATTGAAAGTCCTTCTGGGGTAGACGAAGCGATGCGGAGGAAGTCGGGGAATTGGCTCCCCGTTGAGGTATCTGGCCGCGCTCGAGCTTCGGGCCGAAGGCATACGGCGATCCCATCCCGTTGCTGAACTTGGACGTGCTGCCCACCACCTTGCGGTGGGGGTAGTGCGCCTCGGCTCGGGTCAGCCCAAACCCATTGCTGCGGCCAAGACGGTGGCGGGTATCCCTAGCCATGCGGAGTCTGGGCGTCCGCCAATGGGCCTATGCACCCACCACCTCCAGAAGGCGAGAGCGAAGCGCGAGCCCGGTGGGAGCGCGTCAGGCGGAAGCAGGAGCGACGGGTGGGGAAGGGGACGGTGGCCGCGTGAAGTCTGCGATTCGCGACCACCGCTGCATACCTCGGCTCAAGAAAAGCTCCCCCCGAGGAACGGAGCAATGAGCGAAAGCGGCTCCCTGGACCGAGACGAGATGGTCCGAGATTCTCGAGCAGATCATCCGAGAGATACCAACCCGACGGCGCGCTGCACGGCGATCCGGACCTTGCTGGAGATCAGGCCGCCGACGCCCGGCTCCGGCCGCATGGGCCGACCTAGACGAGCTGGCGCCCCGACGCCACAAGGGAAGGACGGGCCGGTGAGCTTGCTCGGAAGCCCTACTCCCGCAGCCCGGCGGCTTCAAGGGCTTCAGCGTGGCTCAGGAAGTCCCGCGAGCGAAGGATCTTTCCGCCTCGAAAGTCGATGAGCAGCCCGACTTCCTGGCCGAACTCGATGCCGGTCGTGCGGCCGGTACGTCGAAATGACCCAGGACCAAGACCGAGTCGCCGAGGTCGAGCTGAGCTCGTCGAGGTGCTCGACACGAATCGCCGGAATAACGACTGTTTCGCTCAGCGCTTCTTGGCCTTGGTCTTGCCCTTGCTGCTGGACGCGCCCGCTCGCTTAGCGACCGACTCCACGGCGCTCTTGGCGGTGCTGCCGACGGCTTTGGCAGCGTCGGTAACGCCCCTGCCGGTGGTGCGCGCTGCGCTCGTGACGTCCGTGGCGCTGGACTTAGCCGCGTTGCGCTTCCGCGTTGCGGCCGCCTTCTTCGCCGCCGCGCTGCGCTGAGCCTTGGTCTGGGCCATTCGGCTACCTCCTAGTCGGTGAACGCGACCAGTCTAAGGGCACACTGTCGTCTACCGGGTCCGTCGTGACAGATGGTCACACCCGATCGCCGCGACGGTAAACCGACCCCGCTACGTCCCGTGGTGTGAACTGAGCGCCCTACTCCCTCAGCCCGGCGGCTTCGAGGGCTTCGTCATGTGTCGGGTAGAACGCAGCGCGCACGATCCTGTCGCCCCTGAAGGTGAACACCCACGCGTACGGCTGAGCGTCGGTTTCGATGCCTGTGCTCCGTCCCCATTGGCGTTGATTCCCGATGAGGAGGACAACGTCGTCGTCAGCATCCCGAATGTCCTCGATTTCGAAGCGGAGGTCTCTCCACGCCTCAAGCCATCGCTGCCAGAAGTCTCGAATCGCGTCGTGGCCATGGTAGATCCCCGTGAGATCCGGGATAACTCCCACGAACCGCGACGCGTCCCACTCGATGTCGGGGTCATAGAAGTCGTAGGCTCGCTCGATGTTGCCGCGCTGAAAAGCCTCCGCCAGGTCCCGCACCATCTCCACGTTCTCCTGCGACATCGCCCGCGCAGTATCTCGCCTCGGGAACTCCCCCTACGCGAACAGCGACACCAGGAACATGCCCCAGGCCCCTGCAAGGGTCACCGGTATGGCCTGGCGTCCGGGGAGGGCACGTGCCTTGGGCAAAAGCTCGGTGGCAGCTGCGTAGATGAAGAACCCCGAAAAGAACCCAAGGGCAACCGGGAATACCGCATCGGGCACAGGCAACGCCAAGGCCACTGCCGCCCCGCACAGCGGCGCCAGCGCGTCGGCGAGCAGGAACTTCCACGAACGGCGCGTGGGATGCCCATGGGCGACCAGGTACGAGACCGTGTTGAGGCCGTCCGAGAAGTCATGGCCGATTACCGCCGCTGCGACCAGAAGGCCAACCCCAGCGTCGATTTGAAACCCGAGTCCGATCGCGAGGCCGTCAAAGAAGCTGTGGACGACGAATCCCGACGCACCCGCGAGACCCGCCGGGTCGGGGCCTTCCCGGTGACCGAAGCGGTGCACGTAGCGGTCGACGGTGTGAAAGGCCAGGTATCCGACCAGCACGGCGCCGATCGGCACCCGGGCGGAGATATCGAGCTCGCCCGCCTGCTCCACAGCCTCAGGCAGCAGGTCGAAGAGGGCGGCGCCGAGGACCACGCCGCCAGCGAGCGCCATCAGCAGTTCCATCCTGCTCGGCCACCGAATCGCGCAGACCCCGCCGAACATGGTCGAGAAAAAGGTGACGCTTGCTGAGAGCATCGCCAGCGCCATTACGCCCCCGCCTTGCATGAGGGACAGCGCCCCGAAAGCAGGAGGTGGTGCCCGGTGATCGAGAACCCGGTCTTCCGTTCGACGGCTGGAACCGCCCGGTCGACCAGGCAGCCAGAGACCGCGGCTACCGTCCCGCACTCTTCGCAGAGGAGATGCTCGTGATGGTCGCTGGTCGCCTCGAAACGGGCCTTCCCGTCCCCAAGCTGGACCTCGCTCACCGAGCCTTCGTCCACCATCCGCCGAAGCGCTCTATAGACCGACGAGAAGTCGGCATGGACCCCCCGCTTTTCCAATGAGGAGGTCAAGTCGCTGATCGACCAATCGTGTCGATTCCCACGCTCGAGCAGCTCGGCTAGCGCGGGTTGGATGTGGCTAGGACGGGCGATCGAGAGGACGCTAACAGTTACGCAAGACACTTGCGTAACTCAGGCCCCGCGTCCCGAAGGTGCCAGGGGGACGGTCGGGCAGCGGCACCGCAAGGCGTAGGACGCCCCGGGTAGCTCGGCGTAAGGAAAACGCTTTTTTTAGGAGGTCGCGGAAGCTGATCGAGGTCCTGACAACCTAAACCTCACTGCATCGGCGTCTATCTCGCCTTCGTCGGCAGATTGAGCGTTTCCCTCTCGGGGACGCCTTCGCCGAGCTCCATCTGACGCTCTATCTCCGCATCGAGCTCGGCGCCGAACAGAAGGGCCACGTTGGTGAGCCAAAGCCACACCACAAGCACGATCGCGCCGGTGAAAGCCCCGTAGAGGGCGCCTACGTTGGCCACCTGCGAGATGTAGGCCGAGAAGCCAACCGAGGCAACAAGCCAGATGAGCACGCCGACGAATGCCCCCGGCGTAACCCAACGAAATGCCCGCTGCTCGACGTCAGGGGTCACGTAATAGATCAGCGCGAAGACCAGCATCGTGATCGCGAGAGCTCCCGGCCAGCGAGCGACACTCCAGATCGACGCGGCGGTGGGACCGAGGCCGATGAAGCCGAAGAGGTCCGAGGCCAATCCCCCGCCGACGAACAGCATGATCAGGCTCGCCAGCACCAGACCCATAAGCACGAACGTGAAGATGATGTCGGTCGACTTGCGTCGCAGGAAGCTGCGGCCGTCACCGTCGATCTCGAAGACCACGTTCAGAGCGCGCCGAGCAGCTTCGAGCACACCGGTGGTGCCGTAGAGAGTGAGCACGATGCTGGTCACGAAGGCCGTCACGGCCGTTCCCTTGTGCTGGAGGGCTTCGCGCAAGGAGCTGTCCAGGGGCACGAGGGCCGAGTGCGGGACGACGTCGCGCAGGTAGTTGATGATCGCGTTGTAGGTGCTCGGGTACTGACCGAGGAGCCCGAGCAAGGAGAGACCCAGCAGCGTGGCGGGAAACAGGGACATCAACGAGTAGTAGGTCAGCGCCGCTGCGTGATGCGTCATCTGGTCGTCGTAGAACGACACCAGCGTTCGCTTGATCACTGCGCCGGCTGATCGCATCCGTTACTTGTACCTGGCGACGGAGGGTTCGGACCGCCCTCGCCGGGGACGGCCGGATTTGATACCCGGCCACGTCGAGGGCGCGGTCGGGGCGCGCGCCCTCACATTGACCTAGCTTCGCGGGAAACCTCGCGGGCCAGAAGTGAGGCTCCAACCGCGCAGGCGACCAGGCTGGCCAAGGCGGCGACCATGATCGCTGCTCCTTCCGCGCCGTTATCACTCTCCCCAACGCGCCTGCCAGCCGTTGATCGCGCAGGGGTACATGCATTCCGACCGTGAGCATCAACATGGCGAAGCCGGCTTCGCCAAGCAGGGCCACGGTCGGATTTGTCGGGTCCAGCGCTTGAAGCCCGGTTTCGCCAATGATCACGCCGGCCATGAGCTCGCCAATGACCACGGGCACGAACGCTCTCCCACCAAGCGCCCCCAACAGTGGGCCTGCTAGACCGACCAAGACGATCAATGCCAAAACGCCCAGGCTCACAACAACGACCCTATGCTCGTCGACCCAGTAGCCCCAGTGCTGCGCTAACGCTGGCCTCCGAGCCTGGCGCGCTTAGCGCACTAAACCGCGACGAGGTGCCCCCGCCCTCCTCCTGGGCGCTAGACGCCGAGGGCAGCGCTAAGAGCCAACAGCGGGCAGTGGAGTAGGTCCACTCGGACGGTTAGTCGCCCGATGCGCGCCGGCCCTGCACCCGCGCGTGCTCGAGGCGACCTACGTAGAGATGCAACTCCGAGCGAGCGACCAGGGCGCGCACCAACCCGCGATCCCTCAACCACTAGCGACGGACCTGACCAACCAGGCTCGCGGCCGCCGGCGAGCGCGGGTGGGCCGAGGCCATAGCGTCTCAGCTACGTGGTCTTAACGACCAGCACCGAGCAGGGGGCCTTGTGCGTAACCGTGTTCGGCACGCTGCTGAGCACCCGGCGATGCATCCCCTTGTTGCCGATCACCAGCACGTCTGCACCGCACTCCGCCGCGAGCTGGACCAGCACCTCCGCGGGATCGCCACCAGCGGCGCGCGTCTCGCACTCGATCCCGGCGCGGCGTAGCTTCGCCTCGCTTCGCTCGAGGTTCGTTCTCACCCGAGCCGACGAGCTCGACGCCCACTGCACCTCAATATCCTGACCCTGACCTGCTGTCGAGCCTCCGGTCAGCAGCCCCTCAACATCTGAGGCGACCCGCTCATGGCCCGCCGGCCCGGAATCCTGGAACGCGCTCAGGAGCACGAGCTTGGCCCCGAAGCGTCGGGCAATCTCCGCTGCCTCACTGACAGCCTCGTTTGCCGTTGCCGACCCGTCCGTTCCGACGGCCACGGTGGAAATCACCCGAGCCCAGTATTCAACAAATGCTGTCCCGACAGCTGCGCGGGCAACTCGCTTGTAGCAAAGCACGCTCACGGGCCGCATGAACAAGCGAGTTGGCGGAGATTTCGTATGTATCGTCCGCTTTTCGCGAGCGACTTGAGGAAACCAATCGGTACGGTTGAGGGCGATGTGGGAGCTGCGTCTCGGGGGCAGGATCGGCGCCGGCGCGATTCTTGCGGCGGTGATGCTGGCGGTGCCGAGCTTGGCCTGGGGCCTGAAGACGAGGGCTGCGACCGCCCCCCTCCTTCCCGGGAAGGCGACGGCGAAGTGCAAGGATGGCGAACGTATCGTCTCCGGTGGGTTCAGGCTTCCGGACGAGGGCCAAGTCACCATTTCCCGGGCGGCGAGAGGGCAGGGGTGGACCGCCACCGCCGACGGTGAGCCGCCCCTGACCGTGTTCGCTTACTGCACCACGGGGCAGGGTGTCTCCCGTAACTCCCACAGCGAGGTTGTTTCCGGCCCGGCGGGTACCCAAGAAACGGTGGCCGCACACTGTGGCGTGAACAAGAGTCTCGTCTCGGGCGGCTATGAGACCGTCGACGCGGACCCTGGAACCCATGACCTGGTCGCCTTCAAGTCGCGCCGCACCGGGGACCGCACGTGGAAGGTCACCGTCTTCAACGACTCGGACACCGCCTCCAGGCTCAAGGTGTTCGCCTACTGTAAGCGTGACGTCGACGTGAGAAGGCGTTCGAACAGCGACCGGGTTGGCCCCGAGCAGTCGGGCTCGGCGACCGCCCGCTGCCAAAGGGGCGAGACGCTCTTGTCCGGCGGCTACATCACGACCCCGAAATCGGACTACGGAAACACGACCGGGCCGGATCTCTTCTACACCAGCTCCTACAAATCGGGCCGTCGCGCCTGGACGGCCGGCGCCCATAACTACAGCGACGTCGCCGGCAGGATCACGACGTTCGTCCACTGCAAGCACTAGTCGCGCGGTAGTCAGGCTTCCACTCCGCCATCGGCGCCTTACTAGTCATAAGCACGAGAAAGGCGCCAACTCAGCCGCCGCCCCGAGCCAACAGCCAGCCGACCAGGCCGCCGAGGACCAGCCCGATCTCGGGCGCAAGGGGGAGGTCGCTCGCGATGCTCACCAGGATTCCCAGCGCCAAGCCGGCGACGGCGCCGATGGCGATGTAGGCCCCGACGCTCATAGCCGCCCGCGCCGCCGGCGGATCCCTCGGCCGCTCATTCCTCTGACAGCGGAGGTGCCATTGCAGGGGGATGATGAAGGTCGAAGCCGAGCGCCGAGGCCCGATCGAAGTCGATGCAACAAAATGCGGGCATGACAACCGCCTTCCAGGGTCGACCCCGAATCGGGCCCGAGGCACGCCCCGCGATCCTGGCGGTAGACGACGACCAGCAGGCGCTCGGCCGCCTTGAACAGGAACTGGGCCGCCGCTACGCCGGCGATTACCGCGTGATCTGCGAGCGCTCGGTGGACCACGCCATGGTGGAGCTGGATGCGATCAAGGCCGAGAGTCGCGAGCTGGCCCTCGTCTTGATCGATCAGTGGCTGCCCGACGGCACCGCGGACAAGCTGTTCGCGCAGGTACGGGACCTTCACCCGAACGCAAAGCGAGCGCTGCTCGTGGAGTGGGGCGCGTGGGCCGACCGGAAAACGGCCGACGCGATGCTGCAGTCGATGGCGCGGGGGACCATCGACTACTACGTGATCAAGCCGTGGCGCTCGCCGGACGAGTTCTTCCACCGCACGGTGACCGAGTTCCTACACGAGTGGGCGCGAAGCACCGCCTGGAGCCCACAGGAGCTGATCCTCGTTGGGGCGCGCTGGTCGCAGCGCTCACACGAGCTCCGCAGCCTGCTGACCCGAAGCGGCGCCCCGCATGTCTTCCATCCGAGCGATTCGCCTGAGGGCCGTCGCGCCCTCGCGGACGTGGGGCAGAAGGAGACGGAAGCGCCGGTGGCGATCCTCATGGACGGAAAGGTGCTCGTGGACCCGTCCAACACCGACCTGGTCTGCGCCTACGGGCTGACCACGGAGCTCGACGACGAGCAGCGCGACTTCGACGTCGTGGTCGTGGGCGCCGGGCCGGCGGGGCTCGCGGCCGCGGTGTACTCGTCGTCCGAGGGCCTGCCGACGCTCGTCGTCGAGCGCGAATCGATCGGCGGTCAAGCGGGGTCGAGCTCTCTGATCCGCAACTACCTCGGGTTCTCGCGTGGACTGAGCGGCGCCGACCTCGCGCAGCGCGCCTACCAGCAGGGCTGGGTGTTCGGAGCGAAGTTCCTGCTGATGAACGAGGTTGCGAGCCTCCGAACCCGGGACGGGCGCTACGTCCTGGCCACCTCCGAGGGCGGCCAGGTCACCGCCCGCGCGGTGGTGCTCGCCATGGGCGCCACCTATCGGCGGCTCGGGATTCCCGCCCTGGAGGCACTGAACGGGGCCGGCGTCTTCTACGGCGCGTCGGTCTCGGAGGCGCAGGCGCTCGAGGGAGAGCACGTGTATGTGGTCGGGGGCGGGAACTCCGCCGGCCAGGCGGCCGTCCACCTGTGCCGCTTCGCCTCGAAGGTCACCGTGCTCGTCCGCGGCCCCTCGCTGTCGGAGAGCATGTCCAGGTACCTGTGCAAGCAGATCGAGGGCACCGGGAAGATCGAGGTCCGCCACCAGTGCGAGGTGGTCGGCGGCGGGGGAGAGGGGCGGCTGGAGGAGGTCACCATCCGCGACACGGCCACGGGCGAGACCTCAACGGAGCCCGGGGCGGCACTGTTCGTCTTGATCGGGGCCCAGCCGCACACGGATTGGCTCCCCGAGGAGGTCGAGCGCGACGCGTGGGGCTATTTGCCGACCGGTTCCGACGTCGGGCTCCAGGACCGCTGGCCCCTGGACCGCCAGCCCCACATGTTCGAGACCAGTCTCCCCGGAGTGTTCGCGGTGGGCGACGTGCGCCAGCGCTCGGTGAAGCGCGTCGCCTCGGCCGTCGGCGAGGGCTCGGTCGTGATCCAGCAGGTTCACGAGTACCTGGAGCGCGGCTCCGAGGTCGTTGGGTCTCCCGGTATCGCCGGCCGCTAGACCCCGCACCGCCGGCACCGGTGCCCGGTCCTCAGGGCGGCTGGGGATAGGGTGCCGCTGCGATGCCGGAGCGGCCTGGAATCGACGACCTCACCCGCTGGCTGGGACTTCGCTGGGAGACGCCGCAGCGCGTGCGGCTTCAGATCCGCCCCGAGCACATCAACCCCGCCGGCCTGCTGGCCGGCCCAATCGCCTACGCGATGGTGGATTACTCGATGGGCTCGACGCTTTGGCAGGAGCGTGCGGAGGGCGAGGCCGTGGCGACGATCGGGATCTCGATCAACTACGTGCAGACGGCACGCGAGGGTGAGGTCGTCTGCGAGACGCAGCTCGATCGCCGAAACGACCGGGTCGCGGTGCTCCGCAGCGAGGTGCGCCATGCCGACGGCCGCCTGCTGGCGACCGCGATCGGAAGCTTCGCGATCTTCCCCCGGGCGCGGCTCGGCGGCAAGGAGCGGGGCCCCGCCGCCCCCGGCGGCGGTTGAGGCACACGCCACGCAGGGCGGGGAACGCCGGGCCGATCAGATCGGGGGAAGCCGGTTCGCCCAGGGCCGCTCTGCCTCGAGCTGCGCCGCCAGCGAGAGCAGCGTGGGCTCGTCGTTCGGCCGCCCAACCAGTTGCACGGACAGCGGCAGCCCGTCGGCGGTGAACCCGGCCGGAACCGCGGCCGCCGGATTGCCGATGTAGTTCCAGGGCGGCCCGAAGCCCGTTCTGCGGGTCATCCCCGCCAGCGTCCACTGCCCGCCGTGCGAGGTCCACTTCTCCACGGGGACCGGCGGCTCGCCGATCACCGGCAGCAGCACCACGTCGTGCTCGTCGAAGATGCCGTTGAGCCGTCGTGCGTGCTTGGGGGTGGCGGCTCGTGCGCGGCGCAGGAGCCAGTCGGGGATCAGCGCTCCGGCGCGGGCGACCGAGCGCACCTGACGGCCCAGCCGCTCGGGATGGGAAATGCTTCGCGCGTCGTCTGCGACCCCTCGGGAGTAGAGGATCGCCGTGGGGTTGCCCACCGTCCCCCAGTCGAGGTCCCGCCATACGACGTGGTGGCCGAGTGTGGCCAGCAGCTCGGCGGTCTCCACGACGGCGCGCCGGCAGCGATCGTCGAGGAGCGGGGGCGCCAGCGCCCGGGTGCCCTTGACAGAGGCCGCGATCCGCAGCTTGCCGGGCGGAGCCTGTGCGGCCTCGGCGAACGAGCGCTCGGGCGGCGGCGGCTTGTCGTGCGCCCTCCCGCCGCCCGCCGTCACGTCGAGGAACAGCGCCGTGTCGAGCACCGTACGGGTGACGCACCCGTTGACGGACATGCCGTGCCAGTGCTCGAAGTCGGGGTCGAGGGCGACCCGGCCCCGCTGCGGCTTCAGCCCGAACAGCGAGCAGTAGGCGGCCGGGTAGCGGATCGACCCGGCTCCATCCGACGCCGTGGCGGCGGCTGCCAGGCCGGCCGCGACCGCCGCGCCGCTGCCGCCGGAGGAGCCGCCTGGCGTTCGCTCGGTGTCCCACGGATTGCGGGTCACTCCCCAGGTGGGCGACTCGGTGAACATCGCGAACGCAAGCTCCGACAGATTGGTCTTGCCGATCACGATCGCTCCAGCGGCGCGTAACCGCCGGACCATCTCGCTGTCCGCCGTCGCGGGCTTCACCACGCAACCGGTTCCGTGCGTGGTCAGCTCGCCAGCGACGTCCTGGGAGTCCTTGACCGCGATCGGGACACCCAACAGCGGGGCCTCGCCGTCCGCCGGGCGGCGGCGCTCCGCCTCTGCCGCCTCGGCGAGGGCGCGTTCGGCCCGCACCACCCGAAAGGCGTTCAGGCGCGGTTCCAGGCGCTCGATCCGCGCCAGGTAGAGCTCGACGAGCTCTCGCGGCGAGACCTCACCTGCCCGCACCGCCTCGGCCTGGCGCGCCAGTCCGGCGAAAGCCAGGTCGGCGTCTGCCGTGCTGGGAACAGTGGCGTCGGCCATGCGCGGGGACTGTATCCGGGGGCTGGGGGGACGGCCGGGCGGGGCTCGCGCCGTGTAGCGAAGGAGGCGAATGAAAGGCTGTAGTGGTGAGCGACGCGGAGCTGATCCTGGCCGCTGGGACCCTGCTTGCGGCGGGAATTGGAGCCTCGCTGCTCGCCGACAAGCTGCAATTGCCCGGGCTGATCCTGTTCCTCGGGGTGGGGATGGCGATCGGGACGGACGGCACGGGGTGGATCGACTTCAACAACTACGAGCTGGCCAGAACGATCGGCGTGATCGCCCTGGCGCTGATCCTGTTCGAGGGGGGATTGGCGTCCGGGTACCTAGAGATCCGGCCGGTACTGCGGCCGGCCATGTCGCTGGCGCTGGTCGGGACGGTCGCGACCGCAGTGGTCACCGGGCTGGCGGCGAGCTGGCTGCTCGACTTCTCGACCCTGGAGGGGCTCCTGCTCGGCTCGATTCTCGCGGCCACCGACGGCGCCGCGGTCTTCGCGTTGCTTCGCAGCTCGTCGCTGAAGCGCAGGCTCGCCCGTACGCTCGAGGCCGAGTCCGGCCTGAACGACCCGGTCGCCATCCTGCTGGTGCTCGGGTTCATCGACTGGATCCAGCAGCCGGGGTACGGGCTGGCCGACATGGCCTGGCTGTTCGTCCGCGAGCTCGGGATCGGCATCGTCGTGGGGGCGGCGGTGGGCTACGCGGCGGTGTGGGCGTTCAGGCGGGTCAATCTGGCCACCACCGGCCTATATCCGGTCGCCTCGATCGCCGCCGCCGCGCTGGCGTACGGCGGAGCGGCGGTCATTGACGGTTCCGGCTTCGTCGCCGTATATCTGGCGGGGCTGGCGCTTGGCGGCTCCCACGTTCCGGCCAAGCGCACGATCACCGCCTTTCACGAGGGGCTCGCGTGGGTGGCCCAGATCGCGCTCTTTTTGACCCTCGGATTGCTGGTCTTTCCCAGTCAACTCGACGACGTGCTGGTCGACGGCACCCTCGTCGCACTGACGGTGATGTTCGTCGCTCGGCCCTTGGCCACGGCACTCGCCACGGCCTTCGAGCGCTACAGCGCCCGCGAGCGCGTCGTTCTCGGGTGGGCGGGGCTGCGGGGCGGCGTGCCGGTGGTCCTGGCGACGTTCCCGGTGATCAGCGGCGTCACCCACAGCCTGGACTTCTTCAACATCGTCTTCTTCGCGGTCGTGCTCTCGACCCTGGTCCAGGGGACAACCTTCGAGCCCCTGGCCCGGGCGCTGGGAGTCACCACGGCCGCGCCGGCGCTCCCGCGCCCGCTGGCCGAGACGGGAACGATCCGAGCGCTCGGCGCGGAGGTGGTCGAGTACGTGGTCGGAGAGGGCGACGCGATCGCTGGGCTTCGGGTCCGAGATCTGGACCTTCCACGGGAAGCGCTGGTCAGCGTGATCGTGCGAGGCGACGAGGCGATCCTGCCCCGGGGCTCGACTCGGATTGAGGCCGGCGATCGCCTTCACGTGATCGTCCGCCAGGAGGTAGCGCAGGATTTTCCTCAGCTGATCGAGCGTTGGCACGGGGGACCGATCGGCCCGGGAGCAAGGCCGAGAATCAGGTTCGCCGGCCGTCCACCGATCTTCAGCGTGCGGCCTTGGAACCCAGCCGACGGGGATCCGGCACATCCGGACGTTCTGGCCGGGAAGGCCGTAGTGGAGCACCTGCGCTCCCGTCATGACAAGCCCGGGGCGATCGTGATCCTGGAGGATGGGCGCTACGCGGTCACGGGCTCGCTGGCGATCGTGGGCAGCGCCCGGCAAGTGCGACGGCAGGCGCGCAAGGGCCTTCGACAGACCGAGGACGACATGGACCGCGCCTGGTGGCAGGAGGTGATCGGCGCCCTGGTGCGCTGATCGGCCGCGTTGCGATAATTGGCGGCCCCGTGGATCCGGCTCGCAAACGCAAGATCCGCCTCGTGGTCGCCTTGAGCGCCGCGGTGCTGCTGGCCGTCGGCCTGATCTACACGTCGTTCAGCGCTTCCACCGAGGCCAAACAGCCCTCCGAGGTCCTCGACGCCGGCCCTGGGGAGTCGTACGACCTCACGGGAGTGGTGGTGGCGGGGTCGATTCGCCACAGCGGCTCGGAACTGGGGTTCCGGGTCGCCGACCGCGACGATCGAAAGGTCTCGATCCCGGTTCGGTACAGCGGCGAGGTGCCCGACCCGTTCCGGCAGGGCCGAGAGGTGATCGTGACGGGGAAGGTCGAGGACGGCACCTTCGTCGCCGAGCGCGACAGCCTGGTCACCAAGTGCCCGTCGAAGTTCCAGTCCGAGGCCGAGCAGGACCCCGAGCACGTGATCATCACCAAGTGACGGCCGGGCCGTGATCACGCTCGGGGCGGCCTGTCTCTACCTCGCCCTCCTGGTCGCCGCCTACGGGACGGCGGCGGCGCTGTGGGGAACGCGCGGCGATCGGCGGTTCACCGACTCGGCGCGCCGGGCCGTGTACGCGTTTGCCGCGCTGATGACGGTTTGCGTGGTGGTGGTCGAGGCCGCCTTCGCCCGTACCGACCTCTCGCTCCAGGTGGTAGCCGAGCACTCGTCGACCACGACGCCGGGCTTCTACAAGCTCACCGCGATGTGGTCGAGCCAAGAGGGCTCGCTGCTGCTGTGGGCGTGGGTGCTCTCGCTCACTTCCTCGGCGGTGCTGTTCGTCACCCGGCACAAGCACCGGGAGATCGCTCCGTGGGCAACCGCCGTCCTGATGGCGCTCGGCGTGTTCTTCACAGGCCTGATGCTGGCCGAGGCGAACCCGTTCGCGCGCCTGGACCCCGTCCCGCCGGAGGGCGCCGGGCTGAACCCGCTGCTCCGCCACCCGGCGATGGCGATCCATCCTCCCATGCTCTACTCGGGCTACGTCTTCTTCTCGATCCCATTCGCATTCGCGATCGGCGCGCTGATCACCCGGCGGCTGGACGCGAGCTGGATCCGAGCCACGCGGCGCTTCGCGTTGATCGCGTGGCTCTTTCTGGGAATCGGGGTCCTGCTCGGCGCCCGCTGGTCGTACTCGGAGCTCGGCTGGGGCGGCTACTGGGGGTGGGACCCCGTGGAGAACGCCTCGCTCATGCCCTGGCTGGTAGGGACCGCCTTCCTGCACTCGGTCATGGTCCAAGAGCGCCGCGGGATGCTCCGGGTGTGGAACGTCGCCCTGATCTGCGGCGCCTTCTCGTTGGCGCTCCTCGGGACGTTCCTGGTTCGCTCCGGGATCCTCGAGTCCATCCACGCCTTCGGGGCGTCCACCGTGGGCGGCCCCCTGCTGGCGCTGATCGCGGTTGTCGTCGTCGGCTCGGCGCTCCTGATCGTCTCGAGACTCGACGACCTTCGCTCGACCAAGCGCATCGAGTCGCTGGCCTCGCGTGAGTCGGTCTTCCTGGTCAACAACCTCCTGCTGGTCGGGCTGGCCGCGGTGATCTTCTGGGGAACGTTCTTTCCCCTGATCTCGGAGCTGTTTACGGGCGAGAAGGCCTCGCTCGCGGCTCCGTGGTTCAACCGCTACACGACCCCCCTCGCGATCCTGCTCGTCCTCTTCACTGGGGTCGGGCCGCTGCTCGCCTGGCGGCGAGTGAGCCTCCAGGCGCTGGGGCGGTTGCTGGGCGGCCCGGCCCTGGCCGGGTTGGCCATGGCGGTGGCACTGTTCGCCTTCACTGATACCCGCAGCTCGCCCCTGGCGTTGATCGTCTTCTCCCTCGCCGCCTTCACGCTGGCGGCGCTGCTCCAGGAGTTCGCGCGTGGGGCGGCGGCCCACCGCTCGCTCGTTGGGTGCTCCTACCCCCGAGCGCTGATGGCGCTCTTCTCGCGCAACCGCCGCCGCTACGGCGGGTACGTCGTCCACGCCGGGCTCGCCATCCTGCTGGTTGCCGTCGCGGCCTCGTCCAGCTTTCAGACCAGCCGCGACCTCCGCCTGCGGCCCGGCCAGTCGGCGACCGTGGACGACTACCGGGTGACGTACCAGAAGCCGACGGCGGTGATCGACCCCGCCCAGCAGCGCCTCACCTTTGGGTCGGTGCTCACGGTGACCAAGGATGGGGAGCCCTACACGACGCTGCGCCCGTCCCGCAACTACTACGCGGGAATGGGCGACGGGGCGGGTGGCGGACCGGTGCGGAGCTTCTTCGAGGGGGAGGCAACCAGCGAGGTTGGGCGCAAGACGACGGCGGGCGGGGATCTGTGGACCGCCATGCAGCCCGACCTCGGTCTGCTCGATCCGATGATCGACGAGGCCGACCGGCGCCTCGAGCGAATCGCCAGCGGCGTCGATCCGAACGACCCGCAGGCCGGACAGCAACTCGGCTTTCTTCAAGGCCTGGCGATTCGCTCGATCCGCGAGCGCTACCTGAACGATCCCCCGCCGGCCAACTTCCGCGTGAACGTGAACCCGCTCGTCACCTGGATCTGGGTGGGCGGGGCGATCGCGGTGGTGGGCGGATTGGTCGCCGTCTGGCCCGCGCCGGAAGCCCGCCGGCGCCGGGTCGCGGACGTGTACGCCGCACGCCTGGCGCGCGATCTGCGCCGCGCATAGTGGAGATGATCCTGGCCCTGGTGATCGTCGCGCTGATCGCCTGGTTCCTGATCGCGCCGTTGCGGCGCTCGCCCGACCGGGACGCTGCCGTCGCGGCCGACACCGAGGACCCGCGGATCGCGGACCTCGAGGCCAGAAAGGAGGCCAAGTACCGCGAGATCCGCGACGCCGAGCTCGACCGCCGGCAGGGGAAGCTCTCTCAAGAGGACTGGCGGCGCCAGGACGCCGAGCTTCGCCGAGAGGCAATTGCCATCCTCAAGGAGATCGACGAGGCTCGCGGCGACGGCGCCAGGGCCGCGTCACAGTAGGCGGGCGGCGGAGTCGTCCCGGCTACACTGCCTCGGCGATGGAGTCCCTGCTCGGCGTGGTCCAGGTGATCATCTCGGTGATCCTCATCTTCCTCGTCCTCCTGCACTCCGGGAAGGACGCCGGGCTGTCCGGCGCGTTCGGGATCGGGCAGGCCGGAAGCTCGTTCGGTGGCGGGTCGCTCGTGGAGCGCAACCTCGATCGGTGGACGGTCTTCTTCGCGATCCTGTTCGTGGTCAACACGCTGGTACTGCTGAAGATCTAGCGCGACCGCCCGCGAGGCCCGCGTGGCGCTTCACTCGGCCATAGGCCGAGCTTTGCGCCAATACCGGCAGCTGCCGGGCGCTCGCCCGGCTTTCTGCGAGCATCAGCCGATGGACGCAGGACCGGTCGTCGTGCCTCCTGGCGAGGGTCACCGGGCTGGCAACGTGGAGTTCCTGGCGCGCACGGCGGACACGCCGCGCTTCACGTTCGGCGTGATCGAGATCGCCCCCGGACGCGAGCTCGCGGCACCATCCACGATGGGGAGGACGACGCCTTCTACATCCTCGAGGGGGAGATGACGTTCCTCTTCGGCGATCGTGCGTTGGCGGCGCCGCCGGGAACCTTCGTCTTGGTGCCGCCCGGCGTCGAGCACGGGTTCCGAAACGACGGCGCTCGACCGGTGCGCATGCTGAACATCCACGCACCGGCGGGCTTCGACCGGCGGATCGGGCTGCGGGACTGACGCAAAGCGGCCAGCCTCGCCACAGAGGCTCAGACCCCGGCCGCGAACTGGCCGTGGAAGCCGAAGGGGATGTGGTGGGGAACCTCCGCGCGGGCACGCTCGGCCAGCGTGGCCGCGTCGAGCACGAGCAGGAACGAGGTCTTGCGAGGGCCGTCGAAGACGACCGACAGCAGCACGCCATCGTCCTCGGCCTGCGCCTCCGGCGTGGCGACGAACACCGGCTCCCCCGGGTAGCAGCCGTCCTGCGCCCAGTCCGCTGCCTCTTGCGCCTCGACGTCCACCTTGATGATCCGGTTGATCCAGTCCTCCCCATCGATCCCAACGCCCCAGACGTAGCGGTAGGGCCGCCCGTTGCAGCGCCCGTAGTTGATGCGCGGCAGATCCAGCGGAGCGTCGGTGATCTGCTCGACCTCCACCGATCCCGTCGCGGGGGAGAGGACGAAGCGCTCCAGGGCGGGACGCGCAACGCGCTTTCCCGCGCGAAGGCGGTCCATGTAGAGGTCCTCGACGATGCCGGGATCGGGGAAGGTGCAGATGTCGACGACCACGTGATCGCCGTCCTCATAGGCGTTGACGTGGTGAAAGCCGAACCGCGGCTCGCACTTCAGCGGGCCGACCGTGTTGCCTGACCTGCGATCGATCAGGGTGAACCTGGTCCCGCGCTCGGGCTTCCAGCGGTAGTTCTCGATGTAGGGCCGCCGTTGCAGCGCGAGCCGCAGCGGGTTGACCACGTATGGGAACTCGGCAAGGACCAGCCAGCGTTCGCTGAGGCCGAAGGAGTGCATGTAGGCGGGCTCGCGGACCGGCAGCGATGCGATCGTCTCCGGGGTCTGGGAGTCCGGCGCCACACGGAAGAACCGATACTGGTTGCGGGGGCCCAAGTGGGCCGCGTAGTTGAGCATCCCGCCGGTCGAGCGGTCCAAGTGGGGATGGGCGGTGGTCAGCGTGCCGGGCGGTTTGTAGGCGACGCCGGCGGTGGCGAGCGTCCGGGGGTCGAACTCGACCGGGATCGGCGTCTCGGTCATCGAGACGAAACGGTCCCCGAGGCGGGTTAGGTTGACGTTGCAGTTGTCGGCGAGCCCGTTCTCGGGCGCGAACAGGGACACGGCGCGCTTGAAGAGCGACCGACACGGGTCGGTGGCGAACTCGGCGTAGGCGATCTTTCCCGTTTCGCTTGCGGCGCGGTAGGCGCGGCTCTGCAGAAACCGGTTGGCGTAGGAGACCTGGCCGTGATCGAAGGCGAACCGATGCAGCATCGCGGCGCCGTCGAACCAATGGCGCACCTGCTGCTCTCGGTAGTCCCACTTCGCGGGGCCCGTTCGCAGGAGCGAGCCCGAGAGCCACGGCGGAACCTCGCCCCGAACCGGCAGGGCGGCGATCGACGTCTCGACCTCGAGCGAGTCGAACCCGCCGGCCGCCCGGCGATTGGGAAGGGAGGGCGCCTGTTGGGTGCTGGCGCTCACAGCAGACCCGCGAACACGAAGTCGATCATCACCGCGAGGACGAAGAGCACGGCGAGGGACGTGATCCCTCCTCGCGCCCCCGGCGAGAGGTCGGCCCGGCGGGCGTACCAAAGGCCCAGCCCGTAGACGACGGCGAGGATCGCGCTCGCGGCAACGAGGGCCGCCCAGAGCTCCTCCGTCGCCAGCCAGACCAGGACGGCAGCGATCGCGGCAACCAGCAAGCGCCGCACCAGCTGACGGTTCATGCGGGGATCATAGGCGCCCCGGCGCGGCGCTCGGGCAGCCGCCCTTGAGGCGCAACGACTGACCCTGGCCGAATGTCCTAGTTGGCTTTCGGTAACAGATTGTCTATATTCCCCAGTCACCCGGCAGGGGGTCCGGGAGCTCAGGCATCGCCAGCGAGCCTGGGTCACAAAAGACAGGGAGGGAACTGCATGTTGAAGTCGTTCGGTATGGGGGGAAATCGCGTGGGCTCTACGGACCGCGCCCGGAAGAGGCCGTTTCGCGGCACGAGGCAATTCTGCGTCGTCGCGCTGGCGGCATTCGGGACGCTGATGTGGTCCGCATCCTCGGCTTCGGCCGTCACTATGCGACGCCGAGCCTCGTTCAGACGATCGACACGTCCGCCTACGTCCTTCAAGCCCCGACCCGGCGGGCATCGCGTACCTGCCCTCCCGTGACGAGCTCGTGATAAGCGACTCCGAGGTCGATGAGATGCCGCTGTTCGCCGGCTTCAACCTGTTCACCGGGACCCGCATGGGCCCCGGGATCGGCAGTGGGGACGTAACTTCCTACTCAAGGGAGCCCTCCGACCTGGGGATCGATACGGCCAACGGCAGGCTGTTCATCTCCGACGACGACAAGGACCGGATCTTCATCGTTTCACCGGGGGTCCGACGGCGTCCACGGGACCACCGACGACACCGTCACCAACTTCCGCATGGCGCCCTTTGGAAGCGACGATCCCGAGGGGGTCGTCTACGACCCGACGACCGGCGACCTGTTCGTCAGCGATGGCCTCGGGGTCGAGATCTACGACGTCAATCCGGTCAACGGCGTGTTCGGCGACGGAAACGACATCGTCACCCACTTCGACTCGCCCAGTACGGAGCCGGTGACTGTGAGGGCCTGGGCATCAATCCCGCCCGCGGCACGCTCCTGTGCGTGGATCCCTCAACGCCCGACAACATCTACGAGCTCGGAAAGGGCGGCGCCCTGTTCCGCGTCCTGAGCATGGCGGCGATCCCGACCAGCCACGCGGTGGTGGCGGACGTGACCATGGCTCCGACGTCCAATCCGAATGACGGTCCGGCGCCCATGAACTACTGGATCGTGGACCGGCACCTGGATAACGCAACGCTTTCCCGGACGAAAACGACGGGCTCCTGTACGAGATGTTTTGGAGGCCGTGCCCCCGGAGACGACGATCACCTCCGGCCCGGCGTCCGCGACCAACGACCCGACGCCGAGCTTCAGCTTCTCCTCGTCGGAGGCAGGCCGAGCTTTGAGTGCAAGCTCGACTCGGGCGCCTACGGAGCGTGTACCTCGCCGAACACGTCGCGCACCTCGCCGATGGCTCCCACACCTTCTACGTGCGTGCCATCGATGCGGCCGGGAACGTCGACCCCACGCCGGCCACGCGGAGCTTCACGGTCCGCACCGCCGAGGTCAGGGTCTCGGGCTCGACCCTGGTGGTCACAGCGGCGCTGGGGGCCAAGGACAACCTGGTGGTCAGAAGCCGTCGCCCTCGACCCTGCGGGTGACCGACGCCCCCAGCGGCTCCTACACGGGCTCCGGCGTCCACACCGGTTCAGGCTGCACGCGCAGTCGGCTCCAACGCCGCCGACTGCTCGGCCTCGGGGATCAACCAGATCCAGGTCTGCTCCGCCGATCAGACCGACAAGGTCACGAACTTCGCCCGCGGTCAGAAGCCGCTCTTCGGGGGGTGGCGAACGACCTGCTGACCGGCGGCCCCGCAGTGACACCCTGTTCGGGGGCACGGGCGCCGACGCCTTCAAGGGATGGGCGGAAACGACGATCTTCGTGCCCGGGACATGGGCTCCGACACGACGATCGACTGCGGGCGCCCCGGGGCCGCCGACAAGGCCGACCTCGACCTGCTCCCCATGGATCCCAACCCCGCGGTTATCGGCTGCGAGACGAAGACGCGGCACTGAGCCATTGGGGTTCATCTACAAGATGCGTTAGGCGATCGGGCGGGGCGTCTGCGGGTTCGCCCGCAGACGCCCTGACCCGTCCCTGACCGGGGTGGCGGCGTTGGCCTCGGCCTGAGCCGCCGCGTCAGGGTTGCCAGTTGCGGCGAAGCAGCTCGGCGAAGAACGGATCGACCAGGTGATATCGCTTGCCGTCGCGAACGACCTCACCACGATCGATCAGGGAATTCAGCGCTTGACGAGCGCCCTCGCCTCGATTGCCTGCATCCGAGCGCGTGCGGGAGAAAGGCGCCTCGCCACGAGCCAGCGCAGTCACGAGACCCTGCTCGGTTCTGGACAGCCCCCTCCATAGGGCGCGTATGTCGATTGCGGCTTCCTCCAGCGCCTCGCGCTCGGCTTCGTGAAAGGCCTCGAGGTCTGCCTCTCCTCCAGGGTCGGTGTGGTCCCAAAGGCCGTGCGCCACCAGCATCGAAGCCCGAGGATGGCCCTCACACAGGTCCAGCAGAGCTGCCAGGGCATCCGCCCCGACCGTTCGCCCCGTTCGCTCGAACCGGGACGAGATGTACTCACCGAGGTCATCCGGCTCCAAAGGGTCAAGGTCCATGTGCTTTGCCTGCCGGTAAAAGGCGCGGCGCCGGGAGGCGAATAGGTCCCGCATCATTCCCACCTCCGAGCCGGCGAAGATGTAGCTCGCGGCTTCGCCGTGGTGCTGAATCTCTGAGCGGATCACCTCGTCGGCGTCGGATCGCGCGCTGAGCACAGCCTGGAACTCGTCGAAGACGACCAGCGTGCGGCGGCCACTTCTCTCCAGGATCCGTCGAGGCATCGCCAGGCGCTTGAGCAGTGGGTCCTCCGCCTGTGGGTCCAACTCCAGATCGGCGGAGGCGGGGATCGGTCCGCCGCCAAGGCGAACCCGAGGGAGGCGCTTCCGCACACCCGCGTACCAGCGCGCGAGATCGCCCTCGAGCTGATCGGAGTAGGCGGCCTCGATACGACGTGCGATGTCCGCGAGCGTCAGCACGCCGAAGAAGTCGACGTAGACCGTGGCCCAACCCTGCTTGTCCGCGCCCGCGAGCACCCTGCCGAGCAACGATGTCTTTCCGTATTCGCGTGGCGCCAGCAGCCGGACGTTGTTCGCGCTTTCGGCGGTATCGAGCATCTGGGCGACCTCGGCCTCACGGTCGACGACCTCTTCCGGGGGGACGGGGCCGGAGTAGCGAAACGGATTCATGGCTACATTATAAGCAGCCAAATGGCTGCATCTAGTAAAGCCACGATGCTCTATCTAAGGTAGCCTGGTCTAGCCAGGCACTGCGGGGGCGATGTACCGGTTCCCACGCCGCCCCGATGCTGGGGCGGCTAGTTTGGACCAGGGTCGGCGGTGCTCCGCCTCAGTTCATCTGGGCCTTGATCTCGCAGCGGTCGATGGATGCCCGCGTCCCCGGGGTGTCCGCCGAGTCCATCGAGTCAAGGGGGGTCTCCGCTGCCGCCATGTCGTCGGCCGTCTCGAAGAACTGAATCACGACGGAGGTGCGCTGGTCCGGGTCATGAAGGATCTGGATTTCCTTGGCGGGAATGTCGACCGGCGGTCCCTCGCGGGCCTCAGCCTCCGCCAAGCGCCCAGCCAGATGTTCGGGATCTACGTCGGTGAACCTGACCACGCGTGCGTACATATTTCCTCCTTCGGTTGCCGGTGCGAGGAACCTACATTGTTGTCGTCCCGTCGAGTGGCGGACCACCGCTTCTCATCGGAGATGCGTCCACGGCCCGCATTCAGGTACGCAGCGGCGGGTAGTCGACCCTTGACCTGTCTGGGCAGGGATCGCCGCCAGGCGGGTCGGTTGGTAGGACGGCTGAGGGGCCGGACGGGGCTGGATGTGCCCCTCGCCGGGAGCGTCGCTCTCTCCTCCCTGTCCCTGGGCGGCGGCGCTCCCACCTGCCGACTACTGATTTCCGCGAGATACTGCGGAGGCGATGTCGCAGGAGAACGTCGAGCGTGCCCGCCGAGCTTATGAGGCCTTCAACCGGCGAGACTGGGACGGCTTTTTGGCGCTGATGGACGAGGAGGTTGAGGTTGAATCGCGTCTCGTCGCCATGGAGGGGGGCTACCACGGCCACGAGGGCGTTCGTCGCTGGTGGGACGACTTCCTCGGCGCCTTTCCGGACTACACCTGCGAGATCGAGGAACTGCGCGACCTCGGAGACGTGACGCTCTGTCACTCTCGGGGGTGGGGGCACAGCGCCGGTAGCGACGCGCCGCTCGTCGATCCGTTCTGGCAGCCAATTCGATGGGTAAACGGGAAGTGCGTCTGGTGGCGCAATTGCACGACCGAGGCGGAGGCCCTCGAGGCCGCCGGGCTTTCGGAGTAGCCGATGTCGCAGGAGAACGTGGAGGTGGTCCGCGAGCTTTATGAACGCCTGGAGCAGGATGGCCGCTTTCCTGACGCGCTTCTCGATCCGGAGATTGAGTACGTGAACCCGCCCGACGCCGTGGAGCCTGGAACCCGTCGCGGCTTGGCGGCGTTCCACCAGGCGATGGACCGCGTAGGACAGGTGTGGGAAGACATGGAGCGTTTGCTCCAGGAGTTCGTGGCCAACGGCGATGAGATCGTGGTGCTGCTTACCTTCGTCGTTCGGGGAAGGAGCAGTGGCTTGGAGCAGCGCCAGCCCCAGGGGCACGTCTGGACCGTCCATAACGGCAAGGCGACGCGTTTCCGCTGGTTCAACAGCCAGGACGAGGCCCTCGAAGCCGCTGGGCTGTCGGAGTAGCCGATGTCGCAGGAGAACGTCGAGGTCGTGCGCCAAGTGGTTCATGCCTTCAACCGGCGGGACCTGGCGGCCATGACCCAGCGATTCGCTTCCGAGATCGAGTGGGAGCCGGTCGGTCCGGCTGCCGTGGAGCGCCCCATCTACCGGGGCCTTGACGAGGTCTCCAGCGGGTTCGCTGCGGCTTGGGAAGCTTGGGAAGTTTTTCAGGTCGAGGAGAGCCAGCTTCGCGACCTAGAGGACGCAGTTGTTTGGCTGGGGCGCGCCCAACTGAAGGGCGGAACCAGCCACGTTGAGCTCGACCAGGAGTTCGCCATCCTGTTTGCCGTGAGCGGGGGCAAGCTGGTCCGAATTCGGGGCTTCCTTCGGTGGCAAGAAGCCCTCGAAGCCGCCGGGCTCTCGGAATAGGCGGTGTCGCAGGAGAACGCTGCCGAGTCCTCGTCCGTTCGCTGACCACGTCGCGGCTCCGCGTGAACTTCGGTCTCCTCATATCCGTAACCCAGGGAGTTGATGATCAACTTCGACTGACAGGAGGAGGGCCGTGTCGAGAACGGCATCCCAACGTTTCAGGAGCGCTCGCTTCGCCCCGATCGCGATCGTGATGGCCGTCACGCTTGCGTTCGCCGCCGTGGCAATGGCTGCGGTGATCACCGGCACGAACGGCCCTGATCAGATCCGGGGGACAAACGAGGCCGATCAGATCTCGGGTCTCGGCGGCAACGACGACGTCAGGGGCGAGCGGGGCGATGACCAAATCGACGGCGGTAACGGCGCCGACAAGCTCGAGGGCGACAGCGGCGCCGATCAGATCAACGGCGGTGACGGCCGCGACGAGCTCCGCGGCGGGTCGCAGAACGACACCCTGAACGGCGGCAACGGACCGGACGCGCTCGACGGCGACGACGGGGACGACGGGGACGACGCACTGAACGGCGATGCCGGGGCCGACGTCCTGAGTGACGACACGGGGGCCGACACGTTCGCGGGCGGCGCCAATGCTGACCGGGTCGATTCCCGCGACAGCGGTGGACAGCGGGTCGCGGCCTCTCGTGACACCGTCATCTGCGAGGGTGGCGACGAGGTTCGCGCTGACCGCAACGACATGATCGTCGACCGCACCCAGTGCGCAAGGGTGGAGCGCAACTAGACGCTCGCCTTTGCCGCGCCCAGGTCCAGGAAACGCCCGGCAGGTAGCCGGGCGTTTCCGTGTTCGCCGATCTGCGCGCGCGGCGAGCCCCTTGGCGGTCCCTCAATGAGAACCGCATCCTGAGGCGCTCCCCTGCCTCGGGACTCCCTACGCTTGGCGGATGGACCAAGTAGTGCAAGTCGTCGGCGCGCTGCTCATCCTCGCCGCCTTCATAGGGGGCCAGCGCGGAGCACTTTCGCCGCACTCCCTCGTGTATCTCGCGCTGAATCTCGTCGGTTCCCTGACCCTTGCCGTCGTGGCGGCGGCTGAGTGGGACCTGGGCTTTTTACTGCTCGAGGCGGTCTGGGCACTCGTCTCGCTTTGGGGTCTCCTGACGGTTGTCCGTGGGAAAACGCCCACCACTGCGCACTAGGTTCTGCCTCGCGAGATACTGCGCGGGCGATGTCGCAGGCGACCGTGACTCGTGCAAAGGCGGTGGCATTCGTGGACTGGTTCTACGTGGAGGGCCACCTAAGCGCGTATGAGGGATGGGGGGAGTAGGCGATGTCGCAGGAGGACGCCGTCATCATCCGCCGCGCCTATGAGGTCTGGAACGAGTCGGGCCCTGAGACGCTCACCGACCAGTTCTGGGCCGAGGAGGCCGTCTACCGCGAGGGGCCGGGCTGGCCCAATGCGGGTGTCTACAGAGGACGTGCCGCCGCGCTCGCCCGCATGCAAAGCCTGATCGGTCTGTTGGGGCCGATCGAGGTGCGCCTCGACGAGCTGATCGAGGTGAGCGATGGACGCTTCGTTGCCTGCACGAGCATGGTCGGGCAGGGCGCGGACGCTCCGTACACGCAATCCTTCGCAGTCGTTCAACGCCTGCGGGACGGCCTCGTCGTGGAGGCCGACTATTACCTCGATCGCACCCAGGCGCTGCAAGCCGTCGGGCTTTCGGAGTAGGCGATGTCGCAGGAGAACGTGGAGTTGTTCTACCGAGGGCACGACGCCCTCAACCGGCGCGACCTCGATGCCTTCCTCGCGCTCGTCCATCCCGAGGTCGAGTTCACCACGCGCTTCATCGAGATGGAGGGTGGTTCCGCCTTCCACGGTCACGACGGCGTCCGTCAGTGGTGGGGAGACCTGCACGCCACCGTCCCCGACTTCAGTGCTGAGGTCCGGGAAGTGCGCGATTCCGGCGACCTCGTGATCGTCGCCTGGCGTGTTCGCGGCCATGGCAGCGGCAGCGCCGCACCCTTCGAGGAGGCGCTGTGGCTGGTAAGCCGATGGCGTAACGGCAAGGCGTTCTGGTGGCGGACCTTCGGAAGTGAAGCCGAAGCCCTCGAAGCCGCCGGCCTTTCGGAGTAGCGCACTCACGACCCACCGCCGGCCTCGTCGCCACTCATACCCGCCGCCCCGTTTGCCGTTCCGCACGCGCGAGGAGTCGCCTCGGCGACCCCGATGACCTGAAGCGAAGGGGGCCCCCGCCGGGTAAGGCTTTCGGGTAGGCGGTTCGTTTGGAGGCTCAGAGGTCGGGCAGTCGAGGGGTGAGAGCGAGATGTGCGCATGCATGGCCCCGACGGGGATGTGTGACCGACGAGGGTGGAGGTGCAATGGAATGCACGGCCTGCAGCGGAATGGGCTCCTACATCGCTGGCGATTGGACGGTCGCCACCGATAGGAAAGAGTGCGAGCTCTGCAAGGGCACCGGCGAGCTTCCGACCAAGGGCAAGGCCGGGGAGGCGTTGGAACGAGCTCGGCGAGCTGAGCGTCATCGACTCCAGTGGCCTGCGGCTCTTGGTCGCCGCCGCCCCACACTCACCCAGCAACGGCGATCACCTCGGCGGTCCCGGATGGTCGGAAGCGGAAGGGGTCCGTTCCCAAGGGGGAGTGAAGGCTGAAACGGCGGGTAGTCTAAAGATGGCTTGACCTATCAAGCGACGGCTCCAGACGGGGCGGTCGCTGATTAAGGCGAGCGAGGGATCGCACGATAATCCCGCTGAAGTGGGACCCCTCGCCGGGAGCGCCGTTCTCTTCCTCCCTGGAGCGGCGGCGCTCCCACGTGTCGCCATGCGTCGCTGTATCGCGAGGCGAAATACTGCGCGGGCGATGTCGCAGGAGAACGTGGAGAACGTGCGGAAACTGATCGAGGCGTGGAATGCGAGAGATATGGACGCCTTTCGTGAACTGTACGACCCCGAGGTCATCATGCGACCCCCGGAGCGTTGGCCGGAGCCGGGGCCTTTCGTGGGTCGGGAGGCGGTCATGCGCGAGTGGCACCAGACCCGCGAAACCTGGGATGCCGACACCTTGGAACCGATCAGCGACTTCATCGACGCCGGCGACCGAGTTGTCGTGAGGCACGTCTGGCGTGGGATAGGCCAAGGCCCTGAGTCGAACATCGAGACCACCCAGGTCTCCACGGTGCGCAAGGACAAGATCGTCTACCAGGAGTTCTTCTGGGATCACGCCGACGCTCTCGAAGCGGCCGGGCTTTCGGAGTAGGCGATGTCGCAGGAGAACGTCGAGCTTTACCGGCGGGGCATCGAGGCCTTCAACCGGCGCGACCTGGGGGCGTTTCTCGCCCTCGCCGATCCGGGTGTCGTGGGGATTTCGCGGGTGCTCGCGATCGAGGGCGGCTCCTATCGAGGGCACGAGGGGACGCGAGAGTGGTGGAACAACCTGCTCGGTGTCTTCCCTGACTTCACGATCGAGGTCGTGTGGACGCGTGACGCCGGGAACCTGACGGTCTCCGAGTTGCGCAACGGTGTCCACGGCGAAGACAGCGCCGCGCCCCTCGAAGAGCTCGTGTGGCAGGTCTCTGAGTGGCGCGATGGACGGGTCGTTCAGTGGCAGATGTATGCGACCGAGCAAGAAGCCCTCGAAGCCGCCGGGCTGCGGGAGTAGGGCGCTCACGCCGCCCCCTTCTCACGACACCTCTGTTTAGACCACCCCTCGACGTGGTGCTACTAGGCGGAGCCTGGCTGGCCGAGCGGGGCGATCGCCGCCGACTGGCTTCGCACGTAAAGCAAGACAGCCGCGACGAAGAGAACCAGGCCAATGGGCCCGAAGGGTGGAGGGTGGCCGCCGATGAGGATTCCCGCGAACCCGAGCAAGACCAAGACCGAGGTGGGCGCACCGGCCTCGCGCCGCAGAGCAATCCCAGCCGCGAGCATGGCGACAAAGAGGGCAAGGCCCCCGATGGAAGAGAGCAGCCCGAAGTCGCGAACGAAGATGTTCTCGGCGTAGTCCTGAATCAACTCCGAGCCTGTCCCACGTTCCGATATCGGCAAGTCGTTTACCTGGTCGACCAAGACGCCGTTGCCGATTCCCTGCAAGGTCTCGTAGGTGCCGTAGAAGACGGCGTAGACCACCACCGCGATCCGACTGACCTGTGCCGCAGTTCCCTCGACTCCGCGCAGCAGGACGAAGACCACCACGGCCATCAGCGGGATGAAGACCATCATCCCGACATGGACCACCATCCAGGTCGTCACCTTGTCGTGAATGTCCTGGTAGATGGCGTCGCCTTCCCCGCCAGGGTGAAAGAGGAGCAACACTGCCCACGCGAGTGGGATGCCGATGACAAACAGGAGCTCCTGGCGGCTGAGAGTTCGGCGCACTGACGCCCACCCTAACCCCTCCTAGCTCCTTGGGCATCTTGTGAATGCGTAGAGCCGCGACGTGCCCACCTCGGCGGTCCCAGGTCGAAACCCGCGAAACGGATCGGCCCCCTCCCCGCCGGCAGCCCATTTCCGAATCGCGCTAACGTTTCTGGCCTGCCGTAGTCCGGGACGAGGCGGGGGCACGACCGGGGCGCGGACTTAGTTCCGACCCAGGAGGAGCGTCTCATGCCAAGCATGCGAGACGAAATCACGCGCTGGACTCGCGACGGCGCATCCCTCGAGCTGATCGACGAACGCATTGGTGAGCTGCCTGCATCAGCTGAAGAGCAGTCGGCTCTGTGGCTTTGGGCGTGGTCATGCCGACGCCCCGCGCCATACGGCGAGAGCCACCGAACGGTGCTGGCCGGGTAATAGAAGACCCGTCATTCAGCCTTTCGGCCGCTGTCGTTCACGCGAGATACTGCGCGGGTGACGTTGCTAGAGAACGTCGAGATCATGCGCGCATGGATCGACGCATTCAACCGGGGTGGGATCGAGGAGACCATGCGCTACCTCGACCCGGAGATCGAGTGGACCACGACGAGCACCTACTTGGAGGCGGGCACCTATCACGGGCATGAAGGCGTCCGGCAATGGATGCGGGCCGCATTTGCCGAGTGGGAGAGTCTCCGGCTCGAGCCGGAGAGGTTCATCGACGCCGCCGAGCGGATCGTCATTCCCATGCGGATCACGGCTCGCGGCAAGCAGACAGGCACTCCCGCCGCTTTCATGTTCACCACGCTGGCCGAGCTGCAGGGAGGCATGATCGTCCGAATTCGCAACTACACGAATCAGGCCGAAGCGCTCGAAGCGGCCGGTCTGTCGGAGTAGGCGATGTCGCAGGAGAACGTGGAGGTCGTGCGTTCGACCTATGAGGCCATGTCGCGAGACGATTGGGATGCGGTGTTCGGGGCGGCAGAGGCAGATGTTGAACTCGTCCCTCCTAGCCAATCCCCCGTTCGCGAACCGGTGAGGGGCGTGGAGGAGATCCGCGCCTGGTACATAGATCAGCAGGAGACCGTCGGTGATGTGTCGGTCGGGGTAGAGGAACTCATCGAGGCAGGCGAGTTGGTCGTCGCTCTCCTTCGACTCCGGATTCGCCCCCGCGATGCGGATGCCCACTTCGAGCTGCGGATCGCTCACCTGTGGACGCTGCGCGATGGAAAGCTCATCCGCTGTGAGGTCTTCCCCGAGCGGGAGAAGGCCCTCGAAGCCGCCGGGCTTTCGGACTAGGCGATGTCGCACGAAGGGGGAATCCGGATCACGCTCCACCCCGCGAGCGGAAGGGCCGGTCAGCGCCGGACCCTGTACGAGCGGCTGGGAGTTCAGTTCCCCGGCCTCCTTCGCTTGTTAGGAAAGGCGCTGTTTCGCCTTCCGCCACGATCTCGGCTTCGTCAAACGATCCTCGCGCGGCTCATGACCCGCGCCTACGCGGCGGCAAATCGCCGCGACTTCGAAGTCGTTCTCACCGCCAACGATCCTGGGAGCTACGAGTACCACCCGAGCGCCGATTACCTGCCTCCTGACATGGATAGGGCCTACTACGGCCGCGACGGCTACCGGCGCTTTTGGCGACAGTGGCTCGATGCGTTTGAGGACATTCGCTGGGACCCCGAGGAGATGATCGACTTCGGAGCGAAGGCCTTGGTCACGACCCGACAAAGCGGGCACGGATCGGGCAGCGGCGTGGCCGTAAGCCAGCCGGTGTTTCAGGTCTTCACGTTCAAAGCGGCCTGGTGATCCGACAGGAAGATTTCTCGAATCGCTCGAGGGCCCTTGAAGCCGCCGGACTCTCGGAGTAGGCGATGTCGCAGGAGAAGGCGAACGGCAGGATCGTCGCCGTCGGCGACACCCGCAACGGTGACTTTCGCGCTCGCTCGCTACCTGGGCGGATAGGCCGGTTCCGCGACAGCGCCGCGATCCCGGACCTCCGAAACAGGCACTTCTGCGGTGGAGGCTGGACGGGGAACGTCGATGTGTTCGGATGTGCGCGCTAACGGACACCAGAACCGTGGCGAGTCCGCCGACGCGGGTATAACCGGAGGCTGCAGACGGTAGCTTCCGATGAGCGGTTCAGGAACAAGGGAGACACTGAGCACCGGCGCGGCTGGCGGGGCCGGACGTTGACCCGCCAACCGATCGAATCGGTCCAATCGCCACCTGCTGTCGGGCTGCTGACCGTCGCGCTGGTCGTCTTTGTCTTCGTGCTCGACCTGGCTTGGAGTCTGGTCGCGAACTCCACCGCGCCGATTGAGTTCGGGGCCGTGGACGAGCCTGCCCACCTCGCGACGTGCGTGCTCTTCCTGCTTGCGGCGCTTACCCTGGTGCGCTTCCGCCGGCCGTACCTCTCCTTCGCGGCGGCGGCGCTCGTGGCCAGCCTCGCCATCGATCTCGACCACATCCCGGGCATGCTGGGCTGGCACGGGCTGTCCGGCGACCTCCCACGGCCCTACACGCACAGCCTGGTCACGCCCGTGGCCCTGATCGGGGTGGGGGAGATCGCGCGGGGTCGAATCAGACCAATCGCGTTCGGTGCCGCGTTCGGGGTCTGCGCGCACCTTGTGCGCGACCTGTGCACCGGACCGGGACTTGCGATTCTCTGGCCGCTCTCCAGCACGACGGTGAAGCTTCCGTACCTCGTGTTCGCTGCCGGTCTCGTGCTGGCAACCGCCGCGATCATCGTGGCCACCCGCCACGGTCGTTCGTCGTCCGGCCGCCTCGACAAGCGGCGTCAGGCCCCTCCGATCTCGCGGGCCTTGCCGGGAGTGCTGGCCGCCACGATCAGCGTGGTGCTCACCCTGGCGCCGACTCGAGCGGCCGCCGACTCCATCGCGCTTGGCGTCTACGTACCAGATGCGGACCAGAATCCTTCGCTGATCGACTCGTTCGCCAGGGAGGTCGGGCGCGCCCCGGTAGTGATCAGCTCTTACAAGCGATGGCGCCTTCGCCCTTTCGTCCGCACCGAGCTGCAAGCCATCTCGAGGCGCGCAGCGGTGCCGCTCATCACCTGGGAACCCTGGACCCTCGCTGGCCAAGGATTCGCCCTGAGGGCGATCGCACGCGGGCGCTATGACTCTTACGCACGCCAAGCCGCAAAGCGAGCGGCAGCCTGGGAGGGACCGATCCTGCTGCGCTTCGCACATGAGATGAACGGCGACTGGTTCCCGTGGGGGACGAGCGACAACACTCCGCGGATCTACAAGACCGCCTGGCGCCACTTGGTACAGATCTTCCGCTCGGCCGGCGCCGAAAACGTCGAGTGGGTGTGGACGCCCAACGTGGATGGTGGCGACCAGTACCCGTTTCGGGGCTTCTTTCCGGGCAACAGGTGGGTGGATTGGGTTGGGCTGGACGGATTCAATTGGGCGAGGAGGGGCGAGTGGCAGTCATTCACGGAGCTCTTCGGCAGCTCCTACGAAACGCTCGCCGGGATCACCTCCCGGCCGATGCTCATTGCCGAAACGGGATCGAGCCAGAGCGGCGGCGACAAGGCCGCCTGGGTGACCAGCGCTCTGAAGCAGGAACTCCCGCGGTTCGCGAGGATTCGGGCGGTCGTCTGGTTCAGCGACCCCGTCGGAGAGGTCGACTTTCGGGTGGACAGCTCGCCCGCCTCGCTTAAGGCCTTTCGGTCCGCGGTCGCGTCCCCTCGTTACGGTCTCACGCGGAGCGCACTTCTTTCCACGCCAGTGAACTTCAGGCACGGGACCGCAGCTCCACCGCCCCCCAGCCGTGGCTACGGCCAGCCATCCCTTCTCTACCGGCTCACCCAGAAGCTCCATGGCCGCTATTTGCTGATTGCGGTCGCTGCTTTGACGGCATTCCTCATCCTCCTTGCGCTCCTCATCACCTTCCTATGGAGGAGACGGCGTGAGAGCAAGGAGACGGGACTACCTTCTCCGGGCACGGGAGAGACCGGGGCGCCTTCTGGCCATCGGTAGCGCGGATAGATTCAGCGCGGCGTCGGCGCGCACGTAGTACAAGCGTCCATTACCTGCATTAGCCGTCAGCTTGGTTCCCGACCGGGCCGAGGGGTACACAGGTGCCCGTACCTCGCCACCTCACAAGCAGGGTCCTCGTGGCGCTCCTCGCGCTTCTCGTAGGGACCGCGATCATCGCCCACCGTTCCGCCAGCGCGTCTGCGGCCGCGCCGATCAAGCTCGGCGCCTACGTGCCGAATGCCCCCGAGGACGCCGGAGCGCTCGACGCCTACACCTCGATGGTCGGACGCAAGCCCGAGATCGTGATGAAGTACAGCAACGTCACCGATCCCCTCCTGAGGCCGGGCGAGATCGCGAATCTCGAGGCCCGCGGCGTGATGCCGATGGTCAGCTGGCAGCTCTACAAGTCCGAATGGAGCGGGCCGACCATCTCACTCGCGGCGATCGCTTCGGGAATCTACGATGCCTCCCTGCGCCGAGCGGCGAATCTCGCCAAGACCCTCCCGTTCGAGGTCATGATCCGCTTCGGACATGAGATGAACGGTGACTGGTACGGCTGGGGCAGCCAGCCGGCTGCTTACGTGGCCGCCTGGCGTCACATCGTAAGCGTGTTTCGGCGCCAGGGCACGAGCAATGTCAAGTGGGTCTGGTCTCCGAACGTCGACCAGGGCAGCTATCCATTCGCGCGGTACTTCCCCGGTGACTCCTGGGTCGACTACGTAGCCCTCGATGGCTACAACTGGGGAACGTCAGGGACCGGCGTCGAATCGGTGGCAGACGCTCTCACAGGTCTTCTCCTCCTCATACGAGACCCTCACGCAGATGAGCGCCAAGCCGGTGATGATCGCCGAGACGTCATCGAGCGAGATCGGTGGGGACAAGGCGGCGTGGATCCGGGAAGGCTTTCTGAGAACCATCCCGCAGAAGTTCCCGCGTGTCCGGGCCGTGATCTGGTTCGACCGGTCGATGGAACAGGACTGGCGCGTGGACTCCTCTCCCGCTTCGCTTCGGGCATTTCGCGACGTGGCCTCGAGCTCGCTTTATGGCGGCGCCGATCCGGCGCCCCCCGTCCTTGTGCAAACCAAGGTTCGCGCGCTGAGGCTAACGCCGTCCACGACGATCACGCACGAAAGCGTCCCGCGCCAAAGTGGTCTATCGACTGTCGCGACGAGCCAGGGTGAGAATCGCGGTGCACAAACGCGGTCGAGGCACAGCCAACCCGGCTCGCACCGTGACGATCCGCCATCCCAGGCGCAGCGGGCGTATCCGGCTCTCGACCTTGGTCCGCGGACACCGAATGCATCGCGGCAGCTACCGCGTCGTGGCCAGGGCCATCGACCGACACGGCGCCCGGTCCAGGCCCCGCCAAGTCCGGTTTCGGGTCGTCTAGCGGCGCGTCCGCTCCGCTGGGAGGCCTACGGTCGCTCGAAGGTTGGAGCGTCCAGCGCTGCCAGTGCGGCGATTTGCGCTTCGGTCTCCACTGGTTGCTGGCGCTCCATTCTGTCCGCGCGGAAGCCGCGAAGCACGTCCCTGCTCATCACGAGCCCCTCGAGGCACAACCCCGCGAGCCAACCCCAAGCTACGCCGGTAAGGCCTCCCACGCTCGCGCCGACCGCACCCCCGCCGAGCTCGAGCAGTGTGCCCGCCCACACGATCGGCAGCGCGGATCCGAGCGTCCGCTGCACACGGTGTATTGCGACGTAGTGCGTCTTGAACGTGAGCGGAAAGACGCCCAGTGCGAGAACGTGAAGGGCTGTGGTCGCCTGGTCGGCGTAGCTTTGGCCGAACACCTGAAGCGCCGGGGAGGCCGCCGGGATGAGAACGAGATTCGCGATCACGCCGAACGCAAGCGAGATGCCGAACGTGAACCTGAAGCGTCTTGCGAGGCCGGCCGCATCGGCCGACCCGATGGCGTAGGCGACCATGCTGAGCGACAGCGGCACCATCACAAGGAAGCCGGCGATCATCCAGGCGATGTAGAAGGCCGCATTGGCACTGGCCGATAGGAGCATCACCACCAGGATCGGCATCGCCAGATCGGCGGTTTCGAGCGCCAGGTTGACGACGGCGTGCGAAGCTGCGGAGGCTCGCATCTGTATCAGCAGGGCGAAGTTGGGCCGCAATGTGTCCTCGTCTCGTCGCGCGTAGAACCGAACGAGCACCACGAGGGAGACGGCGATACCGGCGGCCCAGGCGGTGTAGATCCACGGTGCGCCCGCGTTCGCGACCAGCACGGCGATCGGGATCAGCGCGAGCAGCTTGATGAGGGCGAAGACGATGTTGCGAACCAACTGCAGGCTGCCGTGTAAAAGACCGATCAGAGCCTGGTCGAGCACGAACGCAAGCGCGGTCAGGCCTACGCCCGCCGCGAAGAAGACAGTGGAAGGGAAGCTTTCGCCAATCGCGCCCAGGTTCGATGAGACGAGTGGTGCGATCAGTGCAAACCCGAGACCGAGGGCGGAACCGGCTAGCACGTTGATCAGCAATGCGGCGTTGAGCAAGGAGCGATGGCGATCCTCACGGCGTGGCAGCTCGCCCATCAGCAGCGTGCCCAACCCGAGCGTTCCCATGAAGCCGAGCAAGGTCATCGCAGCGACCGCGGCGCTCGCCACCCCGACCGTCGTCTGGCTGAAGTTGTGTGCGGCGACCAGCCAGAACGCCACGCCCAGAACCGAGGTGATGAGAGTCGTGCCGACCATCGATCCGGCGTTTGTGAGCAGCGAGCGGTTGGACCGGGCCGCCACCTGAACTCGTTCGCTCAGGCTCGTCCAACGGGCCGAGAGTCTCATTTCGATCTCAGGCCCGAAGTGGAGTAGATGGTGATCGGGCCGTTGACGAAGACCTTGCTCAACCCTGGAGCGTGGCGGAACTTTGTGAGCCAGGCTGCGGGTATCGGCTTCGTCCGGTTGAAGGCGCCACGCTCGTCGGGCGCGAAGTAGTACCCGAGTACGGGGAGCCCCCGGCTGAGGCGGCGATCGACGACTATGTAGTCGATCAGATCGTCTTTGATTACCTGACGGTCGGCTCGGTCGAACCTCTTGCTGAAGAAGACCCTGGTAACCGGGGTTCCGTTGATCTCGCCGAAGACCGGAGTCAAGCCACCGTATGAGCCGAGCAGGGTGCCATTCGGGCGGTCGACGAGGATGCGGCTGTCTGGGGGCAGCTCGCGCGCCGCGAAGCGAGCCGCGTCAAGGCCCGCCGGGCTAATCGAGCGATCCTCGGCGCCCACAAGAAACTGGCCGGGCTGCCTGGTCGCCGGCAACTCCCCGATGATGAAGCCGCCCAGAAATGCGACGAGCGCGACCGTGGTGAGCCCAAGCGCGCTCGCGCCGCGTCGCAACCCGCGGTCGGGCCAACGCAGCTCGCTGAGCAGAAGGCCGGCGAGGAACGCCACCCCTAGGAACACGAACTCGGAAGCTCGCTGGGAGGTCTCCGAGCCAGCCTGAGTGAGCCGCAGCCCCAGGGTCACGGGGTAGAGCAGGGCCGTCAGCGCCAGTGCTCGCCATAGCGCGCTGGAATCGATTCCCCGCCACGTCCTTCTGAGGCCCAGTGGAATCAGCACGAGCAGCGGGATGACCGATGCGACCGCAAGTGCCCTAGCTGCCAACGGGTTGGTTTGACCGCCCCCCGCGAACAGGGTCTTTGGCCCAGATCCGCCGAAGACCAACGTCAATGTCGAGTCAATCGCGCCCGTTATGACCTTGCCGAGCTCGTCGATCGTGACGGCGCCCGCGACGAAGATGAACCAGACGATCGTCATCACGCCCAACAGCAGTGCGGGAAGCCCCGGGCCGTCGAGGAGCGACGCACGTCGCGCCGTCACGGTTCCATCTCCGCCATCCGCCACCGGGGCTCCGCGGTTCCCGCCGGCAAGTCGCCTGCGATCCGCCCTCGCGGTGAGCACGGTCCACGCGACCAAGAACGCCAGTAGCGCATAGGAGGTCATGTGGTGGGTGATCGTCAGCGTGCCCGCCAACACAGCCATCGCTCCCACCAATCCCCCCACGGCCCGCGGTCGATCTTGCTGGTAAGGCTCTGACCAGCGGACGGCCACCACCAGCAGCGCCGCGGCGATCATGAGGGCCAACGACTCATACGCGAACTGCGCGTCGAAGTACAGAAAGCTGGGGTTACAGGCGTAGACAGCCACGCCGATGCCGGCCGCGCGGGCGGATCGGGTGACACGCTCGAGGAACAGGAACATGAGCACGACCAGCATCAGTCGGGCCACCCCGAGCACAACGAGCCCCGCGTGGAAGATGCTGAGACCGGTGAGCTGAACGACGGCTGCGGTCACGGTCTCGATGCCCGGGAAGCCGGCGGTGCTCACGACCAGTGGGTTGGCCGAGAACAGATGCCCGGTCTGCAACACATCGTGAGTGGCGCGCCAGGTTCCCAGCTCATCGAAGCGAACGAAGGCGGTCGGGCTCGCGAGGATCCTGACCGCGAACAACGACACACCAAGCAGTGCCACCAGCGCGATGCGCTCCGCTCGCGACGCTGAAACGGACAGAAGACGGAAGGCGATGGGCGCGTAGATCGCCGCAAGCCCGGCCCAGAAAACCAGCGACGCGGCGCCGTGGCTCTCGCGCGCGGCGTTGTTGCCCAAAGCGATCATCACCAGGCCCCCGGCCGCGACCAGCGCCAGGACCGGTGCCACGCCGAGCGACAGACGACTCGCCGGGGCAGCCTCGTGCGGGATCGCGCCCCTCGTCCGACGGCGCCAGGTCCGAGGGCGAAACGTGCCCGCCCCAGGTGTCCTCACGAGAGTCAACCGTTGGCTCCGATCTGAAGCGCCACACGGCGGTATGGGTGCCCGCTGCGGTCGAGCCGCCCGACCAACCGGCCGGTGCCAGAGATCGCCGAGGCTGCCAATCGCGCCTCCCATTCCTCGTCCGGCTCGAGACGGAGTGGCCATCGTGCGACCGTCCGGGCGCCCCGTCTCACGGTCAGCCGGTAGGCAACAGCCCTGCCCTCCTGATTGGAAACGCCGATCCTCACGGGCCGGCCGATCGCCCCTGATGGGTCCTCCGGGACCAGCCAAAGCGACGAGAAGCGCGCTCGATCCTGCTGACGATGGACGCCGTCGGTCGCGATCGCGATCGCCCAGCCGGCGACGGCGATCGCGCCAAGCGTCGCCAGGAGCCAAGCCACACTGAGCCGAGGCAATCTCAGTTTTGAGGGCTCGTCATCCGCCGGTAGCCGCATCTCGACGGCGGAGTGCGACGAATGCCGCAACCACGGTGGCGGAAGCGAGGAGCGCGGCCCAAACGGGGCGATCAAGCCCGATGACGAGCTGCACGACCACGCCGCCGAGCACCGAGACGCCGACGCTGAACGGGACGCTGAGGACGACGCGGAGCTCACGGCTGATCTCACCGGGCATGAATAGGGCGGCGACCAGCGCGTAGCCGGGGAGGATCAGAACCAGCGGCAGTAGTGCGGCGGTGCGGACCGGACCGGTAAGAGGAACCAGGGCGAGCACGAACGCCAACAGGGCCAGGGCTACCACTGCCCCTAGGTCTCCCCACCAGGGAACGGCGAACCGCCTCACGACTATGCCTCCTGCGCGACCGCGACCGTGTCGTAGTAGAAGCGCTCGAGCTGAGGCACGACCGCCTCCCGCGTGAACCGGCTCGCTCGCTCCTTTGCCTCGCGGCCGAGGCGCTCGCGCAGCGTCTCGTCGTCGATCAGACGGGCCATCGCCTCGGCGAGCGCATCGGAATCCCCTCCCGGAACCAAGAACCCCGTTTCGCCGTCATCGATCATGTCCGCGTGACCGCCGGGCGTGGTGCCGATCACCGGCCGGCCCTCGCTCATCGCCTCGTGGACCACCGTCGCCAGTGGCTCGGGCCACTTGCTCGGAAACACCCCGAAGAGCGCCCGTTGCCACATCGCCATCACCGTGCCGTGCGGAACGGCGGTGAGGGCTGTGACGCCGTCCGGGAAGCTCCTCGGCGTGTCCGGCGTCCTGATGCCGACCATCACGAGCGGGGGCGGATCCTCGAGCCGCTCATGAGCAGCGATCAGCTCGTCGATCCCCTTGAGTCGTCTGAAGGCGCCTACGAAGAGGATGAAGGGCTCCTTCGGCAGGCGTTCGAGGATTCCCTCATCTACCTCCGCGTTGGCATCGACTACGTGGAAGTTCGGAATCACCACCGAGGGAGCGTTCGGGATCCGGAGATCCCGGTTCATGACCGCCGCTACGTAGTGGCTGACGCTGTGGATCGCGGCGGTCTTGCGGCGCAGGAGCGGGCGCATCGCAAGCACGCTGGCAGCCGCAACCGTCCCCTTGGGGACGCCTCGACCAGATGCCGAGCAGGCGAGGCACTTGGCGGGAGCAGGTCCAGAACAGATCTCGGTGCCCCGGACCATGGTCCGCATCGCGCAGACGTTTCCGTACTCGTGGCCCCAAAGCACGAGCGGGATGCTCGTGCCGGTGAGCGCGGCCGCCGCTGAATGGGCAAGCCAACCGTAGGCGGGTACGAGGTCCGGTTGGAAATCCTTGATCAGGCGCCGCAGGCCCCAGACCGCCTCCGGATCAGGAAAGGGCGGCGGAGTGTGCCTCCGCGGGTCCTCGGAGATCCACCGCATCCGGCTCGGCAGGTCCCGGATGCGATGCACCTGCACCTGGCCGTCGTCCTCGAAGGCCGGGGCATCGGCGTGCCAGGCCGTGGCGATCGCCACCTCGTGGCCCAGCCGTGATAGCTCCTGCGCGAACAGCTCGATGCATCGGCCCGCCCCACCGATGTACGGGCGATACTCGTCGCTGACCATCAACACCCGTAGCGAGGAGGGCGGGGCGGATCGGGAGCTCGGGGGGGGCGATGCGGAGCGACGCCGATGGCGCGCACGACGCCGACTGCGCAGATATGCGATCGGGCCGTACGCCATGCCCCGAAGCTCCAGGCGGACCAGCGCCGACGGAAAGTCGCGCTGCCTTCCGGCGTTCTTGGCTGACTTCGGGGAGAAGGCGAAGATCAGTCCCCTTGGAAGCTTGCGCAGAAGGTCCGGAAGCAGGCGAGGATGGGTGGCGATTGCCTTCGTCAAGCATGCCGTCAGGCCGATCCCGTATCCCCATACACGCTGCTCGAGCTCCCGGTACTCGCGCGGGTGCGCGTGCCAGACGATCGCCGCGGGGTCGTGAACGACCTGGCGATCCGAGAGGAGCACGCGGAGCAAAGCCTCGATGTCGTCACCGTCGTGCGCGAGCGTGCCCGGACCCAGGGCCGGGTCGAATCCGCCCTGCGCCCGCAGCACGTCGCGACGGAAGGCCATGTTTCGCCCAGCGCCCAAGTCGCCGACGGCGAACGGAAAGAGCGGTTGATCGGACGGGGGGCTGTCCAGGTCGTAAACGCGGGCATCGAAACCCCGCACGCGTCCTCCGAACCCTTCGACCCAGCGCTGGGCGGGAGTCACGAGCGCGCCTGGCAGGGTCATGCCGGAGGTGGCGCCGACACGCGGACTGCGCTCGAACGGGCCCACCAGGGTCACGAGCCAGTCGCGATCCACCTCGACGTCGTCGTCGGCGAAGACCACGATCTCACCGGTGGCCGCCTCGAGCCCGGCGTTGCGGGCGTTCGACAGACCCGGCTCGGGCTCTTGAAGGACACGGACCGTGGCGCCCCCGTTGAACTCGCCGTCGGAGAGGCGGACCGCGGCGTCGGCCTTTGAGGCATTGTCCACCACGAGTACCTCGAGCCGCTCAGCCGGGTAACGGCAACCCAGGATCGAGTTGATCGTGGTTCGCACCGAGTCGGGGCGGTTGCGGGTGCAGATCACGACCGAGACAGTGGGTGCGCGGTTCAGGGTCTCCTCATGCGCCACTGCGCAGCGCGGCCGCTGAGGAGACGCGATGCCACCGGCGCTGACCTCGCTCTGGGGCAGGCCATCGTTGCGCAGATGCTGGGCCACCTCCTCGGCCAGCCCATCCCTGATCCGAGCTGCCAGCGCGTCTGCCGAAAGCCCGGTTGGCGGCAAATCGACCTGGATGAGTCCCAGTGGCTTTCCGTGGAGGCGGACGAGGCACATCGACGACGCGAACAAGGTCTGCCCTTGCGGGTCCGCGGCCGGAAGAGCGGGCAGCGGCCTCCCGATCTCGACCTCGTCCATGCGCAGCGGCGCGAAATCAGGTGACGGCGGCTCGCCGGATTGGCGATTGGTCCTGTTCAAGGCCTTTTCGCGTACCGCGTGCGCGCCCGATCGAGGCTTGCAATCCCAAATCCCGCGGCGCTGGAAATCACGCCGACTACGATGGCGACTGCTCGGAGCCCGCCTTGCGGATCTCCGTGCAGGAGCTGGCGTAGTTCTCTTGCGATAGCCCGCGGCAGCACCGTGCCGAGATGACGGCGCTCGGAGCTGAGCCCCTGTTCTGAGCCGACGAACGCGGCCAGCCGAGCTTTGCCCGCACCCTCCTCGAAGCTCCTGCGTACGAAGTAGGAGAGCGATGCACGCTCCCTGGTCACGGTGTGGTGAACTCGCGCCTCGGGCTGGTACAGCCAGACCGACCGGGGCCAGCGTTGCTTGACGCGAATGGCGAGATCCGTGTCGTCCGGAATGTTGCCCTGCGCCCGAACGACCCCCCGCGAGCGGATCGCGCGTGGCTCATCCCCGGCGCCTCCCTCGCGAAAGCCACCGATCTCCTCCAGGGTTTGCCTGCGCACCGCCATGTTCGCCCCGATCGGGTTGCGCACCGGGGCCAGGCGCTCGGGCAGACCCGTGTAGCTGCAACCGAAGACCCAGTAGAACTCGCTCGGCAGCCACTGCGGGACGCCGTTCGTCCACCGCGGGATCAACGCACCCCCCGCTCCCACAGCGTCGGGATCCGCGAAACAGGCTTGCAGCTGCTCGAGCCAGTCGGGATCCGGCCGAGCGTCGTCGTCGACGAAGGCGATGATCGAACCACTCGCTGCCTCGATGCCAGCGTTTCGCGCCCCGGCGAGTCCGCGTGCGTGATGATTCTCGACCACCGTCGCCGAGCTGAGCCTCCGTTGGGCCAACGCCAGCAGGTCCGGGTTGTGGTCCACGACGACAATCACCTCGACGGGAGCAACCGTCTGCCGGCCGAGCGCAGAAACGCAGGCATCGAGCTCGTCCCAGCGTTCGCGATTGTAGGTAGCGACGACGACGGACACGTCGACTTGGCCGGCTGTGGCGCGCGGCGTCACATCACCTGTCATCGGCCTCAGGCTAGTGGCTCATGAGCCGGCAATTGGCGGGGCTGCCGGGCACGCTCGCCCACGACGGCCGGACTGCCGGCGCTGGAGAACACCGGCAGCTCCGTGAGCATGGTCCTCAGCACTCGAAAGCCGTCACGAAAGGTGTTGAGATGGCTTTGACCGTGGATGCGCTCCGCCTCGAAGCTCGGCACCTCTGCTACCTGGAGGCCGGCCTTCGCAACCCGCACATTAACCAGGGTCTCGACCTCGAATCCGGGAACGTCCAGCGCGATATACGGCAGGCACTGCACCCAGAAAGCGTTGTAGCCGTAGCAGAGGTCCGTGTAGTGGGTCCCGTACAGGAGGTTGGCCGTTCTGCTCAGCGCCCAGTTGCCGAGCTGGCGGAGCCTGGTGATGTCGCTGCTTCCGCCTCCCTCGATGTACCGCGACCCCTTGGCAAAGTCGGCACCCCCGACGAGGGTGTCGACGAAGCGTGGAATCTCGTCCGGATCGGCGGACCCGTCGGCGTCGAGCATGACGATGATGTCGCCGGTGACTGCCCCGAAGCCTGCCTGGAACGCGTCCCCCTTGCCGCGCCCCGACTGCGTGACGATTCGGATCGACGGGAGCACCTCGCGCGCGACGCGCGTCGTGCCGTCGGTCGAATGGCCGTCGACAAGGATTACCTCGTGTAGCCCATCGGGGAGGCGCGGAAGGACGTGGCGGAGATTCTCGGCCTCGTTGAGGGCTGGAATGACCACGCTGACCCGAGGTGGTGAGTCCACCTTCGCCCGTCCACGGCGGGTGGGCGGGGTTCCCCCGACTGGGCGCCTGCTCGGCCGAGCGAGGACCGCCTGGCCGAACAGGCTCAGGGCGAGGATCCAGCCCCAGACGGCGAGGGCATCGAGGTCAGCCAGGTGCGCCGTGCCGGTGAGCCCGTGGTAGAGGAGCGACAAGGCCCAGGCGAGGAGCGCGGTACCGAAAAGCATGCGAACAGCGCCCATCAGCGGCTCGAAGAGTCGCGGGCCGTTTCCCCAAAGTCGTCGGGTGGACCCGACCTGCGCCCGACCCCTGCCCTCATACGTTTGTTGGACCCTGCCGCCCCCGCTCATTGGTTTTCCCTCCCTGCCGATTCTTTCCCTGCGTCCGCCATGTGCCGGGGCTCCCGGCTCGTAAAGACGCCACAAATTGGCGTTAGGCGAATTCAGGTAGTAATGAGCGGGATTCCAGCCCTTTTGTTTCGGCTGGGCGGCTTTCGATTACCGCATTTGGGTAGGGGAATACCGCATCGAAGTCGGGGGGCGGGCCGTTGCCCCGCAAAGGGCCTTCCGCCCTAACGGAAGCTAGAACCCGGCAAGGGCTTTGAAAACCGGGTCAAACCTCCAGAACCCTCCGCACCGGGTCCCTGCCCTGGTTTCTGTGCGTGTTCGTACGCCAGTAGGTCACCCTCGAGAGGGCAATCAATGAGCGCCAGTGTCGTCTCCCAGGTTGGGTAAACCTCGATCCCGGACAGGGCCCTCGAAGCCGCCGGACTCTCGGAGTAAGCGATGTCGCAGGAGAACGTGGAGGTTGTGCGTCGCGCATTCGACTCCTTCAACCGAGGGGGAGTCGACGGGTGCGTCAGCGACGGCGTCTGGTCGCCAGAGATCGCTCGGGATGCCACCCTGACCGGCATTCCCGGAATCGGGGCCTATCGGGGCCACGAAGAGGTCAAGAGATCCTTCGAGGACGACTGGTTCAAGTCGTCCCGTTTGAAGAGTGGGAGGTCGAGGTTGAGGAGCTGATCGACCCCGGGGATCAGGTGATCGCCATGGCAAGCCAACGAGGTCGGGTCGCGAGCAGCGGGGTGGCGGCGGAGCTTGAATTCGCACAGATCCTCACCCTGCGCGACGGACAGGTCATGCGGGTCGACACCTACCTCGACCGGGAGAAGGCCCTCAAAGCCGCGGGGCTGCGGAAGTAGCAAACTCGACCAGAAGGAGAGGCTTACTGGAGCGGTCCCGAGCCGACCGGGCACGGGCCTCTCAATCCGCCCTCGAACCGCCGTCAGCGGCCTCTTGCGGGGGTAGGTGGACAGAAAAACCCTCGGAGGGGCGTGGCACCCTAGTCACTGACGCCTCGCGGCAATCAGCGGCGTTCGTTGCCAACCAGATCACCCACGGGCGCTGAACCCCCAGGTGAGATTCCGCCACACCGGAACCGCCGGGCAGTGCCCCCTTGCGTGCGCACCCGTGAAGGCATAGGGTCAGCAATACCCGATCAAACGGAGGACGCAGATGGGAAACGCGGAAGCAGCGAAGGGCGCCTATGAGTCGTTCAATAGCGGCGATCTGGAGACGTTGAAGGAGGGATTCGCCGAGGATGCGGAATGGCAGACCTCGGATGAGCTGCCGCTCGGCGGCGTGACGCGTGGCCGCGACGCGATAATGGAGAACTTCGCGCAGCTCCCGAACTACTGGTCGAGCTTCAGCGTCGAGGCGTCCGAGTTCATCGACGCTGGCGACAAGGTGATCGTCCGGGGCACGCAGCGCGCCACCGGCAAGGGAGGCAGCTTCGAGACTCCCTTCCTGCACCTGATGGAGTACCGCGACGGCAAGCTGGTGCGCGGCGAGTTCCATGCCGACAGCGCCAAGGCGCTGAAGGCCCTCGGCAGCTAGCGACCGAGCGAAGGGGCAAACGCGCACCACCCGGCTTTCTGAGGGTGAAGAGTTCTGGCGTGCGTCGCCGCTGATCGCGTCGCCTACGTCGAGCCGGTCGCCTCACGCCGCCCATCCCCCCGGCTGCTCCCGAGCCGTGATCACCTTTGTGGTGAGCTCGTTCGGTGTCACGCCGGGCCACGGCCCTCAGTCGAACATCGAGGTGACGAGCGTCTTCACGGTGCGCAAGGGCAGGATCGTCTACCAGGAGTTCTTCTGGGATCACGCGGAGGCCCTCCAAACCCTGGGGCTGGCGGAGTAGGCGATGTCGCAGGAGAACGTGGAGCTGGTCAAGGAGTTCACCCGACTCTTCGAGGAAGGGGATCGCGACGCGTGGCGTAACTACTTCGCTCCGAATGTGGTCTGGGACACTTCCGGGAGCAGCTTGCCCTCTGCAGGCGTCTATCACGGCCACGAGGGGATGGAGCGGTTCTTTCGCGAGTGGCTCGGGGCCTGGAGCGACTACGGGATTGAGACTCTCGAGTACCTCGATGCCGGCGACTCGGTCGTACTCGTGTTTCGCCAGAGCGGCACAGGACGGGGCAGCGGCGTTAGAACGGAGCGCGACTTCTTTGCCGTCTATGACCTCAGCGACTCGAAGGTGGTTCGCTACCGCCAGTACGAATCTCGCAAGGCCGCCCTCGAAGCCGCCGGGCTGCGGGAGTAGCAGACGCGTCATAGGATCCGGCGAGGCGAACGAAAGGACTTCTCGATGGCTACGTACGTGATCACCCACGAAGTGGACGATGTTGAGCACTGGCTTAGCTCGCCGAAGCGCGAGGAGGTGTTCGGTCCTATGGGAATCACGGTGCGCACCTTTCGGGACCCAGGCGGATCAAACAAGGCCGCGCTTATCGCCGAGATCCCCGACATGGAGGCGTTCCAGGACTTCATGAAGAGCGACGAGGCGGCGGATGCCATGAAGCACGACGGCGTCCATCCGGAGACCGTCGTCGTTCTGAGCGAGGGTCAATAGCAGCGCGAAGGGTCTCGAAGCCGCCGGGCTGCGGGAGTAGGCGATGTCGCAGGAGAACGTGGAGATCGGCGAGCCGGTGAGGAGGCTCCTTGCCGCATTCAACAAGCGCGACTGGGGCGCGTTCTCCGCGGAGCTTGACCCTGAGGTGGAGTACACGCCCGTCGAGGAGCACGCCGCCTACCGCGGCCCGGAGGCAGTCAGTCAGTACACGCAGCGGTGGCTTGAGGCCTGGGACACGTTCTCGTTGGAGGCGGAGGAGGTCGAGAGCACATCGGCAGAGAACCGTGCATTTAGCGCCATACGCCTCCGGGGCACGGGCGAGGGGAGCGGAGTCGGGATCGACCAGCGAGGCTTCTGGGTTTACGAGTTGCGCGGCGGCAGGCTCTACCGCATCAGCGAGTACAGCGACCGAGCCGAAGCCCTCGAAGCCGCCGGGCTGCGGGAGTAGGCGGACCACTTTTTCTTGCGAGAACCCGGCTACCCCGATCACCGTCCTGGTGGGCGTCGGGGTTATCCCCCTCCCCGCTCGAGGAAACGGGACCATATTGGGACCACGACGAGCGCTGGGACGCGGTCGAGCGACCCCACTAAACAAGCAGAAACCCCCGCGTTAGCGGGGGTTTCAGCCATGCGCCTGAGAGGAGTCGAACCTCCACGGACCTTGCGGTCCACAAGGCCCTCAACCTTGCGCGTCTACCAGTTCCGCCACAGGCGCGGGGCGGGGGCCGATTCTAGAGGGCACCCCGGGGCGCTTGCGTCCGTCCGCGGAAGCGGATACTCTGCGAACATGTGTTCCCTTGGAGGGGCTTGCGGATCGAGGATGGAGGAGCGATGGCAATGGACCTGACCAAGCGCCAGAAGGAGATCTTCGACTTCATCCGTCGCTACGCCTCCAAGTACGGCTATCCGCCGACGGTGCGCGAGATCGGCCGCGCCGTGGGGTTGCAGTCCTCCTCGACCGTGCACGCCCATCTCGCGAACCTCGAGAAGGTCGGGCTGCTGCGCCGCGACCCGACCAAGCCACGCGCCATCGAGCTGCTCGTCGACAGGGCGAAGCGCGCCGTGCGCGGGTCGGGTCTGCCGCTGGTGGGCCACGTCTCCGCCGGTGAGCCGATCCTGGCCGAGGAGAACATCGAGGACTACGTGCAGCTCCCCTCCGAGATGGGTGGCGACGATGGGGACTACGTCCTCCGCGTCAGGGGGGACTCGATGCGCGACGCCGGCATCCTCGAGGGGGACTACGTCGTGGTGAGCCAGGCCGACGACGCGAACAACGGCGAGATCGTCGTCGCGCTGATCGAGGACGAGGCGACGGTCAAGCGCTTCTTTCGGGAGAAGGACCGCATCCGTCTGCAGCCCGCGAACAAGGCCTACAAGCCGATCCGCAGCCGCGACGCGAAGGTCCTCGGCAGGGTGGTCGGCGTCTACAGGAGGGTTTGAAGATGGCGGTTGCGACACGCGAGCCGGCGCTCGTCCACGAGCCGGAGGCCGTCGGTGCCTCATCCAGGCTGTTCGAGCCCGAGGGGGCGACGCTCGAGGACGCCATCCTTCGCATTTGGGACGACATCCTCGCCGACGGTCACGCCAACTGCCCGGTCTGCAGCGCTGAGATGGTCACGGCGGGCCGCTGCGAGGGCTGCGGCGCCTCGCTCAGCTAGCCCGGTTCATTTCGACCGCGACAGCCTCTGGGGTCCTTCGGAACCCAGATCAGCGCTTACACTTGGTGTCGCAGGCGATGCGGTCGCGGGGGGTGATGCTCCTCGAGGAAAGTCCGGACACCACAGGGCAAGGACGGTCGGTAACGCCGACCCGGGGAAACCCGCGGGAAAGTGCCACAGAAACGACACGGCCGATGGCGCGGCCTCACGTGAGCCGCGCACAGGCAAAGGTGAAATGGTGCGGTAAGAGCGCACCGGTGCCACGGCGACGCGGCGCGTCAGGGTAAACCCCGTCCGGTGCAAGGCCAAACAGGACCGACGACCCGGCCCGGCGAGGTCCAGGTAGGCCGCAGGGCCCCGGCGAACGGGGCCCCGCCGGGGACAAGTCCCCGGCAAGACAGATGACCGCAGACGACAGAATCCGGCTTACAGCCTGCTAAGGAGAAGCCCCGCGACCGCGGGGCTTCTCTACTTCGAATCGGTTGTTGACCTGCCCCAGTCGTGGTGGTACGGGCGGCTGCAGACCCGAGGTAGGGGAGGGGAGCGAGCGTGCGATGACGCACGGCCGACGAAGTCGGACCGGGCCCGGCCTTCGCTGAAGCGGAGGCCCACCAGAGGCGCCACCGGCAATGACCTCGCCCTCGCCGCTATCTGGGGAATTGAGCGGGCCCGGCTGAGAAGGCGCCTCGGAGAGGACCGCAGGCGCTGGATAGGATCGACCGATGCCGTTCGGAAGGCGCCTGCGCCGGCTCGGGCGCTCGCGGGGATCCCAGTGGGCCGACGCGAGGCGACGCGTCGACCCCGAAGCCTCCCGGGGGAGGAGAACCGAGAGATCGGAGAGTTCTACCTGCGCAAGTTCGGGCGCTCGGCGACCTGAAGCCCGACGAGGCGGTGCTCGAGCCGGGCTGCGGAGCGGGGCGGATGGCCGAGCCGCTGACGCGGTACCTGAGCGAGGAGGGAAGCTACGACGGTTTCGACGTCGTCGCCGACACGATCGAATGGTGCCGGAACAACATCACCCCGCAGCATCCGAACTTCCGTTTCCGGCACGTGGACGTTCGAAACCTCGCCTACAACCGGGACGGCCGGTTGAGCGCCGACGAGTTCGAGTTCCCCTATCCGGCGGAGGCGTTCGACTTCACGTTTCTGACCTCCGTCTTCACCCACATGCTGCCGCCGGCAGTGCGCAACTACCTCAGCGAGATCCGCCGAACCCTCTGCCCGGGAGGACGGTGCCTGATGACCTTCTTCGTCCTCAACGACGCTTCGCTCGCCGCAGTGCGCGAGGGCCGAGCGACCCGCAAGTTCGCTCATCAGGGCGACGGATACTTCTTCGACTTGCCTCAAAACCCCGAGGCGGCGATCGCCTACCGCGAGGAGGACCTCCACGAGTTCTTCCAGCAGGCGGGACTCGAGCTGCACAGGCCGATCGACTACGGCTACTGGACCGGCCCGCGGGGCCCCGATGCGCCTGGCCAGGACGTCGTCGTCGTCAGGCGGCCTGGCCCGTGAGTGCCGACCCGAGTGGGCAAGACGAGCAGGTACCGCCTTTCGTTAGCAAACGCTAACCGGAAGCACATTCCGGTCTCACCCTCTGTTAGGATGCCGCGACTTCCGGCTGAATCCCCGCCAGATACCGCGGGGATCGGGGGACCCCAATGCACCGGGGCGAATCGCGGTCCGTTCCGCGTAGCGCCATCTCTTTCGGCGCGAGCCCGTCAGCTAACCCCGTAAGCAACGAAAGAGCGTATGTACGAAGGCGTTGCCCGTTCGCGGGCGCAAACCGAATACGGCGCGCGGCAGCCGATGGCGTCAACCAGGCGCCGGTCCCGAGAGCGGCCGGTGCGGCGGCCCGACCGGATCGCGTTCTGGGCGTTCGTCATGTGCGTGGTCGCGATGGTCGCCGCCGCCGCGAGCGCCCAAGCGGGCTCCGGCGGCGTCAGGGGAGACGGGGGGACGGGGCGCTCGGGCAACTGCTCCGACGACCAGTTCGGTCGCCGCGCGCTCGGCCTGGGCGACTGCGGGGCCGACGTCAAGACGCTCCACTGGCTCTTGAAGGCGAAGTCCTACGGCGTCCCCATGGACAAGGACTTCGACAATCCCACCGACAACTCCGTGCGCCGGTTTCAGCGGCGCCACGATCTGCGCGACGACGGCGTCGTTCGCAGCCGCACGCGCAAGAAGCTGATCCGCACGATGCCGCGGAGCGTCGCCACCTGGTACGGCCCGGGGTTCTTCGGTAACCGCACCGCGTGCGGTAAGAAGCTCAAGCGAAAGACGGTCGGCGTCGCTCACCGCCGCCTGCCCTGCGGGACCAGGGTGACGCTTCGATACCGGGGGCGCTACCTGAGGACGCGGGTGATCGACCGCGGCCCCTACGCGCACGGCGCCCGATGGGACCTGACCCAGAAGGCGGCTCGCAAGCTGCACCTGACGGCGACGGACACGGTCCGCGCCGCCCCGATCAGGTAGTAGCCCCGGCTAGGCGGCGGCAGCAGCCGGAAGGACCGAGGAGTCCAACTGGTCCTGGGGCAGGGCCGAGGCGTTCGCCATCAGGCTCTGGAACTCGTTCAGCGCCACGTGGGCGATGGCCTCGAGGAGCTGCTCGTCGCTCCAGTCCACCTCGCGAGCCTCCTCCAGCAGGTGATGGGCGGGGGGCCCGTCGCCGGTGAACAACTCCTTGAGGAAGGACAGCAGAGCCGCCTCGCGGGGGTCGCCGGAGGTCCAGCTCCGTGCCTGGGAGATCTCGTCGAGCCCGAGGCCGGCGGCCCGGGCCGTCCTTGCGTGCTGGGCGACGGAGTAGGGGTCGTCGCGCTCCTCCGCCACCGCCAAGGCGATCCGCTCCCCGGTGGCCCGCGGCAGGACGCCCCCGCGAAGCTCGTGACGCATGCGGGCGAACGCCCGAAGGGTGGAGGGAGAGCCGGCGAGGACGCCGACGAACTTCGACACCGAACCGCCGGCGCTCGCCATGCCCTGAAGCAGCCGGGCGCTGCCGTCTGGGGCGGTGAGCTCGTCGTGGATCTGAAAGCGGCTGATGTCTGTCTTCACTGTCATGTTCTTGGTGGGGGCTGGGCGCTTAGGCGCCCTTTAGTCATCCTTTACTTTACTTTTAGCCGGTTACTTACGGACCGTAAGTTATAGCGCAGATCGGGCACGGTCGCAAGCTCTCGAGGCGATGGTTTCGCCTCGTAATACGTGCCTGGCGACGGGTCCGGTTCATCGGCGCGCTGCCGATATGGTTCCGCCCTCGTCATGGCCCATCCCGCCAGGCTGGCGGAGGCCGCCGACCACCCTTATCCGACTGGAGGAATTGATGGCCGACAACTCCGCCGCCGTACGCACCGAGACCGCCGACGACGTGATGAAGGTGGTCAAGGACCGCGACGTCCGCTTCATCAGGCTCTGGTTTACGGACGTGCTCGGCCAGCTCAAGAGCTTCTCGATCAACGCCGCGGAGCTCGAGGACGCGTTCGAGGGCGGCATGGGGTTCGACGGCTCCTCGATCACGGGGTTCAACCCGATCGAGGAGTCCGACATGATCGCCCTCCCCGATCCGACCAGCTTCGCGATCCTTCCCTGGCGTCCGCTCGAGAAGGCCACGGGGCGGATGTTCTGCGACGTCAAGGTCCCCGGCGGCGAGCCATACGAGGGTGATCCGCGCTGGATTCTGCGGCGTGCCCTGAAACGCGCCCAGGAGATGGGCTTCGAGACCTACAACATCGGTCCCGAGCTCGAGTTCTTCTACTTTCGCTCCGCGAAACCAGAGGACGGACCGCCCGAGGTCCTGGACGAGGGCGGCTACTTCGACCTCACCACTCTCGACGCCGGCTCCGACGTGAGGCGCGAGACGATCCTGGCGCTCGAACAGCTCAACATCCACGTCGAGTACGCGCACCACGAGGTCGGCCCCTCCCAGCACGAGGTGGACATGCGCTACAAGGACGCGCTCTCGATGTCGGACGACTGCATGACCTACCGCATCGTGGTCAAGGAATACGCGATGAAGTACGGCTGGCACGCGACGTTCATGCCGAAGCCACTGTTCGGCGAGAACGGGTCCGGCATGCACGTGCACCAGTCGCTGACCCGGGATGGAAGGAACGCTTTCTTCGACCCCGACGATCAGTACTACCTGTCCCCGACCGCCAAGGCGTTCATCGCAGGGCAGCTGAAGCACGCCCGGGAGATCTCGCCGCTGTTCGCCCAGTGGGTGAACTCCTACAAGCGCCTGATCCCCGGATATGAGGCGCCGACGTACCTGGCCTGGTCGCGGCGCAACCGCTCGGCGCTGATCCGGGTACCGCTCTACCACCCCGGCAAGGAGCAGGCCACACGGGCCGAGCTACGGTGCCCGGACCCGGCCTGCAATCCCTACCTGTGCTTCGCGGGGATGCTGCACGCCGGGCTGGAGGGAATCGAGCACGGCTACGAGCTTCCCGAGCCGATGGAGCAGAACCTCTACCACCTGACCCCGGAGGAGCGGGAGAAGCGTGGCATCGAGGAGCTCCCGGAAACCCTGGGCGAGGCGATCGAGATCGCGGCCCACTCCGAGCTCGTGCTGAGAGTCCTCGGCGAGCACACCTTCAAGCGCTTCGTCGAGATCAAGCGCCAGGAGTGGGACGACTACCGCGTCCAGGTCACCCCCTGGGAGATCGACAAGTTCCTGCCCGTGCTCTAGCGGGCAGCACGGCGGCCGCTGCCGCCACCGAACTAGGCCAGCTTGCGCAGGGCCTTTGCCCTCCGCGTCGTCTTCTTGCCGGTCTTCTCGCTGGCGACGAGATAGCGCGGGTCGTCCATTGACGCCGCCACCACGCGGTCGTTGACGACGGTGCGCGCAGTGATCTTCCTGCGCACGGTCCCCACCACCTTGCGGCCGCGGAAGTTCCACTCCACCCGGTCGCCTCGCCTCAACTTCTCTGGCCGTGCGGCGCCATCGCCGCTGAGCGTCGGCGCTGCGGCGGTTGACCGACGACCTAGCCGAGGGCGGAGGCCGACTCGTCCGGCTCGGCCATGGCGGATCCGATCAGGCCGTCGCGCTGGGCTCACCGCTGCTGTTGCGGTGGTCGATTCGTGGGAGCGCGGCGACCCGCGCGTCCTTGGAGACGCCGGCCACCTCCGCGGGCACCTCCGCGAGCTTGACGCCGCGCACGAACTTCTCGCCGGTCCCCAACGGGGCGAAGAAGTCGTCGTAGTGGGTCGGGACGACGAGGCGCGGGTCGAGGCGCGGCAGGATCCGCTCCCAGTAGCGTGGGGTGACGCTTCGGCCCGCGACTCCGGCCAAGAAGACGTCCACCGGCTCGCCTCGCAGCTCGCCGTCGTCCAGGTCGGCGCTGCCCTGGTGGTAGAGCCGCATGCCGGCCACGTCGATCTGGATGCCCCAGACGGCCCCGCACTTGTACGCCGTGGGCACCAGGCCGTGAAGGTGGTCGCAGGTGAGCTCGCCGGCCATCGGCACCTTGCGCCCGAAGAGGAGCTTGGAATGACGAGAGGGGACGAAGTGGACGACGAACGGCCCGATCTCGTATGGCCGGTGGGGAACGACCTCCGTGGCGAGCTCGCCCAGCCCGTGCAGCCGCATCAGATGGGCGAGCGACGCCGATCCGTAGGCCCTTGCCCCGAAGCGCCGCGCGAGCGCCGGTGCGTCGATCGCGTGGTCGAAGTGCGTGTGGCCGACCAGGACTCCGCCGACCTCTCCCGGCGTGTCCAGATAGCGGGCGATCAAGGTCTCGTCGGGAAGCGCGCGTCGTCGCAGGACCAGCGCCCGAAGCGGCACTCGAGACACGTAGGGGTCGATGAAAAGCGTGACGCCTTGATAGGTGAGTCGGTAGCCCGAGACGCCCAGCCACTCGACGTCGAGGCCTGCCGGTAGGTCCAAGGGCGCACGCTCGAGCTCGCGGAGCACTTGCGCGTCGGCCGCAGCCACTCGGGGGCTATCCCAGCGCCGAGGCCAGTTCCTCGGGCTCGGTCACCGGGCGCCGACAGGAGAAGTTCTCGCACACGTAGGCCGCCGCGGAGCCGTTGACGGCCGTGCGCTCGCGCATCAGATCCGGGCGCTCGGTTCCCTCGCGTCCGCCGGCGAGGACGACGTAGGGGCGAAAGCCCGATCGCACGACTGCCTCCAGCCGGCCGAGTCCGTCGCCCGACTGCGGTGCGACCAGCGCGATCTCCTTCACCGAGGCGAAGTGGAAGTCCATCGCCCGCACCAGGTGGGCGAGGGCCTGGGGGTGGCCGGCCGCTGCGCGATGGAGAAGGCGGAAGACGCCAACCGCTTGGCGCTCGTACTCGCGCTCTCCCGTGAGCGCCGCCAGGCGCAGCAGGCCGCTGGCGGCGGCGGAGTTGCCCGACGGAATGGGATGGTCGTCAACGTCCTTGCGGCGAGCGATCAGCTCTTCGTGGTCGCCGGCCGTGGTGAAGAACCCGCCCTGCTGCGGATCCGCGAACAGCTCGATCATCCGGTCGGCGCTCTCGCGAGCGGCGTCGAACCAGCGCACGTCGAAGGTCGCCTCGTACAGCGTCAGCAGCCCCTCGACGAGGTACGCGTAGTCCTCCAGGTAGGCCGCAAGGCGGGCGTGCCCGTCCTTCCAGGACCGCAGCAATCGCCCTTCCGCAGAGCGCATCTTCGTCCAAACGAAGTCGGCGCAGCGGCGGCCGGCCTCGAGGAAGTCCTCGCGGTCCAGCACGGCGCCGGCTTCGGCGAGCGCCGCGATCATCAGGGCGTTCCAGGACGCAAGGCGCTTGTCGTCGAGCCCCGGCCACACCCGCTCGGCGCGGTGCTCGCGGAGCGCCCGGCGAGCCTCGTCCAGGAGCTTGGGGCGCTCCGCGGCGAGCCCATCCGGCACATGGAGGATGTTGCGGCCCTCGAAGTTGCCCTCCTCCGTGACGCCGAAGTACTGGATCACCTCATCGGCCTGGGCGCCGAGGCCGCCGGCCTCGAGCGCCTCGCGAACCTGTCCCGGCGTCCAGAGGTAGAAGCGTCCCTCCTCGCCCTCCGAGTCGGCGTCGAGCGCCGAGTAGAAGCCGCCCTCCGGGCCGCGCATCTCGCGCAGGGCCCAGTCGAGGGTCTCGGTGCACACGCGCCGCCAGCGATCGTGGCCGAGGGCCTGCCACCCGTGCAGGTACACCCGGGCGAGCAGCGCGTTGTCGTAGAGCATCTTCTCGAAGTGGGGAACGAGCCAGGCCTCGTCCACCGAGTAGCGGGCGAAGCCACCACCCACCTGGTCGTAGATCCCGCCGCGGGCCATCGCGTCCAGCGTCACCTCGACCACGTCGTCCGCGCGGTGCGCGAGCAGCAGCTCGAGCGCCGAGGCCGGCGGGAACTTGGGTGCGCCTCCGAAGCCGCCATGGCGAAGGTCGGCCATCGATCGCAACCGGCTGACGGCGTCGCGAACCAAGTCGGGGCTGAGCGGCTCATTGGACGGCTGGAGCCGGCTGATCGCCCCCAGCTGCTCACGGATCCGGGCCGCCGAGGCGCGGATCCGCTCGCGCTGCGTCGTCCACGACTCGACCACCGCCTCCATCACCATGCGGAGGCTCGGCATCCCCTGGCGAGGCTCGGGCGGGAAGTAGGTGCCGCCATAGAACGGGACGCCCTCGGGATCCAGAAAGGCGGTCAGCGGCCAGCCTCCGTGCCCGGTCATTCCCTGGACGGCCTCCATGTAAATGGAGTCGAGGTCGGGTCGCTCCTCGCGGTCGACCTTGATGCAGACGAAGTGCTCGTTCATGTACGCCGCGGTGTCGGAGTCCTCGAACGACTCGTGCTCCATCACGTGGCACCAGTGGCAGGCGGAGTAGCCGATCGACAACAGAATGGGCTTGTCTTCCTCGCGGGCGCGAGACAAAGCCGCGGAACCCCACGGGTACCAGTCCACAGGGTTGCCCTGGTGCTGCAGGAGGTAGGGGCTGGTCTCGTCGGCGAGCCGGTTGGCCATGGTTTCAGGCTACCCCCCTGCCCGAGCCCGACCCGGGCGGCAGCGCGCCTAGCCCGGCTCGGCGCTCATCACGACCGCGCCGCTGCCCTCGTTGGCGGCTCGCCCCAGCGCCATCCGGGCCCGCTCGAGGATGGCCCCGGGCTCGTCGTCCGACAGCGGCGTGACCCCCACATGGAGCGCACCCACGCTCCAGCGCCGGTCGCGCCCCGCCAGCTCGCGCACATTGCGAACCAGGCGCTCCAGTCCGGCGAGGACATCCTCCCCGCTAGGTGCGTCGAGGATGACCCCGTATTCCTCTCGGCCCACGGGGGCAAGCTTGTCGGACTCGCGAAGCGAGCTGCGCAGGACGCTCGCGGTGCCGCGCAGGAACTCCTCGGCCGCCGGATCGCCGTACTCGGCGCGGATCTGACCTACGCCCTTGACCTTGGCGACGGCCAGCCAGGCGCTGTCATGCCCGCGGCGTCCCCGCCCGGCACCTCGAAGCTGGCGCTCGAAGCGGGGAGGCAGCGCGGCTCCGGCGCCCCCGAGGAGCACGCCGCCGACGGCGGTGAGGTCGGGACTTCGGCCGGTCCCCTCACCGGCGCGCTTGGATCCGGGATCCATCCCGTGGCGATCGTAACGCGGTCCCGTTCTCGGCACAAGCGGTGCGCGGCTGATATACCCCGCCCGGGAGCGGACGGGAGATGTCGAAGGACCTGACAGTGATTCTTCAGGACCGTCCGGGCGAGCTGGCACGCCTTGGCGCCGCAACGGGGCAGGCGGGAGTCAACATCCAGGGGATGTGCGCGTTCACGGGCGAGGGCAGGGGCGTGATCCACCTGCTGTTCGACGACGAGCAGGCCGGGACGGCGCATGCGGCGCTGGAGGAGGCCGGCATGGGGGTGGCCGACGAGCGCGAAGTACTCGTGATCGATGTCGAGGACAGGCCGGGGACCCTGGGCGAGCTGGGGCGTTCGCTGGGCGAAGCGGGCGTGAACATCGAGTTTGCCTACACCGTCTTCGGCGGCGTCAAGCTGGTGATCGCCACCGACGATCTCGACAGCGCCCGGGCGGCGCTGGCCTAGCGCCTCAGTCGCTGCTGACGTCCCTGGCGAAGGCCTCGAAGGCCGCCGCGTAGCGCTCCAGGTCGTCGTCGGAGTGGGCCAGCGAGAGCGTCCACTCCTCCTCGACGCCCGGGGTCATGAAGATGCCGTGGTTCATGTGGTAGAGCCAGGCCAGGGTGGAGAGCTCGCCGTCCACTTTGGTCAGGTAGTCGCGGTACTCCCGCAGCCGCTCGGGCGCGAAGACCACGCAGCCCTTGGCCCCCATGCCCTCCGTGTAGGCGGGCAGGCCGTAGCGTTCGACGATGGCGGTGCAGGCAGACTTCAGCTTCTCGTTGGTCGCCTCGAGCTTCGGGTAGGCATCCTCCGTCAGCACCTCGGTCAGCGTGGCCTGGGCCGCCGCCATGACCAGTGGGTTCCCGTTAAACGTGCCGTACTGGTGGACCTTGCCGCTCGCCACCAGCTCTGCCACCTCGTCCGTCATACCGATGGCCCCGCCCGGGTAGCCGCCGCAGATCGCCTTCGCCAGGGTGACGATGTCCGCGGTAACGCCGAACCGCTGCGTGGCGCCCCCGTAGGCGATCGTGGCGCCGGTCTTCACCTCGTCGAAGATCAACTTCACGCCGTGCTGGGCGGTGAGCTCGCGGACCCGCTCCAGGTACCCGTCCTCCGGCGGGATGATGTTGATGTTCATCATCGCGGGCTCCATGATCAGGCCGGCAACCTGGCCCTCCAGCCGCTTCAGCACCGACTCGAGCGCATCCGCGTCGTTGAACGGGACCGGCAGGGTCAGGTCGGTGAGCGCGTGCGGATACCCGGCGCCGTATGGAACCGAGCGCGGGTTGTCGCGTTCGCCCAGCTCCTCCAGCACGGGATAGACGGACACCATCACCGCGTCGTGGTGGCCGTGATAGGACCCCTCGATCTTGAGCATCACGTCGCGGCCGGTGGCCCCCCGCGCCAGGTGCACGGCGCCCATCGTCGACTCGGTGCCTGAGTTGGTGAACCTCCACTGCGGCAGCCCGAAGCGACGGCTGAGCTCCTCGGCGACCACGATCGAGCCGTCGGTTGGGGCCGCGAAGTGGGTGCCCATGTCCACGCGCTCCTTGACCGCCGCCCCGATCACCGGGTTCGCGTGTCCAATGCACATGACGCCGAAGCCGTTGTGGAAGTCCAAGTACTCGTTTCCGTCGACGTCCCAGACCCGGGCGCCTTCGCCCCGCTCGACGTAGATCGGCCAGGGATCGTTCTCCTGAAACGAGGACGGAACGCCCTTGGGCATGACCTTCACGGCCCGCTCGAAGCGTCCCTTGGACGCCTGAGTTCGCTCCTCCAGCTTCGCCATCTCGCGCGCGGTCAGCTCCGCGATCCGCGTCCGGTCGATCGCTGAGCGGCCGCTCGTGGTGGTCTCGACGGTCATGTCCCCTTGGTCTCCTTCTCGGTTGGCCCGGAGCGAGGGTAGCGTGAGCAACCCTCCCCTCGCGCCTCGCGCCTGTCCAATTACGAGCCTCGTGGTTGGACGCTCAGGCGCACCGATACATTTGGGACGTGAAGCTCGAAGGCGTCCACCACATCACGTGCATCACGGCCGACGCCCGGCGCAACGTGGACTTCTATGCCCGGCTCATGGGCCTGCGGATGGTGAAGAAGACGGTGAACCAGGACCAGCCCTCGGTCTACCACCTGTTCTATGCCGACGAGAAGGGGAGCCCGGGCGCGGACCTCACCTTCTTCGAGTTCCCCGACGCCGCGCCCGGTCGGGCGGGGGATGGCTCGGTCCACAGGATCGTGTGGCGGGTCGCCTCCACCGATGCGCTCGACTTCTGGGCCGGGCGGCTGGGCGGGGACGGGTTCGACACAGAGCGCGACGGTGAGCGGCTGCGCTTCCGCGACTTCGAGGGCCTCGAGCACGAGCTGAGCGTCGATGAGAGCGGTGACCCACCTTTGATCGCCGACCATCCGGAGATCCCGGCCGAGCTGGCGCTGCACGGCTTCGGCGGTGTCCGCGCGTACGCCTCGGACCCCCAGCGATCGCGCCCACTTCTCGAGGAGGGGCTGGCGTTCAAGGCGGGAGACGGCGGCTGGGAGGCTCGCGGCTCGCGGCGCGGCTCCACCTACGCCTATGACGAGCCACCCGCCGAGCCGGACGTCCAGGGCGCCGGCAGTGTGCATCACGTGGCCTGGGCGTCTCACGACGACGAGCACGAGGCCTGGCGGGAGCGCGTGATTCGCGCCGGCGCCAGACCGACGCCCGTGATCGATCGTTTCTGGTTTCGCTCGATCTACTTCCGCGAGCCGAGCGGGGTGCTGTTCGAGCTGGCTACCTTCAGCCCCGGGTTCGCCGCCGACGAGGATCCCGAGCACCTCGGGGAGACCCTGGTCCTGCCCCCGTGGCTCGAGGAGCGGCGGGAGCAGATCGAGGCGGTTCTGACTCCAATCGAAAACCCGCGGCAGAAGACGGCGAAGCCGAGCGCCTGATCCCGGGCTGCGCCGGCGAGCCGCGAGCGATCGCGACGCTCACCGCGCTCACGCGTAGTCGAGCTCGCCGGCCTCGTCTTCGGGGACGGGCTCGCCGCACGTACGGCAGTACCACAGCGCCTCGAGCGGAGTGCCGCAGGCGGTGTGGCGGGCGGTGGAGCCGCCGGCCTGGCGCGCTCCCCACTCGCTCAAGCGTGCGCAGCGGGCCCGCCAGGCCGCGCCCCGGATCGGTGAGTTCGTACACGAATCGCTCCGGCCGGCGCGAATACGGTTCGGCTACCACGAGGCGCTGCTCGATCAGCCAACGAAGGCGGGCGGAGAGGACGTTTGGGGCGATCCCATCGAGCTCGTCTTGGAGTTCGCCGAACTTCCGCGCGCCGTCCAGTAGGGCCGCGACGATCAGGAGCGTCCAGCGATCCCCGACGAGCTCGAGCGCCTGGACCAGGGCTGGGTCTTGAGTCAGTCGGTTGCTCGGGTCGGTCACCGGCACACGCACGATGGTAGCCTGTTCTGGCCGTGTAACTAGCAAGTTGCAAGTCACAAGGAGAGCCGTGATGAGCTTGGTCGAGGAGCTCGAGTCGAAGATCGCGCGGGTCGCCGGCGAGCACGGCGATGCCGCGGTGGGGATCGGACGAGGTTGGCGGTTCGGATCGGGCACGGTCGTCGAGCGCGACCGCGTGGTGACCTCCGCCCACCACGTGCGATCCGACCAGGTGTCGGTCACCCTCGCGAGCGGCGAGGGCGGCGTCGCCGAGATCGCCGGGATCGACCACGACCTGGGCGTGGCCGTGCTGCGGCTCGACACCGGTGATCTCGAGCCCCTGGCCTGGGCACCTGCGGGGGACGACGTCGGAATCGGCACCGCGGTGATCGCGCTCGCCAACCCGGGCGGTCGCGGCCTTCGCGCCAGCCCTGGTTTCGTCGCCGCGTCGCAGCGAAGCCTCCGCGGGCCCCGTGGCCGGCAAATTACTGGAGCAATCGAGCACACGGCGACGCTGCCGCGTGGCTCGGCTGGGGGTCCGCTCCTCGACTTGGAGGGGCGCTTGCTCGGTGTCAACGCACTGAGGCTCGAGGGGGGCTTGATCGTTGCGCTCGGACCGGACTCCGGCTTGCGCGAGACGGTCGAGCGGCTGGGACGCGGCGAAGAGTCTGCGCGGCCGTATCTCGGCGTGGCCGTGGCGCCTTCGCACGTCGCCCGCCGGATGCGGCGGGCGGTCGGGCTCCCCGAGCAGGACGGCTTGTTGGTGCGAGGCATCGAGGACGAGAGCGCCGCCGCCCGCGCGGGGCTGGCTCGCGGCGACCTGATCGTGGCCGCCGCCGGCCAGCAGGTGGATGGCATCGACGCCCTGCATCGAGCCCTCGATCAGGCGACCCGGGAGGGTGGCTTTTCGCTGACGGTGGTTCGCGGCACCGAGGAGCGCGAGGTCCACGTGCAGCTCGAAGGGGAGGGACGTTGATGTCGCCCGTGGGCCCGGCCGGCTCTCGGCCTCTGGGGCCGATGGAGGCCGAGCCCGTTCGCTCTGACGCGAGTGAGCTGGACGGCTACTCACGTACCGTGGTCGGCGTCTCGGAGCGGCTCGCCCCGGCGGTCGCCAGCCTTCGCGTCCAGCGCCGCACCCGGCGCGGGCGGGTGCCCGCGGGCGCCGGCAGCGGAGTGGTGCTCACCCACGATGGGTTCATGCTGACCTCCGCCCACGTGGTCGCGGGGCCGGCCGGCGGAGGCCGGGCGGCGTTCACCGACGGCCGCGAGCTGCGATTTTCGGTGGTCGGCCGCGACCCGCTGTCCGACCTGGCGATCATCCGGGCCGACGACGGCGGGCTCACTCCGGCCGAGCTGGGCGACGCGGACGAGCTGCGGGTCGGCCAATTGGTCGTGGCGATCGGCAACCCCCATGGTTTCGAAGGCTCGATCAGCGCGGGTGTCGTCTCGGCCCTGGGTCGTGCCCTGCCGGCGTCGGCGGGCCGTCGGGCTGCGCGGGTGATCGAGAACGTGATCCAAACCGACGCCGCGCTCAACCCCGGAAGTTCGGGTGGGGCGCTGGCCGACGGGCGGGGACGGGTGGTCGGCGTCAACACCGCCCTGGCCGGCATCGGGCTGGGCCTGGCGGTTCCGATCAACGGCGCCACGCGCCGCATCGTCGGAGCCCTGATGAGCGAAGGGCGGGTTCGCAGGGCCTTTCTGGGCGTTGCCGGCGGTCCGCGGCCGCTGCCCCCGCGAGCGCGAGTCGCTGGGGGGACCGCGCCGGAGTCGAGGTGGTCGAGGTCGTGTCGGACAGCCCGGCCGACCGGGCCGGACTGCGCGAGGGCGATCTGATCGTGGAGCTCGACGGGCGTCCGGTGGAAAGCGCCGCGGACCTGCAGCGGATGATGACTGGGGAGCTGATCGGCCGCTCCGTCGAGGTGGCGGTCTGGAGAGCCGGGGGAGAGGCGAGCCTGGAGCTCGTGCCGGCGGAGCTGTCCCGCATCGAGTGAAGACTTCGCCACCTCATAGGTAGTCAAGTCTTCAGTCGATGGCCGCCCCTCCTCGAGCGCGACGGCCCATTGTCGCCAGGCCCGTCCGCTCCATATGCGAACATCTGTTCGTGCGGTGGGACAGCCTCACGGTCGAGCGCGAGGAGCGGTCGCGGCTGACGGGGTTCAAGGAGCCCGCGGTGGTTCGGACCTTCGATGCCCCCGAGGCGCTCGGGACCAGGTTCTACGAAGTGCGGGCCCGCTCGGCCATCAACCAGGTCCCCAAGCGCTCGCGCATGCCTTTTCGCTACACGATCAACCCGTATCGGGGATGCGCCCATGCGTGTAAATACTGCTTTGCCCGCCCCACCCATACGTACCTCGACTTCAACGCCCGCGAGGACTTCGAGCGCGAGATCGTGGTCAAGGTGAACGCGCCCGAGCTGGTGCGCGCGGAGCTAGGGCGGCCCTCGTGGAGTGGCGAGCACGTGGCGCTCGGGACCAACACGGACCCGTATCAGTGGGTCGAGGGGCGCTACCGCCTGATGGAAGGGATCTGGGAGGCGATGCGCGACTTCGCCAACCCCTGCTCGGTCCTCACCAAGTCGCCCCTGCTGTTGCGGGACATCGAGCTGATGAAGGAGTTGGTCGAGGTGACCGAGTTCGCGGCCAACCTGTCCGTGCCGACGCTCGACGAAAAGGCCTGGCGCGAAACCGAGCCGCACACGCCCCATCCGCGCAAGCGCCTGGAGGCGGTCGCCGAGCTGAGCCGTGCCGGGATCCCCACCGGCATCCTGATCGCGCCGTTGATGCCGGGCATCAACGATTCCCCCGAGCAGGTCAACGAGATCGTCGAGATCGCAACCGAGGCCGGCGCACAGACGATTGGAGGCGTCGCCCTGCACCTGCGCGGCGAGGTTCGGGGCATCTTCTTCGACTGGCTGCGCCAGCAGCGCCCGGACCTCGTGCCCCACTACGAGGAGCTGTTCCGAAAGGGCGCCTACATGCAAAGCGACGAGCGCGATCGGCTGGCGAGCCTGGCCCGCCGCGGCGGCGGGGTCCGCGCCACCAGGCGGACGGGGCGCGCCACGGGGCGTGCGCAACGCGCGACTGGGGCCGCCCAGCCCACTGACGCCCCGGTCAGCCCACCGCCGGAGCCGCAGACCAGCCTCTTCTGAGCGCAGTGGCCACCGCCAGGGTGCCCACGGCGCAGGCGGAGGCCAGCCAGAACGCAGCCGGGTAGCCCCCGAGGGAGGCGGCGAGGCCAACCAGCGGGCCGCCGAGGCCCATGCCCAGGTCGAAGAACGCGGTGAACGTCCCCAGGGCAGAGCCCCGGCGCGTCTCCGAGACGTTGTTGACCACCACCAGCGACAGCGACGGGTAGAGGAGCGCGAATGCTGCCCCCATGGCGACGGCTCCGGCCAGGGCCAGCGGAAGGCTGCTCGCCAGTGCGATGGACGCCAACCCGAGGATCTCGATCACCGCGGCGCCCGTGGCGCATCGAAGGGGCCCGATCCGGTCCGGGAGGTCGCCGCCGGCCAGCCGCGTGACCACGACGGTGACCGCGAACGCCGTGAACGCTGCAGCGCCGTGGCCAGTGCCGTTGGCGTCCAGGTGCAGGACGATGAACGACGCCATCGCCGCGAACCCCACCGTGGCCAGGGATAGAGCAAGGCCGGGCCGCAGGGACTCGCGCGCGATCAACTGGCGCGGCTCCTCGGTCGCCACGGGGCGGAACGGGTCCGGGATCCTCAAAGCGATCAGGGCGCCGGCCAGCGGCGCGAGGGTCGCGAACGCCCACACGGCCTCGAAGCTGGAGGCGCGAAGCAGCGCATCGCCGATCGGAGGTCCAAGGCTGAGCCCGCTCCACACCGCGAGTCCGTACAGCCCGATCACTCGCGCGCGCCGGTGCGGCGGGGCGAGATCGACCACCCACGTCGAGCCGGCCGTGAACACCATTCCCTCGCCGGCGCCCAAGGTCAAGCGTGAGAGCAGCAGGCCGGGGAGCCCGGCGGGCACGAAGTAGAGGAGCCCCGCCGTCGCCGCCAACAGCGCTCCGGCGACGACCACCGGGCGGCGCCCACGGAGGTCCGCCAGATGGCCGGCGAACGGACGGCTGGCCAGGCCGGTGAAGGCGAACGCGCCGATCACCAGGCCAACGGCGAAATTCCCCGAGCCGAGCGGCCCGCGGACGTAGTGGGGCAGCACCGGGAGGACGGCCCCGACCGCGATCAGCGACAGGAGGGTGACGACGAAGATCCCCGCGAACGCGCCGCGGGGGGAGCGCTCGATCAACGTCGCATCACGAGGCTCGCAGCCTCGCCCGTTGGATCTTCCCGCTGGCGGTCTTGGGCAGCCGGTCGGCGAACTCGACGATGCGCGGGAACTTGTACGGGGCCGACACCGCCTTGCAGTGCTCCTGAAGCTCGCGCGCCAGCTCCTCGCTGGGCGCGCCGTCGCGCAGGACCACCACCGCCCGCACGACCGCGCCGCGCTCCGGGTCGGGGGCCGGCACCGCAGCGGCCTCGGCAACCGCAGGGTGGGAGAGCAGCGCTGACTCGACCTCGAAGGGGCCGATGCGGTAGCCCGCCGACAGGATCAGGTCGTCGCGGCGCCCCTCGTACCACAGGTAGCCGTCCTCGTCCTCGGCCACGACGTCGCCGGTCGGCCACCATTCGCCGGTGAAGGGCTCATCGTCCAGGTAGCGGCTGAAGAAGGTCGGGCACGCCTCGGGCCTCACCTGAAGCTCCCCCTGCGTAACCCGGACCTGAAAGCCGGGCAGGGGCTTGCCCATGGATCCGTCACGGACCCGATCGCCCACCAGGTTCCCGGTCACCTGCCCGGTCTCGGTCTGTCCATAGCCGTCGCAGATCTCCAGCCCGACTGCGTCCCGAAAGACCTCGATCACCTCGGGGTTGAGGGGCTCACCCGCCGACACCATCCGGCGCAGGTGCGGCACCGGCTCCAGCCGGGCGTGCTTGGCGAGCATCCTGTACTCGGTGGGCGCTTGGCACAGCACGTTGACTCCCTCGCGCTCGATCACTTCGAGGCGCTCACCCGGATCGAAGCGGGAGTCATGAAGGAGCGCCGCGGCCCCACATAGCCAAGGCGCCACGAACACGTTGCGCGCCGACTTCGACCAGCCGGTCACGGTGGTGCACCAGACGAGCTCGCCTGCCTGCGCTCCGAGCCAGTGCTCGGCCTGTGATCGCTGGCCAGGCAGGTATCGCTGGGCGTGAAGCGCCGGCCGCGGCTCCCCAGTGGTGCCGGACGTGAACACGATCAGCGCTCCATCCTCCGGGTCCAGGTCAACCGGCTCGGTCGGCGGCTCCTGGGGCCGCTCCTCGTCCATGACCAGCGCCACGTCGCGCATCGACATGCACGGCAGGCCGTCCGGAAGACGGCCGAGCAGCTCCTCCTCGCCGACGCATAGCGCCGGCCCCACCGCGCGCACCCGGACCTCCAGATCGTGGGGACGAAGCTGCGTGTTGCAGGGCAGCGCGATCGCGCCCATGCGCCAGCAGGCGAGCATCGCCAGCACCCACTCGATCCGGTTGCCGACCAGCATCATCACGACGTCGCCGCGGCTCACACCACGAGCCGCGAACGCGCCCGAGAGGCCCGCGCTGCGCGCGATCAGCTCCCCGAACCCCCACACGCGGCGCTCGCCCTCCCGCGAGATCGTCACCAGGGCCGGGCGGGCGGCCGGGAAGCGCTCGAGCACGTCCTCGATGAAGTTCATGAGCGGCGTAGTCTGCCGTCCGTGAACGCACGGCGACCAGTCGCCCTGATCAGCGGCTCCAACCGCGGCATCGGCCGCGAGATCGCGCGCCAGCTCGCCGAGCTCGGGCACCACGTGATCGTCACCGCGCGTGAGCCCGCCGCGGCGGAGCGGACAGCCCAGGAGATCGCCGAGGGCGGGGGCCTGTCGCTACAGGGCGAGCAGCTCGACGTCGCCGATCCGCAGAGCGTCGAGCGGCTTGCGAAGCGAATCCAATCCGAGCCTGGCCGGCTGGATGCACTGGTCAACAACGCTGGGACGATGGGAAAAGTGACGACCAACGCCGCCAACGCCCCGCTGGACGACGCGCACCTGACCATGGAGACGAACCTGTTTGGGGCCTGGCGGCTGACTCAGGCGATGCTGCCGTTGCTGCGCCGCAGCGATCGCGGCCGCATCGTCAACATCTCCAGCGGAGCCGGCCAGCTCTCCGACATGAACGGGGGATATCCGGGCTACCGGATCTCGAAGACCGCCCTCAACGCGCTGACGCGGGTCCTCGCCAACGAGGCCACGGGCACCGGGATCCTGGTCAACTCGATGTGCCCGGGCTGGGTGCGTACCGACATGGGGGGATCGGCCGCCACGCGTTCGGTCGCCGAGGGCGCCGACACCGCCATCTGGCTGGCGACGCTTCCCGACGACGGCCCGACCGGCGGATTCTTCCGCGACCGCTCGCCGATCCCCTGGTAGGGGCGGCGATGAGCGCCGAGCTTCAGGCGGCGCTGCGGTTCCTGGCGGGGGTGGACGACGGGATCGCCGGCGAGCTGGTTCGGTCGGAGTGGGGCACGGGAGTGTTCGACCGCGAGCGACCCCTGGCCTGGGACGGCAACTACGTGCGCGCCGAGCGTACAGCAGGGCGGGAGGCGTCCGCCATGGTGGAGTTGGCAGAGCCGCTGTTCGCCGAACGCGGTCTCCGGCACCGCATGGCGGTCGTGCACGACCAGCACGAAGGGGAGCGCCTGGCTCCGGGCTTCGGGCGCCTGGGCTGGGAGCCGGCACACGAGGTCGTCATGGTCTCCCGCCGCCGACCTGGCCCTCCCAAGCATCGGGTCGAGGAAGTCTCAGACGCTCAGCTTCAGAGGGCCAGGCGCGAGGTCGAGCTTGCCGAGCCGCCCGGCGACGCCGACCCGGCGAGCTTGCCGACACTGCTCGACCAGCTGGCGAGCCGGGACCGGCTGATCGCACACGTGGTCGAAGAGCGGCACTTCGCGGTGGTGGTGGACGGGCACCCGGCGGCGTTCTGCATGCTCTACTGGCGCGACGGGGTCGGCCAGGTGGAGCTGGTGACGACCAAGCCCGAGCATCGCAATCGCGGCTACGGGAGCGCCGTCGTCTGTGCCGCGACGGCCGCCTCGCGGGAGCTGGGGAACGGGCTGACCTTCCTCGTGGCTCTGGCCGACGACTGGCCGCGGGAGCTATACGAGCGGCTCGGCTTCCAGCCGGCGGGGCTGCTGTATCGGTTCCGCCGCCCGCCGCCTCAGCGCACGAGCTCGGTGCCGTCGTAGAGCTTCTTCACCCGCACCGAGCCGTCCGGCGCCGCGTCGAGGCACAGCTCGCACAGCACGCACTCGTCCAGGTTCTGACGCACGATCGCCACGGCGCCGTCGCGGGCGGCGAAGATGTCGACCGGGCAGACCTCCTCGAGCTTGGCCGCGAGCTCGGCGTCGCGGGCGACCGAGTCATCGACCTCGACGTCGATGAATGTCCCCTCGAGCTGCTTACCGGAGCCGCCCATCTCAGACCCTCGCCGCGAGCGTGTCCTTGACCGCTCCGGGGATCTCGTCGATCCTCTCCACGACGGGAATCCCCGCGTCCTCGAGGCGGGCGATCTTCTCGGTGGCCGTGTCCTCCGCGCCCTCGACGATCGTCCCAGCGTGCCCGAAGCTCATCCCCTTCATCTCCTCGGCGTCCATGAACCGCCCGGCCATGAAAGCGACGATCGGCAGCCTGGAGTCGTTCTCTCTGACCCACTCCGCGAGCTGGGCCTCCATCCGGCCACCGGGCTCGGTGTAGATCACGATCGCCTCGGTCTGCTCGTCGGCCTCGAACAGCGGCATCAGCTCGGCGTACGTTGAGCCGATGATCGCGTCGCCGCCGATCGAGATCGCCGTGGACTGCCCAAGGCCGGCGGCCGTCAGGGTCGAGGAGATCTCGGTGGTCATGCCGCCGCTTCGCGACATGACGCCAACCGAGCCAGGCGCGTACGCCTTGGCTGCGTCCTTGGCGGGGCCGCCGATGCCCCCCATCTTGCAGACCTCGGGGACGATCAGGCCGAGGCAGTTCGGTCCGATGATCCGGGCGCCGCGCATCCCGGCGAGCTCGACCATCTCGGCGACGTCCCGGCGGGGGATCCGCTCGGTGACGATCACCACCAGCTCGATGCCCGCCTCGATCGCCTCCATCACGGCGTCCTTCGTGAACGCGGGGGGGACGGTGACCACCGAGCCGTCGGGAACCCGCCCGACCGCCTCGGTCACCTGCTCGACTGTGTCGAAGACGGGGACCCCGTGGACCTCGCGGCCCTTACGACCGGGGGTCACCCCACCGACCACTCGCGACCCGTAGTCCAGGCACTCCCGAGTGAGGTTGACGGCCTCGCGGCCCGTGATCCCCTGGACGATGAAGCTGAACTCCTGGCTCAACAGGACGCTCATGCGGGCTCCCCTTGGATCTGCGCCACGGCGCGGGCCGCCGCCTCCCACATCGAGACCGAGCGGTCGCAGTACTCGACGCCGTAGCGACGAAGGATCTTCTCGCCCTCCTCTTCCCAAGCGCCGGGGATGCGGAAGACCGCAATCGCTTCGGCAGGGTCCCTGTCGAGCTCCAGGCAGGCCTTGATCACGCCGCGGGCGACGATGTCCACCCGCGTGTTGGAGACGATCGACATCATCACCGCGATCTTCTCGACCCCGTCCTTGCGGAGGACCTCCTTGGCAAGCCCGCACGCCTTGGCCACCGACGGGTTACCGCCGATCTCGGTGTAGTTGGCGGGGTTGCCGCCCTGGCTTCGCACGGCGTCGGTGAGCGTCAACGAGCCGCCGCCGGCCCCGATCACCAGCCCGAGGTTGCCCGAGAAGCCGTGGTCCTTCCCCTGGATGACGCCGCGGTGGTCGGCCGCGTCGATCGCCTTCACGTTGCGCTCGAACTCGCTCGGCTCATATGGCTCACGCGCGTCCTCCGGCGGGATCCCGAGCTCCTCCAGCAGCGCCTTCTGGCGTGGCCGCGCCTCGTTCTCCATCTCCAGGTGGGCATCCAGCGCCACGAAGCTCCCGTCCTTGAGGCGGGCGAGTGGGTTGACCTCCGCCAGGGTCATGTCGCAGTCGCGAAACAGGCGCGCGAGACGGGCCAGGACCGGGGTCGCGCGGGTCAGCTCCGATCCGGTGACCCCGGTCTGGGCGATCACCTGCTTGGCCTCGAAGTCAGAGGTCGGGAGCAGGTTCGAGATCAACCCGCGCCCGACGTGGTCGGGATGGCTCTCGGCGACCTCCTCGATGTCGATCCCGCCCATATCGCTGAACAGCAGCATCGGTCGCTTGCGGGTGCCGTCCCACACGACACCCGCGTAGTACTCCTGCGCGACCTCGGCCCGGGGGTCCACCAGCACCCCGCGCGGCAGGTGACCGTTGATCTCGAGCTCGAGGACCTCGGCGGCCTCGCGCTCGGCGTCACCGGGGTTATCGGCGAACCGCACCCCGCCGGCCTTCATGCGGCCTCCGGTCAGGACCTGGGACTTGACCACGACGGGGCCCGCGATCCTCTCGGCGGCCTGGCGGGCCTCCTCCGGGGTAGTGCAAAACCCGTACTGGGTTACCGGGATCCCCGCGCGCTCGACGATCCGTCGCGACTCGTACTCGTAGAACCGCATCAGCGAAACGGCGCCGCCGTTGCTTGGGTCAGCCAGGCGTGAGGGGTCGTGTGGCTCATCTCGGGAAGAGCGGAATCTAGCTTCCGAGGTCCCCCGGGCGCGCGGAGGCTCGGCGAGAGCGCTGACGCCACGATCCTCCGGGGTGCGAAAGAATGGGGCGCACGTCCAGGACCGGTTTCCTGGACGTTTGCCGTTGGCAACGAGAACAGAGGAGTTGAGTCAGCCCTTGAGCGAGACTACGACCGCCGCCGAAACACCCACCCGGAATCAGAAGCTGATCGCCTGGGTCGAAGAGATCGCCACGCTGACCGGTCCCGCTTCGATCCACTGGTGCGACGGCTCGCCGGAGGAGTACGACCGGCTGTGCCGAGAGCTGGTCGACAGGGGCACTTTCGAGAAACTCTCCGACGCGAAGCGTCCCGGCTCGTACCTTGCGCACTCCGACCCGGGCGACGTCGCGCGCGTGGAGGACCGGACGTTCATCTGCTCCGAGACCGAGGCCACCGCGGGGCCCACCAACAACTGGCGCGATCCGGGTGAGATGCGCGAGGTGCTGAAGGAGCTCTTCGAGGGATCGATGCGCGGTCGCACCATGTACGTGGTCCCGTTCTCGATGGGGCCCCTGGGCTCGCACATCGCCCACATCGGCGTTCAGCTCACCGACTCCGCTTACGTGGCCACCTCGATGCGGATCATGACCCGGATGGGACAGGGCGCCCTGGACGTCCTCGGCGACGACGGGAGCTTCGTCCCCTGCATCCATTCGCTCGGGGCGCCGCTCGCCGACGGGAAGGAGGACGTCCCGTGGCCCTGCAACGCGGAGAACAAGTACATCGTCCACTTCCCGGAGACCCGCGAGATCTGGTCCTACGGCTCCGGGTACGGGGGGAACGCGCTGCTCGGCAAGAAGTGCTTCGCCCTTCGGATCGCCTCGGTGATGGCGCGCGACCAGGGTTGGCTGGCCGAGCACATGCTGATCTTGAAGCTCACCTCGCCGACGGGAGAGGTCAAGTACCTGGCCGGGGCCTTCCCGTCGGCCTCCGGGAAGACCAACCTCGCGATGCTGATCCCCACCCTCGAGGGCTGGACGGCCGAGACGGTCGGTGACGACATCGCCTGGATGAAGTTCGGCGACGACGGTCGCCTCTACGCCGTCAACCCGGAGGCTGGGTTCTTCGGCGTCGCCCCGAACACGAGCCACAAGACGAACCCGAACGCAATGGAGACGGTCGAACGGAACACGGTCTTCACCAACTGCGCGCGAACCGACGACGGGGACGTGTGGTGGGAGGGGATGACCGGCGAGCCGCCGGATCACGCCATCGACTGGCGCGGCAACGACTGGACCCCTGGCTCCGAGGGGCCCGCGGCGCATCCGAACGCCCGCTTTGCCGCCCCGGCCGCCCAGTGCCCCTCGATCGCTCCCGAGTGGGAGGATCCGGACGGCGTGCCCATCGACGCCTTCCTGTTCGGCGGCCGCCGGGCCACCACGGTGCCGCTGGTCACCGAGGCCTTCGATTGGGAGCACGGCGTGTTCCTGGGGGCCACGATGTCGGTCGAGACGACCGCCGCGGCGGCGGGCGAGGTGGGGAAGCTGCGCTTCGATCCGATGGCGATGCTGCCGTTCTGCGGCTACAACATGGCCGACTACTTGCGTCACTGGCTGCGTCAGGCGGCGGAGCACGATCCCCAGAAGCTGCCGCGGATCTTCCTCGTCAACTGGTTCCGAAAGGACGCCGACGGAAACTTCATCTGGCCGGGCTACGGTGACAACAGCCGTGTCCTCGAGTGGGTGGTCCGCCGATGCGGCGGCGAGGGGGAGACGCGGGAAACCGCGATCGGGCTGGTGCCCGCGAAGGGACAGCTAAACACGGACGGCCTCGAAATCACCGAGGACGAGATGGCGGAGCTCCTTCGGGTCGACCCCGAGCTGCTTCGCGAGCAGCTTCCGCAGCTGAAGGAGCACCTGGCTCGCTTCGGGGACCGCCTTCCCGACGGCATCCAGCGTCAGCTCCAGGCGCTCGAGCAGCGGATAGTTGGCGCCTGACTCCTCCCGCCCGCTGTACGAGCGGGCGGCAATCCCCCTGATCTCCTCGCGGGCGGGGTCCTGGTTCTACGTCTACGTCGCCCCGCACCTCGATCGGGCGCTCCTGAGGCTCACCGGCGGGCGGTTCACGACCGCCGGGCGGGGGCGGGTGGGCTACCTGCGGGTGCGAGGAGCGCGCAGCGGGGCGGAGCGCATCACCCCGCTGGTTTGGACCGGCGACGGAGAGAAGATTCTGCTGGTCGCCTCGCGGGGTGGGGACGTCAAGCACCCGGCGTGGTACCGCAATCTCGTCGCCAACCCCGACGTCAGCTTCTCTATCGACGGCACCGAGCGGCCCTACCGGGCCCGGACCGCGACACCGGCGGAGCGTCCGCGGCTATGGGAGCTCGTCAACCGGCGCTACCCCGGTTACGCGGTGTATCAGCGACGCGCCGGCGGCCGTGAGATCCCGATCATGGTGCTCGAGCCGCGCTCGCCGCAGGCGGGCGCTTAGTTCGGCGAGCCCTCGAGCTCGTAGGCCTTCGCGAGCTCCGGGTCCTTTCTGGCCAGCAGCTCGGCCAGGCTGACCATCACCTTGCACTGCTTCCAGGTGGCGTCGTCCTGCATCTTGCCGTCGATCATGTGGACGCCCCGGCCGTCGGGGATCGCCTCCAGGACCTTCTTCGCGAACCTGACCTCGTCTGGCGGAGGGCTGAAGACCTTCTTCGCGATCTCGATCTGCGCGGGGTGGAGGGACCAGGCGCCCACGCAGCCGAGCAGGAAGGCGGCACGGAACTGGGTCTCGCACCCCTGGGTGTCCTTGATGTCGCCGTAGGGTCCGTAGAAGGGCAGGATGCCGGCGGACGTGCAGGCATCCACCATGCGGGCGATCGAGTAGTGCCACGGGTCCTGCTGGGCCGTTGCCCGCGGCGCCTCGGGATCGCCGGGGTCGGGATCCTCAATCACGCGGTAGGCGGGATGGCCGCCTCCGACGCGTGTCGTCTTCATCCGCCGAAATGCCGCGAGGTCGGCCGGCCCGAAGCTCATCCCCTGCATTCGCGGGCTGGCGGTGGCGATCTCCTCGAGGTTGACCACCCCCAGCGACGTTTCGAGGATCGCGTGGACGAGAAGCGGGCGCTCGAGTCCCGCCTTCGCCTCGAGCTGAGCCAGCAGCCGGTCCACGTAGTGGATGTCCCAGGGCCCCTCGACCTTGGGGACCATGATCACCTCGAGCTTGTCGCCGATCTCGGTGACCAGGCTGACCAGGTCATCGAGCGCCCACGGGCTCTCCAGCGAGTTGACCCGGGTCCACAGCGCGGTGTCCCCGAAGTCGGTGGCTTTGGCGATCTCGACCAGGCCCTCACGCGCGGCTTCCTTGCGGTCGGCGGCGATCGCGTCCTCGAGGTTGCCGAGCAGGATGTCCGCCTGCGTCGCCATGTCGGGCACCTTGGCGGCCATCTTCTCGTTCGAGGGGTCGAAGAAGTGGATCATCCGCGAGGGCTTCACGGGAATCTCCATAGGCGGCTCGGGGGCGCCGATGGCCAGCGGATGTCCGAATTGGCGCGGGTTTCTCACGGCGTGCAAGCCTAGCTGTCGCCGCCCATGCGAAGGGCGGCCGCTGAGCGCGGTTCACAAGCTGCCCAATAGCCTGAGCCGATGGAGCTCGTGGTTCGCTTCGCCGAGTCGGGCGAGGAGGAGCGCCTGCTGGCGCTCTACGAATGGCTGTTCGCGCCACCCGGCTCGCAGCCGGAGCAGTGGGAGCCGCAGCACGCCGCCGCGGCGCTCAGCGAGGCGATCGCGTCGCCCGCCGCGGCGATCCTGGTCGCGGAAGCCGAGCCCGGCGACCTGGTGGGAATCTGCACCGCCTACCACGAGCTCAACTCCGTTCGCTTCGGCGAGCGGGTGTGGGTCGAGGACCTCGTGGTGCATCCCGAGCGACGCTCGCAGGGGATCGGCAAGCGGCTGCTCGACGCGGCGAAGGACTGGGCACGCGAGCGGGGCGCTACCCATCTGGAGCTGGACAGCGCTGTCTACCGAAAGGACGCGCATCGCTTCTACGAGCGGGAGCAGCCGAGCTGGCGCTCGAACAGCTACGCCTGGGAGCTCTGACTCGGCACCAGGCCGGCCTTCAACCGACTTGATCGCATGGGGATCCCGGGGTAGGGTCAGAAGCCCCGAGGGTAAAGGGAAGGAGGGAGCTTGGAGATGGCGCTCAGCCGGCGGACGCGACCCTGGCTGCTGACGGTGCAGTGTGCTCGTCGCCATCCCCGTCTTGGCCCGCTTGCCCTCTGCGTGCTCACCACGGCCGCCCTTCTCGCGCTTCCCGGCGCGGCCTCGGCCGCGCCCGTCAGGGCGGACTTCAACGGCGACGGCCGCGGGGACCTGGCTGTGGGCGTGGTTGGCGAGAGCGTCGGGAGCACGCAAGATGCGGGCGCGGTCCAGGTTCTCTACGGCACGGCCTCCGGGCTCTCGGCGAGCGGCAACCAGCTGTGGAACCAGAACAGCCCCGGGGTCCCTGGGACCGCCGAGACCTTTGGCTCCTTCGGTTCCCCCCTGGCCACCGGGGACTTCAACGGCGATGGCCGCGCCGACCTGGCCGTCGGCGTGATCCGCGAGGACGTCGGGAGCATCCAAGCTGCCGGCGCGGTCCAGGTCCTCTACGGCACCCCCTCCGGGCTCTCGGCGAGCGGCAACCAGCTCTGGCACCAGAACAGCCCCGGGGTCCTCGACGCAGCCGAGGAGGGAGATTGGTTCGGCACGGAACTGGCTGCGGGCGACCTGAACGGCGATGGCCGGGCCGACCTCGTCGTGGGCGTGCCCTACGAGGGCCTCGGAGGCGTCGCCCAGGCGGGTGTTGTCCAGGTCCTCTACGGCACCCCATCCGGGCTCTCGGCGAGCGGCAACCAGCTCTGGCACCAGAACAGCCCCGGGATCCCAGGGACCGCCGAGGCGGGCAAGGGGTTCGGCAGGGCCCTGGCCACGGGGGACCTGAATGGCAACGGCCGTGCCGACTTAGCCGTGGGCATCCCTGCCGAGAGAGTCGGGGGCTTCGGCAATGCGGGCGCCGTCCAGGTTCTCTATGGCACCGCCTCCGGGCTTTCGGCGAGCGGTAACCAGCTGTGGAGCCAGAACAGCCCCGGGGTGCCCGGGATCGCTGAGGCGGGCAAGGGGTTCGGCGGGACCCTGGCCGCGGGCGACTTGAATGGCAACGGCCGTGCCGACTTAGCCGTGGGCATCCCTGTCGAGAGAGTCGGGGGCTTCGGCTATGCGGGCGCCGTCCAGGTTCTCTACGGCACCGCCTCCGGGCTGTCGGCGAGCGGCAACCAGCTCTGGCACCAGAACAGCCCCGGCGTTCTCGAGACTGCCGAGGCGAACGATCGCTTCGGGGTGGGCTTGACCATGGGCGACCTGAACGGCGACGGCCGTGCCGACCTGGCCGTGGGGGCCGACCAAGACGACGTCGGGAGCCTCCGCAACGTGGGCGTGGTCAACGTCCTCTACGGTGCCGCCTCCGGGCTCGCGGCGAGCGGCAACCAGCTCTGGCACCAGAACAGCCCCGGGGTCCTCGACGCAGCCGAGGAGGGCGAGGTCTTGGGCTCGTCCCTGACCAGGGGCGACCTGAACGGCGACGGCCGCGCCGACCTGGTCGTGGGCGTCCCCACGGAGAACTTCGGAGGCGCCCCCCGCTACGAGGGCGCGGTTAACGTCCTCTACGGCACCGCATCCGGGCTCTCGGCGAGCGGCAACCAGTTCTGGCACCAGAACAGCCCCGGCGTCCTCGAGACTGCCGAGCCGAACGATTCCTTCGGCTCGACCCTGGGCTGACCAGCGCCCGCCCGCTGAGTCCTTCTACCGTCGAGTGCGGGATTCACCGCGTATAGCGCGGCGAATCCCACACTCAACTACGGAATCAGCGCACCGCTCCTATAGCTTTGGCTGGGAGTCCTGAGGATCGAGTCCCGCCGACCGAAGCGCCGACTCTCGATCGATGTGGAACTCCACGCGTCGCAGGCGCCCGTCCACCACCGTCCACACCGCCGCCGCCGCTGCCTCCACGTCGACCCCGCCTGTCTTCGTCTTGCCGCACATCGCCACCAGGCTGACCACGCGCTCCCCGGCATCGATCATCTCCACGACGTCGACGTGATAGCTCGTGAAGGGGCTCGTCCAATCGGTCCACGCCTCGCGAAAGCCATCGGCCCCCGAGCGCTCGATCGCCTGTCCGACGTACTTGGGTCCGACCATCACGACCTCGAAGTCGGGCTCGGCGAGCTCCATCAGAACTCGGCGGATCCGTTGGTCCGCCACGGGGTCGTTCAGGACCACGACGACGTCCTCCAACGTGAGGAGGACCTCCTGGATTTGCTCGACGACGCGTACGGCTTCGGAGGACACGACCCGATTATCTCGCGCCGACCACCCGTTCATGCCCGGCTTAGGATGACGTCCGGGAGTGCCCGCAGCCAGTTAGCATCAGGCCATGGCCATAGCCGCCGACACCTACCTGGAAAAGACCGACGAGCAGAAGGCGATCACCGAGATGGTGCGCCAGTTCGCCGACAACGAGATCATCCCCGTGGCCGAGGAATACGACCACGAGGACAAGTTCCCCGAGGCGATCGTCGAACAGATGAAGGAGCTCGGCCTGTTTGGGGTCACGATCCCCGAGGAGTACGGGGGCATGGGGCTCGACCTGACGACCTACGCGATGATCGTCGAGGAGCTGTCGCGCGGATGGATCTCGATCTCGGGCGTCGTCAACACCCACTTCATCGGCTCCTACCTGTTGTTGAAGTTCGGGACCGACGAGCAGAAGGACCATTTCCTGCCGAAGATGGCGACCGGCGAGATCCGCGCCGCGTTCTCGCTGTCGGAGCCCGAGGTCGGCTCGGACGTGCAGGGGATCAAGTCCACGGCGAAGCAAAACGCCGACGGGGATTGGGAGATCAGCGGCCAGAAGATGTGGGTCACAAACGGGCTCCTCTCAGGCGTCGTTTTCGTGCTCGTCAAGACCGATCCCAAGGCCGATCCGCCGTACAAGGGGATGACCTGCTTCATCTGCGAGAAGGAGCCCGGTGCCGACGAGGTCCCTGGATTGCGGATCCCGCCGAAGATCAAGAAGATGGGCTACAAGGGCGTTGAGTCAACCGAGCTCGTGTTCGACGGCTTCAAGGTCGCCGATGACCGGGTGCTCGGCGGCTCCGAGGGAGTGGGCCGAGGGTTCGTGCAGATGATGGACGCGCTCGAGGTCGGCCGCGTCAATGTCGCTGCCCGTGGGGTCGGAGTCGCGCAGCGCTCCCTGGAGCTGGCGCTCCGCTACAGCCAGGAGCGAAAGACATTCGGACGGCCGATCGCCAAGCACCAGGCGATCACCTTCAAGCTCGCCGAGATGGGCACTCGCCTGGAGGCGGCGCGCCTTTTGACGCTGAAGGCCGCGAGGATGAAGGACGCCGGCGAGCGCTCCGATCTGGAGGCGGGGATGGCGAAGCTCTTCGCCTCGGAGGCGGCGAAGGAGAACGCCGAGGACGCGTTGCGGATTCACGGCGGGTATGGGTACTCCAAGGAATACGAGATCGAGCGCATCTATCGCGACGCCCCGCTGCTTCTGATCGGCGAGGGCACCTCCGAGATCCAGAAGATGGTGATCGGGAAGAAGCTCTTGGAGCGGAACAAGATCTAAATGCCGCGACCCGCTGAACTGATCGCGGTTGCCGTCCGCAACCTCGAGCGCGAGGTGCCCGCGCTCGCGCCCCTGAAAACGGTGCTGCGGCTGGAGCTCCGTGGACGCGGCGACGTTCAGGTGTTTCGCGTCCGGCTCCCAGGTCCCGACGTGACCAAGGGGGAGCCCAACGACGCCCGGCTGGAGGTCGCGATGTCGCGGGCCGTGTTCAACCAATGCGCCGAGAAGGGGCGGCTTTCGGATTGGCGCGACGCCTACGAGCGGGGACAGATCAAGGTCGGCGGAGACCCGGAGATCAGGCGGCTGATCGCCACCGTGATCGATCGCCAGATGGCTCGCGCGCGTCTGAAAAAGGCCCACTGAGCGGACGCCGGGGGGCGGCTCGGCAGGCATACTGCCGGTCTCGAAGCGACAGATCGGAGAGCGAAGGAGCATGAGCGAAACCGAAACCCACGAGCTGATCACCGACCAGGCCGGGCGCGAGGCCTCGGGCGCCCACCGCTACGGGCGCTACCTGGAGGAGTTCGAGGTGGGTGCGGTCTATCGGCACTGGCCCGCGAAGACGGTCACGGAGGCCGAGGACCACCTGTTCTGCCTGTTGACGATGAACCATCACCCGCTGCACGTGAACGACGTCTACGCCTCGCAGTCGCAACAGGGGCAGAACGTCGTCGCCGGGCCGTTCGTCTACTCGCTGGTCTTCGGCATGACGGTGGCCGATGTCTCCGGCAAGGCGATCGCCAACCTGGCCACCGACGAGCTCAGCCACCCGGCCCCGGTATTCCACGGCGACACTTTGTACGTCGAGTCGGAGGTGCTCGAGGTGCGTCCCTCCTCGTCGAAGCCCGACCGGGGGGTGGTTCGTGTCCACACCCGCGCGTACAAGCAGGACGGGACCCTGGTCGCCGAGTTCAAGCGCGCGGTGCTGGTGCCCCGCAGCCCGGAGGCCATCGAGCACGACTCCTCGGCTGCGGCAGCGGCGGCCGATTAGGCGAGCCCGCCGGCTCGCCCTGCGATCGGCATGTGGGACGAGCCGGTCCGACAGCGCGGCGGCCTGCCGCTGACATCGCTCGCCGAGGCCGAGGCGGCCGATCTCGACTCGGCGCGGTTCGTCGCGGTGATCCTTCGAGACGAGGGGGTGGCGCCGGTGCTCGCCGCCCTCGACCCGGCCCAAGCAGCCGCCTACCTCGCGCTGGCGGACGACCAGGGGCCCGCCGAGCGCGCCGCCGGCGCCAACCGGTTCCTGGAGCGGCTTCGCGCCAGCGGGGCTAGCTCGTACCTCCTCAAGGAGGGTCGCGTCGGCGGCCAGGACCCGGACCGCTCGATCGAGATCGGCGACGCCCATGTCCCTGCGATTCTGGACGGCATCGTCTCGGGCACGATCGAGTGGGAGCGCGACCCCGACTTCGGCTTTCGGGTGGCCGCAGCGGTACGCGGGGTCGAGGGCCGCGACCGGTTCCTGCTGATTCCCCGGTTCCTGTACGCGCGCACGGAGAGGGTGTACGAGTACGCGGCCCTGGTGCCAGAGCTGAAGCGCCGGCGGACCGAGGCTCTGTCGACGCTCCCCGCCCTGGACGCGGAGATCGCCCAGGCGCTCAGATGAGCTCGGCGACGGCCTCGAGCGCCGCGTCGAAGTCCGTTCGGGGCACTGCCCCGATGCACGGGGACGTCGCGCCGGAATCCCGGTAGCGGCCGACCGCGGCCCTGACCTCCTCGGCGGAGCCGATGCCCGCCAGGGCGCCGAGCAACCGGTCCGACAGCCCCAGCGTTGGCTCGCTCCACGTCCCCGGCCTGCATTCCCTCGTCGAAGGCGGCGATCTCGTCGCCAAAGCCGGAGCGCTCGAGCATCGCGCGGTAGAAGGGAAGGGACGCGTAGGGGATCAGGTCCTGGCGCATCGTGGCGCGCGCCGCGTCCGGGTCGTCGGTCAGGGCAACCGGGACCGCCGCGACCACGTCGAAGCCCTCGAGCCCCTTGCCGGCGCGCTCACGCCCTACGCGCACCTCGGGTACCACCACCTCGCGGATGTAGTCGGGGTTGCACAGCCAGAGCATCACGCCGTCCGCGATCTCGCCCGCCAGGCGGAGCATGTTCGGGGACAGGGCGGCGATGTAGATCGGCAGCGACGGGCGCGGCTCATATCCCATGAAGGCGAACCTGGTCTTGAAGAACTCGCCCTCGGGCGGCGTCTCCTTGCGCAGAATGGCGCGCACGATCGAGGCGTACTCGCGCATCTGGGTCACCGGCCGCTCGATCTTGGAGTCGAACCAGTTCTCGACCGTGACCTGGTGCGAGATGCCAAGCCCCAGCACCATGCGACCATCCGAGAACTCGTCGATGGTCGCCGCTGCCTGGGCCATCGCCGCGGGCGTGCGCGAGAAGATCGGCACCACCCCGGTGCCCAGCCGAACCCGCTCGCTCACCGACGCGTACGCGGTCAGCAGGATCAGCGCCTCACGGGCCGCGACCTGCGTCGTGTAGACGGAGTCGAAGCCGAGGCGGTCGGCGTGTCGGACGCGCTCGAGCGCGGCGCTCAGCGACCTGCCCGCGGAGATGAAGGCACCGATGCCCGGCATCGGGCGGGGTTATATCGCTGGGATTCGCCTCGCGCCGGCTCGGCGTCAGTGCGCCTCGTCGGCGGCGTGAGCCGGGGGGCGCGACTCCTCCGCCAGCGAGGTGATCTCCAGCGTGCCCCGGGCGGCGGCCTCGAGCACGTCGATCGCCTCCTCCTCGGTGCGCGCGTAGAGCTCGACCAGGAGGTGGACGACGATCCGCTCCTCCTCGTGCTTGTGGAACCGCACGTGGGTGAAGAACTCCCTCGTGCCGGACTCGCCCAGCGAGCCGAACGTGAGGCTGTCGGCGGCCTCGGGGCCGGAGCAGGTCTCGACCTGGTCCTGGTCGATGGCCACCGTGCAGGAGGCGACGTATGGCTTGCCGGCGACCATTCGCTCCCAGCGGTCCTCGATCGGGACCACGCGCATGTCCTCGAAGGTCAGGTGGGGCTGGTCGTGCATGCAATCGAGGCACTGGACCACCGCCTCCTGGATCTCCTCGACCCGGTCGGCGGCCTCGCCCGTCTCGGGGTCGACCCTGAGGATCCCGTCGTAGTGAACCTGGGCCTCCAGCCGCTGCGACCAGCAGCGGTAACACCGCAACCAGGCGCTGCGCTCGCCGGAGATGCCGTCATCCATCGCTCTCTCAGCGTAGCTCGCCGCGCTGCGAAGTCCGGTCAGCGGACGTCGTCCCGCAAGCGGGAGTACATGGCCATGTCGCGCCGTGTGCCCTTGTTGACGATGTAGGACCGCAGTTCGCCCTCGAACGTGAACCCGGCCTGCTCGGCGACGCGTCGCGAGGCGGTGTTCCGCGGCTCGGCGCAGATCTCGACCCGGTCGATCGGCAGGGAGTCGAAGATCCAGGTGGTGAGCAGCCGCACGGCACGGGTCGCGATGCCGCGCCCCCGGGCCTCGCGCGCCACCCAGTAGCCGAGCTCGCAGCGCCCCTCCGCCCAGTTCGGATGGACGATCCCGACCGAGCCCAACAGCCGATCGCCGTCGAGATCCACCACCACCAGCCCGAGCTGCTGCCCGCGGGACCGTTCGGCCGCCTCCTGCTGGAACCAGCTCCGGGCGTCTGCCTCGCGGTAGTCCTCGGGGACCCGGGTCCAGCGCGGGATGTCGGGGTCCCGGCACGCGGCTGCGATCGCGGGGAGGTCGGCCTCGACCATCACCCGCAGGCGCACCACCCCGTCGCCGAGGCCCTCGACGGGGAAGTCGATCGAGCGGTCGCCCACCTCCCGGGGGGCTCTATCCGACGGACTGGATCGCGGACTCGAAATCGCTCACAGATCCGGGGCTGGCCAGCGGCTCGCGGCCGTTCGGCCCCTCGACCAGGAACGAAGGTGTCCCCGTGAACCCGAGCTGCTGAGCCTCGGTGCCGTTCTGCGAGATCTGGGCGTCCCAACGCGAGCTCTGCCGATCCTCGTTCCACTGGTCAAGATCCGCCACGCCCGCGCCCTCTGCCACCGCCTCGAGGAACGAATCGGTCACGTAGCCCGAGTTCTCGGCGCCCTGGTTACGGTAGAAGAGGGTGATGAAGCTCCAGTAGCGGCCCTGCTCGCTGGCCGCGAGGGAGGCCTTGGCGGCGTCCTCCGATTCCGCCCCGATGATCGTCCAGTTCCGGAACTCGAGCGTGGCCTCGCCGCGCCTCACCGGGCCGTTGATGACGTCCGGCATGATCTGTTCCGAGTAGTCCCTGCATGCCGGGCACTGGAGGTCTCCGAACTCCACCACCGTCACCTTCGCGCGGGGGTCGCCCAGCGCCAGTCCCTGCTGCTCGAGGCCCCGAAGCTCGGTGTTGACCGAGGAAATGCCCTCGAGCTCGGTGTCGCCCGAGTCGTCCCCTGACTGGCTGATGGCGATCGCCACCGCGACCACGACCACGGCAAGGAAGACCGCGGCGCTGCCAAAGCGGATCAGGCGCCGGCGGCGCTCCTGCGCCTGCGCTTCGGTCTCCTGGCGCTGCCGTTCCTCGCGTGCGCGATCGCGCTGATCCTTGCGGCTTGCCATCAGGGCCGGAATCTAGCGAGGATGCTCAGTGGAACCTCAACCAGCCCAAGGCTGGCCCCCCGACGGGTCCTACCCCGGCGCCTGGATCGCCGGGCTCTCTGCCGTGCCTTCCGCGCCGAGATAGCCGAGCGCCCGGGCGGCGTTAACGATCAGCAGCAACGTCATCAGGACCGCGCTTGCTACGCACCATTGGCAGATGGCGTCGACCACGAACAGCTCCAGGTAGGTCAGGTAAACGCTGAAGCCGAACCCGACGAGGGCCAGCAGGAACCCGGCGAAGCGCCCCGGGTCGCCGCGGACGAGCGCGCTTGCGAGCAGGAGCACATAACCGACGATCCCGTAGATCGAGACGTCGATTCCCAGCAGCTCGGCGTAGCGGCTGTTGGCGACGGTCTCGCATCCCTTGCCCCCGGCCAGGCAGACAGGCGAGCTTCCTCCAGCATCGGCAATCGTGATGTAGGTGGCCACGCCGATCCCCGCCAGCGCGATCGCTGCCGCGCCGAACCGCAGAGTCCGCTCGCTCACCATCTACGTTGCGCTCGCCGCGTAGAGGTGCCAGGTCCCGGGAACGCGATATGGGCGTCGCCGCTCAGCGCGTACCGGGTGCGGGGGGTGTCCATCGAGGTCAGGCGGGCTGGGCGGTGGCGGCCTCGGCGCGCTCGCTCACCAGCTCGGCGATCTCGCCCATGATCCGGTTGAGGTCGAAGTCCTTGGGCGTGTAGACACGGGCGACGCCGGCCTCTAGCAGCGCCTCGGCGTCGGCGGCGGGGATGATGCCGCCGACCACGACCGGCGCCTCGACCCCGTGCTCGCGCAGGAGCCGAACGATGTCGGGGACCAGCTCGCGGTGCGAGCCGGAGAGGATCGACAGCCCGACGACGTCCACGTCCTCGTCGCGCGCGGAGGCGGCGATCTGCTCGGGGGTCAGGCGGATGCCCTGGTAGATCACCTCCATGCCCACGTCGCGCGCCCGGACGGCGATCTGCTCGGCGCCGTTCGAGTGGCCGTCCAGGCCCGGCTTGCCGACCAGGATGCGCGGCCGGTGCCCGAGCCGCTCGGCCAGCTCGCCGATGCGAGCGCGGGCTTCCTCGAGCAGCTCGCCCTCGCCGCTCTCGGCGGCGGCCGCGACGCCCGTGGGCGCCCGGTAGTCCCCGAACACCTCGCGCAGGACGCCCGCCCACTCGCCCGTGGTGGCCCCGGCCTTCGCCGCCTCGATCGTCGCCGGCATGATGTTCGCCGACTCGTCGCCCGCGGCCTTTGCCAGTTGGGCCAGGGCCCGGTCGACAGCGGCTTGATCACGCTCGGCCTTCCAGCGCTCCAGCGCTTCCCGGCAGTCGCGCTCCACCTCGGGATCGGGGGTGAGGATGCCGCCATCGGCGCCGGCGGTCAGCGGGGAGTCCTCGGTCTCGGTGAAGCAGTTCTGCCCGATTACCCGGATCTCGCCTCGCTCGATCTTCGTCACGCGCTCCCGGTGTGACTCCACCAGCCGCGCTTTCATGTAGGGGACCGCTTCGACCGCGCCGCCGTGCTGCTCGACTGTGGCCATCTCCTCGCGAGCGCCCGCGGCCAGCTCCTCGACCAGGCCGTCCATCACGACCGACCCCTCGAAGATGTCGGGGTACTCCAGCAGGTCCGTCTCGTTGGCCAGGATCTGCTGGATGCGAATGCTCCACTGCTGGTCCCAGGGCCGGGGCAGGCCCAGCGCCTCGTTCCAGGCCGGAAGCTGGATTGCCCGCGCCCGCGCGTCGCGGCCCAGCGTGACCGCGAGCGCCTCCAACACGATCCGCGGCACATTGTTCTCGGGCTGCGACTCGGTCAGGCCAAGCGAGTTGACCTGCACCCCGTAGCGCAGGCGCAGGTACTTCGGCTCGGTTACCCCGTAACGCTGGCGTCCGATCTCCTCCCACAGGCGGCCCATGGCACGGAGTTTCGCGTGCTCCTCGATGAGCCTGACGCCGGCGTTGACAAAGAACGAGATCCGGCCGAAGACGCGCGGGAAGTCGGCGTCGGCGACCTGCCCGCGGCGCTTCACCTCGTCGAGCACCGCGATCGCCGTGGACAGCGCGTACGCGGTCTCCTGCACCGGCGTCGCTCCGGCCTCCTGTAGGTGGTAGCTGCAGACGTTGATCGGGTTCCACCGCGGCACCTCGTTCACGGTGAACGCCACTGTGTCGCCGATCAGCCGCATCGAGGGCTCGGGCGGGAACGCGTAGGTGCCCCGCGACAGGTACTCCTTGATGATGTCGTTCTGGGTGGTTCCCTGGAGGTCGCTTCGCTCGACCCCGTTCTCCTCCGCGACCGTCACGTACAGCGCGAGCAGCCAGGCGGCCGTGGCGTTGATGGTCATCGACGTGTTCATCTCGTCCAGCGGGATGCCGTCGAACAGGGCGTGCATGTCCCCCTTGTGGGCGATCGAGACGCCGACCTTCCCGACCTCGCCCCTGGCCAGCAGATGATCGGGGTCATAGCCCGTCTGCGTGGGCAGGTCGAAGGCGACCGACAGCCCCGTTTGGCCCTTCGCCAGGTTGCGCCGGTAGAGCTCGTTCGAGCGCCGGGCGTCGGAGTGCCCGGCATATGTGCGCATCACCCAAGCTCGGTCACGTTCAGGCAGCCGATGCTCCGTCATGTCGCAATTCTACGTCGGCTATCGAGGACGGGACGGGGATCGACCTCGGCGAGCGGCCGATTTACCCATCCCACCGGGGATTCGAAACCGAAGCCGCAAGCGTGCGCCGGCTCTATACTCGGCGCCGGTTCGACCGGGGGACTGGCCTCCGGCGCGGGATCTGAAGAGCCTCCTTGAGGATGCAGCGATCGAGGACCTAGGGACAGTCGCAGGCGAGGCGCACAGCGCCGGGCAATCGGCATGACAATGGGGTACGCAGAGGTCTCACCCGCGTCAAAGGCAAGGAAGGTGGCCCGCTACGTCCGTCTCTACGGACCCCGGCGGACGCTGGCCAAGGTCCGCGGCCAGCTCCACATGCGCGTCAAGGATCCCCCGCGCTTGCGCACTCCCGGCCGCCGCGACGCACACGTAGGGATTGTCGGTTGTGGGATGTTCGCTCACAGCACGATCGCCTATTACCTCCACCGGCGGGCCGGCGCCGTGATGCGAGGGGCGATGGACAAGGACCAAGCACGAGCGGCCTCGCTGGCGCGCAACTACCGCCTCCACTACGCCACCGAGGATTCCAGTCAAGTAATCGAGGATTCGGACATCGATCTGGTCTACATCGCCTCCAGCCACCCCACCCATGCGGAATATGCGATCGAGGCCTTGCAGGCGGGCAAGAGCGTCCACATCGAGAAGCCTCATGTCGTTTCCGAGGACCAGCTGATCAGACTGTGCCAGGCGGCGACGACGTCACCCGGCTCTGTCCGCCTGGGGTTCAACCGTCCCGTCAGTCGGCTGGGCAAGGAGGTGCGGAGCCTCCTGGAGGGCCAGAGTGGACAGACTATGTCCAGCTGGTTCGTCGCGGGACACGAGACCGCTCCCGATCACTGGTATGACAGGCCCGAGGAAGGCGGGCGAGTACTGGGCAATCTCTGCCATTGGACCGACTTCGTGCTCCAGATGATGCCCCCTCAGGACCGGTTCCCGATCGAGATCCGGCCGGCGCGAGGTGCGCATCCAGATTCGGATATCGCTGTGTCCTACGTGTTCGGCGACGGTTCGATTGCAGCGATCACCTTCTCCGCCAAGGCCCACACCTTCGAGGGGATCAGGGAGAACCTATCCTTGCACCGCGGCGACCTGTTGCTGAGATTGACCGATTTCCAGGACCTGCGAGCTGAAGTCCGCGAGCATCGTCACCGCATTCGGCTGCGTTTCCGTGACCATGGGCACGCCAACAGCATCCTTCGCTCGTATGAGATGAGCGCGCGGTCCGGGGCCGGCGCCCCCGGGTGCTCAGTTGGCTACGTGTGGGAGACGGGGCAGCTCTTCCTCAAGACGCAAGAGGCGCTCGAATCCGACGCAATCCTGCGCGTCGAGGCATTCTCGCCCGACCGGCTGCGGCCAGTGACCGCCGCTGCGTGAACCCCGTCTTGCTCCTGCTCATAACCGCGTCGGCGCGTGAGAGCCAGGTAGCTGGGGGAACTAGGTGTATTCCAAGGCACGAATCCCGATAGCGCAAATGCTGCGCGAGGGTGCTCTGCCCTCGTCCCTGCAACGGCGACTCTATCGTCGGCGGGGTTACAGGATTGACCCCGACGTTGAGCTGTCGCCGGGAGTGGTCATCGACGCCGATGAGGTTGAGATCGGCTCAGGGACATCGATCGGCTTTGGCACGGTAATCCGCGGCCGCCGGGTACGCATCGGCCGACGGGTAACGATTGGCTCCGTGTGTTTCTTTGAGGGGAGGGATGTAGAAATCGGCGACGACACTACGGTACGTGAGCAGGTCTACGTCGGTGGCCCCCTTCTGCCCGACTCGTCTTTGACCATAGGGCGGCGAGTGAGGGTGTTTCAGATGTGCTTTTTGAATCCCTCGCGACCATTGACGATCGGCGACGACACCGGAGTGGGAGGCCGCTCTTCGATCTTCACCCATGGCTCGTGGCAATCCGCGTTTGAGGGCTACCCAGTCGCGTTCGACCCGGTCAATATCGGCAGGAACGTGTGGCTGCCATGGCACGTCTTCATTCTCCCGGGGGTGGAGATCGGCGACGATGCAACGATAGGCGCCGGTTCTGTTGTCAATCGATCCATCCCGGCGGGCGTTCTCGCTGCCGGCGTTCCTGCCAAAGTGCTACGCGAGGCGAGCGAGTGGCCGAAGCCGCATCGAGCCCGATGCCCAATGGAAGTTGGCGCGGTCGATCCTGATGACGTTCGCGGACTACCTGCGTGCGAATGGCAGTGACGTGTCGGCAGAAGAAACCAGCGCTGAGCATGTTCTCCGGGTCTTGCATGACGGCCGAACGTGGAAGCTAGCCCTCCGCAAAGACGCGGGACCTCGCTCCGGCGCCAGTCGATGTTGTGATCCAATTGCAGGGCCGGCCCAACGTCGCGCCAACCAGCGCATGGTTCTCGCTGCTGGACAAGACTCGGGGCGGGCCGAGTAGCCCTCTCGCTGAGGAGCTGGCCGACTTCATCGCTCGATACGGGGTGAGGTTCGCGCGGCACGGACGAGTGACGGGCGCCGGCGAAAATGCTTCCGAGCTCCTTCGATTGCTGTCGCCACTCGGGGATGCGCCTGCAGTGTGGGAGGTCGAGAGCGAAGCAGACCCCCCCGATGACGATTCCTGCGTCGTCTGCCTGCGGGGCTCGTCGCCCGCCGAATGGCTTTGGGACGACGAATGGAGAATCTATGCGTCGCCCGTCGCCAGGCGAGTCCGTCCCGAGGAGATGGAGCTTGCGTCGTTCAGGTCTGCTCGGGGCGAGCGAACTTCGGTGTCCTTCGATGCCGCGAATCGCGTGGTCACGGTCCCCTTTAGCTTGGAGGATGCCTACAGAAACTATGTAATGGAGACGCTGGAAGGCCGAAGGCACGCGGTCCCTGTCAGCCTGGCAGCTCGGCCTCTACTATCGCTTCAAACGGGCCATCCCTCGGAAGATCGGCCTGGCGCTCCGGCGCCGGCTGGCACGGTGGCAGCAACAACCGGAGTTTCCGCTCTGGCCATACGACGACAGCGTGAGTCGTCTACTGCAGCTCCTCGCACGATGCATGCTGGTTGCAAAGGGCACGACCGAGCTCCCTTTTCGCTGGTTTTGGCCCGACGGTAATCGGGCGGCTGCAATCCTTACCCATGATGTGGAGAGCGCCGAGGGCCTTCGCGGTTCGATCGATGTCGCGGATCTCGAGGAGGAGCGCGGCCTGCGATCCTCGTTCAACATCGTGGCTGACTGGTACCCCATCGACCACGGAATCCTGAAGGAACTCACGGCGCGGGGTTTCGAATTGGGTGTTCACGGGGTGCGACATGACTCATCGATGTTTTCGTCCCGGGCTGAATTTGAGCGGCAACTGCCGGCGGTTGAGCGGTGGGCAGAGACACTCGGAGCCAGTGGCTTCAGGTCACCGGCCACACACAGGGTGGTTGACTGGCTCGCTGAGCTTCCCGTCGACTACGACTGCACGGTCCCGCACTCTGATCCGTACGAACCCGTTCCCGGCGGTTGTTGCTCTCCGTGGCCTTACTACATAGGCCCTGTCCTCGAGTTGCCGTATACGTTGCCTCAGGACCACACCCTGTTCACCATCCTGAAAGAGGACACAATCGATCTCTGGCAGAAGCAGGTCGAACGGCTGGAGCACTCGTTTGGCCTGATCCAGTGCGTTTCGCACCCGGACCGAGGTTATCTGGCAGATCCAGATAATAGACGGCGATACGCAGAGTTCATGGATTGGCTGCTGGAGCGGGAAGCTCTGTGGTTAGCACTTCCCAGAACGATCGCCGCCTGGTGGCGCGAGCGCACCTTTAGCGAGGAATTCGAGCACCCGCATGGGACCTTTCATCTGGAGGACGATGCGGTATCGATCCAGCCACCGACGCAACTAGCCAGATGACTGCTGGGCGAGCCTGCGCGCGGGGTTGCCGGCGACAGTAGTCCGAGGAGGAACATCTTGCGTAACCACTGCGCCCCCGCCGACGAGGGCTTCTTCTCCGATGCTGACGCCGCCGAGGATCACGGCTCCCGAACCGAGTGAAGCACCGTCCGCAACGATCGTGGTGAGCAATTCCAATCCTCGGATGTTTGGAGGCGCCCATCCGGCGAAGTGGCGCGGGGTGTTCTGTCATTGATGAAGATCACACCATGCCCCACGAAGACCCGATCTCCGATGGTGACCCCCTCGCAAATGAACGTATGGCTCTGGATCTTGCAGTCGGAGCCGATTGCCACGCCGGCTTGAATCTCGACGAATGACCCCACGCGCGTTCGGTCGCCGATCCGGCATCCGTATAGGTTGGTGAACGACCGCACCAGCACCCCTTCCCCAAACGTGGCCTCCCGGATCAGGCGATGCGGAGCGTCATTGGCCGGCTGTGCGGGCATCTGGGAAAGCCTACGGCCTCGGTTCATGCGCTGTGGCCGTGCCCGATGTCAAGGCCGCTGCCGTAAAGCTTTCGTGCGCGAGATGAGGCCCCTGCGGGAGGTCTTGTGGCCGCTGTCGGCTCTCGAGCGGTACCCCTGGAGCCTCAGGGCCCATCGCACGCCTTAAGGGCGAAAGCGGTGCCGACCCCAATGCGCTCGAGTTAAGCGGCTAGCTGTGCAAGGTCCTATCCACGAGGAAGTTCGTCGACTTCGTCGCAAAGCTGCCCCACTAGCGCCTTGCCCGGCGGGCTCAGAACCCCGGCTTCCACCAGGGTCGCTCCCGCCAGTGATCCATGACGCCCTGGATGTACTGCCTCGCCGGGGCGGTCCACCACCGCCCCGCGAACCACGCCCCGACGCTTGCCCAAAGGTCGCCGGGCACGTATCGCTTCCCGCGCTCCACCGTGTTCAACCACGTCATCTTCCCGTCGAAGTACGCACGCAGGATGCCGCCGTAGTAGTCGGCGTTCATGGCGGTGCTATCCCGCATGATTCGGCACTCGCCCGTGCAGTGATAGGGACGGCGCACCGAATAGAGGCCGAAGTGTCGGGTTGCCCGGTGTTCGGGTCGATGTCGCCGCTCGAGATTGGTGCCACCAGGACTCGATCGTCGCCACTGCGCGCAGCACCCTGGGGTGAAACCCCCACTTGCGGCCAGCCCACTGGATGATCTGGTGCGTCGTTCCGCGGAACCGCCCGTTCACGTACCGCGCGTAGGGCATCCCGCAGCTCGGCCACCGGCAGGACGCTCGCCAGGCTTGCAGCTGGGCCCGGCTCGGAACCGTGTGGTTCGCCACCCTATTGCCCGGACGCGGCTCCCCCCACCCGGGGGCATTCACCAGCTTCGCCGCCTGCGCGCTGGTGAGCGGGCCCCACCCCACCGGCTTCGTCAGGCCGCCCGCCTCGGCGACCGCCGGGTGAGCGGCCGCCAGCAGCAGCACGGCAGCGGCGAAGATGCTCGTTGGTGCCTTGCTCATGGTCGTGCACCTGCTCTTTCGGTCGCTTACGGGGTTAGCTGAAGGGCTCGCGCCGAAAGAGATAGCGCTACGCGGCAGTCGCCTGCGATTCGCCCCAGAAAGTGGGTCCCCCGATCCCCGCGGCTATGTGGCGGGGATTCAGCCGGAAGCTCGCGGAATCTTAACAGCGGATGAGACGGAAGTTTGTATTTGATGAACGTCCGCTTGCAAATCCCAGCCCTCAGCGATAAAGGGAACTCAGCGCCCTCACCGCGCGGGCCTGGCAGGAGCGGCTCGAGGGGATGGGCTCGCGATCTGAAGGCCGGGGTCCGCCGTTGGGCCCTGTTCCAGCTGTGCAAGCTCGGATCGGTAGAGCTCGACAAGTCGCTTCGCGACGGCCGGCCAGAACAAGGGCACGACCGCTTCCCGAGCGTTTGCGATCAGGGACTCGACCTCGTCATCCTCGGGACGTAGGGACCATTCGGCCAAGCGCACAGCGGCGGCCGCGAAGCTTTCGGGGTCGTCCGCCTGGAGGAAGTGCTCGCCCGCCACGACCGGCAGCCCCTCGGCGCCGAGGCTGGTCGAGATAACCGGCCGCCCATAGGCCATTGCCTCGAGTATCTTCAGCCTCGTGCCGGAGCCCTCGAAGACTGGCACGACCACGCCGTGGCTCGCGGAGTAGAAGGGCTCCACGCTCGGCACGGTCCCAACGTACCGGACGCCTTTGGCCTCCACGGGCCGGTCGGGCGGATCTCCCACGACGTCGAGCGCCACTGACGTGCGGGCTTCGATGCGCGGCAGCACCTTCCGCACGAACCACGCCAGCCCGCGCTCATACGGGACATAGGCGCCCGTCCCCACGAACAGCAGTCTCAGGGGCTCGTCGGGCGATCGAGGCTGGAGCGGTATCCGGTCGACCGAAGGCGCGCCGTTGGGACAGAGGTCGACGCGACGAGCTCCTCCCGCGCTCATCGCCCGAGCGTCGAGCGACGACACGGCGAGCGACAGGTCCATCGATCGCCAAGCCCGCCGCTCCTCGGAGCGGACCTTGAGAGCCTCCACTCCGTAGAAGAGTCGCCTGGGCACGCTTCCGGTTCGCGCGCCTTGACGCAGGATCCGATGCTCGATGTTGTGGGCGCTGTAGACGCTGAAGGTCCCGGCCAGCGGCCCGACCTGGGCCACGCCGGAATCGTCGAAATGGACGATGCACGGCTGCCTCGAGGCTGCGGCGCGCCGCACGGCTTCGGTGAAGGCGCGGGACCGGTAGCGACCATTGGTCCAGGATCTGCGGCGGAGCAGGCTGAGGGCTTGAGTGGCGCGCTTGTGCGGGCCGGCGCCTGGAACCGTGACCACCTCGACGTCGGGGTAGAGCTGCTCGAGCTCCTCCTTCCGACACAGCCCGTCGGGACTGTCCGGGTGGTGCTCGAAGGTCACCAATACGATCTCGAACGCGTTCGCAAGGCCGGTGAGGAGATGGTGGGTGCGGATTCGAGCGCCGGTATCGAGCGGATAGGGGGCGCGACGAACGGCGAAGACCAACCGTGGGGGCGCGGACTTGGACATCGATTGCGATCCCCGGCTCTCGCTCGGATCTGGCGCGCTTGCAGGCATTCCTCGACTAACGTGACTGTACATGGGCCGCCTCCGCCGGCATGCCAGCGAACAGCATCGGCCACATGAGCGAGCAGGTGACGGGAGATCCCGTCGCCATCGAACGAAGCGCCGACGATGGGCCTGGTCGAGAAGGCGATCTCGTGGAAGGCCCTGAGCGTGATCGTCGGTCAGGGATCCTGGTACGCATCGCTGTTCGTCCTGGCGACCCTCGTGCCGCCGCGAGACTTCGGCCTGATCGCGGTCGGGTCCGTGATCGTCGCCATCTTGACGCTGCTGCTCGAATCGGGCACGGGAGGAGCGCTGATCATCGCCCGCGAGCTCGATGCCCGCTCGGTGCGCAACGCGGTGGTCCGCACGAGTGTGGTGGGGATCGGCCTGACGCTGGTGTTCGTCGCGCTCGCGGGACCGATCGCCGACGCATTCGCGCAGGGGTCCGATCCCGCCGCGTTGCGGGCGCTGGCGCTGGTGGTCGCCCTCATCGCGGTGTGGGTCGTGCCGAACGCGCTCCTCAAGAAGTACCTGCGCTTCAAGCGCATCGCGATCGTCACCGTCGCTGCGGCCGTCGCGGCATCGGTTGTTGCCGTCGTCGCAGCGGTGCTTGGGGCCGGGCTCTGGGCACTGGTCATCCGCCTCGTCCTCTACCAGCTGCTGCTCGCGGTGCTCACCTGGGCGGCCGCCGCCAGCCTGTTCCCGCGTGTCCGTGGTGAGCATGCGCCGCCTGTGCGGCGCGAGGGGGCGCGAGCGTTCCTGGCAATTGCCGCGGCGGCAGTTCTCGCGTGGACCGGGGACAACCTCGTCGTCGGGGCGAGCACGAACACTACGCAGCTGGGCCTCTATGCGCTCGCCTTCTCGCTTGCGTTCATGCCGCTGACGCAGGTGTCGTGGATGATCGGCACCGTCCTGTTCCCTGCCATAGCCTCCGCGCGGGATCCGGAGGTCATCCGTCGTCAGGCGCTCAAGGCCATGCGACTGATGGCGTTGCTGCTGATGCCGCTGCTGCCCGCGGCGGTCGTCCTGGCGAGCGGTGTCATTCCCGCGTTGCTCGGGGACGAGTGGAGGGGGATGGTCGTGCCCTTCCAGATACTCGTCGTGGTTGGCATCGGCCAGGGAATCATCAACGTCCTGGGCGAGGTATTCGCCGGAGCCGGGGGCGAGAGCCTGCGTCGCCGCGCGCGCATCGACGTGGTGTGGGCGGTAGGGACGCTTGCAGCGATCGCCGTGGGAGTCCAGCTAGGCGGCATCCGGGGCGCTGCGGCCGTCCATGTCCTTAGCTTCTGCTGTCTCGCGTCGGCCTATGCATTGTGGGGCGGCCGTAGCATCGGCATCCCGCTCGGCAGCATCGTCGGCGAGCTCCAGGGGATCGGCGTATGCGTGCTCGTTCAAGCGCTCGTCACCATAGGGGCGGCACTTGGCATCGAGTCCGCGGGTGCCAGCTCGCTGGTCGCCGGCTTAGTGGGCGCCGGCACAGGAGCGCTCGCCCTGGCTTTCATGCTGCGGACGCGAGAGCGTGACCTCCTGGTCGAATTCCGCGCCGTCGTGTCTTCCGCCGTCGGGCGCCAGCCGGCCTGACCCGGCCCCTAGGAGGTGCCCGAGCCCATGGCGAGCGTGCGCGAACCAGCTCGATCGTCGTGCAGGGCCGGACGCTCGGCCGCGGGCATGCGCCGCGCCGCCACGACCGGGATCGCGCAGTACGCGACCAGGAAGCCCATCACGTAGGTGATCTGAGTGCCCTGAAACGTGGGGAAGGTCAGGTTCGCGATCAGCAGCGCGATCAGACTGGCCTGGCAGCCCGTGCGGACAGCGGAGACGAGGCCTCCGGCCGCCGCCCTTCCGGGCCACAGCGCCGCGACGATCAGCAAGGCCAGCAACACGCCACCGCCAAGGATCCCCTCACGCCATATCAGCCACAGATAGCCCACGTGGGTGTACGACTGCTCGGACGGGTCGTGTGCTCGTCCAGGGCTGGCCCCAGTAGATCGTGTCCGCCAGGCCCCAGCCAAGCAGCGGTCGCTCCTGAATCTTGTCGATGACGAATCGGGACTCCACGGTTCGGTAGCGCACGGACATCGTCGGTTTGGTAGGACCCTATGCTGAGCAACCGCTCCTCGGCCGTCTGGAGCGTGCCCGGTGCAACGGCCGACAGCGTGAGGAGCCCGGAGGCGGCAATCACCGAAATCCACAGGAGTGCGCGAGCGCGCCGTGCCCGGCCCGAGCGGAGCGCCACCAGCAGGACGCCGATAGCGGTAGCCACCCAGAAGGTCCGTTCGAACGTGAGCAGCAGTGAGACTGCGTTGAGCCCGAGGACCAAGAGGACGAGGCCGCGGTCGAGGCCGCGCACCCGACCCGATGCCAGCGCCGCCGACGCGACGATCACCGCGACTGGAAACGCGAACAGGCCCCCCTGAACCTGACCGCGACCGCTGGTGGTCAGGGCCACCCCGCGGCGAACCCCGAAATCGCCGCCGAAGTCGAGCTGAACCACCCACTGCGCGATGCCCCAGACGCCGAGCGCCAGTCCCAGCACGAGAAGCGCCCTCATGATCCGGCGATGCGCCCCCGGGTTCTCGAGCACCGTCATCGCGATCAGGGCAGCGGCGAACCCGCCACCGAGAGCTCGAAACTCGGCGCCCACGTCCGAGACGGCCTGTCCGGCCCTCAGACCCTGAAAGGCCGCGAAGCAGGTGAAAGCGAGGGACAGAATCACGAGCCCCACGACCGTCAGTCGCCGGCGATCGAGCCGCATATTCGGCAGCACGAACGCGACACGCAGGAGGCCCGTAAGCAGGAACAGGTCGGGGGCGAGCAGGCCCGGGCTGTCGGGGCCCGCTCCGCCCGGGGAGTAGCGGTTCGCGATCGTGTACGGGACGATTGCCGTGAGCGCGAGCAGGATGCTCAGGTGAGTGACCGGCGCCAGGAACGCGAGCAGCGTCACGATCACCAGCACCGTGATCGCGACCGCGAGGCTGGACTGCCTCGCGACGACGACGCCGAGCAACGCCGCCCATCCCTGCGAGGAGGGTGGCGCTGAGCCATCCACGAGACGTAAGAGCTTCAGCCAACGGCGAGATCGGCGGGAGCGCTTAAGCCGGCATTAGTTGCTGCTTGCGATGGTGACATGCCTTGTAAGCGAGGAACGATACGCGCCGGACGAGAACTACGAACCAGCGGCCGAGGATGTCGGCCGAGCGCCCGCGGCCGAGGCGTCATCCGGTGTAAGAAAGAAGGCATTCAGTGGCTCGCCGTCTCCCAAGGGCGCCAGGCGGTCCTCATCCGCGACGTACATATACGGCTCGTATCCATAGCGGCCGAGGAAGTTGCGTACGCCTTCGAAGCTCGACGAACGCTCGATGAGGAAGACGGGTAGGTACCGCTCGATGGTTTCAGCCAGGCCGCGGACCACGTCGAGCTCGGCCCCCTGAACATCGATCTTGACGAAGGCAGGATCGAACCCGAAGTCATCCAAACGCCGAACATCCACAGTTTCCTCCGAGATCTCGCAGTCGGGCGAATCTGGGGTCCAGCCGACCCACTGCTGCAGGGTTGGACTCGTTTCGGCCGCCTCCCTACGTAGCGAGGATTCTCCGGTGATCGGGATACCCCGGTACACGGGCACAAAGAGCGTCATGGTCCCATTTCGGGCGCCCGCGGCACAGATACGAAACTCAAATCCGCGAAGAATGCGCCGCAGGAAGCGGAGATCCGGCTCGTTGAGAGGGTTTGGCTCGATGGAAACGATTGGGTTGTCCGCGAACACCCGGAACGACATCGCTGAGGTGCCGGAGCTCGCGCCAACGTCAAGGAAGATTCCTGAGCCGACCTCGGAAACGCGCGAAGCCGGCGAAGTCCGTTTCGTGCGGACGCCGACGCAGGTATTGGAAGAGCTGCGAGGCGCGACGGAGGAGGAGGTACACCGAAAGATAGGCCCGCCGAAGGCGTGGCGCAGGAGAACCGATTGTTGAGCAGGAGGCGCTGTAACCGTCGCTTCACAAGGACATGCCTGTTATCGGTTCAATGCGGGACTTCTTGACAAGGTCATGGCGATACAAGCCTACGTGTAGTTGCTGCCGCGGCTTCCTCGGTCGGGGGTGTGATCGCGATTGGCTGGCGCACCCCCTCGACGAATGTCCCCACACGCGTTCGCCGGCGATCCGGCGTCCGTATGGGTTGGTGAACGACCGCACGAGCACCCCCGTCCCCAAACGTCACGTCCCGGATCAGGCGGTGCGGAGCGTCATTGGCTGGCCGTGCAGGCATCTGGGAAAGCCTACGGCCCCGTTTCATGCGCCATATGGCGGTTGCGGGGATGGGCTCGCGATCTGGAGGCCGGGTCCGCCGTTGGACCCTGTTCCAGCCGTGCGAGCTCGGATCGGTAGAGCTCGACGAGTCGCTCCTGCCCGTTGGAACTACCACTAGGTCGATGCCGCAACGCGTTGATCGACCAGTTGCATCCGATGGCTGACGCCGGAACGAGGGTCCAACGGCGACGATCCCTCTATGGACTGCCTCTCGACGACGACAGCTAGCAGCGCGCCCATCCCTGCCAGGAGCGCGGCGCTGGGCCAGTGACGGGAAGTAAGAGCTTCGGCCAACGGCGACCCGGTGGGAGCGCTTAAGCCGGCACTGCTGCTGCTTGCGATGGTGACATGTCTGGTTAGCGAGGAACGATACTCGGGACACTGCTCCGATCCGCTAGCCAGCGGCCGACAGTCCCTAGCTCGTAGCTGTCGGCGCCGGCTGAATACTGACCACCCCAGCCGGTCGAAATCGGACCCACCTTGCGCGGATAGCGATGTCCGCCGGCCGCCGAGCCACCGAACCTCGCTCGGTCACGGACCGAGGCGAGGAGGAAGGAAGTGCTGGAGGTGCAGCAGTGGGCTGATATCAGGCGGATGAGGTTTGTCGAGGGCCTCTCGATCGGCGAGATCGTGCGCCGCACCGGCCACGCAAGAACACGGTCTGCCGGGCGATCAGAAGCGAGGAGCCGCCCGTCTACCGGCGCCCGCCGCGACCCTCGAAGCTACTCTTCACGACATGACCAGCGAAGCGACGTTGAGCGCAGAGCAGGCTGTGCAAAGCCTGCGTGCAGATCCTCGCCACTCACAGCTCCTCCACGATTGCTACCTAGACGCGGACGTGCTGGGAGCGGCAAAGCGCTTTCTGGCTTCTGCCGAATTCACGGAGGTGGTGCGCCTCGTGGGCGGAGTCGAGAATGCAGACATCCTCGATCTCGGCTCTGGACGAGGCATAGGCGCCTACGCATTTGCGAAGTCAGGGGCACGATGCGTTTACGCGCTAGAGCCGGACGGCAGCGACGACATCGGTCGCGGAGCAATTCAGTTGATCGGTCGTGGTCTTCCGATTCGGATTCTCGAGGGGATCGGTGAGCAAATCCCTCTTCCTGACCACTCGGTCGATCTCGTCTACGGCCGACAGGTCTTTCATCACTCCGACGATCTCGACGTCATGGCCTGCGAATGCGCTCGGGTAGTGCGGGGCGGCGGTTTCCTGCTCGTATGCCGGGAGCACGTCGTAGACAATGAGCGGCAGCTAGAACGCTTCCTCAAGAGCCATCCAGGGCACGCCCTGGCGGGGGGGGAGTACGCTTATTCACTCGATCGCTATCTCGCTGCGTTCAGCGCAGCGGGCTTCGAGGTGAGAACGGTTCTCGGTCCATGGGACTCGATAATCAACGCCTTCAGAGAGTCCGCTCGCCTAAAATAA
>CAVWKY010000004.1:0-113470 GCA_963755775.1 uncultured Actinomycetes bacterium | reverse complement strand
GCAAGGGGTCAGCGAGGTAGTCTTAGCGCGTGCCCGAAGCGCCACCGGTCAGCGGCATCTCCGAGCTGGTGCTGGAGGTCTCCGACCTCGAAGCCGCGCGCCGCTTCTATCGCGACCTGCTCGGCTTCGAGGAGACCCTGTACGGCGAGGGGCGCGACGATCGCGTCTGGTATCTGATCGGGGACAGCGCCCGGCTGGGTCTCTGGACGCCGCAGGTCGGTCTGGCGGGGGGCCGCGGCGGCGCACATGTCCATTTCGCCTTTCAGCTCGACGCGAGGCGCTCGATCCCTTGCTCGACCGCCTGCGCGCAGCGGGCGTCGAGGTCGAGGGGCCGATCCAGCTCGGCGCCGACCGCGCGATCTACGTCACCGACCCGGACGGCAACGTGGTCGAGTTCTGGACCCAGGACATGGCCGAGTACTGCGCCGGGGCGCGCGAGGGCGGCGGGCCGGGCACCTTCAAGCGGCCCGGCTAGCGCCCGCCGGAGTGGCGCCTTTCAGACCGCATACGGCTACAAACGCGCCAACGGAGCCGGCCTACTTGCCGGCCTTCGCGTAGACCTCGTCGAGCAGCGAGTCGAGGTCGGCGACCTCGTAGTCGGCGGCAAGCTGCTTCCGCGCCTCGTCGCGCGAGGTCCCGTCGAGGGCCAGCTTCATCGCCACCAGGCGCGCCGCGCCGGCATCGTCGCTGGGCGCCTCGTTCGGCGCCGCAGCCGCCGGCTCGGACTCAGCGTTCGTGGACTGGCCGCCTGCCTTCAGCCTCTCGATCAGCTCCTCGGTCGAGACCTTCCCCGGCGACGGCCCGGCCGGAGCCGGCTCGGATTGGCGCGGTTCGGATTCCGGCGGCGACGGCTCCGGCTCGGGCACCGGCTTTGCGGGCTGCCGGCTTGGGCTTGGCGCTCGACTTTGGCGGCGTGGATCGTGCGCCAAGCCCCGCCTCGAGCTGTTCCAGCGCCCGCCGGACCTCGTCGAGTCGCTCCCGGGCCTCCGTTTCTGCCTTGGCGCGAATCCGCTGTGCCTCGGCCTCGGCCTCGCGCACGATCTCGTCCGCCCGCCGCTGCGCCGCCTCCAGCGCGGAGCGCACGCTCTCGCTCGTTTGCTTGATCAGCTGCTCGGCGTCCATGGCCATCTTGAGGGTACCCCGCGTCTGCCAGCTGCGTGAAAGGCGACGACCGGCCCGCTCCTAGCCGATCGCCTGGAACGACATCCGACGGCTGTTCGCATCTGGACCACCTGCGCTCCCGCCTCCACGCGGATGGGGGAGCGCGCTAGGGGTTGGGGTGCCACGACTCCTGGCGGTCCGGGCTCTTCGGAGGCTTCCGCTTTTCGCGCCAAGCAGAAGCGATAGGGGACTCGCCGGGCTCCTCCACGTCCGGAGCGGCGGTGGGCTGGGCGTGAGCCGAGACGTCCGCGTCTAAGTTGTCCTGCTAAGTGCCGCGGTGCCGCGGGGCGTGCCATCCCCGATCGCTTGCTTATCCTCGCGGCGTGACGACCGCCACGAGCCCGATCATCCCGGAGCTTCCGATCATCCGCGCCCAGGACGAGGGCGAGCAACGCGCGACGTTCTTCGAGCTGTTCTTCGACCTCGTCTACGTCTTCGCGGTCACCCAGCTGTCGCACCATCTGCTCGTGCACCTCGACTGGTCCGGCGCGGTCCAGACGGCTTTCATGCTCGTGGCGGTGTATTGGGCGTGGAATTACACGACGTGGATGACCAACTGGTTTGACCCCAACACAGCGCCGGTTCGGCTCGTGCTGGTGTTCGTGATGCTCGCGAGCCTGTTGATGTCGGTCGCGATCCCGGACGGATTCGGCGAGTACGCGCTGCTGTTCGCGTGCGCGTACTCGGGTCTTCAGATCGGGCGAAACGCGTTCGTCGTCGCGGTCACGCCGCGCGGCAGGTTCAACCAGAACTTCCGCCAGATCCTTGCGTGGAGCATCCTCTCGGCGCCGCTGTGGGTCGCGGGCGGCATCGTCGACTCGGAGGCGTTGCGCTGGGCTTTGTGGCTGGGTGCTCTCGCGCTTGACCTAGCCGCGCCGCTCGCGACGTATTGGCTGCCGGGCGTCGGCGCTACCCCCATGAGTCAGTGGCAGATCGAGGGCGCCCATTTCGGCGAGCGCTTCCAGCTGTTCGTGATCATCGCGCTCGGCGAGAGCATCGTTCTCGCAGGGGCCACTGCTTCGGATACGGGGTTGAGTCTCGAGGTCGTGGCAGCGCTCCTGCTCGCCTTCCTTTCCTCGACGGCGCTCTGGTGGCTCTACTTCGGGCAGGTGGCCGGCATGGTGCTCGAGCGGATCCGTGCGGCCACCGCCGAGGAGCGGGGCCGAATCGGCCGCGACATCTACACGTACCTGCACCTCCCGATCATCGCCGGGATCGTCCTCGTCGCGGTCGGCGACGAGCTCGTGATCGCGCACCCGACGGACGCCCTGCACGACTCGGGAGCGTTGGTCGCGCTCGGCGCCCCAGCCCTCTTCCTCGCTGGTCTGATGGCCTGCGCCGCCAGGATTGGCCAGGCCCAGAGCATGCCGCGAGCCGTCGTGCTCATCGCGCTCCTCTCCGCCATCCCGCTCGCCGGCGGCGCCGACGGGCTCGTCGCATTGGGAGTGCTCACCGCGATGCTGGCCGCGCTCGTGGTCGCCGAGCAGCTGCGTGGCGCGTCCTGACCACAGCTCACCGGCGTTCGGTCCGGATCCTTCGACAGTTCCATCCGCGAGAACCTGGCACCCTCCAGATCCACGGGGCCTGACGAGCTGAGGCCACCACGCAATCGGAGGGGTGTAGGGTCGCCAAGACACGTCAAGGGGGCGATAGGAGGAGTCATGGCAGCCAAGGAAGACGCTGAAGAGACACGGATGACAGACAGCACGCCGGACACCATCGTCCTCGTTCACGGTTTCTGGGTTACGCCCCGAAGCTGGGAGCAGTGGATCGAGCGCTATGAGGCAGCCGGATACAAGGTTCTCGCGCCGGCCTACCCCGGCTTCGAGGTCGAAGTCGAGGCGCTGAACGACGATCCTTCGCCGATTGAGGCTCTGACTGTCCCCGAGATCATCGGCCGGTTCGAGCAGGTGATCGGCGAGCTCGATTCTCCCCCGATCATCATCGGCCACTCCGCGGGCGGTGCGTTCACCCAGATCCTTCTCGACCACGGACATGGAGCCGCGGGAGTAGCACTCAATTCCGCTCCGACCGAAGGCGTGCGGGCGGTCCCACCCGCTCAGCTCAAGGCGACCCTGCCGGTGCTGAAAAATCCAGCGAACCACCACAAGGCCGTCGGCTTCACCTTCGATCAGTGGCGCTACGCCTTCACGAATACCTTCCCGGAGGATGAGGCCCGGCGACTCTACGAGCGCTACCACATCCCAGCCTCAGGCAGGATCTTCTGGGACAGCATCCTGGCGAACCTGCAGCCGGGTCACCAGGAAACGTGGGTCGACTATCACAACGACAGCCGTGTGCCGCTGCTGTTCGTCTCAGGCAGTGAGGACCATCTCATGCCGCCGAAGGTCCAGCAGTCAAACGCCAAGCACTACAAGTCCGACACGATCACCGAGATCAAGGAGTACGAGGGCATGGCACACTTGATACCGGCCCAGGAGGGCTGGGAGGAGGTGGCCGACTACGTCCTGCAGTGGGCGGTCGAGCACGCCACCGTCCCCAGCCAGGCGTGACCGAGGTCCGGCTTACGCACATCGGCGGGCGGAAGCGCTCGGGCGAAGCCATGAAAGCGAGGAGACTCACGGAGCTACAACGTGAGCTATGCGCTGCGGTCGTTCAGCGCGTCCTCGAGGAGCCCGAGGACGATGCCGAACACTGCGTGGCGGATCGTCGCCTGGCCGAAGGCTCGGCGGTTGGCGGCTAGCTTCGGCAGCTCCTTACGGGCAGGGTGGTAGCGGTCGACCAGCCCGGTCATCGGCCAGGTCGCGACGTGCTCGACGAGGCCCGCCAGCAGGCCGCGGAGGACCGCCGACCCCGGCAGGGACGGCTTGAGCCGCGCGTATGCGGCGCCCAAGATCGCGCCGTTCTGCACGTGGAGCGCGAAGCCGATGGGTCGCCAGTCGTCGCCGCGCGTCACGAGCTTGCCCAGGATCTCGACATCGTCGTACTTGGAGTCGAAGAGGCGTTTGTCGAGCGGCTGCTCGAGCGTCATCACCACCGTCGCGACCGCGCCCGCAACCGCCCCTCGTAGGCTCGTCTGCAGCATCGGTCAAGCATGTCAGTGTTTCTGCGCCGATACAACCGCCGCCGACCAACGCCCCAATCGCCGATCTGCCACCTGTTGAGGTGGCTTGGCGGAACCCGGGACATCTCAAACTCAGACCGAGGCCGGGTCTGATCGCCCTCTACCGACCGCGGATTTCAAAGGATGCGTTCGAGGACGAGCATCCTCCGGCTGGACACCAGATGCTCCAAGTCATCCGCCAAGCCCTGGACCCGTTGCTCCGCCTGTTGCTGCCAGCGCTCGATGTTGACGATCTCCGCGATCAGCACGTAATCGGCTGCGTCAATCGCCTGTCCCGGTACATCCATCGGCCGCGTCAATTGCCAATCCGGCATCGTGTCCAGCGAGCCATGGACGATGTCCCGATCGCTGGCCATCAGACGCTCAAAGTCCTCGGCGAGCTCCGGTGAACGGAGGTGAAACCACATGACTAGTGTCGCCGCGGCCGCCATCAGCAGAGCGTAACTCTGTAGAGCAAAGTTTGCGAGCCTCGAGATGGCAGCTAAGACGGAGAGAGGGGCTGAAGCCTCGCTTCTTCCTGTGCCGCCCCGAGGTCGGCACGCGCCTGCTCCGCTTGGTTACCAGCTTCACGACCCGTCGTTCCGCGCCTCGACGGCCCTGACGGTCTTTCCCAGCTCCTTTCCCAGGACGCGCTTGCCGAAGATTGCGAGCACGACCCCGAGCGCCCGTCCCTTGAAGTTCTTGCCATCGCGTACCACGACGACATCCACCTCAGTCGTCCCGTCGGGCTGGCGCGTGAAGGTGTAGGTGTGGCCCGAGTCGCCTCCCCACGCGTTCGAGTCAGTGGTCTTCATGACCACGCGGTTGGGATCGGACCAGTCGTAGTCCAAGCGTTCCCAGACGCCGCCCGAGCCCTCCGTGACGTCGGCGTGACCGGGGCCTTCGTCATGCACCTTGAGGTAGTCGTCGGCGCTTCGGCCAAAGAGCTTCGAGCGGCCTGGCCCGAAGTCGGTGAGCGCCGCGACGAACTGCTCGGGCGTTGCGGTGGTCGTCTCTTTGAGGTGGAACGTGGCCATGCGTGCTACTGGCCGGGTCCCTCCCCCCGCTCACGCAGCGCATTCACGATGAACTCGGCGTACCACGCGGCCCACTCCTCGTCGCGCACTCCCCCCAGCTCATCCCGTTCGTACACCCCGTGCGCCGCCTCCGCCTCGCGCAGGAGACGGGTGAGCTCCTCCTTCGTCAGCTCGGTGCTAGCCATCGCGGCGAGTCTAACCGTAGTTGCTCCCGCCTAGACCGTCGGCCGGGACCTTCGACTCGAGCTCGGTGAGCGCGAGCAGGAAGATCTCCGAGAAGGTGGGAAACGGCTGGATGACGTCGTTCATCACCGCGAGCGGGACGCCCGCACGGATGGCGACGGTCGCCTGCTGCAGCCATTCGCCCGCCTCAGGGCCAAGCGCGTACGCCCCGATCAGCCGCTCGCCGTCGGACACGAGCGTGAGGAAGCCGTTCTTCTCAGCGTATGCGCGCGTGTACGTGGAGGTGCGCGGCACCGACGAGATGGGCGCTGTCGCGGTGATCTCGCCATCGGCCGCGCCGACCGACGCCGCCTGGGGATCGGTGAACACGACGCGCGGCACCGCCTCGTAGTTCGCTTCCCATCGGCGCCCGAGGATGTTCGCGGCCGCGACGCGCCCCTGGTACTTGCCGACATATGTGAGCGGCCAGATGCCGGTCACGTCGCCGATCGCCCAGACGCCTTCTGTCACGTTCATGCGCTCGTCGACCGGGATCCCGCCCTTCTCAAGCGAGACGTCCACGTTCTCGAGCCCGAGGCCGTCCGTGCGCGGACGGCGACCCGTGGCCACCAGCAGACGATCGCCCCGTAGTTCCATACCGTCGGGGAACTCGAGCGCGTAGCCGTCGTCGTCGCGGCGCGCGGATTTGGCGTGCTGGCCGAAATGCAGCTCGATGCCCTCGGCGGCCAGCGCCTCGCCGAGGGCGTCGCCGAGCGGCTTCGGCTCGCGGGGCAGCAGGTGCTCCATCCCTTCCACCAGCGCCACCGAGGCGCCGAAGCGGAACACCGCCTGCGCCATTTCCACCCCAACCGGACCGCCCCCGAGCACCAACATCCGCTCGGGCACCTCGCGCAGCTCGGTCACCTCCCGGTTGGTCCAGATGCCATCCAGTTCGGCAAGCCCCGGGACCGGAGGCACGATCGCTTCGGACCCGGCGGCAATGACGACGTGCTCACAGGAGTGCTCGCGGTCGTCCACCATCACGCGGCCCGCACCCGCGATCGAGCCCGAGCCGCGCAGGACGTCGATGCCCTTCGAGCGCAGCCACTCCTCCTTCGCGGCGTCCTCCCAGTTCGAGGTCATGAAGTCTCGCCACTCGAAGGCGGCCGCGGCGTCGAGCTCGCCGCTTGCGGCCTGCGCGGCGCCGGGGGCCTCTCGCGCGGCCTGGAGCGCCTCGCCGGGGCGAAGCAGGGTCTTGGACGGAATACATGCCCAGTAGTCGCACTCGCCGCCGATCAGGCCGCTCTCCACGACCGCAACCTTCAAGCCTCCGCCCGCAAGGCGGTCGGCGCAGTGCTCGCCGGCAGGGCCCGCTCCAATAATGATGACGTCGTACTCGCTCACAGACGATCCTCACCGACCGTCGCCGACTTCCACTCCCGGAGCACCACCATAACCTCCGACGCTTCATTCCATGTCTTCTCCTGCTGATCCGAGCCAGTCTCTCACGCTTGTGTGAGCGAGCCGAGGGGATGGACGACCATCTCTCAGTTCGTAAACAGTCCTCCCGCGTCTTCATTGCACTCGATGCTGGGCGGCTCCTCCCCGGGAAATGCCAGGAGTTGATACTCGGGGGAGTTCAAGCCGCGCATGTCCATTGCGAATGCGGGCCGGGGCCTGCGGCCTGCGCCGTAGAGGTAGCCAGAACCGCCCGACCTGCTTCCGTACTCGGTGACCCCGATCGTGTGCATGCACTGATCGAAGATCGCGAACTCCTGCACCGGCTCCCCCAGGTCTTCCACCTCCTCCTGCAGCGAGCTCAACTCCTGGCCAACGTCCGCCGCCCTGTCACGCAGGGAGGACTTGCCTCTCCGGTGCGGTCCGCGCGCCTTTGCTGAGCGCCCCGCCGCAGGGGCCTTGTCGACCTCCTCCCCCGGCTCATTTCCACACTCGCGTTCACGGAACGGTCGGTCCCGGCCCTTGAAGGCGAGGAACTCGTAGTCGGGATCGTCCCATTCACTGATGTCGACGGCCAGAGCCGGCCTGTATCCGGGCTCACTTCCTTGGCGCCCGAAGAGGTATCCGAACTCTCGATCCGGGTCTCCGTATTCGGTCACCGGTATCCACGACAGGCACGACTCCCACTCATCGAAACGCTCGGACATTGAATCCAGGCGTACGGCCCTTCTGTCGAGGTCCGTCACCCCCCGCTCGAGAGCCCGAACCCTCGACCGAAGCGACCCCTGTGGAGCCCTCTGCTTGGCATTGTCGCCCGTGCCCGGAGAGCCCGGGGTCCCAGGCCTGGTCGGAGCGCTTTGACAGTCGTCGCGATGGGCGAACTTGAGAAACAGGTAGTCGGGGCGGCCCCGGTTTCCGGTGCCAACCGCGAGTGCCGGCCTGCGGTCGAGTCCGGTTCCGTCCCTCTCGTCATAGAGGAAGCCTGACCGGTGATCGGGGTCTCCATACTCGCTCACCGGCAGCGGCGAAACGCAGGTCATCCAGTGACGGAAGTTCCTCGCGATCCGCTCCATCAACTCGACTCTCCCCTGGTTGAAGGCGAACTGCTTCTCCAGCCTCCGGACCTTCGAGCGAAGCGATCGCCCGCCGTGGCGGCGTCGATCCTGCCTGCGCGGGGACGCCTTGTGTCCCTTCTGCACCGTCCGAAGTGCCGGTGCCACGGGACGCGACGAGTCGAGGTCGTGATCGCCCATTCCTGAGGTCGGCCCATCTCCGGGCTCCGGTTGGCGCGGCGTGGGCAGCGAAGGTGGCGAAGCAGGGGGAAGCGAGGAAAGCTCGACGGCACCGACCTCGCATCCCAGATCCTGCGGACGACCGACCCCGCGTTGATCCGTGGTGATCGGAGCCAGGGGGTCGATTCCGAACCGGGCGAGATGCTGCTCGCCCTCGAGGTCGTAGCCGAACGGTGTAAACGCGCATTGGCCGACGGGTATCCGGTCCAGCACCGGGCTGCCCGGCAGGGGCAAACGCGTCTCGCCCCTACCCCCGTTGTCCGCGAGGGCCTCAAGCATCGGGTCCCCGCTGCCGATCGCGTCGCCGGGCCCCTCCAGGCCGCAGGAGTCGTCGCTGACGAAGTTGTAGCCAGCCGAGGTCGAAGCCGTGACGCGGCAATTCGTCTCCGTTGGCTGCACCTGACCCCCGGTTGGGCTCGTGTCGGCGGGGCCGATGATCGAGCCGAAGGCTTCCAGCCGCGCGCCGGCCCCGACGTTCGCCGCGACCGACGCGATGTTGTCGAGGACCGTCGAGTTGACGAGGCCGACGGTTCCGGCGGCGAGAACGCCGCCTCCCTCGCCCTCCGCGTAGTTGTTGCTGATCGTCGAGTTGGCAACGAACAGGTCACTGCGAGCCCAGATTCCCCCGCCGACATGCGCGACGGCGGCGTTGCGGGCAATCGTGGAGTTGATTACTGTCACGTCGGCCTCGCCCGAGATCGCGCCACCGCGATCGTCGGCACGGTTGCCGTTCAGGGTCGAGTTGACGATCGTGACGTCGCCCTCGAGGGTGAAGATCGCGCCGCCGGGGCCATCGGCGTCGTTGCCGTCAACGGTCGAGTCGATCACCGTCACGTCCCCGTCCTCGTCGGTGTAGATGGCGCCACCGTCCCCGTCGGTGGTGTTGCCGTCGACGCGCGAGCGCACGACCAGGATGTCACCGGTCGAGCCCAGTGCGCCGCCGGAGCCGTCGACGAGATTGTTGCTGACGATCGAGTCGAAGACCTGGATCCCGCCGCGGCGGGCGTAAACGCCTCCGCCGTCGTCGTTCGCCAGGTTGCCGGTGATGACGGAGCGAATGATCGTCGCCCTTCGTTGCGAGAAGATCCCGCCGCCCGGCTCCTCGGAGAGGTTCTCCATCACCTTGGAATCCTTCAGCACGATCTCCCCCCGCGTCGTGACCGCCGCGCCGGGGCCGTCGTTACCGCCCCGCGTGAGGGTGACGTCCTTAATCAGGAGGAAGCCGGTGCCGTCCTGGCGCAGCAGCCGCTTCTCGAAGCAGGTCTGTCGGATCGTGTGGCCGTTGCCATCCAGGGTCATCGGACGCTGGGACTCCCGAATCGGCCCGCCACGCAGGCACGCCCGCAGGAAGATGTCGTCGGTGAGCTCGATCTCGGTCTGCAACGGGTCCGCCCAGGCGGCCCGCAGCTCTGCCTCCGAGCCGACTTCTGTGGGCTTGGTCTGTCCGAGTGCCGCAGCCGGAACCGCGAACAGGCAGACAAGCACGGTTACGGCGGCCAGGTAGGCGACGATGGTGTCGTGGGGACGGAATCGCGAGCGCATTGGAACCTCCGGGAGAGTCGATCAACGCGGAGGCCGGTGCGTCAGCAGAGTCCATTAGGGCTAGGCGGCGAATCCGGCGACCGCCGAAGGACCAGCCTTTCACTCAGGGTGAGTCAGTGTGTCGTGGGCTTGGCGCCAGGCGGCCAGCGGGACCACCCAGTCGTGAAGGCCCTCGCCGCCCTCGCCGAGCGGGTTCTCCTCGCTCTGGTTCGGGCCAGCGACGAAACCGTCCACGGAGATCGAGATATGACACCTAAGCTTGCTCATCGCGCCTCCTCAGTAGGCGGCCGCTGTCGCCGCGGCTTCTCAATGCGTATGACCGGTCCGCGCCGGGAACTGATCGCGGCTGCGCTGCCGGCGCCGCGAAGAGCTCTACGACTCGCCACACGATCTCTTCTCCCGAGCGAGCCACCACCTAAGTATGGCCAGCTAATGCCGGCCATCCTCCGAGCACCGGTCGCGCGGCAGGACGAGCGGCGGACGCCAGTGGGAACCGAACGGTCCGCGGAGGCGCTCTCACCTTCGCGCGAAAATTTGGAATTTCCCGCGACTAGGACGCCAATGAGCTGGCGCTTTCGCTTTCACGCCAAAGCGCGAGCGCTCCCAGCCCAAGCGCGGCTTCGCCTCGGACACCGCTCGACGAAGTCCCCGCGGGCTACGCTGTCGGACATGGGACTGGCGGAGCAGAGCGACGTAGGATGAGGCGGTCGATTCGCGTCGAACGACGGCTGGACGCGCCACCCGAGGCGGTATTTGAGATCGTCGCCGACCATGCGCGCTACGACCGCTTCGACGGGATCCGCCGCTCGGAGCTGATCGAACCCGGGGATTCTGACCCGAACGGTCTCGGCGCCGTCCGCTGGGTCTGGCTCGGACCGCTTCGCTTCGAGGAAGAAATCACCGCCTTTGACCCCCCGCGGCGCTTCGACTACCTGATCAGACACGTCAAGACGCTTCCGTTCCGCCACGGGGGCGGCAGCATCCGCCTCAAGGCCGACGGCACCGGCACGAACGCGGTGTGGACGTCATCGTTCGAGATCCCGATCCCGGTGATCGGAGGAGCAATGGACCGGATCTTTAAGCGCCAGCTCGAGCAAGGCTTCGCTCATGTGCTCGAGCGAAGCGCCGAGCTTTCGACGCATACGGTGCTGGCGAGCACTTAGAGCCGGCGCAGGCCGCCACGGACGCCTGTCCGCTCTCGCAATGCGCTCTCCCTTCAGTTGTGCCGACCGCCGGTTGGCGTCAGTTCCGCGCCAGCCTGTACGCCGAGTCGCCCAGTCCCGCAGCCCGGCGCTTCGAGGACGCTCAGCTACCCGCTGAGCACGATGACGATGAAGAACGCCAGGACGATCTCGCTGACGATCCAGGAGTTCGTGCCCATCCAGTCACGGATTTTGGGAAGCAACGTCTCGGCTCGTTGGCCGAGCGCCAAGACGAGCAGGGCGGGCAGGGCCAGCAGGAAGAGGGTGAGGAACACAAAGGGAAGCGCGTGCCACCAGGGGTCACCGTGATTAGCCAGGTGGGTGCCGATGACGACCGAGCAGATCAGGTCGCTGGGAAAGAAACCCAGGAGCAGAAAGCCCAGGGTAAAGGTGAACCTGGGAGTCGCCGTCTCGAGCTTGCCCATCCACTTTGGAGGTTCCGACTGCTTCCTGCGGAGGAACACGTGGGCCATCGCAACGAGGAGAAGGGCCACGATCACGTAGTCGATCGTCTGCGACTGCGAGCCCTCGTGGCTGCTGCCGTCCTTGATTCCTTTGGCGACGAAGTAAGCGACCGTGACAACGGCGAGCAGCGATACCGCTGCGCCGAGGACGTATGCGACGGAATCCCCCTTCCACTTCTCGCTGGTGGCGAGAAAGAACGAGCTGATGATCTGCGGTCCGGCGATCATCACGAAGGCCAACGGCAGTGTGGACGCGACGGTCACGGCGAGGCGCTTTTATCAGATGGATGCGACTTCGATGTCCTGCGACATAGCCCGCGCAGTATCTCGCGAGCCGTCGGCTCAGAACGGGTGGTACCGACGTTCGGCTCACCTCGCACGCCTGGGTTGCGTAGTCGCGTATGTGACGCGACGAGAAATCTCGCCGTGGTCGACCGCCTGTGTAGCGATCACTTTGATCGCCACCGTCGAGCCAGTCGCCTCCGATTGCGACTGCGACCGGGCAGGCCGTGTCGCGGTCGGCCCGCCTGTTCCCTGCCCGGTCGCCCCGAGGTGTTCGCGATCGGCGACATGGCGGGGCTCGACGGTCTGCCCGGCGTGGCCGAGGTCGCCATGCAGCAGGGCATCCACGCCTCCAGGACGATCAAGCGCCGCCTCCGCGGCGTCCGCCCCCAGGGCTCAGCCGGGCGTCGCCCCGCGCCGGGAGCTCGCCCTCGATCACTCGGCCCGGGAGGGTCCCCTCATCCCCTGTACTCGCGCAGCCGCTCGGCGAGAATGATCGGCGCCGCGGCCGCGATCAGGGCCAGGTGCGAGAAGGCCTGGGGAAAGTTGCCGAGGTGGAGGCCGGTGCCGGTGTCGAACTCCTCGGCGTAGAGCCCGAGCGGCGAGGCGACCCTCAGCAGGCGCTCCATCATGTCGCGAGCGCGCTGCTCAGCGCCGACGATCGCGAGCGCCGAGACGAGCCAGAACGAGCAGATCAGAAAACTGCCCTCCTTGCCCGAGAGCCCGTCGTCGGTCTCGTCGGTCCGGTAGCGGAGCACGAACCCGTCCTCGGTGAGTTCGTCCGCGATCGCTTCGACCGAGCGTCGCAGGGTCTCGTCGTTTCCGGGCAGGAAGCCGAAGATCGCCGCCAGCAGGGTCGAGGCGTCAAGCGCCTCGGTCTCGTAGTGCTGGCGCAGGACCCCGTCGCGCACCCCGTGCTTGAGGATGTCGGCGCGGATCTCCTCGGCGGTGGCCCGCCAGCTTACCTCGAGCTCAGAATCACCAGCGATCGCGCCCAGCCTTGCCGCCCGGTCCAGCGCGACCCAGCACATCAGCTTCGAGGAGACGTAGTGCCGCGGCGCACCACGCGCCTCCCAGATCCCCTGGTCGGGCTCGCGCCAGACCTTGACCGCGCACTCGGCCTGCGCCTGGACGATCGGCCACAGGCGGCGCGGGAGCCGCTGGCTGCGCTGAGTGTGGAGCATGATCGAGTCCAAGACTGCGCCGAAGACATCGTTCTGGCGCTGGTCGAAGGCGCCGTTGCCGATCCGCACCGGACGCGCCCCGGCATAGCCGGAGAGCTCGTCGCGGGTCGACTCGGTCAGGTCGCGCCGTCCGTCGATCCCGTACATGATCTGCAGCGCCCCGTCCTCATTCGCCTCGAGGTCGGCAACGAATTGCATGAACTCGTCCGCCTCCCAGTCGAGGTCGAGGAAATGCAGCGCCTGGAGGGTGAAGGTCGTGTCGCGCATCCAGGTGAAGCGGTAGTCCCAATTGCGCTCGCCCCCGGGCGTCTCGGGGAGCGAGGTCGTGAGCGCCGCGACCGTGGCGCCGGTTGGCATGTAGGTGAGGCCCTTGATCGTCAGCGCCGAGCGCTGGATCGGCTCGCGCCAGCGATGGTCGGGCATCCGGGCCCGGGCAAGCCAGTCGCGCCAGAAGTGCGCGGTCGCGGCGAGCTTGGCGTTCGCATCGTCGACGTCCTCGGGCGACGCCAGCTCCTCGGCCCACGAGAGCGAGCAGAAGATCTGCTCTCCCTTCTGGAGCGCGTGCCGCGCCCGGACGCGGTCGCCCTCGATCCCCAGCTGCATGTCGGAGCGCAGCCGGATCGTCTGCCCGGCGCCGGTCGCATCGGCGGTCTGCCGGTCGTCGCCGCCCAGGCTCCATTCGGCCGGCGCGCGGCCGTAGTCGAAGGTCGGCTCGCAGACCAGCTCGAGCTCGACGCTCCCCTCGATGCAGAGCGCCGTGCGCACGAGCAGGTGCTCGCCGTCCTCGTCGGCCGGCGGCCGGGTGTGCGGCGTGATCCTGTCCTCCCCCTGACTCGGGGCCATGGTGAGCGCGTCGCGGATCAGCACCCAACCCATCGGCGTGTGCCAAGTCGTCGCGATGGTGTTCGTGCCCGGCTCGTAGATCCGTGCCGTTGGCACGTTGATCCCGAAGGGCCCGAAGCGGAAGGCGCCGTTCTGGCGGTCGAGCAGGGCGCCGAAGACGCTCGGCGAGTCGAACCGCGGTACGCAGAGCCAGTCGATCGCGCCGTCCGGTGCGACCAGGGCGCCCGTGTGGCAGTTAGACAGGAAGGCGTAGTCGGCGATCGGTGGGAAGGGCGAGGGCGCCGCGGCGCTCTGGGGCGCAGGCGCCGGTTTGCTGTCTGTGCGTTCGCCGCGCGCCGGCTTCTCCATGCGCTTGGGCTTCGCCGCGCTCATGACGCCACCCACGGCCCGTAGGCGCCATCGTCGCCGAACGCCTCCGCGGACCGACGACCGCCCCTGGCGCTCGCGGTCATCCGTGGACGAGGTCGTAGCGTGGGACTCATGCGTGCCTTTCGTTCGGTGGGCGCTGGCCGGGCGACTCCAATCTTGGCGCAGCCAGGCCGATGGCGCATCCCCATTTTCGGCTGATTCCCGTCGGGCTCATGGCCTGCGACTCGCCTACTCCCGCAGCCCGGCAGCTTCGAGGGCTTCGTTCGACACTCGCGCCACCGTCCTTGGCTCCCAGAGAGGCATCAGACGGCGTGTCGGGTGGCGCGGACCGGGGCCGGGATGAGAGCCGCACCTGCGACGACGAGAGAGAACGCGAGCATCCGCCCGCTGATCTCCAGCGCCCCCGTGCCGACCGGGTCACGGAAGACCAGGATGCCCCCGACGATCGCGGTGAGGTTGGCCGCAACCGAGGTGATAGCGATCACCTCGACCGGTTGAACAAGCCGGATTAGGTTTCTTTCCCGCGCCTAGGCAGAAAGCCGCCCTCTCTGCCCGAATCCCCGGTAATCGCGCGTAATCCCTGGTAATCCGCCGACCGAAGCTACCCGGGCAGATAGCGGCGCATACCGCTTGCTGATGCCGTTTCTGCCTTCCTCAGCCCTGCCGCTTCACACGCGAGAGGTCGCTGGTTCGAAACCAGCCGCGCCCGTAAGGGGGCAGTGGCCCCGTGGGCCCTCGGTTGCGTAGGCTGAGCCGTCATGGACGGCGTGCGGACCGAGCGGCGGGGAGCGACGCTTGAGGTCACGATTGACCGGCCGAACGCGAACGCGATCGATTCGGCCACCAGCCGGGCACTCGGCGATGCCTTCGTCGGATTCCGCGACGATGCCGAGCTGCGGGTCGCCATCCTGACCGCCGCCGGCGAGCGTTTCTTCTCGCCGGGCTGGGACATGAAGGCGGCCGCCGAGGGCGACTCGGAGGAGTGGGGCCCGGGGGGGTTCGCCGGGCTCACGGAACTGTTCGATCTCAAAAAGCCGGTGATCGCTGCGATCAATGGGTACGCGGCCGGGGGCGGCCTCGAGCTCGCGCTCTCCTGCGACCTGATCCTCGCCGTCCCGGACGCGCGGTTCTCGGTGCCGGAGGTAAGGGTCGGACTGATTCCCGACGCTGGCGGCGCCCTGCGGCTCCCGAAGCGAATCCCGCGCGCCCTGGCGATGGAGATGCTGCTTACGGGCCGGCCGATTGACGCCGAACGCGCCGCCGGGTGGGGGCTCGTCAACCGAATCGTCGAGCGTGACCAGCTGCTTCCTGTCGCCCGTGAACTCGCGACGGATATCGAGTCCGCGGCGCCGCTCTCAGTGCAAGCGGTAAAGGCGATCGTCACCGCCACCGAGGAGCTCTCGGTCGAAGACGGGTACCGCGCGCTACGCGACGGCAGCATCCCGGAGTATCAACACGCGATCACATCGGACGACGCGAAGGAGGGACCCCGGGCGTTCGCCGAGAAGCGCGACCCCGTGTGGCGGGGCCGGTGAGTAGCGTCCTGACCGCCTGCGCAAGGCGTTGGGCATATGCCTGCTGAGCTCCGCGCGGCGCTGATCGGGTTCGGGCTCGGGGGCTCGGTCTTCCACGCGCCGCTGATTGCGGCCACGCCCGGAATCGCCCTGAAGACGGTGGTCACGGGGAATTCCGGTCGCGCCGACCAAGCGCGACGCGAGTATCCGGGGGTTCACATCGAGCCGAGCGCGGAGGCGTTGTGGGAGAGGCCGCATGAGCACGACTTCGTCGTCGTCGCGACGCCGAACCACACCCATGTCGACGTTGCCTCGCGGGCAATCGAAGCCGGGCTGGCGACGGTCGTCGACAAGCCGCTGGCGCCGACGAGCGGGGCTGCGGGCGAGCTCATCGACCGGGCCGAGCACCGCGGCGTCGCCCTGACCGTGTTCCAAAACCGCCGCTGGGACTCCGACCAGTTGACCCTGCGGCGCCTGATCCGCGAGGGCTCGCTCGGGGACGTTCGGCGGTACGAGTCCCGCTTCGAGCGCTGGCTGCCGCGGGTACGAGGCAAGGCCTGGGAGACGACGTCGCCCCGAGAGGGCGGCGGCGTGCTGCTTGACCTTGGGACTCATCTAGTCGATCAGGCCCTGACGCTGTTCGGTGCGGCGCGCCACGTCTATGGCGAGGTCGATCTCCGTCGCGGCGCCGCAGCCGACGACGACGCGTTCGTGGCGATCGAGCATGATTCGGGCGTCCGCAGTCACCTCTGCGTGTCGGCGGTGGCGGGTGCTGCTGGGCCGCGCTTGAGGGTTCTGGGAACCCGAGCCGCGTTCGTCGTTCAGGAGATCGATGGCCAAGAGGACGCGCTTCAGGCCGGGCTGCGACCACGGGGGGCGAACAGCTGGGGTGCCGAGCCCGAGGAGCGCTGGGGGCAGCTCGTCCGTGGCGAGCATAGCGAGCAGGTCCCGTCGGAGAACGGCGCCTGGCCGCGCTTCTACGAGCAGCTCGCCGAGGCCTTGTGCAACAAGCAACCGCTGCCGGTCGATCCCTGGGATGCGGTGGCGGTGCTCGAGGTGCTCGAGCGCGCCCGACCGGCGCGAAACAGTGGATAGCGCCCCCGTCCAAACCCGCCTGCCCGACGGCTCAGGCAGACCGGTCCGCTCCAGCCGGAACTGCCAATGACCGGGGCGGTAGGTTCCCCCGGGTGCCAGCGCCCGAATCGATCTCCATCCCAAAGCAGTTCAACGGGCCCCTTGAAAGCGGTAACGGCGGGTATTCCGCGGGGGTAGTGGCGGGCTTCGTCGAGGGTGCGGCGGAGGTGAACCTCAGGGCCCCAGTCCCCCTGGACACCCCGCTCGACCTCGAGCGCCGGAGCGCCGACGCGCTCCGCGTGCTTGACGGCGAAACACTGATCGCAGAGGCACGCTCGATCGCTGATGTCGAGGCCGAGGCACCCGAGCCGGTGAGCCCGCGGGAGGCGAGCCAGGCTACCGGCCGCTATCGGGGGCTTGCCGACGGCCTCTTTTCCCGATGCTTCGTTTGCGGGCGGGCGCGCGGGGACGCCCTAGGTGTATTCGCGGGGCAGGTTGAAGGCCGGGAGCTCGTGGCATCGCCATGGACGCCTCCGCCATGGACCGCGGATGACGCCGGACGCGTCCGACCCGAGTTCGTATGGGCAGTCCTCGATTGCCCCACATACTTCGCCCTTTACATGGACCGGGAGCTGCCCATGAGCGTGCTGGGCCGCCTCGCCGCGCGACTCGATCGTCCCGTGCTTGCCGGTGAGCAGCACGTCGTGATCGCGTGGCCGATCGAGTTCGAGGGTCGAAAACACCACGCCGGGGCGGCCGTGCTGACAGCCGACGGCGAGACGCTCGCGGTTGCGCGGGCGCTGTTGATCACGCAATGGAAGAGCTAGTTTCCGGCAGCACCAGCACGCGCGAGCCTGGATACAGCTCCAACTGCCCTGACCTTGCGGCCACGCGGCCTTGGGCTGCTGGTCACGGCGGTCACACTGAGATAACACGGAGCCGCCGTGGGTCTGGTGCCATGTTTCCATGCTCGCCCCGCCGCTCTACGCACACCGCTTGGGTCGTTCCTATGGCCCCGACTCCTCGGCGAAGGCTCTGGCCGGCGCCCTGGCGGCCGGTGTCGACGGCCTCGAGACCGACGTCTGCCTGACCTCCGACGGGGAGCTGGTGCTTCTTCACGATCCGCTGCTATCGCTCGGCACGACGCTCGACGGCTGGGCCCATGAGCACACAGCCACCGCGATCGTCCAGGCACGGATCCTCGATCGCGACCGCGTCCCGACCGACGAGCGGCCCCTGACCCTGGACGAGCTTCTCGCCTACGCTCCAGCGGACCTGCCGATCCAGGTCGAGGTCAAAGCCCACGCCGATCCGGAGCTGGCTCGCCGGACCGCCGCGGCGGTATGCGAGCGCAGAGGTACGGAGCGCCGCCGCCTCGAGTTGATCAGCTTCCACTCGGCCGCCTGCGCCACGGCGGCCGCCTACGGTTTTCGCTCGAGGCTGGTGGTCTGGGCCGACTACGCGCCCGAGGCGCTCGCGGCATGGGCCGCATGGCGTGGGGTGACGGGGGTCTCGGTCGAGCACTTTCTGCTCTCCGCGAAGCTCGTCTCGGTCTTCCGCCTCGCCGGGCTGAGCGTCAACACCGGCACCGTCAACGACGCCGAGTTGCTCGCCCGAATCACCGAGCTCGCGGCGCCGGATGCGGTCTGTACAGACCGCCCGGCGGAGCTCCGCGCCGAGGTGTTGCGGATCGAGGAGCCACCGTCAATCACCGCGATCGTTGACGCGGAACTCGCCACGCCGGGCTCAGGGCGCGCGTAAACAGGTCGCTACTCCGCTACCAGCCGACGACCTACGCGGTGGGCGTCAATCGGGGCGTGGGCGGGTCCTGCCAGGAATCTCGGTACGCGCCGGTAGTCTCAGCCGTACCCGTCCAGGAGATGATTTGAGCGAGAGTGCACCGAGGAGGGAGGCTCCTCCTAAGCCCACGGCCGCCGAGCGCGAGGTGGCTGATCTGCTGCCGATCGAGGCCGATCCCGACGCGGCCAGAGCCGTCCTGGATCAGGTGCCGCTCTGGTTCCACACGTTCTCGCTCGACCACTCCGACGAGCTTTACACGCACGGCGTGGCCCGCGACCACCGCTACCGGATCCCCGCCCTGCCAGAGGACTTCAGCGCGATGAGCGTGCTCGACGTCGGCACCTTCGACGGCTTCTACGCATTCCTCGCCGAAGCCCGCGGCGCGCGGCGGGTCGTTGCGGTGGACAACGAGCAGTACAGAGCCTGGGTCAAGTCCCGCTGGGGTGTCGAGCTCGACGGAGGTGAGGGCTTCACCGCGATCCGGAAGCTGCTCGGCTCGAAGGTCGAATACCAGCGTCTCGACGCCTTCGATCTCGCCCAACTCGAGGAGACGTTCGACTTCATCTTCTGCTTCGGGATCCTGCACCGGGTGGACAATCCGATGGGCCTGCTGAAGGTGCTTCGACGGCGCCTCTCGGTCGGCGGCATGGTGCTCCTTGAAACCTACGGCTCGGCGGAACCGACGCTCGAGGCCTCGGCGGCGATCCAGGTCTGGGAGCCGGGTGAGGTCAACGCTCGGGATGACTATGTGTATTGGGGCTTCACCGCGGAAAGCTTGCGCCGCCTGGCCCAGCACGCCGGCTACGAAGGGTTCGAGTTGCTCGCCGCGCCGGTCATCGACGCTCATCCCCGCATCATCGGAACACTGCGCGCGCCCTCGAACACGCCCGGTCCAGGCTGATCGCGGAGAAACAAGACTGCGGGGCGGGCGGCTCCGCTGAGATAGGGTTGCTCGCAGGAGGCACCGTCCAATGTTGGGGATGAACCGATCGCGTCGCGTGAGGGCCTGCGGGCGACTTGCGGCCGTCGTAATGTTGTTGGGTGCGGTCGCCGTCGCCGGCGAGGTGGTGGCGGCAGGATCGAAGAAGACCGTGGTCAAGGACGGACGCACCTCCATCGAGGAGGGATGCGACATTCGCGAGGCGACGTCCAAGCGGACCGACGACGGCCGCCTGCGCCACACCATCACGCTCCAACTCGGGACATCGACCTTCCCCCACTCCGTCGCTATCTCCCGCAGCCGCTCCAGCGGGATCGACTACGTGCTGAGAAGAGGTGGTGAGGGTGTCCACGTTCATCTCGCCAACGGTGGCAGGACGGTCGTCTTCCTCGTCGGTCGCGGCCGAATCGCCAGTGCGGTCAACAGCCAGGAGAAGTACTTCTGGGTGGCGCGCAGCTGCAGCGATCCCGGCGACCGCGCCCCGAACCCCGGCGAGAAGGCGCGTCAGTCGCTGTAGCCACTCTCAGGCCAAAGCGAAAGGGCCGAATGCGTAGAGTCGGCGGATGCCCGAAGAGCTCGCCAGCCGGTCCATCGAGCTGCCGAGCGGTGGGCTCCGCCTGCTACAGCCGCAGGAATCCGCCGAGCTGCCAGACGAGGGCGGCGTCGAATGGGGGCCAATCGCGCCATATTGGTCGGTCCTCTGGCGCAGCGGCGTAGCGCTCGCGCGCGAGCTCGACGGGATGGCGCTTCGCGGCCTACGGGTCGTCGAGCTCGGCTGTGGACTGGCTGCCCCGAGCATTGCCGCGGCGCGCGCAGGCGCCGCCGTGCTCGCCACCGACGCATGCGCCGAAGCGCTGGCGCTCGTCGCGCGCAACGCGCGACTGAACGACGTGCGCCTCGAGACGGCGACGGTCGAATGGGCAAAGCCCGACGAACTGGTCAGGCGGGGGCCATTCGACATGGTGCTCGCCGCCGACCTCCTTTACGAGGACGCCAGCATCGCCCCACTGCTCTCACTGTTGCCGCGTCTTGCACCAGAGGCCTGGCTCGCTGATCCGGGTCGGCGGGCGGGCGTCGCGTTTCTGGACCAGGCGGCCAGCCGGTGGCCGATCGAGACGAGCGTCCGCGAGATCGTCCTAATCCACCGGCTGCTGCTCTGCTGACGCGGTCCGCCGAGAGAACCGGCTTTCGCGCGCCGGGTTTCGTCAGGAGCCTCGTCCTCGGTCTGGGTCGCGGGCCCAAGGGACGCTCGTCGCAGGTACTGTGCCGGCATGGAAGGCGCAAAGCATTCGATCAGCCCCGAAGGCCGGGCGAACGCAGAGGCCGAGCTTCAGCACCTGGTTGAGGTGCGGCGCCCCCAGATCGTCGCCGAGATCAAGGTGGCACGCGAGTTCGGGGACTTGTCCGAGAACGCTGAATACCACGCGGCCCGCGAAGCGCAGGGCCTAAACGAGGCCCGTATACGGGCGCTCGAGCACCACCTGGCGATGTCGAAGGTGCAAGAGGAGACGAGTGGTGACTTGATCGGCGTCGGATCGCGGGTGAGCTTTCGCGACCGTGGGAACGGCACGGTCACCGAGGTAACCCTTGTTCACCGGTTGGAGGCGAAGGTCGCGGAGGGCAAGGTGTCGGTCGAGAGCCCTGTCGCGCAGGCTCTTCTCGGCGCCCGCGCTGGGCAGCAGGTGTCCCTCGACACACCACGGGGCGCCAAGCAGCTAGAGATCCTCGACGTCGGCTGACTCTCGCTCCCCTTCGGACGGGCAGCACAAGCCGCCGTCGTGGGTCCCTGGCAATCCGCGCCCTGCAGATCGCCAGCAGCCTCGATGGGGCATGCTGGCGCACGATGGCGACGATCGACCCGCACGAGCGCTGGAAGCCTCACGGACGTCCTGGCTACGCCGGCCTGCAGTCGTTCGGGGGCCGTTCCTACACCGAATCGGTTGACGACCTCGACGGGGTCGACGTGGCGATCGTGGGAGCGCCCCTGGAGAGCTCGTCACGGACCTCCCGGGCGCGCGTCTAGCTCCGCTCGCGATCCGGATCGCGAGCGACGCCTCCGGTGGGGTGCACCTCGACGCCGGAGGCGACCCATTCGAGGCGCTGCGGGCGGTGGATTTCGGCGACGCGCCGGTGATCCCTGCCGATCCGGCCACCTCGCACGTGGCCATCGAGCGCATCGTCGGCGAGGTGGTCGATGCCTGGGCGATCCCGCTCGTACTCGGCGGGGACCACTCGATCGCCGAGCCCGACATCCGCGGTTGTGCCGAGCGCCACGGCTCGCTCGGCCTGATCCACTCGACGCCCACACCGATACCGGTCGTGAGCTTTGGGGGGTCGAGCGCTCGCACGGAACCCCGATGTACAGGCTGGTGGAGCAGGGACACGTTGCCGGAGAGCGCTACGCCCAGGTCGGCCTGCCGAATCCAGTGAGATGTACCCCATGTCCAGCTCGAATAGCGGATGTAGCAGCGACCAGGTCGCTTGGTGTGAGATCGAGAACCGCGAGTACACGGCTGATCTCTCACTATGGACGGGCCTGTGCAGTCCGAAGCCGCTCAGTGGCTCGCCCGCGCCCACGTGCGGCGCCCGGACGGTACTCGAGCTGGGCGCCGGCGTCGGGCGTGTTGCCGTTCGACTCCGGGCACTCGGCGTGTCTGTGTGGGCCCTGGACCGCGAGCAGGAGTTACTTGACGAGCTGGTCCGGCGGGCCGAAGCCAGGGGGGTCGGAGAGATCTTTCCGATCTGCGCGGATGCTCGCTCGTACACGGGCGGGGAGCAGCGTTTTGACCTTGTAATCGCCCCCCAGGTTTTCGTGCAGATGTTCGAGGCGCGGGCCGCCCGCGTCGCGATCATGACGTGCGCCGCTAGCCACCTCACGCGACTCGACGGCTCCTCGTTCTGGATGACTTTCCAGCCCGAGCTCGACCAAGCCTGGAGCGACGAAGACGACGCCCCCCTCCCGCCTCGTGTGACAGAGCTCGACGGCCGCACCTTCGAGGTCGAGGCCCTCGATTCCTACTGGCACAACCATGACGGGGAGCGATCGCTCCGGATCATCTGGTCGCGTCGGGTCGACGGTGAGGAGACCACCGCCCGAACGTGCTACGCCGAACTCACCCAGGCCGGGCTCGAGGATGAGGCGAGCGAGGCCGGACTTGAGCTGGCGGACTCGATCACCCTTCCCGGGAGCGACGACTTCCTCGACCAGGTCGCCCTGCGGTTCATCGCGAGCGAGCGCTGATCTCGGCGCCAGCCAAGATCAGGAGCCGAGTATCTTCGCCTTCTGGGAAGCGAACTCCTCTTCGGTGAGGACGCCCTTGTCCCTCAGCTCGCCAAGCTCCTTCAGCTGCTGCACAGGGTCGACGCTCGCCTGCGCGGGGGCCGCCGGAGGCGGGGCCTCGCTGTACCCGCCCTGCTGGGTTGCCCAGCGGTCCGCCTGGCGGCGCGAGACGCGGTTGCTGACCGCGGTCGCCGTGCCGGCCACCACTGCCGTACGGGCAACACCTCGAATCAATCCTGGCATCACTTGCTCCTTTCTGGATTCGCGTCAGGCGGTTGCAGATTCGGCTTCATCGGCCGCCTCGAGCGCTGCGAGGACCGCTTGCACCGGGATGCGGCCGCTGGCGACGAGCTGTCCGCCCGAGCGCCGCACGGCAGCCGCAAATGGCCCGGCCCACCGATTCTCGAACACGAGCAGTGCCGCCGAGGTGCCCGGCTCGAGTGCCGCCGCCGCCTCGGCGGTGTCGTCATCGGATAGCAGACCCGAGGAAGCGCCCTCGAAGACCTTCAGCTCCTCCACGTCCTGCCCGAGCTCGGAGATCTCCAAGCCGGCAATTGAGCCGTCCTCGGCCTTGGTAATGAAGGCGAGGTCGAGGACGCGGATGATTCCGCGCTCGACCAGGTCGACGAGGATCGGCGCTGCCTCTCCGTTCGGCTGGCGGCCCGGCCACTCGACCAGGATGTAATCGATCGGGCCCAATTCCTCGAGCTCATCCGTGCTCATCGGCCCTCCTTTCAAAGTCGATTGAGTTAAACCTACAACGGCTTCGTGGGTTCGCATCATCCGCTCTCCATGAAGGTCCTCGAGGCGATGCCCCTTGGACGAGCACCGGTCCCAATTAGCGGGAGCCCCGATCTGGAAACTCCCGCGCCGCCTGCCGGCGCAGGATCTCGATGCCCACCACGGCGAGCGCCGCGAGCACCACGATCACCAGCACCTGTCCGAGGTTGTTGATCCCCGGGATGAACGACAGCCAGAGCAGGAACAGCGCCGCCACGACCGCGTAGACGGCCACCGGATGGTCGCGCAGGTACGGGGAAAGGAAGCGTCGCACCGCGACTTCATGACGGCCCGGTCCCGCCAAAAGGCCCCCACCGATGAACGCGACGCCGATCGCGAGCACGAACAGCGCCCGCTGGCGAAGCCCGTCGGAGATGATCTCCCAAACCGAGGTGACCGCCGGCTTGACCGTCTCGGCGGCAGCCACCGAGTCCACTCCGTTGCCGATCAGGCGCCGGAGGACCAAAACGAACAGCGTCGCGACCAAGATCCCGCCTCCGGCGGCGATCAAAGCCTCGCGGCGCCATCCCTTGGCCAGGTAGAGGGCGCCGAGGTAGAGCAGCAGCGCCAACACCGGGAGCACGTAGCCGAGGTTGCGAAGCGCGCCCACCAGAGTCTGGAGCCCTTCGAGCTGGCTTGAGCTCATCAGGACCAGCTGACCGGGGGTCTGCACGGCCTGGCGCTCGAGCAGGGCTGCGATCCGTGGTTGGAGAGAGGCCAGCGAGGCATCCAGGGTTTGGGTGTTCGCCGCGCTCGGATCCCTAAGCACGGCGGCGCTCTGTTGCTTTAGCGCAGTCAGCCGGGCATCGGCGTCCGACAGGCGGCCCTGGAGTTGGGACAACCGGCCCTGGAGCTGGTCGGGGACCTTTGGCTGAACGCCCTTGACCTTCTGCTCGAGGCTCTTGACCACCCCCCCGAGCTCGGCGGCGCTCTGGTTGAGAGCCTGGAGATTTCCTCGCACCTCGGGGCTCAGCTCGCCCGCTTGTGCTTGGGAGAGAGTTGCTCGCGCGGACTCGATCCGAGTCTGGGCCGAAGCCAACCGCTGGCGCAGCTTTACCGAGTACTCCTGCACCACGGCCTGGATCTCGGAGATCGTCGCTGGATCCACCCCGAGGCGGGCGGCGAGGTCGGCGACGACGCTTCCGTATTGGAGCGTGACGTTCCCGCCAGTGGTCGCGACGTACTCCTTCTCGTCCTCGATCAGGCTCACGAACTGCGCGTGCGCCCGACCGACGGCGGTGGAGACGAGGTTCTGCACCTGCGGCGAGGAAAGCGCCCGCTCAGCCACATTGGTCGCCAGGTTTCTGGTCGCCGCCGCGATCGGAGCCGCGAGCGGCTGAGCGGGACCCGGCAGCCGCTGCTCGATCTCGCCCTGGACGTCGACGTTGGCGTACAGCTGATCGACCGTGAAGGTGGCGAGTGCCTCGCGTACGTCCTCGTCCCTGACGATCTGGTCGGTCGTCTCCTCGACCTGCTCCGTCTCAAGTGCCTCCTGCTGAACCCAGTTCGCGATCATCGAGACCACCAGGACGATCGACGCCAGCACGATCATCGACCAGACCAGGGTGCGGCGGCGGCGCTTCGGGCGTCCGGCCTGCGGAACCCGCCGGCGCGGGCGCCCCCGAGGTCTCGGGTGCTGACTTCGGGGCTTTCTCGGGCGACGATGGGGTGTCGGGGCGGTCGGCCACTTTGGTGTCTGGCCCTACTCTGCTTTCTCTCGGGCCGCCGCATCGATCTCGCGCTCGAGCGCGTCGGCGTCGGCGTCGATCTGCTTCTCGATTAGCTTGTTGGCCCGCTTGGTCGCCCGCTCGAGCTGCTCCTCGATCTTTGACTCGCCGAGCACGATCACCGCGGCGCTTCCCGCCTCGAGCTCGTCGCCGAGCTCCTTCAGGTCATCGCGGGAGATGCCGCCCCTGAGGTGGCCGATCAGGCCGCCGGCACCGGCGCCGACGATCGCACTGCCGATGAGCGCCGGGGGGAACAGGATCCCGACCAAGGCTCCGACGCCAGCGCCTGTCCAGGCTCCGTGCTGAGTCGGCTTCTCGGTCTTTGTCACCCGGACCTTGCCATCCGCTTCCTTTCGGATCACGGCGGAGTCGAAGGTTCCGATCGCCCCAGCCGCGTGGAGGTCGAACACCGCCTCGTAGTCGGCCTCGGCGTCGGCGATCTCGTCGTAAACGGCGGCATAGAGGAACACGGGCCGGTCAGCCATATCTGGATTCCTTTCGTGAGATTGGGCGCGACGGCTTCGCGAGTCATATCGAACCTGGTCGCAGAGCGAAGCTGAGGACCGGTACCAGGGGCGCCATCGTTCAGGGCGGTAGTGTGACCGATCGACGGAGCGCCTGAGCCAAACGGAGGAGCCGATGACGACGATCGCTGTGCAGGACCTCGAGCAGCTCGACCTCGGCGATCTCTCGCTTTGGGCGCACGGTCCCCCGCACGACATCTTCACCCGGCTTCGCCACGAGGCCCCGGTTCACTGGAGCCCGCTGGCGGACCATCCGGATGAGGCCGGGTTCTGGTCGATCACTCGGGCGGCGGACGTCCGCGAGGTCAGCCTCGACTGGGAGACCTTCTCCTCGGAGGTGGGCGGGATCCTCGTCCTTGACGACTTCGGCATTCCGCTGGAGGCCCAGCGCCAGCAGATGATCTCGATGGACCCGCCGCGACACGACCGCATCAAGGCGCTCTTCCAGCGGGGCTTCACGCCAAAGCGGATCGCGGAGCACACGGATCGAATCCGCGGCATCGTCGACCGCACGCTCGATCGCGTCGCCGAGCGCGGCGAGTGCGACCTGGTCGCGGATGTCGCCGGCCCAGTCGTCTCGCGCGTGATCGGGTCGTTCATGGGCACGCCGGAGGAGGACGACGCGCGGCACATGGAGGACACCAACCTCGCACTGGGGTTCGGGGATGAGGATCTGCGCCCGAGCGAGGAGGCACTGACCGAGATGCTGACTCGCACCTGGAACGAGACGATGGAGTTCATCGCCGAGCGACGAGAAAGCCCCGGTGATGACCTGATCAGCGTCCTCGTCCACGCCGAGGTCGACGGCGAGCAGCTCACCGACTCCGAGATCTACATGGGCATCGGCCTGCTGGGCGCCGCCGGCAACGACAGCACCCGGGCCGTGTTCACGAGCGGAATGCGGGGATTGATGGAGAACCGCGAGCAGATGCAGCTTCTGCTCGACGATCCCTCCCTGGTTCCCAGCGCTGTCGAGGAGCTCCTGCGCTACTACCCGGCATTCGCTCATTTCCGTCGCACCGCGACCCGTGATGTCGAGATGCACGGAAAGACGATCCGCGAGGGCGACAAGGTGATGCTGTGGTACGTCTCCAGCAACCGCGACGAGACTGTCTACGACGATCCGCAGCGGCTGGACGTGACCCGCAACCCCGACCACCAGGCGTTTGGCGCCGGCGGACGGCACTTCTGCCTCGGCGCGGCCCTCGCCCGGCTCGAACTCAGGACCCTGCTCGCCGAGACGCTCCGTCGCTTCCCGGACATCGAGTTGGCCGGCGAGCCCACGCCAGCGCGCTCGCTATTCGTGAATCAGCTGAAGACGCTGCCCGTTCGGTTCAGGTCCGAAACGCCGAGTTAGGCTCGCCCCAGTGGGCGCGTATCTCCCCCCGGCCGCGTTCGTCGTTGCCTGGCTCCTCGCCGCCTTCGACGTGCAGGCGTTTGGCACGGACTCCTCGACGCCGTTCGACGAGCTGGCGCTCCGTTGGATGCTCCTGATCGGCGCAGGCGGCAGCGTTGCGGGGGCGAGCGCGGCGCACACCGTCTTCGCGCGACAGACGGCGCGGGAGATCGGGTGGGACACCAGTGGCTTCCAGTACGAGCTCGGGTACGCGAGAAGAACTACGCCCCCGGCAGCACGGTGATCTTGATCAGCGATTTCGGGATCCCGATCTCGCTGTTCGCCCTGCTCGTCTCCACCAGCGCGGTCTTTTAGCGCGCCCACTGGCTTCGTACGTTGGGGTTAGGATCGCGCCGGCCATGCGGAAGTGGATCCCCCTCCTCATGCTGGCCTCGGCCCAGTTCGTGATGGTGCTCGACACCAGCGTCATGAACGTGGCGATTTCGCAGATCGTCGAGGACCTCGACACAACGATCCAGGGGGTGCAGACGGCGATCACGATGTACACGCTCGTGATGGCGGCGTTCATGCTGCTCGGGGCGAAGCTCGGGGACATCCTGGGCCGTAATCGCGGGTTCGCGATCGGCCTGGCGATCTACGGCGCCGGGTCGCTGACCACGGCGCTGAGTCCAAACCTCGCCGTTCTGCTGATCGGCTGGTCGGGGGTCGAGGGGTTCGGTGCGGTGCTCGTGATCCCGGCGATCGCGGCGCTCACCGCCGCGAGCTATGAGGGCCGCGAACGCGCTCTGGCCTACGCGGTGCTCGGCGGGGTCGCTGCCCTCGCCATCGCTGCGGGCCCGCTCCTCGGCGGATGGGTGACGACCGAGTTCTCGTGGCGCTACGTGTTTGCCGGCGAGACCGTCGTCGTGATCTTCCTCCTTCTCCTTAGCGGGCGGATTCCCCGAGCTGCAGCCGCAGAGCGGCGCCCGCGGCTCGACCTGGTCGGTGTGGCGCTCTCATCCAGCGGCCTCGGCCTGATCGTCTTCGCAATCCTGCGCAGCAGCGTCTGGGGGTTCGTCCAGCCGCGAACGCCGCCAACCATCAACGGCACGGAGATCACGCCGCTTGGCTTCTCGCCGGTGCCGTTGATGGTGCTGGGCGGCCTCGCATTGCTCGGGACGTTCTTCATCTGGGAAGAGCGTCGCGCCCGGCTGGGCCGGGACCAGCTGCTGGACCCCACACTGCTGCGGGTCCCGCAGCTGCGCGCAGGGCTCTCGAGCCTTCTGGGGCAGCAGCTCATCCTGATGGGCACCTTCTTCGTCATCCCCGTGTACCTCCAGGTCGTGTTGGGCTTCGACGCGTTCGAGACCGGCAAGCGCCTGCTCCCGCTCTCAGTGGCGATGCTCGTCTTCGCGTTGCTGGGGCCGCGGCTCGCCGCGCGACGATCCCCGCGTACTGTCGCGCAGCTTGGGCTGGTCGCGGTCGGCATCGGCGCGATCGTGATGCTGGCGACCCTCGACGTGACGCTGAACGACACCGGCTTCAAGATCGCACTGGCCATCATCGGTGCGGGCGGCGGCCTGCTTGCGTCTCAGCTCGGGAACGTCATCATGTCCTCCGTCTCGCCCGCCAAGAGCAGCGAGGGGGGTGGGCTCCAGGGCACCGCCCAGAATCTCGGTTCCTCGCTCGGGACAGCGATCATCGGCGCCGTGCTGCTCGCCTCGCTGGCGACGGGATTCAGCGAGAGGATCGCCAACAACCCCGACGTTCCAGCGGCCGCCCGTGAACAGATCGCTTCGAACGCCCAAGCAGGGATCGACCTCGTGACCGTGGCTGAAGCCGAAAAGGCGGCGGTCGCGGGCGGTCTAACGCAAGAACAAGCGCAGGTCGTCGCGGCCGACTACGGCGATGCGCAGCTCGACGCGCTGCGGCTGGCGCTCGGCGCCGTGGCGGCTGCTGCGCTGCTGTCGCTTTGGTTCACGCGCCGCCTGCCGACGCAGTCACTCGCGGAGACCGAGCCGGGGGGCACGGAGTAGGCGCGGTGCTCGACGACGGGCCCGCTGCCGCCCAAGGTCAACCGCCGGAGCGCTCCAAGCGTGCAACGTCGGCCTTCAATGTCTCGAGTTGAGCCGTCATGTGGTCCAGCTTTTCGATCACCGGGTCCCCTGGCATCTGCCTCTGAGCCTGTGTGACGAAGGCGCTGGTAATCGCTCCAGTGACGACCGCAAACAGCGAGAGGCCGCCGAGCATCATGAACGCCGCAATCACCTTTCCGCCGGTGGAGCCCGGGACGACGTCGCCATAGCCGACCGTGGTAACCGTCTGGATCGCCCACCACATGCCGAGCCACACGCTGTCGAATGTCCCCGGATCCACGAGACGCTCGACTACGCCGAAGACGACGACTCCAAGGCTCCAGAAGATGACGATCACGCTCGCGGCGTAGCGCGGTCGGAGGCCCTTCCTCTCCACACGTCGCTGAAAGCCTCGACCAAGGCGACGTGAACGCAGGTGTTCCTCCATGTCGGGAGGTTCGGCGCACCGCTGTGCACTCCTCTCTGCTGCGAGCACCGAGCAGCTAGCCCTGCTCGAGCATCCGCCCCGCCCCCCTCTTCAGCAGATCGACGGGACTGCTGCGGCTTGCTCGTTCGATGGGCGGCTTGTTCTCGCCCGGCTAGCGTCCGGTGACGTCGGGCGGATGCTCCTCGCTTGAGGTCTCGGCGGGCTTCCCGCCTGGGGCGCCCGGATCCTTCACCGCCTCGGCGGCCTTCTTCGCCTTGTCCGCCGCGCTGCCCCCGCCGCGCGCGACGCCCTTCAGCTCCTCGGCGTCCTCCTTGAGGCTCTTTACCCCGCCGCGGTCGTCCACCGTCTTCTTCGCTCGGCCCAATAGGTCTCGCATGCCCATCGCAGCTCCTCTCCTGAGCTAGCAGTTCGGAGCGATCCTACTGTCCGCGACCAAGGAGCCGAGTCCAGGCGAGCTTCCACCGGCGCGAACCACCCCTTCGGACCGGAGGCGAATTCGAGCGGCTGAGCTCGCCATGCCTCATGACGCCGGAGCTGCCCCGAGGTAGCGGCGGCGATGGGCTATCGCGCCCACAAGCCCGAGCGGCAGCGGTAGCCAATAAGAAAAAAGGCGATACGCAAAGGTTGCCAGCACGGCGTCGCCTGCCTGGACCCCGGCCAGTGCCAGGGTCGCGGTTAGTCCCGCCTCGACGAAGCCGAGCCCGCCGGGCGTGATCGGGATCTGGGCCAGGACCTGTGCGGCACAGAAGGCAAGCAGAACGAGCGCCGGGCGCGGGTGGGAGCCGACCGCTGCCAGGGCGGCGAGAAGCGTTGCGTAGTCGAATGCCCAACGACCCGCCGCTGCAAGCAGGGCTCGCTTCCAGCGCGGACCCAGGATGCCGAGCAGCCGATCCCGCTCACGCATCAGTCGCTGCGGCAGGCGGGTGACTGGTGGAGCGTGACGGCGCAACCGGTTGCGAATACGCTGCGCGACCCGGCCGATCCAGGCGAGCGGGCCGTCGAGCGCGAACACAGCCGTCCCAACCGCAAGCAGAACCGCGAATGCCACCAGGCCGACCACGGTCGCCTCCGTCAGGCTTCTGGGCACCCCGCCGCGAATGATCGCCGGCGCGACCAGGACCGGGAGCGCAAGCACGATTGCGAAGGTCAGGAGGTTCGCAGCCGTCAGCCCTGCGATCGCCCGGCCTCGCTCGATCCCGGCCTGGACCAACATCCGGTATTGCAGGGCGGCGCCGAGGGCTCCACCACCGGGCGCAACCTTGGCCAGAGCGTTGCCCGCTAGCTGCGAGTCGATGACGTCGCGCCAAGCCGCCCTATTCAAAGCGACTCGCTGAAGCATCCAGAGGCAAGCAAGCGCGGCGCCCTGGAGGGCGGCCATCGCCGGAAACCAAGCAAGAGCGAGCTCGGAGAGATCGCGCCACGAGCCGAGGACGTCGATCAGGCTTGGAGCCACGACGTAGAGCGAGATCGCGGTGACCGCGAGCCAGAAGGCGGTTCGCGCGACGCCGCGCGCCGGTCCAGTCTCCGCCTCTCCACGTTCGATCTCCCGCTCGGCGTCGGCGTGATCCTCGATCGCCTGCTCGACCCAATCGCCGATGGAGGGAGGTTTCGATGTCACCTCGGTCGATCCCGACACCGAGCGCGACAGTCGCTAGGTCGCGATGTGCGGTTTCGCCGGCAAGTTCGCCAGTGCCGATGCTCGATCTCAGGGCGATACTAATCGGCCGCCTTCCCAGGCGAACCCTGGCCGGAGAACGATCCTCGCGTTTGAATCAGAGTCGCGCGCGGACGGTGGAGCCAGCGGTTACGGTTACCTCATGGGGGAGCACCGGGCGCCGCAGCGGATAGCAGCACTCACGGCCCTCGTGCTGCCGCCCGTGATCCTCGTTCTTGCCGTCGACATCGTGGTCGAGCAGTTCCCGCGCGGGCTGATCGTCCTCGCAGCAGTGGCGATCGCTTTCGCAGCCGCCTGGTATGGCCTGCTTCGCACCGGGGTGGCCAGGGTCCTGGGAGTCGCGATCGCCATTGTGGCGCTCGCGGCGACAGTCGTCGTGCTGATAACCGACGGCGACCACGTGGTCCAGGCGCTCGTCATCCTGGCCGGAATCGCGCTGGCGCTGGCAGCGACACGCGCCGCCTTCAGCCTCCACGTCCCTCTTGCCGACGCCCGACCGCCGGAGCATCCGGTCCTCTTCTTCAACCCAAAATCCGGCGGAGGTAAGGCCGAGAAGTTCAACCTCGCCGAGGAAGCGCGCGCCCGCGGCATCCGGCCTATCGAGCTGACGCTCGGCGCCGACCTGGAGCAACTTGTGCGCGCCGCCGTGGCCGATGGCGCCGACGGGCTGGCGATGGCCGGGGGCGACGGCTCACAGGCAATCGTCGCCTCGATCGCCGCCGAGGTCGATCTGCCCTACGGCTGCATCCCGGCCGGCACTCGCAACCACTTCGCCCTCGACCTGGGCGTCGATCGCGATGACGTCGTGGGCGCCCTCGACTCCTTCGTCGATGGTGGTGAGCGCCGCGTCGACCTCGCCGAAATCAACGGGCGGGTGTTCGTCAACAACGTCTCGCTCGGGCTCTACGCGGAGGCGGTCCAGCGGGAGGGCTATCGCGATGCGAAGCTTCGGACGATCCTCGACACGCTCCCCGATGCCCTCGGTCCCGACGGCGAGGGGCTCGATCTTCGCTGGAGGGGGCCTAATGGTGATGAACGCTCCTCCGGCGCTGCGATCCTGGTCTCCAACAACCGCTACCGGCTGGGCCGCGCCGTTGGCTCCGGAACTCGTCCGAAAATCGACGACGGCCTGCTCGGGGTCACGATTGCCGCCGCGCCGATCGGGCGCGGTGAGCATCAGCACCTGCCGCAGCGACCATGGCGCGAGTGGTCCACCCCCGAGTTCGAGGTCGACGCGGACGCCCCAATCGCCGCCGGCATCGACGGTGAGGCGGTGAGGCTGGACCCGCCACTTCGCTTCCGAATCAGACCCGGCGTACTGCGAGTGCGGATTGCCCGCGCCCATCCGGGCGCCTCGCCCTCCGCCGCGATACCCGACGGCTACTGGGAGACCGTCCGTGCACTGTCGCGGATCGCTATGGGGCGTGCCTCACCGGAGCCCGGTCAGGCGCCGCGCCGCCAGGGCGCCGCATGACGACATAGGACACCACTAAGGCAAGGAGCAACATGGACATCGTCGAGATCGAGCAGAAGGAGACCCTGAGCCGCAAGGAAGTCGCGACCCGGCTGCGCAGGCTCGCCACCATGCTCGCCAAGAGCAACGACATCAAGTTCGAGCAGGGCGGAATGAACATGACGGTTCACGTCCCCGACGAGGTGCAGTTCAAGGTCGAGCTAGAGGTGGAGAGCGATGAGCGAGAGCTCGAGATCGAGTTGAAGTGGTGACATCGCGGACCGCTCCCCGGATCTGAGCTCCTCCGACATGGACGCCTCTACCGCGGCGCCGCCGCGCCTCGGGCGCTGGCTCGACGAGGCCGAGCGCCTCGACGTCGGGGTCTACGCGGCGATCGCCCGCACCTCCACGCCGGCGATCGACCGCGCCATGAGTCGGCTCTCGCGTGCCGCCGACTATTCACGCCTATCGTTAGGTTCAGCTGCCGTGTTGGCGGTAGTGGGCGGGCGCGACGGCCGTCGGGCGGCCGTGATCGGGCTCGCTTCGGTTGCGGTCACGGCGACCGTCGCCAACCTGATTGCCAAGCCGCTCGGCCGTCGCCGCCGTCCAGACCGGATCGCGCAGGAGGTTCCCCTTGCCCGCCAGGTTCGCATGCCGGTCTCCAGCTCGTTCCCGTCCGGGCACTCGGCTGCGGCGTTTGCGTTCGCGACCGGAGTCGCTCATGTTTCGCCCGCGGCAGCCGCTCCCCTACGGGCGCTGGCAGCATTGGTCGCGTACTCCCGCGTACATACGGGCGTGCACTATCCCGGCGACGTCATGGCTGGATCGCTCCTGGGCATCGCGCTCGCCGAGGCGACCGCCGGCTCGCTCGATGGCCGGCTTCGCTGAGGCGGCAACCCTGACCGCGGGCTGACCTTTTCTAGATGAGGTCCGTCTCCACCTCGATGCGGCCCGACTTGGCCGCGTCGGCGAGCGCACCGTAGTCGAGCTCGTTTTGGTCCGCGTAGAGCTCTGAGAAGTCGGCGATCGCCTGGTCGAACGTCTCGCCCTTGCCGAGGTAGGAGGCGATCGCGATCCGGTCGCCGGATCGCGCGTGGGCTCGGGCCAGCGTCCAGCCGCAGACCCGGCCGTAGATCGCAAGGCCCTCCGGCGGCATGGTCTCGACGTCCACCGAGCGCTTGCCGTCCCACAGCTGGCGGACGTAGAAGTCTCGCTTTTTGTCGTCGAACCCGAGCGCCGGAAGCCAGCCGAGAAGGATGTCGCTCGCGGCCTGCATCAGCCACTGGCCTTCGACCACCCGCTCGCCATGGTTTCCGAACTCGCTCTCCTCAACGTAGGGCTCGAGCACCGAGGCCTCGGCCTCCTTGGCCTGCAGGAAGAGCGGGTCCTGCCCGTCGCGGCCCATCATCAGCACTACCCAGGCGCGGGTTCCGACGCTTCCGACCCCGACCACCTTGCGGGCCATCTCGACGAACCGATAGCTGTCGAACAGGTGGCGGCGATCCCCCTTGAGGCTCTGGCGGTAGCGGCCGAGCATCTCGAGGATCCGCTCCTCGAGCTCATGGCGCTGGTCCCTGGCGACGAGCTCTCGCGCGGGGACCAGCAGCGGTGGATCGCTGATGATCCGCGGCTCGCCGTCAACCACCCGGACGAGGCGGTCGAAGGCCTTGAGGCTGTTCTTCTTGTGGGCCTTGGCCACGTTCTTCTGCACCGTCTTCATCTGCTTGCGGTCGGCCACCTTGGCCAGGTCGGCGAGCAGGCCCTCGACGTCGAGGCGCGCGTACCAGACGTCGAGGTTTCGCATCGCGGCGAATTCGCGCATCGCCTCGCGGAAGGAGCGGACGGTGGTGAGGACCGCGGTACGGGTCTCCTCCGGGGTGAAGTCGCGGTCGCGCCCGGCGATCGCGAAGCTCGCCGCGAGGCGCTTGACGTCCCATTCCCAGGGCCCAGGAAGGGTCTCGTCGAAGTCGTTGACGTCCACCACCAGACGCCGATCGGGGGCGGCGAAGACACCGAAGTTCGACAGGTGGGCGTCGCCGCATGCCTGGACATGCAACCCGGACTGGGGGGTCTTGGCGAGGTCCATCGCCATGATCGCCGCCGCGCCGCGAAAGAACGTGAACGGCGAGGCGAGCATCCGCCCGTAGCGGATCGGCACCAGCTCCGGGACGCGGCTCTTGCCCTGGTCCTCGAGCACCTTGACCGGATCTCGCCGGCGCGCTGGCGGCTTCCATTCCCCGTGGCTCGAGCGCGGAACCTTTTCGCGCGCCGCCTTGCCGGCGGCTGCGCGCTCCTCCGCGGAGGCGGTGGACACGAGCTTGGGTTTAGTGGGAGCGGAGGGCACGTCCTGGAGGAATCAGTCCAGGCGACCGATCACCAGCCGGTCGATCTCATGAGAGATGTCGATGAGCAGATGGCGCACCCGGTGCGACTCCCGACTGCGGAGCAACCTCGCTCTCGTGATGCTCATGCTGTCTCGCCGGTGGCGGAACCGCTTGTGAACGAGCCGCACGGCTGCGTTGCCGAGCTGCCTCGACTTGGCGTACATGAACGCCACCTGGCGATCGGTGCGGACGGATTCACGGGTATGCAGGGTTCGCTTATAGGCGGCCAGCCGCCTGACCGCGCCCGTGGTCGGGGCGGGTGACAGCTTCGGGATCGGGGCCCCGATGAGCGGCTCCCCGCCCCGGCTTTCGATGTCGAACCAGACCTCGAACTCCATGAGGGTGTCGATCCCCCACCCGCCCTTGCCGGCATCGAAGCCCGGGCCGCCCCGCAGGGAGTCATCGCCGTTGAACCCGCCGACGTAGTCGTCGCCGCGCCCGCCGCGCCCGCGATCGCTCCCTTCCAGAAGGTGGATCTCGTCGTTGCCCTGATCGCCCCATACCCGGTCGCCCCCGGGCCCGGTGCTGATCCGGTCGTCGCCCGGCCCGCCCCTGACCACGTCGTTCTGGGATGAGCCCGTGACGACGTCGTTCCCGGACCCCCCCTTGATTCGGTCCTCTCCAGTGGCCCCGGCGAGGTGATCGTCGCCCGGCCCACCGAACATCCTGTCGTACCCGGCCTCACCCGCCAGGTAATCCTCCCCGGCCTTGCCGTAGAGGCGGTCGCCAGAGGTCGCCCCCGCGACATAATCGGCGCCCCGACCGAGGGCGACGAATGCCGGCTCAGAGCTCTTGCCGAGCACCCCGATCAATACTCGGTCGCGGCCGCGACCAGCGCAGACGACATCGCGGCCGCCTCCGCCGACGATCCAGTTGGAGCGAGCGGTGCCGACGATCACGTCGCGCTGCGGGGTGCCGATGATGGTCTTGCCGTGTCCCCGGATCGTCGCCCGGTGACCGTGGCACGCTGCCTCGGCGACGCCGATATGCATGCCGCTCAGACACAAGCCAAGCGCCACGGCGATGCAGATACGCACGGTTCTCACATGCCCTTTCAGGGCGTTGCCGTCCAGTAGCCCTCTTTCCCTTCCTGCCAGCCTGCCGGTAGTTCTTGGTCGGTCATCGTTTCACTCACCTGCTCCGGTTCCGCCACGGACATCAATCCGACCACAGATCCGTGGCGAGCGCAAGCCGGAACCGTGCCACATTACGCTGATTCGGGATCCCCGGGAGGTCTACTTCAGCGCGACCTTGGCGGCGATCAGCAGGGTACCGAGGACCAGTGCCGCGGTCACCGCGGCGCAGATACCCAACCTGCCCGCGCCTGCTCGGCGTGCCGCTCCGGCGGCGACCACAGCCATGGTCGCGACTGCCGTGCAAAGCCCGACCAGCGCGGTCGAAGCAACCCCCGCCCCGAACAGCCAAGCGGTCGCCAGCGCGATCAGGGTCGGGGTCGCCGACGCGAGGACCGGGAGCTCCGTTCCCATCGCGTGGCGGACTCGGGCGACGAGTCCCCCCGAGTCGAAGCGACCGCCATGTCCGACGAAGGCCGCGTAGGAGTGAGCCACCCAGATCACGACCATGCTGACGGTCGTATAAAGGAGCACCTGGCCTGGAGCTGTGGCGACTACGCCGCTCGGTACCACCGAGGCTCCCGCGAGGAGCGAGCCATAGACCCAGGCCACGATCGCCTCGTCGCGCTCCCAGGTGTCAGGTGGGCGCTCGCCGCGCAGTAGCACCGCTCGACTCTAGAGGCTGGGCGCCGCCGTGATGTGCGTAACTCAGGTCCCTGGATAGCGAGCGAGCGCGAAGTCACTGGTGTAGTTGGTCCCCAGTCCCACGCCGACCGCAACGATCTTGCCATCGCCCCGGTCAACGTCCCCTCCGAAAACAGAGCTCGACCGGATGGCCCAGATTGCGGCTAACCCTGTGCGACAGCGGGCTCGATCAGCCGCAGTTGGCCTGGGTGAAGGGCTTTCGACCGTCCCCGAGGGGGTTGGGCTCCACGTTTCTCGAGCGCCTCGGCGTAGGCGCCGTGATAGCTGCTTTTCGCCTTCACGTCGCCGATGCCATAGCCCTGCAGCATCGCTTGGCGCATCGTCGTCGTGAACTTGCGGCCGTGCCAGCGACGGCTGCCCGGCGACGCACCGATTACGAGGTGGACGAGCTCATGGACGAGCGTCTCCCTGGCGTCACCGGGGCGCTGTCCCGGAAAAGCGGTCACCGAGATCCGCCACTCGTCGGGGATTGCGAATCCCAGTCGGCTGCGGGGTCGTTTCGAGGCCCGCCGGATCGTCAGCGTGGGTTGGCGGCGGACGAGCGGCCCATCCTCGCCCCCGAAAACCGCAAGGCGGCTAAGGCCCTCCATCTCCGCACGCAGGTCCACGCCGGCGACCCGGTAGTAGCTCGCCGGGCGCGGGGTGCCCGCTCCCCGCTTCCTGCGGAGTGATGGACGAGGTGCCATCGCGCCGGGATGTTCCCGGTGCCGTCGGATTGCTGATGGTCACACGTGTTCCCGACGAGCAATATGGCGGGCGAAACTGGGCCGGCGGACATGCTCCGCCGACCTGAAGGCGCTTAAGGAAGGCGGCTAGCTTGCTTGTACGTCCGCGGCCCTGGGGCCCTTGTCGCCGGCCTCGGCCTGGTATGTGACCTTGGCCCCCTCCTGAAGGGTGCGAAAGCCGTCGCCGACGATCGCGCTCTGATGGACGAAGAGGTCCTTCGAGCCGTCATCGGGAGTGATGAAGCCGAATCCCTTCTCGTCGCTGAACCACTTCACGGTTCCAGTTGGCATGTCTGTCTCCTCTGCGGATATGTGCAGCGGACGCAGAGGTGCACGAACGGCAACGACGGCGAGCGCGAACACGGTTTGTCAGGCTCCTTGCCTGACCAAGCATGGGGACCGTAGCAGGACTAGCCCCCAGAGCTGAGGCCGAAAGCTGTCAGTGGCGGGTCCTGGTCTCGCAGCCGATCACCACAGAGTCGGGGTCCGTGGGGAGCAGGTCGAGGTCGGCCTTGTCGGCTGTTCCGCTTCCGCAGTCGATCGTCGTGTCCGAGGTGAGGTCGCGCGCACGAAGATCGTCGTTTCCGTTCATGCCCTTCAACACGTCGGCCCCCGTCGATCCGGTCAGGATGTCTGCGGCAGAGCCCCCGGTCAAGAGATCGTTGGCGGCTCCGCCGTTGAGCGAGCTCATGAGCGCGGTCGAGTTCGTCACCTTGTCGATGTCATCGGCGGAGGTGACCTGGACCAAGGTGATCCCCGAGGCTGAGCATTCGGCCGCATAGGTTCCAGTCCGCGTGCAGCCTGTCCCCGTGTGGACACCAGAGCCCGTGTAGGCGCCGCTCGGAACGTCGGTGATCCGCAGGGTCGAAGCGGACGGCTTCGCGATCACCAGGTTGTCCTTGGCCCCTGCCGCAGCCGTCACCAGGAGGGTCGAGCCCGAGACGCTTACAGCGGCGGTCTTGACCGTGAAGGCGCGCGAGGCCGGAGTCGGGTCAACGTTGCCGGCCTGGTCCTTGGCGCGGACGAAGAGCGTGTGGGAGCCGTCGTTGAGATTGGAGGTGGTCATCGGCGAACTGCAGGGGGTGAAGGACCCCGAGTCGAGCTTGCACTCAAAGCTCGTTCCCGGCTGGGAGGAGAAGGTGAAGGTCGGAGTTGGGTCGTTGGTCCGACCTCCTGGACCGCCGGTCATCTCCGTAGTCGGCTCCTTGCCAACCCGGACCATCCTCGCCACCGAGGGCACGCCGTCCGAGTCGATCAGGAAGAGCATGTAAGGGCCTGGCGGTGCGACGTTGGCGTTGGCTGGGGCGGTGGCGTTGATCACTCCATCGTCAGTGGTGAACGAGAGCGGCACATAGCGCTGCTCCATGTTCACCGAGTGCGTTACCGCGCCCAGCCGAACCAGCGCCACCTTGCTGATGGAGCCCGCGTCCGGCGTGGAGATCGCAAGACGGCGCGTTGTATGTCATCTCGTCGTGGGCGGACGTGATCTCTGGCCGCGGAGCGAGCTCACCTGATCCATCCTTCTTGAACAGGTAGGGCGGGGTGAACACCTCGGCGTTCTTCGCCAGGTAGCCCACTTGGTCACAGGTGCCGCAGATGCCACCGCCTGAAGAAAGCACTCGTCCGTCGGGCAACAGCAGGGCGGTGGAGTGGTACTGGCGGGTCACCTGCATCGCCGCGAGCGTTTGCCACCGACCGGTGGCGGGATTCCAGAGTTCGGCTGGGTAGACGCCATTGTCGAGGTCCACGTATTGGGCCCCGGACGAATTGCCGCCGGTGGCGAGCACGGTGCCGTCTGCCAGCACGGTGAGATTGTGCTGTCGGCGGCCATAGGCCATCGGCGCGGCAGCCGTGACCTGCGGGGTCGCCCCGTTCATGTCGATGACGCGACCATCCCGCCTCGAGGTGGCTCCGCCCGTGACGAGGATCTTGCCTACGTCAAAAAGGGCACGGCTGCCGTAGGTGCGGTCCACGGGGTCGCGCTGGCCGAGGCTCCGCCACGCGCCTCCTGGGGCTGTGTTGAGGCTCAGCATCGCCTGGTGAGGGCCCGAGTAGAAGGCGCGGCCGTCGGGCGCAACGTCGATCCAGGGGTAAAACGGCAGGTTCAGCGAGGCTGTGTTGAGGGCCCGCAGGCTACCGTCGATCTTGCGCACTTCCGGGATGTCCGGCCCACCCTCGGTGATCAGCATCTCCCCGTTCTGCAGGGGGGTCACGCTTGGGTACCAGCGGCCGGCCGCCATGTTCGGTCCAGTGCTCCACGTGTTCGTGTTCGAGTCGAAGACGTGTGTTTGGACGAGACCTTCGAGTTGGGCGTTCTTGTTTCCGCCGGCGAGGAACACGGACCCGTCCATGAGGTGGGCCAGCCCGCTGCAAAACAGGTTGTAGCCCGTGGTCACGTTCACCGGAGTTTGGGTGCCCGTTTCCGGATCCCACACCGTGGCGCGGGTGTGGTCGTGGACGGGATAGGTCTCGGTTGCGTTGTCTCCCACCGAGTCGTATGCGAGCACCTTCCCGTTCCTGAGCAGCGCCACGTGCACGCCCACCACCGGCCAGTCGACAACAGGGCCCCACTGGCCCACTTCGCCTTCACTTCCGGTCACCATTGCCGCCGCAGCCGCGGCATCCTTGGCGGTGGTCGTGCCGGTGCGTTGTTCGAGCCGCTGCTCCTCGGCCGGGCTGTGGGCAACGGAATCCTCCTCGATGTGATCGCCAGCGGTGATCGCGGCTCCATCGTGAGCGAGCGCAGCGGCAGGTGCTCCGGTGACGAAGATCGAGAGGGCTACGGCTACGAGCAGCGCGAAGCTCCCGCGCAGCCGCATCGGCCCCTTGCGCATCGGCGGCGCTGCGCTCACCGGAATCCGCCGGGGCGGCCTGGCATAAGACTGACAACTGGACACCGCGACCCCTCCCCCCGACCGGGCTGTTCGTTCCAGCCCTCCGCTTAGGGGGACTTGTCGGCCAACCTACACGCGGCGTCGCGGGCGATCAACGCGCATACCGGAAAGCAGGTAGGCGCCTGTTTCAGCGGAGCCCGGGGAGAACGTCGCTCGCGAAGCGGGCGTTCGAGGCGGCGACTGCGTCCGGATCGCTCGTCGCGCGAAGCCGGCACCGCGAGATGTGTTCGAGACCCATCGCCACGAGCCTCCGCGCTGGGTGGCCAGCGCGACAGTACGTCCGGGTGTGGGGAAGGCGTGCAGCCACACCTCTGGTGACGTCATCAGCTTGGAGCGATGTTCTGGTTCAGCCGAAAGAGGTTGTCTGGGTCGTACTTGGCCTTCAGCGCCTTGAGCCGGTCGTAGCGCTCGCCGCCGTAGGCGGCGCGAACTCGATCCTCGCCCTCCTCCATGAGGAAGTTGACGTAGACGCTATCCATGTGATGGGGCTCGAGCGCCGACCAGAGCCCCCGAACCCACTCTCGCTCCTCCTCGAAGCCCCCCGCGGTCTCAGTACTCGCAGTGATGTTGAAGGTGTGACCGGCATGGCGGCCGTTGAAGGCTGTGGCGTCCTCGTCCTGGCGGGCCACGGCGCCGCCCATCTGCCAGATCGGGAAGGCCGTAAGCGGGGACTTGATCCGCATCGAGTGCTCGGCGGTGATGTCGATCACATCGTCAGTGAGCTCGGCGACGTCGCAGGAGCGCATGTAGTACCAGCGGCCATGGGGGAAGGACGGGTCGAACATCGCTTGGTGCTGCAGGAAGGGCTTCGGCTCGCAAAGGTCGAGGACCGGCCGCCCGAAGCGCCGCAGCGGCGCGATCACCCGCTCGCCCTCCTCCACTGATCCGCAATAGCAGCAGACGATGCTCGCCACGAGCTCGCCATGAAGCTCGCTGGGAACGAACGAGAGCGGTGGGGCGCGCCGGTGGATCACGATCGTCATCAGCTCGTCGGGCGCCTCGGCGATCCATTCGCGATAGAAGCGAAGCAGCCCCGGCGACTCGTCCATCGGCCAGAAGATCGGACCCGCGAGCACGGTTGGGCCGAGCGGGTTGAGGCGGAACTCGAACTCGGTCACGATCCCGAAGTTGCCCCCACCGCCGCAGATGCCCCAGAAGAGGTCTTGGTTCTCTTCCCGCGACGCCCGCACCAACTCGCCGCTGGCCGTCATCACGTCCGCCGACAGCAGCTGGTCGACGGTGAGCCCGTGCTTTCGCATCAGCCACCCGATCCCACCACCGAGCGTCAGCCCCGCTACTCCGGTGTGGGTGACGATCCCCGAGGGGACAGCCATCCCGAATTGCTGCGTCGCCTGGTCGAGCTCGCCCAACAGAGTCCCCGCCTGGACCGTGGCCGTGCGCGAATCCGGATCCACCCGAATCTCGCTCATCGGGCGCAGGTCGGCGATGACCCCGCCGTCGCACACGGACAAGCCGGGGAAGCTGTGGCCCCCGCCGCGGACCGCCAGGGGCGCACCAGTGCGCTTCGCGAGCTCGACCACCGCCCTCACGTCGGGGGCCCCGGCGCAACGTGCGATCAGGGCTGGGCGGCGGTCGATCGACCCGTTCCAGACCTTGCGATGCTCGTCGTAGCCGGGATCCTCCGGCCGAACGAGCTGGCCACGGAACGAACGCGCGAGATCTGCCACCGCGGTCCGATCGATTCTGGTCTCACCGGCGACCGTGCTCACTCAATCGCCTCCTAACGCGCCGATGGCCGTGCTCAGCAAGCCTACATCGCACGCGCTGGAAACCGCCGGGCTATCGGAGTCGCGGCTCGGCTCAGTGCCGCATCTTGGTCTCGCAGTTGGTGACGGCCAGGTCCGAGTCGTTCGGTAGTACGTCGAGCTCGGCCTTGTCGGCGCTGCCGGGACTGGTCAGCCCGTCGCAGTTCATCCTCGTGTCCGAGGCGAGATCACGGGCGACGAGCTCATCGTTGCCGTTCATGCCCCTGAATATGTCGGCACCCGCTCCCCCCCTCAGCGTGTCGTCCCCAGAGCCGCCGACCAGCACGTCCTCCGCCGCCCCGCCGTTGAGCGAGCTCTTGACCCCGGTGACGTTCACCACCTTGTCGATCTGATCGTGGGAGAAGACCCGGATCCGGGTGATCCCGAATCCGTCGCAGTCAACCGCCTCGGCGTTACGGACACACCCAGGCCCCGCGCGGATCCCGGAGCCGCGGTAGGGCCCCGAGGCAACATCCGTCACGCGCAGGGTTGACGACGAAGGACGAGTGATCTCGAAGTGATCCTTGGCTCCCGGTGCACCCCTCACGACGAGCGCGGAGTCCGAGACCCGGACCTCGGCCGTTTTCACCGTGAAGCTGCGCGAGGCGGGCGATGGGTCGACTTCCCCCGCCTGGTTGACAGCGCGAACGGAGAAGGTATGAGAGCCGTCGTCGAGGTAGGACGTGGTCGTCGGCGAGTCGCAGGGGGCATACGACCCGGAGTCCAGCCTGCACTCGAAGGTCGCTCCCGGCTGCGAGGCGAGCGAAAAGGTGGGAGTCGGGTCGTTGGTCCCCGCGCGAGGGCCGGCAGTTATCGCCGTCGTCGGCTCGGTGCCAACCCGCACCATCCTCGCCACCGATGGAACACCGTTGGCGTTGATCGCGAAGAGCATGTAGATGCCGGGTGGCGCGATGTTGGGGTTCGCCGGCCCGACGGCGTTGATCGTCTCGCCGTTGGCGGTGAACGAGAGCGGCACGTAGCGCTGCTCCATGTTCACTGAGTGGGTGACCGCGCCCAGCCGGACCAACGCCACCTTCCTGATGGAAGCCGCGTTCCGGACGGAGAAGGAGAAGTCGGAGTCGTATGTCGTCTCGTCGGGAGCGGAGGTGATCTCCGGCCGCGGCGCGAGCTCGCCTGACCCGTCCTTCTTGAACAGGTAGGGCGGGGAGAACACCTCGGCGTTCTTGGCCAAGTAGCCCACCCGATCGCACGTGCCGCAGATGCCGCCACCCGCGGACAGCACTCGCCCGTCGGGCAGCAGGAGGGCTACGGAGTGGTACTGGCGGGTCACCTGCATCGCCGCCAGCGTCTGCCAGTCGCCGGTATCGGGGTCCCACAGCTCGGCTGGATACACGCCGTTCCCGAGGTCCACGAGCGGGGCGCCCGGACGAGTTGCCGCCTGTGGCGAGCACGGATCCATCCGCGAGCACGGTCAGGTTGTGCTGGCGGCGGCCGTACTCCATCGGCGAGGGAGCAGTGACCTGCGGGGCGGCCCCATTCAGGTCGATGACTCGGGCATCCCTGCTCGATGCAGCTCCGCCCGCGATCAGGACCTTGCCGACGTCGAAGTAGACGTGGCTGCCGTACGTGCGGTGCAACGTGTCACGCTGGCCAAGGCTCTGCCAGGAGCCTCCCCCGGCGGTGTCGAGGCTTCGCATCGTCGGGTCAGGACCCGAGTAGAAGGCCCGCCCGTCGGGGGCGACGTCGATCCACGGGTAGAGAGGCAGGTTGAGCGAAGCCGTGGTGAGCGCGCGCAAGCCGCCGTCGGTCATGCGCACCTCCGGGGTGTCCGGGCCGCCCTCCGTGATCAGCATCTCCCCATTTCGCAGGGGAGTCACGGTCGGGTACCAGCGGTCCGCCGCCATGTTCGGCCCAAGGCTCCACGTGTTGGTGTCCGAATCGAAGATATGTGTCTGGACGATGCCGTCGAGCTGCGCGTTCTTGTTCCCGCCGGCGACGAACAGGGACCCGTCCATGAGGTGCGCCAGGCCGCTGCAGAAGATGTTGTAGCCCGTGGTCACGGTGACCGGCGTCTGCGTTCCAGTAGCTGGGTCCCACACGGTGGCGCGGGTGTGGTCGTGAACCGGATAGGTCTCGCTCGCGTTGTCTCCCACCGAGTCGTACGCGAGCACCTTGCCGTCCTCGAGCAGGGCCGCGTGGACGCCCACGACCGGCCAGTCTTCGACCGGGCCCCATTGCCCCACCTGACCCTCGTTGCCGCTCACCGCGGCCGCGGCCGCCTCGGCGTCGGCGGCCGTAGTCGCGCTGGTGCGCAGCTCGAGCCGCCGCTCCATGGCCGGGCCGTGCGAAACGGAGTCCTCCTCCATGTGGCCCTGGACCGTGGTTACGGCCTCGTGAGCGAACGCAGCCGAAGCGGCCTGAGTGGCGAGGACCGTGAGCGTCAGCGCGAACAGCAGTGCAACGCGCCGAGCAGGCGCTCGCCAGTTCTTGCTGGTTCCCAGCGGCGCATCGGTAGAACTCCGGCGCACCAGCGCGGCAGATGACTTACTACTGGACAGGGCACCCCCCTTCGCTTCCCTGTCGTGGGGCCCTCAGGGCCCTTTTGCGCGAACCTACACCCGAAGAAAGGGTCGGTCAAAACGGGCCACCTGGAAGTAGGTATACGGTCTGAAAGCTCTTAGTAGGTATGCCGCCTGAAGGTTCTTTTCTTGCAGGCGTACACCACGGTGAGCGGCAGTCTCAGCCTGTGTCGAGCTCGTCGCGGCCCGCCCAAGGCGCGGACACCGGCGAGGTGCTCCCGTAGACGACCTCGGTACTGGCAATGCGATCCAGCCACCCGCGGCGCCGCTCGTCGGTCAGCACCGCGAGGAAACCGAGGCCGAACGCGGCGGCCGACAGCACGGCGCCGAATAGTCGCCTGATCGCGCGGCGCGTCCCGATCCGTCGTTCACCGTCGGCCTCGAGGTAGATCCGAAGGAAGCGCATGCCCGGCGTTTGCCCCGCCAGAGCCCAAAAGACGACGAGATATCCGGCGCCGCCGATCAGCCAGAGGCCGCTCCCGATCGCGATCGTGGGGGCGGCGGCGGGATCGCCATCGATGAACACCGAAGCGACCAGGGCGATCACGGCGGAGAGGACGAGGAACCCCCCGTTGACGATCGCCCCGTCCAGCAGCAGCGCCGCCGAGCGACTGACCAGGCCCGCGCGTGCGACCGGCCCCTGGCGCCGCGGTCTTCGCAGCAACCGCCGCGCGAACCCCTCCACGACATCATCGAGGCGACGCGTCGCCCTGGCCAGCTCGCGGCCCAGGTCGCCGAGAAATCCAACTCCCTGCGCGGCGATCGCGTTCCGAACCTCTGGCGCCTCGGCGATTCGCTCAACGAGCTTCTGGACTTCGTCGCTGGCCAAGAGCCGCGCCCAAACCCGTTCCGTCATCTCGCTTTCGATCGCCTGGTTCAGTGCCCGCTCGACCGCCGGGCTGTTGAGCGCCTGCTCGACCGCCTCCTCGAGTCCCGGCCCCTGGAGGACCCGCGACAGAATGCGCTCCGCCGCACGGCTCTCGATCGCGCGGACTGCCGTTTCCTCGGCAAGCGCTTCCGCCGTCGTGTCGATGCCGGTCACGCGCGCCATCCTGCGAGCTCCGCGGGCTCCGGTTTGCAGCAACCGGGAGGGCACCGAGGGCGCACGGGCTGGGCCTCGCTCGATCGGAGCTCTGGGCGGTATCCCGGAATCTCGTTGGCTATCGCTCATCGCGGTTCAGCGTATCCGGGGTTGCACGCCCTCTGCGACGGAGCAGGCCGGTCAGGAAGCTGTCTCGAGCATCTTGGCCCGCCCGGCGTTGGCGACGATCAGGTCGATCAGTCGGGGCCAAAGGACGCGCGGCAGGTCGTGACCCATCCCTTCGATCAGGACGAGCTTTGCCCCGGGGATCGCCGCCGCTGTCGCCTTCCCGCCGGAGACGTCGATCAGGGCATCATCGGTCCCGTGGATCACGACCGTCGGCAGGTCGAGGCGCCGCAGGGCTTCGGTGCGGTCGCCCGACGCCAGGATCGCCACGAGCTGCCGCGCGGTGCCGTCGGAATGGATGCCCCGGTCCCAGCTCGCCCCAGCCCGACCTCGAAGTCCCTCTTCGTCCAAGTCGAATCCCGGCGAACCGATCACGCGCCACACGGAGACCGCGAAGTCGATGAACCCCTCACGATCCGCCGGCGGCCTCGTCAGCAAGGCGGGGATCGCCTCGGGATGAGGCAGCCCCACCTCGCGGTTTCCGGTGCTCGACATGATCGAGACCAGCGACTTCACCCGCTGCGGGAACCGAAGCGCCATCGTCTGGGCGATCATCCCGCCCTGCGAGGCCCCCACCACGTGCGCGGCCTGGACGCCCAGATGATCGAGGAGGCCGGCGCAGTCGTCCACCATGTCGTCGAGCGTGTAGCTCGCTGAGCTCACATCGCCGGCGATCGCGGCCGCCACATCGGCCGGGGGTCCGCCTTCGATCTTCGTCGAGCGTCCGACGTCGCGGTTGTCGAACCGGACGACATGGAAGCCCCGCTCGGCCAGTTGTTCGCAGAGCTCGGCATCCCATCCGAGCATCTGCACGCCCAGGCCCATGATCAAGAGAAGAGCCGGGTTCTCACCATCCCCGAACTGCTCGTAGACGATCTCGAGCCCGTTGACGCGCGCCGTGCTCTCAGCCATCCGGCAACACGTTACGCCCCGCCGGCCGGGGTCCCGGATCACGAACGAGAGAGACCCTGGTGACCCAGGGCCTCTCTCGATCAGAGTGCGATCGGCGCCCTCGCCTCAGCGGCGCAGGCGTGATCGCGCGAACTGTCGGAGCTCAGATCGTCGCGCGTGCCGTGCAGACCTGGCCACCGGGGCTGGTCGCCCGCGCCGAGATCGTGTCAGGACCGGGACCATTTGCGAGCACCCGTCGGACCTCGAACGATCCGCTGGGCGGACGCGTCGTGGCCCTGGTCCTCACTGCAACGTTCCCGTTGCGGCGGATCACGACGTCCCAGGTCACGCCGTTGCGGTTCTGGTCGACCTCGAACTCGGTTTCGATCCGGCCGTTCTCCGGGCTGAGCTTGATCTTCGCGGTGGCGTTGCCCGTGCAGGTGCCGTTGCGCTCGACGTCGCCGTCCTTGCCCAACGCGACAGCGGGTGCGACGGCTGCGACCGCGGCGATGGCCAAGCTGATCAGCAGAATGCGGGGGTTGAACATCGTGTGACTCCTCAGGTAGATGGTTCGCGGGAAGTCTGGGACAGGGCGGGTCTGAGTTGCAATGGGACTTAGGTCCTAAGACCATCCGGCTCAACTCCCTCAAACGCCCCGCTTCCGAGCGCGGGCGCGCCTTACGAGGCGGATGGCCCAGACGTCGCCCCTACTCGATGTCACGCCGTCGCAGCAGCGCGGCTCCGGCAGCGAAGGCGGCGCCGATCCAGGCCAGCATGAGAAGGCCCGCGAGCGCTGGGGAGAACAGAGCGGCGTCGAAGCCCAGATCGGAGGATGGGATGTCCTGGACGGCGACCGGAAGGCCGACGAAGGGACCGTAGCGGCCCACATCAGGGGCGAGTCCAAGAATCGCGGGCTCGACGACGAAGGAGGCGAGGAGAACCCCCACGATCGCGACGGGTTGGTTTCGCACCAGGCCGCCGATTCCCACGCCGAATGCGCCCAGCATGGCCGCGACGATCGCGTTGCGCCCGACCTGTGCGGTCAGTTCTCCGGCATCTGGGATAGGCAGGTCGCGCGCCGAGAGCACTGTGAAGCCCGTAATCGAGACGGCGATCGCGATCAGCAGCGAGAGTGCGAGCCCAGCCGCCGCGAAGGCGAGCGTCTTGGCGGCGAGGAACCGTACCCGGTCGGGCGCGGCGAGCAGCGAGCTGGCGATCGTCTTGTGCCGCCACTCGCCGCTGATCCCAACGATCGCCAGGATCAGGATGAAGAGGCTGCTGGTGTCGGACGTGAACACGTCCGTGAGCACGGACTTCTCGGTCGGCTCCGACAGCAAGCTGGTGAGCCCCGCGATCAGCACCGAGGTGGCGACGGCGACGGCGGCGAGCGCGACGAACGTGCGCGTGGTGCGGAGCTTCAACAGCTCGGCCTGCAGCACCGCTGTCATGCCTCGCCCTCCGTGAGCTCGAAGAAGGCCTCCTCCAGGGAACGCGAGACCGCGACCAGCTCGCTCAGGGGAACACGATGCTCGGCCGCTACCTCACCCACCATCTCGGGCGCTTCGCGCACCAGAAGGGCATTGGAATCGTGCGGTTCCGACGCGATGCCCCGCTCGCGCAGGAGGCCGGCGAGCCGCTCGGCCTCCGTCGAGCGAACACGAGTCACGGGCCCGTCCGATGTCCCGAGCACGTTCCTGAGCGGACCGCTGGCACGGAGCCTGCCGCGGGCGATGACCACGACGTCATCCACGCTCTGGGCCACCTCGGACAGCAGGTGGCTCGATACGAGCACCGCCCGCCCTCGCCCTGCCTCCGAGCGCAGGAGGTCGCGCATCCAGCGGATCCCCGGTGGGTCCAACCCGTTGGTGGGCTCATCGAGGATGAGCACGTCGGGCTCCCCCAGCAAGGCTGCCGCGATCGCGAGTCGCTGGCGCATCCCCATCGAGTACCCCTTGACCCGCCGGTTTGCAGCCGCCGTCAAGCCAACCTGGTCGAGCACCTCAGACACTCGTTTGGGGGGGTGGCGGCCGGCCGCCGCGAGCACTCGCAGATGGTTGCGGCCGGTGCGACCCGGATGGAAGCTCCCCTGTTCGAGCACGGCGCCGACGTGGGCGCTTGGATGTGTGAGTTGCTCGTAGCGCCGACCGTCGAACCCAGCCGTGCCGGCGTTGGCCCGGACCAGGCCGAGGAGCACTCGCAGCGTTGTGCTCTTCCCTGCCCCGTTAGGTCCGAGGAAGCCGGTGACCCGGCCCGCCTCGACCGTGAACGACAGGTCGGCCACAGCTTGGACCGACCCGAAGCGCTTGCTGACCTCCTGGATCTCGATCGCCGCCACCGCCCGCGAGAATAGGTGCCGGGAGGGAACAGGAACCCCCTGAGCCCACCTCGACTAGGCGTCGCCCGTGATGCACTCGCTGACCGAAGCGCTTACTCGGTCCCGCGCCAGGTGAGCCAGGCGAACAGTCCCTGCACCGGCAGGCGCGCGTACAGGAGCACCGGCTTGACGCGCGGGAACTTCTGGGGTCGTAACGCCATGTGCAGGTTGGCCCAATAAACGGCGAGAAGCGTCGCCAGCAGCCACCAGCGGGCCGCCGGGCGCGTGCGGTCGGGCAGCACCGCCAGCCCGCCGACCAGCTCGGCCGCGCCCGAGGCTGCGTTGACCTCGCTCCTCCACCGCTCGAACGGCGGCGGCACGATCGCCTCGTAGAACTTCGGCGCCCGGAAATGGTTCAGGCCGTTCGCGACCCAGAACGCCGCCGCGGCGTATCGCCATCCGCGTGAACCGGCCATCGCTGGGAGGCTAGACGGGAAATCGCCCCAGACGTCGCGCGACCCAACGATTGGAGGCAGGTTTGACCGCTCCTCCCACCAAGCCGAGTCGTCGCGGAAAGGTCCGCTTAAGGGTCACCTGGGAGATTCCCCTTCAATCATCCGCAAGCGGATCAAGGATCTGAAGCGTGAGGCCACCCCTGGCGATAGCCGTCCTCTCTACCTCTCTCGCTCTCTTCGCCTGCGGCGGGAATGAGGGAAACGAGAGCGCGGGTCAAGCTGGCTCCAGCGTCAGCGAAGAGCAGAGCGACCGCCACGCGAAAGGGGAGAGGGCCAGCTCGGGGCAGACTGAGGCAATTGATCGGGCGAGCGAGCCCGGCGTGACCATCGCCACAGCCGACTCCCAATTCGGCCAGGTTCTCTTCGACGGTGACGATCGCGCGATCTACTTCTTCGACAAAGAACGCTCTGGGCGCAGCGAGTGCTATGGAGGGTGCGCGACCGCGTGGCCGCCGGTAGTCACCGACGGCAAGCCACAGGCTGCCGCGGGCGCCCAGACGAAGCTGCTCGGCACCGTCGAGCGTGATGACGGCTCGACCCAGGTGACCTACGACGGTCGCCCTCTCTATTACTACGTCGACGATCCGCGCGGTCAGCTTCTATGTCACGGAGTCGAGGAGTTCGGCGGCGTCTGGCTTGCGGTCCAACCAGACGGCGCCGCAGTCCAATAGGCGCGCCGTCAGCACTCGATCTCAGCCCCCGGGCGTGATCGTCCGCACTCGAGGACAGCGGTGACAGGATCCCGGAGTGCAGGAGATCACGGTCGCTGAACGTCGGGCCCGGCTGGCCCGCCGCCATCGGTTGGCGCCGGCTCATCGGACGAACGATGTCGTGGATGCGGCCAGGAGCGTGGTCTGCCTGCATGGCACCGACCCCGCAACGGTGTACCTGTCGGCTTGGGCGCGCGCCGACGGCATGCAGATCGGCGATTTGGACCGCGCCCTGTACGCCGAACGCTCACTCGTAAAGCACATCGCGATGCGGCGCACCCTCTTCGTGCTCCCGCGCGAGACCATGGGCATCGCCCAGGCGGGCGCAAGCAACCGGGTCGCCGAAAGCGAGCGGCGCAGGCTGATCCGGGACGTCGAGAAGGCGGGGCTGCGCCGAAACGGTCGCCGCTGGCTGTCCCAGGCTTCGAAGGCGGTGATGGCAGCGCTGGCCGACGGGCGCGAGGCGACGTCGTCTGAACTCCGTGCCGACATTCCCCTGCTCGAAGGCTCGATCACTTACGGCGAGGGGCGGTCCTGGGGAGGCCAGGCGCCGGTTGGGCCGCGGGTGCTGACGACGCTCGCGGCGGGTGGGGAAGTCGTCCGCGCGTCGAACGACGGCCGGTGGACCACGTCTCGACCTCGTTGGACCTCCATGAAGTCCTGGCTGGGCGAGGAGCTCGCTACGTCACCGGAAGCGGAGGCCACGGCCGGACTGGTCGAGCTTTGGCTGCGCGCGTTCGGGCCCGGGACGGCGGCCGACCTCAAGTGGTGGCTGGGATCGACCGTCGGGGCCGTGCGTCGCGCGCTTGCCCACCTCGAAGCGGTCGAGGTGGATATCGGTGGGCAGACGGGATACCTGATGGCCGATGACCTGGAGATGAGCGACGCGGTCGAGCCCTGGGCCGCCCTCCTGCCACCCCTGGATCCGACCACGATGGGATGGCTCGAGCGCGATTGGTACCTCGGCCCCCACCGCGAGCACCTATTCGACACGAGCGGGAATGCCGGTCCCACCGCGTGGTGGAACGGACGGATCGTGGGCGGCTGGCTCCAAGGCGATGACGGCGAGGTCGTCCTGCAGCTCCTGGAGGACGTCGGCGGGGAGGCAACGCGAGCTCTCGAGCAGGAGTCGCAACGCCTGACCGAGTGGCTGGGCGGCACACGCGTCCTGCCCCGGTTTCCGTCACCGCTGGCCAAGCGGCGGGGGTAGCCCCGCGACTACGCTGGCAAGCGTGGCGCTCCATCCCCTCGCCGCGCGATTCGCCTCGGTCGCGGATGCCTATGAGCGCGGCAGGCCCGAGTACGCGCCGGCCGTCGTCGGCGCGCTGGCGGCCGAGCTCGGGATCTCGCCCGGCGCGCCGGTGCTCGACCTCGCGGCGGGAACCGGAAAGCTCACCAGACCGCTGGTTGCTGCGGGCTTCGACGTGGTGGCCGTCGAGCCACAGGCTGCGCTGCGAGAGCGGCTCGCGGAGGGCATCGGCGTCGACCGCGTGCGCGAGGGCGTCGCGGAGGCGATTCCGCTTTCCGACGTGTCGGTTGACGCGGTCACGGTGGCCGACGGGTTCCACTGGTTTGATCAGGCACAGGCGCTGGCCGAGATCCGCCGAGTCCTGGTGCCGGGCGGCGGCCTGGCCGTGATCTCCACGATTCCGGACTGGAGCGGAGCGTCGTGGGCGCATGAGCTCGGCACGATGATCCAGCGTCTGCGCCCCGAGCACCCGTACTTCGACGGGCCGCCGTGGGAGGAGGCCGTCCGCGCCGCGGGGGGATGGACCTCACCGCGGGAGATTCGGGTGACTACCCCGCAGCCCACGAACCCGGACCAGATCGTCGCGTACGTCGCCTCGATGAGCTTCGTCGCCGCGCTGCCCGACGACAAGCGCGCGGACTGGCTGGCGCAAGCGGCGGAGCTCGTCGAGGCGGGCGAGACGCCCGACGAGCTGCGCGTACAGGTGCTCATCGGGTTGACTAGCCTGGCCTGATCGACTCGATCCGCGACGATCTCGCCGAGCTGCTGCGCCGCCGGGCCCTCACCGAGGACGCCGCCCGCCCGGACGCGGTCGAGCGCCGGCACGAGGGCGGCGGGCGAACGGCACGCGAGAACGTCACCGACCTGGTCGATTCGGGCACCTTCGTGGAGTACGGGCGGTTCGCGATCGCCGCGCAGCGCCAGCGCCGCGACCTCGACGACCTGATCGAGCGCACGCCCGCGGATGGTCTCGTGGCCGGCACTGGGCGTGTCAACGGCGACCTCTTCGGCGACGAGCGAAGCGCCTGCGCGGTGCTCTCCTATGACTACACGGTGCTCGCCGGCACGCAGGGCGCTCTTGGTCATCTCAAGAAGGACCGCCTCTTCGAGCTGATCGAGCGGATGCGCCTGCCGACGGTGTTCCTCGCCGAAGGCGGCGGCGGCCGCCCGGGCGACACCGACTATCCCGTGGTCTCCGCGCTCGACGTCCGGGCGTTCGCGTTATGGGCCGGGCTGTCCGGCCTGGTGCCGCGGATCGCGATCGTCAAGGGCCGCTGTTTCGCCGGCAACGCCGTGATCGCCGGCTGCTCCGATCTGATCGTCGCCACCGACGACACCTCGATCGGCATGGGCGGGCCGGCGATGATCGCCGGCGGCGGGCTCGGAGAGGTCGAGCCCGACGCTGTGGGGCCGATCGCCGTGCAGGCCCCAAACGGGGTGGTAGACGTCGTGGTTGCCGACGAGGCGCAGGCGGTCGCCATGACCAAGCGCCTGCTCGCCTACTTTCAGGGAGCCACGCCGCCAGGCCCAGCGCCGGACCAAACGCGGATGCGCGAGCTGGTGCCCGAGCGCGAGCGGCGCGCGTACGACGTCGCGCCGATCGCCGAAACCCTGGCCGACGAGGGATCGGTGACCTTCCTTCGCCAGCGCTTCGCGCCAGAGATGGTGACCGCCCTCGCCCGCATCGATGGACGGCCGGTGGGGATCATCGCCAACAACACGCTCGTGATGGCAGGTGCAGTGACGGCTGCCGGATCCGACAAGGCCGCGCGATTCCTACAGCTCTGCGACGCCTTCGAGCTGCCGGTCGTCTCGCTCGTCGATACCCCGGGGTACATGGTCGGGCCGGACGCCGAGGCGCAGGCGCTCGTGCGCCGCGGCTCGCGGCTGCTGGTCGCCGGCGCGGCGCTGCGCGTTCCACTGGTCGCCGTGGTCCTGCGCCGCGGCTACGGGCTCGGAGCGCAGGCGATGGTCGGCGGGAGCCTGCACGAGCCTCTGCTCACCGTCGCGTGGCCGAGCGCCCACCTCGGGCCGATGGGGCTGGAAGGGGCAGTCCGCCTTGCGCTGCGCAAGGAGCTCGAGGCTATCGCCGACGACGAGGAGCGCGAGCGGCGGGTGCGCGAGGTCACCGCGGCCGCGCAGGAGAACGCGAAGGCGCTCAACGCCGCCCAGCTATTCGAGATCGACGACGTCATCGACCCTGCGGAGACTCGCTCGCTCATCGCGTCTACCCTCGCAGCGAGCGCCGGGTCTGGCCGTCGGCCCGGACGGGGTCGGGGGTTCGTCGATACCTGGTAGGCCATGTCGCGGGAGAACCTCGAGATCGTGCGACGCGGGTACGACGCCTACGCGCAGGGCGACATGGAAGCGATGCTCGCCAGCATGGACCCCGAGCTGGTCACCTACCGCGACGAGCCCGACGCGGCGACGTTTCACGGGCCCGAAGGCTTCCTCCAGGCGATCGCCGAGTGGGTGGAGGACTTCGACGAGTTCGCGGCGACCGCCGAGGAGCTGATCGACGCGAACGACCATCAGGTCATCGTTCGAGTCCACCAGACGGCCACCGGCGCCCAGAGCGGTGCCCAAATCGAGGGTGATTTCTGGTTCGTCCACACGCTGACCGACTCGAAGCTGACGCGGCTCGACATGCTCACCACGAAAGAGAAGGCACTGAAGGCCGCAGGGCTCGCGGAGTAGTTTTCGCGAGGCGAAAGCCTCGACTACGATCGCCTCGTGAAGGGAGGCTTGTCGATCCGAACGCGGGCCATCGCAAGCGTTGTCCTGATCGTGATCGGCGGCGTTCTGCTGCTCGTCGGCGTCCTCGCCCTCTACCTGCGCGACGAGGTGATCGACCAGGAAGCCTTCGCGAATCGAGCCGTCGAGGCCGTCGCCGACGACCAGGTGCGCACCGTTGTCACCCGCGAGCTCGTCGTGAACCTGATCGATCGCGGTTCCAGCGACCTGATCGCGGCACGCCCGCTGATCGAGTCGGTCGTCAACACGGCCCTCGACACGGATGCCTTCCAGAAGCTCTTCCGCGAGGGCGCAATCGAGAGCAACCGCGTGTTGTTCGTTCGCGATCGTGACAACGCCGCATTTCGAATCTCCGATGCGTACAGGGTCGTCCGCTTCGGTCTCAGGTCCATTGCCCCTGAGGTCGCCGCCGATGTGCCGACCGATGTCGACGTCGCGCTCTTGAAATTGAAGCAGCGCGACTTCGCGCGGCAGACACTCGAAGTCGCGGACGGCGTCCGGGTGCTGGGAATCGTGCTGCCGATTGCGGCGATCCTCGCATTCGCCGCCGCCATTGCGCTGGCGTGGGACCGCAGGGTGGCGATCATGCGAAGCGGCGTCACCGTCGGCGCGGTCGGGGCCGTGATGGTGATCGCGATGCTGATCCTGCGCGAGCGAGTGCTCTCCAACGTCTTCGGAGAGGACGAACTCACCGACGAGGAGGTCCGTGGCGCGGTGGCGGGGATCCTTGACGCGTTTTTCGGGGACCTCTTCATCTGGGCCCTGGTACTCGGGCTGGCCGGTGTGATCGTCGCCGCGGTCGCCGCCGCCCTCGACCCCGTACGGGTCGAGGATCCCGTCGTACGAGTGAGACGGCGCCTGCGCGAGCGCCCGGCGACGAATTGGGGGCGAGGATTGCGAGCCGGCGCCGGACTGCTCCTGGGGATCGCGATCCTCGTCAACCCGTCGCTGGCGCTTCGGATGGTCGCGGTGCTGGCGGGCGCCTACCTGATCTACCTCGCGCTCATCGAGCTGCTGCTGCTGGCGCAGGTCGGAGCGCGCCACAGCGAGGAAGAGGTGCGAAAACGGCGCTGGTCGCTCGCCGCCGCGGGCGCCGTCGGCGGCATCGCCGTAGCCGCCCTGGTCGCCCTCGCGCTGGTTCTCACGGGCGAGGAGACGGAGGCTCCAGGCAGCGGCCCCGTCAGCGCCGCCGGCGCCTGCAACGGCTCGGCCGGGTTGTGCTCACTGCGCCTCGACGAGGCCGTCTTCGCCGGGACCCACAACTCCTTCTCGGCGGCGGACAGCCCCGGGTGGTTCATCGCCAACCAGCGCCGAACGATCGACCGCCAGCTTCAAGACGGCATCCGCCTCTTCCTGATCGATCCTCACTGGGGCGTCGAGGGCGAGGGCGGACGGGTCCGCACCGACTTCGAGAGCGAGGGACGCAACCGCAACCGTGTTGCCGCCGCGCTGCCACCTGAGACGCTGCGGGCTGCCGAGCGCCTGGCGGGAGGCGTCGGGCTGCGACCCGGCGAGGGGGGTGACCGCGAGGTCTGGCTGTGCCACACCGTGTGCGAACTCGGGGCGACCCTCATGGTCGACACGCTGACGACCATGAGCAAGTTCCTCGAACGCAACCCCGGCGAGGTGCTGTTCCTGTTCATCGAGCCCTACGTGCCCCCGAAGGACATCGCGGCGGTCTTCGAGGAGGCCGGTCTGGACCAATACGTGGCAACCCTCGACCCGAACGGGCCTCTGCCCACCCTCGGCGAGCTGGTGCGGACCGACCGGCGGGTGATCGTGTTCACCGAGCGGGACGCGGACAAGAGCGTCCCCTGGTATCTCGACGGCTTCTCGTTCGTTCAGGACACGCCACTCGGGGCCACCAAGCCGGATGACCTCAGCTGTGCGCTCAATCGCGGTACCCGCGCGAGTCCCCTGCTGATGCTCAATCACTGGGCCGACGTGTTCCCACCCCGGCGCACCGCCAATGTCGACTTCCTGCGCAAGGGCTTCATCGTTCGGCGGGCTCATCAGTGCGCCCGACGCCGGGGCCTGCCGGTGAACCTGATCGCCGTCGACCACTACGACGCAGGCGACTTGATCGGGGCGGTGGCCCAGCTCAACCGAGAGCGGGTGGCAGTCGTCCGGCGGCGCGGGAACTAGCCGTCGCCCGGACCGAATTTCGATTCATATGGGCACGAATTCGGCCATCGCCCAGTCCCACTGTCCCGCTACCGGACCGGCGGCGGCGCGCCCTCGGCGCTCGCGGAAAGGGCGGGGTCCCAGTCGCAGACGGCGCACGCATGGCGAAACGCCGAGCTCGCGAACTCGAGTGCAAGGCCGAACGGGTCGGAGCTCGTCCGGATGTCGTCCCAGTCCAGGAGGTACTCGCTCAGCTCGGGCTCCCATCGTGCGGCGTCGGGACTGAGCTCCGCGTCCTCGAAGCCGTCCGGGGCCGGGTGGGCATAGGCATAGAAGGCCGCGCGACCGTACCGCTGGTCCCCGGGCCACCAGCCGATCGCGACCTCCTGGGAATCCATCGCGTTTCGCATGATGAAGTCGTCGGATGGGGGCTTCGCCGAGCTCCCGGAGAAGAGGTTCACGGCCAGGTCGAATGAGCCCCACCACGCGTTCACGGGGGTCGAGCGCCCGCGGTAGGGAGCGCGGAACGCGGCCAGGACGAGCGCCGCCTGGGTCGCGGCTTCGAAGTACGGCGCGACCTGAGTCGGGTCGTAGCGCGAGTGCTCGTAGTCCTCGTCGAGCGGCACCTCCCAGGCGACCTCCTGGGGCGCCGGGTCGATATCGAACTCCCCCGCCATGCGGCGCGTGGCGCCCAGCACCTCGCGGGTGACCTCGGCCACCGGGCGGTCCGGCGTCAGCGCAATTCGGGCCAGGCGCCCGTCGCTGTGCTGGACCACGGCCTCGTGCGCGTGAAGGTCGAGTGCCACGCTCACTGCGCCCGATCCGTCGGGGGCCGGCAGTGGAAGCGTCTCCCAGCCCCGAGCGCTGAGCCGCAGGGCCGCGTGCTGAAGCTGGGGCTCGGGCGGGGCCAGCGTCGCGGCGAGCTTGCCGAGCACCTGCGTATGCGCGTGGAGCGTGTCGCAAGTGGCGCTCCAGGGCTCATACGACAGCGCGGGCCAGGGGGACAAGGACACGTCTCAAGGATCGCACGGGAGCCAGGTCGGCTCAATCCGCACGGCATCCCTTCAGGATCGCCACGGACCAATGCGTCAAGGACGACCGCCTCTACGAGGAGCTGCGCGAGCAGGGCGACAGCAAGGAGAAGGCGGCGCGGATCGCAAACGCGAAGGCCGCCGGCGAAGACGTCAGCCGCAAGGGCGGCAAGGCCGAGGACTACGAGGACCGGACCAAGGAGGAGCTCGAGCAGCGCGCGGCGGAGCTCGGCATCGAGGGGCGCTCGGAGATGAGTAAGGACGAGCTCATCGACGCGCTGCGAAACCACTAGGTGGCTCGTCGCCGAGACCGTCCCGTTTCCAGGTCCTGGACCAAGGCGGTTACCCGGCGTGAAATCTCGTCTCTGATCCTCCGGACCTCCTCGACCGGACGCCCGCTCGGGTCGGGGAGGTCCCAATCCAGGTAGAGCCTGCCGGGGATATAGGGGCACTCGTCGCCGCAACCCATGGTCACGAAGACGTCGGCCGCCTCGGCCGCCTCGGGTTCGAGCTTCCTCGGGCGCCGGCCGAAGAGGTCGATCCCTTCCTCGCGCATGACCTCGACAACCTCCGGTTGGATGCGCTCGCCGGGCCTTGTCCCGGCTGAATCCGCAGTGTGGCGGCCGTCGGCCGCGCGCTCGAAGAGCGACTGGCTCATCTGCGAGCGCCCGGCGTTGTGCAGGCAGACGAAAAGGATGTGGGCCATCAGGCGTCGTCCCCAGCTTGGCCAAGCTGGGGCTGCTCGCCGCGGACGAGCTGGTAGGCGAGGGCGCCCAGTGCTGCTCCGAGGATCGGACCGACCACATAGATCCAGAAGTCGTGCCAGTTGCCGGAGACAAGGGCCGGACCGAAGGAGCGGGCGGGGTTCATTGACGCGCCAGTGACAGGACCGCCGAAGAGGGCGTCAAGCCCGACGGTTCCCCCGATGGCGATCGCCGCTCCCGCGCCCAACGCCCGGGTATCGGTGGCCACGGCCGTGATCACGAACATCAAGAAGGCCGTTAGTGCCATCTCGTAGACAAGCGCGCTCCCGGTCGAGATGCTGGGCGTCGTCGCCCCGAGGCTGGCGGGCTGGCTCGGCCAGACCGCGAGCAGTAAGACCGCGCCGGCGACAGCGCCGAGGAGCTGCCCGGAGATGTATGCCGCAGCCTCGCGGGTGGGGAAGTGGCGTGTAAGCGTGAAGGCGAGCGTGACGGCCGGGTTGATGTGCGCCCCCGAGAGGTGGCCGATCGCGTAGATCATGGCCATTATCACCAGGCCGAAGACCAGGGCCTCTCCCAAGTTGCCGAGGGCGCCGGGGTACTGAGAGGTGGCCACGATCGCCCCACAACCGGCGAAGACGAGTGCGAACGCTCCCAGCGCCTCGGCGCCTGAGCGGCGCAGCAGATCGGGCCGTGCCTCCGTCACAGTGCTTCCAGCCGCACACCGATCAACTCGAGGCGGCGCTTGAGGCCGTTGAGGGCGAAGTCGCGTACGTCGTCGACGCTGACGCCGAGGGCATCGAAGTCCACGCTCCCGGAGCCGTTGTCGGATGGTGAAAGCGACTCAGCGACCGATGGCAGGAGCTGCCGCAGCGTCTCGCGGACGACGTCGGCGAGGGCGGGGTCGGCGGCGACGCTCTCCCGCAAGAACCAGACGCCGTAGCTGATGTGTCGCGTCTCGTCGTGGTGGATCCTCGAATAGCCAGCGACGAAGCCGGGCAGAAGGCCCTCGCGGGTTAGGTAATCGGTCGTGAACTTGAAGGTCGTCAGGCCAAGGGTGCTCTCGAGGATCAGGTGGTAGAGCGTGACGAAGGCCACCTTGGCCGCCTGGCTTTCGGGCTCGGCGAGCAACCGCTCGTGGGCTTGGACCAGCGCCTGGTCAAAGAGTGTGCGGAAGGCCGCGGAGACGTGCTCGCGGGCACGCGCGACGTGCCTGGCGATCAGATCGGGCTGCGAGATGACCTCGTCACGGAAGCGCGCGTAGAACTGCATGTGGCGCGCCTCGTCGACCTGCTGGGTGGCCAGGAAGGTCGCCTCCTCCTCCGAGCCGTAGGCACCGACTAGGCCCGAGAACTTGGTCGTGATCCGCTCCTCGGCCACCATCAGCGAGCAGACGACGAAGAGGACCAAGTCCCGGCCGCCACCGTCCATCTCTCTCCACTGCGCCTGGTCCCTGCCAAGGTCGATCTCAAACGGTGACCACTGCGAGTCCTCCCAGCGGCGATAGAGGGTCTGCGGATCGTTCAGCTGCCGCTCGTCGCTCATCGAGGCGATCCTATCCATTGACATTCGTCATTTCAATTGATATATGTAAATAGATGTCCGTCGATCTGGAGCTTGCCCCAAAGCAGAAACGTCCCGCCGGCGAGCCGTGCTGCGAGCCAGTGGTCTATCCCAGCATTGAGCGCGAGGATGCCGAGCGCATGGGCCGGGTGGCAAAGGCCCTCGGCGATCCGATTCGGATGCAACTCGTCGATGTGCTCAAGAAGCATGCCGGCAAGGTCTGCGTCTGCGAGCTCGTGCCGCTGTTTGACCTCTCGCAGCCGACCGTGTCCCACCACCTGAAGGTGCTGCGCGAGGCCGGGATCGTCGGTTCCGAGCGCCGAGGCCTTTGGGCCTACTACTACGTCAACCCCGAAGCTCTGGAGGAACTTTCCGCATGGCTGTCCTAAGACCACATCTCGCCCTCACCGTGAGCAACGTCGAGCTGTCTATCCCCTTCTACGAGGCGCTCTTCGGAGTCGGGCCCTCGAAGGTGCGACCCGGATACGCGAAGTTCGAGGTTGCAGATCCCGCACTCAACTTCACCCTCAACCAGGGTGAGAGGGGTGAGTCACTTGGCGCCTTCAACCATGCCGGGATCCAAGTGTCCTCCACGGAGGACGTCCTGATGGCGAAGCTGCGCCTCCAGAAGGCCGGCCTGGCCACCTTCGACGAGATGGACACGACCTGCTGCTACGCGAAGCAGGACAAGATCTGGGTCCGCGACCCGGATGGAACCCCCTGGGAGCTGTTCGCGACGCATGAGGACGCCGAGGACCCCAAAGGCCCTTCGGAAGCCGGCGGAGCGGCGTGCTGCGGGCATGCAGCCAGCGCGAGTCAGGTGTCCGTGCCGGCTTCTTAGGAGGCCTCAAGCGATAGGTTCCAGGCAATGCCCGGCAAGCTCTCGGATCGGCTCTGGGGCCCGCTGTTCGCCCGCCTCTACGACCGCTTCATGAAGGGCTCCGAGGACGCCGGCCTGCGCGACAAGCGGCGATCGCTGCTTGCCCGAGCCGACGGGCGGACGCTTGAGATCGGCGCCGGGACCGGGATTAACCTGGAGCTCTACCCGGACTCCGTCACCGAGCTCGTCTTGACCGAGCCAGACGAGCACATGCGGCGCCAGCTCGAGAAGAAGGCCGCGCCGCTCGACGCCCAGGTCGTCGGCGCGGGGGCCGAGCGGTTGCCCTTTCCCGATGCCAGCTTCGACACGGCGGTGGCCACGCTCGTCTTCTGCACGATCCCCGATCCGAAAACGGCCCTGTCGGAGATCTCGCGCGTCCTGAAGCCCGGCGGGCGGCTCCTGTTCCTGGAGCACGTCCGGGCAAGCGACCAAAGACGCGCGCTCTGGCAGGATCGCCTCGAGCGGCCGTGGGGGTGGTTCGGCCGCGGCTGCCATCCAAACCGCGACACCGCGGGGACGATCGAGGCATCCAGGTTCGAGATCGTCGACTCAGAGCGGGACAGCATGCCAAAGGCGCCGCCGATCGTGGAGCCCCTGGTGACGGGCGAAGCCCGTCCGCTCCCGCAGGCCTGACCACAGAGAGTTTGGCCGAAAGGCGGTAGCGCGCACGTGGACCGGCGCGCGCTGGGTCGCCTCAGTCCAAAGGCGATGGCGGGATCCGCGTTTCGCCCTTGACCGCCGGAATCAGGAGCGCCTGCTCGTCGACGAAGCACCAGCACCATTCCTCCCCGGGCTGAAGCGAGCGGATGAGCGGGTGGCCGCTGCTGTGGGCATGGGCGCTGGCATGGCGGTTCGGCGAGGTGTCGCAACAGCCGACCTTGCCGCACTCCAGGCAGATACGCAGGTGCACCCATGAGTCGCCGGTGGCGAGGCAATCCTCGCAGCCCTCCACGGAGTCCGGGAGTCGCTTGACGTGGACGTGATCGAGATGAGCGCAGGAGGCCACTTCGTGAACCTCGTCCATGTTAGGCCGGGGACAGTCCCGTTTGCCTCCGCCGATCGCCCGTACGCCGTACCGCGGAGGGGTTCGAGGAGAGCGAGCGCGAGCTGATCGAGAACGCCACCCACGGTGCGGACGCCCCGGATCCCCGAGAGCTCGCTGGAGAGCCGGAGCCCGACGACCCGCAGGCCGCGTACGGTGAGCCCGTCCACATCTCCTCGACCGAGCGAGACGAGGACAGCGGAGAAGTCTGAGCGACAGAGGCTCTTGCCCTCTCCACGAGTGCGCTGCGGTATCGACGCGGCACCCAGATCCTGGGTAACCCAATCCGCGCAAGAAACCGAGGACACCCTCGGATTGGCTAAGGACTTCTCGGTAAGGGCCGGCGGGAGCGTTTGAAGGCCGCCTGCCTGGGTAATTCGACCCGGTCGATGACGAGCCTTGCCCACACCGCCTCGACGCCGGGCGTCGCCCGTCCTCGAGCCCACCTGCGCGCCTACCTGGCGGGGGCCGGGGCGACGACGGCGCTGACCAGCGGCACCTTGATCATCTTCCTCGCGCTCGCCACGTTCGTCGCTTTCACGGGGCTCCCGTTCGGAGGGTCGAGCGGCGACGCGTCCGTCGCCTACTTGGGATCGAGCGGTTCCACCGCTCCGGCCAGCGCGGCCGCCGCGCTACGTCAGGCACCCGCCGCGGTGGCGAAGGGCCCGTCGGAGTCCGGCGAAGCCGCGACCGCGAGCGGTAATGCGGTGCCCGGCGGCGGGCCATCGGAGGTCCCGTTCGGCACCGCGTCCGGCCCGTCCGGCCCAGGGGCGCCCGGGATGGCCCCAGCGCCACCTGGTGTTGCTCCCACGAGTCCGCCTCCCGTCTCGCCGCCACCGGCGGGCGTTGCGCCTCCGCCTGTCGCTCCGCCCCCCATCGACGTCAATCCCATCGATCCCCCGCCGGTCTCACCACCGCCGATCGACGTCGGCCCGATCGACCCGCCACCGGTCGCTCCGCCCCCCATCGACGTCAATCCCATCGATCCCCCGCCGGTCTCACCGCCGCCGATCGACGTCGGCCCGATCGACCCGCCACCGGTCGCTCCGCCCCCCATCGACGTCAATCCCATCGATCCCCCGCCGGTCTCACCACCGCCGATCGACGTCGGCCCGATCGACCCGCCACCGGTCGCTCCGCCCCCGATCGACGTCGGCCCGATCGACCCGCCACCGGTCGCTCCGCCTCCCATCGACGTCGGCCCCATCGATCCCCCACCGGTCTCACCGCCGCCGATCGACGTCGGCCCGATCGACCCGCCACCGGTCGCTCCACCGCCGGTCGACGTCGGCCCGATCGACCTCTCCCCCCTGGCTCCGCCGGTTGACGTCGGACCCATCGCACCGCCGAGCCGGCCTATCGACGTGACTCCTCCGGCAGCCGACCTTCCGACGCCTCCGGCCGATCTCACGCCGCCTGCAGTGGAGGTCCCGCGAACACCCGATCCAGCCGGCCTGTCTCCAAGGCGTCCGGCCGACATCTCCCCGCCACCGGTCGATCCTCCTCACCCCCCCTCCCCCGTGGGCAACGGGCCGGCCCCCGTGCAGACGACTCCCCCACCCGCACCGGTGAACACCGCCCCGGTGGATGTTCCGCCCACCCCCTCTCCGCCGGCAGATACGACTCCGCGGCCTGCGGATGCCGCCCCGTCCGGGCTCATCTCACCGGCGGCCGACAACCCACCCTCCTCACGCCCCACTCCCCGCCGCGAGCCGGCGATCGCCAGGCATCCGGGCCGTCGCGGGGCCGCCGCGGGGCGACGCATAGCGAGCCCGCAGCGCTCCGCGGCTAGCCCGCTCCGTTCACCGCTCTAGGACAGCTCCAGCGCCAAGCCGAGCTGGTCGAGGTGGCGCTCGGTCGCACCCGCATCCGCGGTCGGGATGTAAAAGGCGCAGCGGTGAACGCCGGCCTCCTCGCCCCTCGCGATCAGGTCGAGGTCCGGCTTCGCGCCCGAGAGCGTCACTGGGATGGGATCGCGTCCGGCTTCGGCCGCCAGCTCTTGGAGCTTCGCGATCCGGTCCCGCAATCCGGAGACGCGATTCGGCATCCACTCGTCGCCGAAGGCGACCACCCGATCCAGCACTCGGTCGCCGTTGCCGCCCACCAGGACCGGCGGGTGGGGGTCCTGGAGCGGCTTGGGCCAGCACCAAATGCGATCGAACTCGACCTGGTCGCCGTGGTAGGACGCCTCGTCCTGAGTCCAGATCGCCTTCATGGCCTCAATTCGCTCCCGCATCAGTGAGAAGCGGCGCCGCGGGTCGGTGCCGTGGGTCTCCATCTCCTCGACGTTCCAGCCTGCCCCGACGCCGAACAGGAACCGTCCCCCCGAGAGCCGATCCACCGATGCGACCTCCTTCGCGGTGATGATTGGGTCCCGCTGGACCACCAGGCAGATGCCGGTCGCCAGGAGGAGCTTCTCGGTCTCGCAGGCGGCGACCGTCAGCGCGACAAAGGGGTCATACGTGCGGCTGTACTCGGGTGGCAACTCCCCGCCCGCGGGATACGGAGTCCTGCGCGACGCCGGGATGTGGGTGTGCTCGGTCAAGAACAGCGACTCGAACCCGCGCTCCTCGACCATCCGCGCCAGGGTGCCGGGATCGACCGAGTCCTCGGTCGCGAAAACGGCGATCCCGTACTTCATCGCCGTGCTGGAGCGCTCTCCCCCTGCGCTACCTAAGCCCGACCAACTGCCATGAGGACGAGATTCGTGAGCTTCACGCTCCCATCATCGGCCGCCTGTTGCCGGATGGCATCCGTGATCGCCTGCCAGGTCTCGTCCTGAACCTCCTCGGGGTGGGGGTCGATGATCGCCCGGATCGGGGGGGCAATCTCCCGGACGAAGGTCGTGAACTCCTCGGGGGACTCCCACTCGAAGGTGACCTCGACGTCCTCCACCTTCACCTCCGAGAACCCGCCGCCCCCCAGCAGGCCACCGAGGGCCTCGGGAGTGGGGCGGGAAAGCGGCCCAGGGGTTCCGGGCGGCGGCGGCGGAACGTTGAGGCGCTGCATCGCAACCCCCATCGGGATCGCTATGAACGGCACCTGCTCGGGCTGGCCCCACGAACCGATCGCCATCCGCCCGCCGGGCTTCAGGAGGCGACGAACTACACCCGCGGAGCCCTCGCCGTCGGGGTCGAAGATGATCCCGAAGCGCGACAACGCCGCGTCGAAGCTCTGCTCGGGAAAGTCCAGGCCGGCCGCATCGGACTCCACGAACTCGATGTTGTCGATGCCCGCGTTCGCGGCACGCTCGCGCCCGTAGGCCAGCATCTCGGCGGAGATGTCGGTGGACACCACGGTGCCGTCCGGGGCCGCGGCGCGAGCCGCGGTGAGTGACGGCTCGCCGTACCCAGCGGCTACGTCGAGCACGCGGCTTCCGGGCCCGACTTCGGCCATCTCGACCAGGCGCTCGCTGACGACTCTCGCCGACCGGTCGATCAAGTCCGACCACTTGCGCCAGCCCGTGGCGGCCTGATTCCATTGCTTGCGCTGGCCGTCGCGGAACTCGACCGGGTCAATGTGCTTCGGCTCCATGGCACTCCTTCGTTCGTCCGCCTGGCAGGCGAAACCTATGCGATTTCCGCCCGGGGGAACAGGGGCGCTTCCGAGCCAGGCGCTCTGTCTCTCCTCGCCCCCTCCGTTACCGTCGCCCCACCGCCCGGGTCGGTATATGCTCCGCGTGAGCCGAGCTGATCCACCGGAAAACCGGTGGTCAACCCCCAGGCTGATGAGGAGGAAGTCTGATTTTCGGGGTCTTCAGGCGTCTCAGCACGATCGTCATCGCTATCGGGGCCCTGCTCGCGATGTCGGCGGCCGCGGCGAGCGCTGCTCCCACTCCGTCTCCGTACAGGCATAACGACTTCCGCGGCTTTCGCAACGTCTTGCCGCCGGCACAGGGCAAGAACGCGAACGCGTCGCAGATCGCCGCCTTCCAGGCCAACGGCACCTACCCGCCGCACACCAGCGACCGCCAGCTCGACGATGTACAGGGACCTGCATCTACGCGACGCCCGGCCTGACCGCCGCGCAGATCACCAACTACTTCAAGGACGCGAGCTTCGGGGTCACGCCGGCCAACGTCGAACGGACCTACAGCCCGCGTGCCGACGTGACGATCCAGCGCGACAGGCTTCGGCGTTCCCCACATCTACGGCGCGAGCCGCCGGGGAACGATGTTCGGGTCCGGCTACGTCGCCGCCGAGGACCGCCTGTTCATGATCGACGCGCTCCGCCACGCCGCCCGGGCGCAGCTCTCGTCGTTCGCCGGCGGCTCCAACGCCGCCATGGACGCGTCGATCTGGGCGGACACGCCCTACAACGAGTCGGAGCTCCAGCTCCAGTACGACCGCGCCGACGAGCTCTACGGGCAGCAGGGCGTGATGATCCAGAGCGACGTCACCAACTACGTCGCCGGCGTCAACAAGTTCATCAACGAGGCCTGCGCCAACCCGGCGAAGCTGCCCGGGCGAGTACGGGTTGATCGACCCCTCCCAGAGCATCTGCCTGCCCGGCCACGAGTGGAAGGTCGCCGACGTGATCGCGATCGCCTCGCTGGTCGCCGGGATCTTCGGCAAGGGCGGAGGCGGCGAGCTCGGCGCGGCGCTGGCCCTCCAGGCGGCGCAGGCAGCGGTTCGGCGCCGGCCAGGGCAAGAGGGTCTGGGCCGACTTCCAGGCGTTCAACGACCCAGAGGCGCCGACGACCGTCCAGGGCAGGAGCTTCCCGTACGGCCAGCCGCCGGCCAGCCCGCCGGCGGGGTCGCCCTGCCCGACCCGGGCACGCGTGCAGTTCGGCGACGTCGTTCCAGTCCGCGAGCGGGAGCGCCGAGGCCTCCGCGCGCCGAGTCCGGGGGCGAGCTCCCGGCCGGGATGCTCGAGCCGCTCCAGCGAGCAGAGACGATGCATCCAACGCGCTGCTCGTCTCGGCGCGGCGAGTCGAAGAGCGGCCGTCCCGTCGCCGTCATGGGCCCGCAGGTCGGCTACTGGTCGCCGGAGATCCTGATGGAGCAGGACATCCACGCGCCGGCAACCGGCCAGGGCCCGCCGATCGACGCCCGGGGCGCGGCCTTCCCGGGCACCAACCTCTACGTGCAGCTTGGCCGGGGGCGCGACTACGCCTGGAGCGCCACCTCGGCCGGGCAGGACATCATCGACACCTACGCGGTCAAGCTCTGCGAGCCGGGCGGCGGCACGCCGACGATCAACTCCGACCACTACCTGTTCCGGGGCAGTGCCTGCCGTTCGACGTCCTGACGCGCACCAACTCCTGGGTCCCCACCCCTGCCGACCAGACCCCGGCGGGCTCCCACACGCTGACCACCCTGCGCACCAAGCTGGGGGTCGTGATCGCCCGCGCGATGATCAACGGCGAGCCGCACGCCTACACGAAGCTCCGCTTCACCTACTTCCACGAGGTCGATCCCGTCCGCGCTCGGCTTCGCCGACTTCAACAACCCGAACAAGATGCGGACGCCCCAGGACTTCATGCAGGCGGCGAACCGCATCTCCTACACGTTCAACTGGTTCTACGTCGACGACAAGCACATCGCCTACTTCAACTCGGGCGCCAACCCCGTCCGGCCGAGCAACGTCGACCCGAACCTTCCGACGTTCGGCAGGGATCCGTTCCTGTGGCAGAACTTCAACCCGGACACGCCACGGCGGACATCGAGCCGCTGGGCGCGCACCCCCGCGTCGTCGACCAGGCCTTCCTCACGAGCTGGAACAACCGCCAGGCGCCGGACTACAACACCGGCTACTCCTCGCTCTACCGGTCGCAGCCGCTCGACGACCGCATCAGGCGCGACATCGCCGGCACCAAGAAGATCACCCTCGAGCAGCTGATCAGCGACATGGAGGATGCCGGGACGGTCGACCTGCGCGGCGACCGCGTGCTGCCCTGGATCCTGAAGGTGATCGACACGCAGCCGGTCGCCGACCCCGCCCGGAGGCAGGCGCTCCAGAAGCTTCAAGGCCTGGCGACGCCGCCGGCGCCCACCGCATCGACCGCAACAAGGACGGGGTCTACGAGCACGGCGCCGGGCGATCCGGATCATGGACGCTTGGTGGCCGCGCCTGCTCGAGGCCCAGTTCAAGCCGACGCTGGGCGCAGGCGCTGTTCAACCAGACCCCGTTTGGCCACGACGCCCCGGGGCGGCTCGGCTCCGCCTTCAACAGCAGCTCGTACGGCTACGTGCACAAGGACCTCCGCGACCTGCTGGGCGCGAGCGTCCGGGGCCCCTACTCGCGCGTCTACTGCGGGCAGGGCAGCGTCAGCGCCTGCCGCAGCGCGCTGCTCAACTCGCTCAGCGCCGCGCTCAGCACCTCTCGAACGCGCGAGCTCTACGGCGGCCAGACCCAGGTCGAGCACGACAAGATCGGCTTCAGCGCGGTCGGCGGGATCACCCAGCCGCTGATCCCCTGGGTCAACCGCCCGACCTTCCAGCAGGCGGTCCAGATCCAGGGCCACAGATAGGCCCGCGGCGGCGGGGCACCCTCGCCCCGAGGTCAAGGAGTGCGGTCTGGCAGGACTTGGCGCCTCTGATGCTCATGTGGCACAGCGCCAGGCGACCGTGCCGCACGTTTGTGGTCAAACGACCTCGATGCTCGCCACCCCCCGGTCGATCCGCCCCCACACGATGCGCTCGCACCCGTTACGAGGGGCGCGCTGTCCGGCCCCAAGCGCTTCCCGGCCTCAAGGTCGGGCAATGGCCGATATGTTGAGCGTATGGAGACCCGGATCGAACGCGTGGTGCTGGAGACCGACCGCCACCGGATCGTCGGCGACCTGACGCTGCCGCGGGAGGGCTACCGCAGCCGCCTCTCCGACTACCTGAACGGCGGCGACCTGGACTTCATCCCCCTGGTCAACGCGGAGCTGACCCCCCTGGACGGCGGCTCGCCGGAGACCCGCTCGTTCATCGCCGTCGCCCGCACCCACGTCCAGCTCGCCTTCCCGTTCGACCCGGACATCTAGCGTCGAGGTCGCTGCCACTGGGAACAGCCCGAATCGGCGGGGCGCGGAGGTCCGACCGACGCCTCTCCAGTTGTCCGACGATTGTCTGACAACTTGCGTCTCCATCAGTCGCTGACGGACGACAGTTATCACGACAATTGTCTGCGACAACTGGAGTTGGCGTCGGTCGGGCCCGCCGCCTCCGCCGTCATGCCCAGTCGGCCCCTCGCCAGCGCCGCCGGTCGATAGCTGTCAGGGCCGCAGCACGATCTTCAGCGCCTCGCGACGATCGTAGATCGCGTACGCCTCCGGGGCCTCGTCGAGGCTCATCCGGTGGGTGACGAGCGAGCTGGGATCGAGCACGCCCGGCCGACAGCATCGCCAGCACCCGATCGAGGTGGCCGATCACGTTGGCCTGGCCGGTGCGCCAGGCAAGCCCCTTGATCCAGACCACGCCCATGTGAACCTCGGCGGGCTCGGCGTAGACCCCGGTGGCCGAGACGGTGCCGGCCTTCCGAGCCAGGCGGCAGGCGAGGTCGAGCGCCTCGGGATGGCCGACCGCGTCGACGGACAGGTCCACGCCCCGCGCCGCCGGTGAGCTCCTTCACCCGGCCGCGCGGGTCGTCCTCGGTCAGGTGGACCGCCACGGCGCCGAGCGCCTCGGCCGTCCGCAGCCGCTCCTCCACCGAGTCGACCGCGACCACCAGCGACGCGCCGCTCGCCCTCGCCACCTGCACCGCGCACAGGCCCACCGGGCCGAGGCCGAGCACCGCGACCGCGGCGCCCGGGCTCGAGCGGGTCCGGCTTCGCCGCGTCGCCGCAGATCGCGTGGTAGGCGGTCCCCGCCACGTCGCCGGCGAACAGCGCCACCTCGTCCGAGAGCCCCTCGGGAACGCGGCGAAGGGTCAGGTTGGCGTTCGGGACGAGCAGAAGCTCCGCCTGCGCTCCCTGTAGCGAGCCGAGCGTGGCGCCGTGGCCGAAGACCCGGCCCGAGTCGCACTGGTGGTACTCGGCGCGGCGGCAGTGAAAGCAGCCGCCGCAGGCGGTGGCGTAGGTGCCCGAGCACCCGGTCCGAGACCGCGACCTCGCTGACCGCGTCGCCGGCGGCGACCACGGTCCCCACGTACTCGTGGCCGATCACGAAGCCGGGCTCGATCGCGACGCGGCCGTGGTAGATGTGGAGGTCGGAGCCGCAGATCCCCGTCGCCTCGACCCGAACCACCGCGTCGTCGGGGGCGGCGGGCTCCGGATCCGGTCGCTCCTCGACCCGGACCTCGCCCGGGGGCCTGGAAGGTGACCGCTCGCATGGCGGCGCAGGATAGAGTCCGTCCATGGCCGAGGCCTCGCAAGGCCGTGCTGATCACCGGATGCTCCTCCGGGATCGGGCACGCCACCGCCGAGCACCTCGCGGCGCGCGGCTGGACGGTCTACGCGACCGCCCGCCGCCCGAGTCGATCGCCGATCTCGCCGAGCGGGGCTGCAAGACGCTGGCCCTGGACGTCACCGACGAGGACTCGATGCGGGCGGCGGTGGCCGCGGTCGAGGAGGCCGAGGGAGCCGTGGGCGCGCTCGTCAACAACGCCGGCTACAGCCAGTCGGGCGCGCTCGAGACGCTGCCGCTGGACCGCCTCAGGGCCCAGTTCGAGACCAACGTCTTCGGGCTGGTCCGCATGTGCCAGCTCGTCCTGCCGGGCATGCGCCGCCAGGCGCTGGGGACGGATCGTCAACGTCAGCTCGATGGGCGGCCGGCTCACCTTTCCCGGCGGCGGCGCCTACCACGGGACCAAGCACGCGGTCGAGGCGCTCTCGGACGCGCTGCGCTTCGAGGTGCGCGGGTTCGGCGTCGACGTGGTCGTGATCGAGCCGGGGCTGATCACGACCCGGTTCGGCGAGACCGCCGCGGGCTCGATCGACGCCGCCGACGCGGCGGGCGACGACCCCTACGCGGAGTTCAACGCCGCCGTCGGCACCGGCGACCGCGGAGGTCTACGAGGGGCCGCTGGCGCGCCTCGGCGGAGGGCCGGAGACCGTCGCCCGGGCGATCGAGCGGGCGATCACCTCGCGGCGGCCCGAAGACCCGCTACAAGGTGACGCCGTCGGCGCGCCTGGCCCTCGCGCAGCGGCGGCTGCTCTCCGACCGCGCCTGGGACGCCTTCATGCGAACCCAGTTCCCGACCCCCCGCTAGCCGCGTCCGAGCACGGGCCCGCAGGCATACGTCCCTGAGTCACGTTGGCCGAAGGGCGCCGGGGCGTATCATTCACGCCTGATCCTTGTGCGTGTCTCACTTGACTCCCGCAGGACCTATGATGCATTTCAGGTATACCGGATTCCGGTACTGGGGCAGGCAACCGGTAGGCGACCCCGCGCATGAGAGCCGACAGGGAGTGGACATTGGAAGCGAGTGAGCTTCGCGAGCAGCCCGCCGCGGTTGGCGCCTCGGCGGAGCTCGTCGAGATCGACCCGACGGCGATCGCCGCCCGCTCGCCGTGGCAGCTCTTTTGGCGGCGATTCCGCGAGGACCGGCTGGCGATGGCGGCGCTGATCTTCCTCGTCGTGCTGGTCGTGGTCGCAGTGCTCGCGCCGCTCGTCGTCAAGCTCTTCGGCGCGCCCGGTCCCGACGAGCGGGACACCGGCGCCCTCGACCCGTTCTTCGCCACCCCCACGGGGCCGAGCAGCGCGCACATCTTCGGCGTCGACGACATCGGGCGCGACGTCTTCAGCCGCACCGATCTACGGGGCGCGCGTCTCGCTGATCGTCGCCTTCTCCGCGACCGCGCTGGCGACGCTCGGCCGGGATCGTCGCCGGCCTGCTCGCCGGCTACCTCCGCGGCTGGGTGGACACCGCGATCTCCCGCAGCGTCGACGTCCTGCTCGCCATCCCCTACCTGCTGCTGGCGACCGGGCCTCGCCGCCGCCTGCACGCTCGGCGACGACCGGCGGCGGCGGCGGCGGCTGCCTCGGCGGCCTGATCAAGCCCGGCCTGGGCGTGGTGATCTTCGTGATCGCGTTCACGAGCTGGACCTACATGGCGCGGATCGTCCGCGGCCAGACCCTGTCGCTGCGAGAGAAGGAGTTCGTCGAGGCCGCCAGGTCGGTTGGCGCCTCCAACACCAGGATCATCTTCAAGGAGATCCTCCCCAACCTGACCGCACCGATCATCGTCTACGCCTCGATCCTGATCCCGCAGGTGATCCTGTACGAGGCGGCGCTCTCGTTCCTGGGCGTCGGCGTCACCGATCAGCCGAGCTGGGGCCAGATGATCTCCGACGCCACCCCTATCTTCAGCGACGCTTGGTGGTACATGCTGTTCCCCGGGCTGGCGCTCCTGTTCACCGTGCTCGCCTTCAACCTGGTGGGCGACGCGATGCAGGATGCGCTCAACCCGAGGGCGAAGAAGACTTGACCGAGAAGATGACACAGCTCAAGCGAGCGGAAAGGATGGAGAGATGCGGTTGAAGTGGGTCAGGCTGCTGGTCCCGGTGGGCGCGTTGCTCGCCTTCGCCTTCGCGCTGTCCTCGTGCGGCGACGACGATGAGGGAGGCGACGGCGCCGCCACGACCGCCGTCCCAGAGGAGTTCGCCCCGGTGACCGCGGCCCCGGACGGCGCCAAGGAGGGCGGCGAGCTGACGGTGCTCGCGGCGGGCGACATCGACTACATGGACCCCGGCGCCGCCTACTACCAGTTCACCTACATGGTCACCCAGGCGACGCACCGGACCCTGCTCGGCTGGGCAGCCGGACGACGTCAACGAGCCCGACGCCGGATCTCGCCGAGGGCGAGCCGGAGATCTCCGATGACGGCCTGACGATCGAGTTCACGATCCGCGACGGGGTGCGGTTCAGCCCGCCGGTGGATCGCGAGGTGACCGCGGCGGACGTCGAGTACGCGATCGAGCGCTCGACCCTGCCGGGCGTCGCGAACCAGTACGTCGCGACCTACGCCTCGGCGACATCGTCGGCTACGACAAGGCCGCGAAGGAGGCCGCCGACAACCCCACCGGAGGGGCGCCTGACATCGAGGGGGTAAGCGCACCCGACGACAGGACGCTTCGGATCGAGCTGGTCCAGCCGCCGAAGGTCGCGATCGCCAGGGTGATCGCGCAGATGCTGTCGCTCCCGGTGAGCGCGCCCGTGCCGGAGGAGTACGCGAGGGAGTTCGACGCCGAAGAACCCCTCCACGTACGGCCAGTACGTCGCCTTCACCGGCCCCTACATGGTCGAGAACGACCCCGAGACCGGCGAGCTGACCGGCTACACGCCCGGCAAGGAGATCAAGCTGGTCCGCAACCCGAACTGGGATCCGGACACCGACTGCGCGCCCCGCGTACCTGGACGAGATCACCTTCCAGGAGGGATTCACGGACACGGCGTCCGCGTCGCGGAAGATCCTCAGCGGCGACGGCCAGGTGAACGGCGACTTCCCGCCGACGCCGAGCGTGCAGAAGGAGGCGGCCCAGGAAGCCGAGCCGGAGCAGTTCCAGCTCCCCGAGTTGCCGGGATACCGGCACATCGCCCTGAACACGCAGGCGCCGCCGTTCGACGACATCAACGTCCGCAAGGCGGTGATCGCCAACTCCGATCGCGAGGCGCTGCGCAACACGCGCGGCGGTCCGCTGCTGGGCCCGGTCGCGACCCACTACATCTCGCCGGGCTTCCCCGGGTTCGAGGAGTCCGGCGGGCTGGAAGGGTTCGGCCTGGACTTCCTCGCCAACCCGAACGGGGATCCCGAGCTGGCGGCCGAGTACATGAAGAAGGCCGGCTTCGAGAGCGGCAAGTGCGAGGGGTCGGAGTGCGAGATCTCGATGGTCGGCGACAACATCCCGCCCGGCAAGAAGACGGCGGAGGTGTTCAAGGGCCAGCTCGAGGAGCTCGGGTTCAAGGTCAACTTCCGGCCCGTGGACCACGCGATCATGTACACGCGGTTCTGCAGCGTCCCCGAGCAGCAGCCGCCAGGTCTGCCCGAACGTCGGCTGGATCCCGGACTTCAGGGACCCGCAGGTGATGCTCGACGTGCCGTTCTACGGGCCGACCATCGACCCGGAGAACAACTCCAACTGGCCGCAGCTCGACGTGCCCGGAGGTCAACAAGGCGATCGAAGAGGCGCGGCTGGTCGAGGACCCGGACGAGCGCGCGCAGGCGTGGGCCGAGGTCAACAAGCTCGTCAGCGAGCAGGCGCCGGCCGTCCCATGGATCTGGGAGCACTATCCCCTGATCCAGTCCACGGACGTGGCCGGAGTCGTGAACCTCAACAACGCCTCGTGGGACCTCAACTTCACGTCGCTGAAGTAGAGGCCGCAAACGCGCGCACACGAAGCAGGAGGAAGAGGGACCCGTCGCCGCAGGCGACGGGTCCCTTCCGCTTGAGACAAGATGCTTCGCTACATCATCCGGCGCATTCTCTGGTCGATCGTGCTGCTGGTGATCTGTAGCGCAGTCGTCTTCGCGATCTTCTACATCTTCCCGACCGCCGACCCGGCGAAGCTGCGGGCCGGCCGCGCCGCATCCGCGGAGCAGATCGAGCTGATCCGGGAGTCCCTCGGCCTCGACGACCCCAAGTACCAGCAGTTCCTTCGCTACATGGCGGGGGTGTTCACGCCCGTACAAGAACGAGGAGAAGGGCGTCGACGGCCCCTTCGACCTCGGCACGAGCATCTTCCAGAACAACAAGCCGGTGCGGGAGATCATCTTCGACCGCCTTCCGGCGACCGATCTTCCTGGTCACCGGGGCGGTGGTGATCTGGCTGGCGATCGCGATTCCCGTCGGGATCATCTCGGCGGTGAGGCGAAGGTCGCTGCTCGACCGCGCCACGATGATCACCACCCTGGCCTTCATCTCGGCCCCCGTCTTCTGGCTCGGGCTCGTCGCCCTCTACCTGTTCGCCAAGGACGTGGGGCAGTTCCCGATCTTCCCCGGGATCGGCAGCTACAACGACGCCGAGACGTTCAGCGGCAAGGCCGGCTCGCTGATCCTGCCCTGGCTGGTGCTTGCCGCGGCCACGGCGGCGATCTACGCGCGCTATCTGCGCTCGCAGCTGATCGACGTGATGTCCGAGGACTACATCCGCACGGCCCGAGCCAAGGGCCTCTCGGAGCGGCGGGTGATCTGGCGGCACGGGGTGCGCAGCGCGATCACGCCCGATCGTCACCCTGCTCGGGCTCGACGTCGCCGTGCTCCTGGCCGGGCAACGCGATCCTCACCGAGTCGGTGTTCAACATCCCCGGGGTCGGCAAGGAGACGGTCACCGCGATCGGCCAGTCCGACCTGCCCCTGATCCAGGGGATCGTCCTCTTCGGCGCCTTCTTCATCGTCATCTTCAACCTGATCGTCGACATCCTCTACGCGTACCTGGACCCGAGGGTGCGCTACCAGTGAGCCTGCTCGAGGTACAGGACCTGCAGGGTCCACTTCGAGACCGACGACGGCGTGGTCAAGGCCGTGGACGGCGTCTCGTTCGCGGTCGAGCAGGGGCAAGACGCTGGGCATCGTCGGCGAGTCGGGCTGCGGCAAGAGCGTCGCCAACATGACGATCCTCGGCCTCACCAGGTCGCCGACGCACGACGATCTCCGGCCGCATCGTGTTCGAGGGCACAGGACCTCGACGCAGCTCGACGCCGAGCAGTTGCGGAGCGTGCGCGGCAACGAGATCGCGATGATCTTCCAGGACCCCCTGACCTCGCTGCACCCGTTCCACAAGGTCGGCAAGCAGCTCCTCGAGGCGATCCTCACCCACCAGGACGTCTCCAAGCAGGCGGCCCGGAGGCGGGCGGTCGAGCTGCTGGGGCTGGTCGGGATCCCGGACCCGGAGCGGCGCATGGACGAGTACCCGCACGAGTTCTCCGGCGGGATGCGCCAGCGGGTGATGATCGCGATGGCGCTCGTCAACGACCCGAAGATCCTGATCGCCGACGAGCCCACCACGGCGCTGGACGTCACGATCCAGGCCCAGATCCTGGCCCTGATCGAGCGGCTCCAAGACCAGCTCGGGATGGCGGTGATCCTGATCACCCACGACCTCGGGGTGATCGCCGAGAGCGCCGACGAGGTCGCACGTGATGTACGCCGGTCGGATCGTCGAGCAGGGGACGCTCGACCAGATCTTCTACGACCCCCAGCACCCCTACACCTGGGGGCTCCTCGGATCGCTCGCCAGGCCGGACCGGCCCGCGCGTCGAGCGGCTCTCGCAGATCACCGGCCAGCCTCCGTCGCTCCTCGCCCCGCCGCAGGGCTGCCACTTCCGCCCCCGCTGCCCGCACGCTTTTCGAACGCTGCACCGAGGTGCCGGAGCTCGAGGTGCGCGGCGGCGAGCCGGGCCACGCCGACCGCTGCTGGCTCTCGGGAGAGCAGAAGAGGGCCCTGCGGGTGGTCGAAGAGGGCCGCTTCGGACTGGAGACGCCGGCAGCATGAACGACATGCGCGAACCGGCCGTCGAGACCGCGCCCGCCCCGGGCGATCGTTGCGAACGGAGCGCTCGTCGAGGTGCGCGACCTCGTCAAGCACTTCCCGATCAAGATCGGGATCATCTTCGACCACGAAGTCGGCCGCGTCCGCGCCGTGGACGGCGTCAGCTTCGACGTCGCCGAGGGCGAGACGCTCGGCCTCGTCGGCGAGTCGGGCTGCGGCAAGTCCACGCTCTGCCGCGTGATCCTGCAGTTGCTCGAGCCGACCTCGGGCTCGGTGCGATTCGAGGGCGAGGAGATCGTCCGGCTGCGGGGTGCGGGCGATGCGGCCGCTGCGCCGGGAGATGCAGATGATCTTCCAGGACCCCTACGCATCGCTCAACCCGCGCAAGCGGGTTGGGCAGATCGTCGGCGATCCCCTGCGCCTGCACGGGCTCGCCTCCGGCCGGGAGCTGAAGCGACCAGGTGCAGGAGCTGCTCGAGCGGGTCGGGCTCGGAGCGGAGCACTTCAACCGCTTCCCGCACGAGTTCTCGGGCGGCCAGCGCCAGCGGATCGGAATCGCCCGGGCGCTGGCGCTGCGGCCGAAGCTGATCATCGCCGACGAGCCGGTCTCGGCGCTGGACGTCTCGATCCAGGCCCAGATCATCAACCTGCTCGACGACCTCCAGAAGGAGTTCAAGCTCACCTACATCTTCGTCGCCCACGACCTCGGCGTGATCCGCCACGTCTCCGACCGGATCGCGGTCATGTACCTGGGCAAGATCGTCGAGATCGGCCCCGCCGAGGAGTGTCTACAACCGGCCGATCCACCCTTACACGCTGTCCCTGCTGGCCTCGCTGCCGATCCCGGACCCGAAGGAGAACGCGGCGCGCGAGCCGCTCGTGCTCGAGGGCGATCTGCCGAGTCCCGCCAACCCCCCGGCCGCCTGCCGCTTCCATACCCGCTGTCCCTACGCGACCGAGATCTGCTCCGAGGTGGAGCCGCAGCTGGTGGACCACGGAAACGGCCACTGGGCGGCCTGCCACCATCCGCTCGATCGCGAGCATCCGGAAGCAGTGGGCGAGGCGCTGCCGCGACGCTTGACCCTGCACGCTCACGCTGTCCCGACGTTGACCCTCACACTCGCGATCGCCCTCGTCGTGACCGAAGCCCTGCTGCTCGCCCGTGGCAGGGTTGCCGGAGCCCTGGTCCTGGCCGCGATCGCGGTGCCGGTGATCGTGTTCGCCGCACGCCGACAGCGAGAGCACTAACCGCCAATACATCCGGAACCTGGCGTACGCCCGCGGCGTCAGGTCTGGCCGTGCCAGCGGCTCATGTGGTCCCTGTGGGTGTCCAGGTAGGCGCCCGGCCTGAAGAAGCGGTCGTAGAAGTCGAGATCGAGGTGGTGCGCCTGCACGTAGTTCAGGAGGAACACGCTCGGGACCGTGCCCGGGACCTTCCCGAACGTGTCGAACACATATTGGGCCTGAAGCGAGACGCACTCCTTGAACTCGTCGCTGAACCGCTCCGCGGAACCCCGGATCGCGGCGCTTTCGTTCCACGCGCCAGGAGTTTCCTCGTTGTGAGGGCCACCGCGAGCCGAACTTCCGCTCCGCCAGCGTTTCGACCGCCGCGGCCATGTCCTTGTAGTGAGGCGGGCAGAAGGCCTCGAACACTCCCTCGAGCCCGGTGGGGTTGGGAGTGGACCAGCGGTCGTCTTCGTCGTAGCGAAACCCCAAGCCGGGCACCTCGGGGTCGCCCGAGGCACCGAGCATCGTGAACCGGTCGATGCCGTCGAACATCCAGCCACCCAGCCCCATCGCCTGGAGGGTGAGCACGCCCGCGTAACAGCTCGTCGCCAGCTCCGCGGTGGCCTCGGTCAATCCGTACTGCTCGGTGAACGTGAGCGGGAACGGCTCGTCGACGTCCACGATCCCGGAGAAGCGCTCGATCCCGGGGATCCGCCGGTCGTTGACGTCGTCGTAGATGCAGTAGCCGTTCTGGGCGAAGAAGCAGAGGATCGCGAGGAACATCTGGGCGATGTCGGCGACCGGGATCACCAGCAGCGAGCCCGGGACGTTGGCGCACCACGTGTTGTGGCCCTCCACGTACGGCTCCTCGGCGGGCAGGTGGATCCGATCGTGGGAGAGCCGGCGAATTCGCGCCAGATGCCGTTCGACCATCAGCTCGGGAGTGATCTCCTCGGTCGCAGGGTCGACCAGCGCGCCCGCATCGCGGGTCGGAAAGAAGTACGTGCCGGAGTCGTCGGTGAAGAACAGCTCGACCGTGTGGAAGCCGGCGGCCGAGGGAAAGGTTCGTCCCGCGGCGGCGCTGGGGTAGTTGGCGACGTGCGGCGCATAGCGAGCATGGCGGGTGATCCCGTAGTGCCACCCCGTGGTCCCCCCCATCGCGGCCAGGACCAGCGCCCGCTCGAGCTCCGTCAGCGGCAGCGGCTCGTGCTTCGACTTGTAGGCGAGCGGCCCGTCCGGGATCTCGTCTCCGAGCGCGAAGCGGCGGGAGCGCCGGCCGAACAGCGCTTCCATCAGCGGAAACTCGGCCAGGTGCTGGAGCGCTTCGCTCGCGTCAGCGGGGTGCTCAGCGGTCGCCATGGGTCATCCTCCTCGTTCCGGCCTTCGAGCCTATCCATCGGAGGAGTCGCCGGCCAACTGCGAGGGGCCGCACCTCCCCACAGGGAGATACGGCCCCGGTGCGTGAGGTCTTAGTTCAGCGGTTAGGGAGTGCCGACCCTCTCGGCAGTCGGGGGACCCGAGCGAAGCCGCAGCGACAACAGGATGCTGATCACCAGCACCAGGATTGCGGCACCGAGGAAGCTGACGAACCCGATCGGCGTCACGGCGAGGATCCCGAGCACGATCATCACCCAGCCGATCCACTTGGGGAGAACGCCGGTCTTGATTACTGACAGCCCGGTCGCCCACAGGAAAGCGAGGACGCCGAGCATGATCGGCAGGAAGTCGTTGTCCCAGAGGGCCTGCAGCGCCTGCACCGCGATCGGATCGATGTCGTCGGCAGCCTCGGCGAGTGCGAAAGCAATCGTGCCGTCGATTGCGAATCCGATCGCGATGATCACCAGCCCGATGAACGAGACCACGGACAGCACGTCCCCCTCGCCGGCCGCAGCGCGCAGTACCTTGCGCAAATAGGCGCCGAAGAAGATCAGCAGCACGCTTGCGGCGATTCCGACGACCGCACCTATCTGGACGGAGTCCTTGTTGTCGAGGTAGTACTCGACGACCTCGTTCACCGGGTCGTCCGCACTCTTCGGCTCCCCGCTGATGATGAAGGCGATGATTCCGACCACGACAAAGGCAACGCCCGTGAGCGGCGCCAACCACTCCCTACTGCGATCCATTGGGTCTCCTTTCCGAGCGGGTGTACCCCGCCGCGGGCGGCAGTATCCCACCCGCATCGGTCGCACCCCGTCATTGGCGCCTTCCCGAGCCACTAGCCTTCCGGCGCCGTGAGTGCGATCGAGGCCATCGTCCTCGGCCTCGTCCAGGGGCTGACGGAATTCCTGCCCATCTCCTCCAGCGGGCACCTTCGCATCGTGCCCGCGCTGCTGGGGTGGGACGACCCCGGGGCCGGATTCACGGCGGTGATCCAGCTCGGCACGATGGCCGCCGTGCTCGTCTACTTCCGGCAAGACCTCTGGCGGATCGCCGCGGCCTGGACACGCGAGCTTCGCGCGCCCGCCGGGGGGCGCAGCCAGGACGCGAGGCTCGGCTGGTTCATCGTCCTGGGCACGATCCCGATCGCGATCTTCGGCTTCGCGTTCAAGGACCAGATCGAGTCCGGCGCCCGCGACCTGTACCTGATCGGCTCCGCGCTGATCCTCTTCTCATTCGTGATGCTCCTCGCCGAGCGAGCCGGCACGCACAAGCGCATGCTTCCGGAGATGAAGGGCCGTGATGGCTTCGTGATCGGCATGGCGCAGGCGCTGGCCCTGATTCCTGGTGTGTCCCGCTCGGGGGCGACGATCTCCGCCGGCCTCTTCCTCGATTTCGACCGCGCCGCAGCCGCGCGCTACTCCTTCCTCTTGTCGGTGCCGGCCGTGGTGCTCAGTGGGCTGTTCGAGCTGCGCGAGATCGGCGGCGGCGGTGAGGCGTCGGTCGCCGCGACCATGATCGCGACTGCACTCGCGTTCGTCTCCGGCTACGCCGCGATCGCGTGGCTGTTGCGTTACCTGGCGAGACACTCGCTGCGCGTCTTCGTCGCCTACCGCATTCCCCTGGGCATCCTGGTGCTCGTCCTGGCGGCGACCGGGACAATCAGCTGATTCAGGGCCGGAGTTCCCCGTGACCAGGCGCGTAATATACGGAGCCGCACAGGCGTGCGCACCGTCACACACGGCGCCGCGTCCAATCGGAGATGCTTTAGTACCCAGAGGAGGTCGTCATGCGCGCAGCTCTACCCCCCGGGCCCCGGTATCCGAGCCTGATCCAGGCCATCGGGGTATGGAGTCGCCCGCTGCCCTACCTGGAGCGCATGCGATCCCGCTACGGCAAGCGCTTCACGACCCGCTTTCCCGGCTCGCCGCCGTTCGTGGTCCTCTCCGACCCGGAGGAGGTCAAAGAGGTCTTCATGGCCCCGCCGGACGTCCTTCACCCCGGCGAAGGCGCCCGCGTGCTGGAGCCGCTGGTCGGCAAGAACTCCGTGATCCTGCTCGACGAGGGCGCGCACATGGAGCAGCGAAAGCTGGTGCTGCCCGCCTTCCACGGCGAGAAGATGGCGCGTTTGAGCGGACTGATGGCCGAAGCCGCCGAGCGCGAGGTGGAGAGCTGGCCCCGCGACGAAAGCTTCGAGCTTCAGCCTCGCATGCAGCGCCTGACCCTGGAGATCATCCTGCGGGCGGTGTTCGGCCTCGACCCCGGCGAGCGCATGGATGCGCTCCGCGAGCGGCTCGCGAGCATGCTGGCCTTCGGGGATCTGCCGATCAGCCTCACGCCGCCCGAATCCGGACGGGCGAATCACGCGCATCCTCGAGAAGGTCGGCCCGTTTGCGCACTTCGCGCGCATGCAGGCGGAGACCGATGCGCTGCTGTTCGAGTTGATCGACGAGCGCCGCGCGGGCAACGGCGCCCGCGAGGACGTGCTGGCGATGATGCTCGAAGCGCGCCACGAGGACGATTCACCGATGTCAGCCCAGGAGCTGCGGGACGAGCTGATGACCCTCCTGGTCGCAGGCCACGAGACGACAGCGTCGTCACTCGCCTGGACCTTCGAGCGGCTGACCCGCCTGCCGCGGGTTCTCTCCCGGTTGGTCGAGGAAGTGGACTCAGGCGAGGACGCCTACGTCGTCGCCACGATCCAGGAGACGCTGCGCCGGCGCCCGGTCCTGCCCAACGTCGAGCCGCGACTGGTCAAGAAGCCATTCGAGGTCGGCGGCTGGCGCTATCCGACCGGGGTGTGCCTGGTGCCGAACGCATATCTCGTCCACCACGACCCCGACATCTATCCGGATCCCTACGACTTCCGCCCCGAGCGCTTCCTCGAGGAGTCCCCCGGGACCTACACGTGGATCCCGTTCGGAGGCGGGCGGCGGCGCTGCATCGGCGCGAGCTTCGCGATGCTGGAGATGCAGATCGTGCTTCGAATCGTGCTCACTCGCTGCGAGCTGCGAGCTGCGAGCTCGGGGTTCGAGCCCACCAAACGCCGCAACATCGCGATCCGGCCGGGGCAGGGAGCGCTTGCGACGGTTCGGGATCGCCGGCCCGCCCCTGGCGCGGCCGTGGACCAGGACGGCGCGGGCTACGGGTCGAGAGGCGCGAGCGCCGCAGCCCGCGCGTAGACCTTGTAGAGCTTGAAGCCCTGAGCGAAGTCCTCAGCACACCACTGCTCGAACACTTCGTAGGCGCGCTCGTCGGAGAGCGAGGTGCCCGACTCCTCCTGGCTCTGTGGCGTCAGCGAGCTGCGGATGTCGGCGATCGTCGCCTGCTTCTCGGCGTCGGTGCCCGCGTTCCAGTCGCGACACTGGGCCAGGGCAGCCACCGATCCCCCCACCTGCTCGCCGACGGGCTGGGCGTCTGAGCTCTCATCGGTTGCCTTGCCGCCGCAGCCGGCGGCCGCGGCGGCGAACAGGGCCAGCGCGAGGACGCTCGCCGGCGACCTAGGGGTGGCCCTCAACTGCGGCCAGGTCCTTCATCCGATCGAGTAGATCGTGGGCCTGCTTGGTCCGCGCGTAGCGCCGGAACGCGGTCGTTTGCTCCGCGCCCGCGCGCGCCGCGGCGGCGGTCCCCGGCTGCGGGGCGGGCCGCCACCAGTCGCAGTCGGTGGGTCCGGTGTCGTCGTCGGGCCCGTTCGAGCACTCGATCAGGTACTGGGTCTTGACGGAATCGCCGCCTCCCACGCTGTTGGAGCAGTTCGACGGCAGCACCGCCGGGGGTGCGCCCCTCCCGGGGCCGGTGATGCTGCCCGGGGTTCCGTCAAAGCCGATGTTGTTGAACCAGCAGTTCTTGGTGTTGCCCGAGAACTCGTCCCACCAGAAGTCGGTCCCGTTGGGCTTGGGACCGGGGCCGGTCGAGTGGTCGGCGCCGAACGCGTCGAGCGCCGCGGGGAACTTGAACCCGGCCGGCGGCCTGCCCATCACGTTGGCGAAGAACTGGTTGTTGCATGAGGTGGACAAACCGTTCTGGGGCGCTCCCGGGCACGAGATCCCGGGGTTGACGTTCCCCTCGGCCCCGCCCGCCGAGGTGAGGGCGTCGGGGACGGCAAACAGCATCGTCCCGAACCGCCAGTTGTCGAAGATGTGGTTGTGGTGAACGCGGGCGTCGTTCATCCCCGGGTAGATGATTCCCGTGCCGAGCGGCACCGGAACGATCGGCTCGACCGGCGGGTTGTCCACGTACAGGTCGAGGTTGTTCGAGTAGATCAGGTTGTGGTCGATCAGCGAGGAGTCGGCCGGGAAGCCGGGGTGCCCAGCGGACGACAGGGTGTCGCTCGCGATCCCGGTGACGTTGCCGTAGATGTCGTTGTTGGTGATCCGCACGGCATTCCCCATCGAGCCGGAGTAGCCCAGCGCGGAGCCATGAAGGTCGCACCGGGCGACCGTGGTGTTGTACCTGGGGGCGTCCGGATAGAACGACGTGTCCGCCTGTGAACCGGTCTCGGGCGCGGCGCCGGGATAGACGACCGAGTCACCCGACCCGAATCCGTCGCAGTTCTGGATCGACCCATGGTCGGACGTGAACGAAAGCTGACCGTAGTCGGCGTTCCAGAAGAACTTTGTCCTGTCCAGCAGGTAGCCGTCGATCTCCTCGGTGTAGATGCCGAACTCGCGCCCGCCGCGAGTCAGGAGGTTCTTCGCCACGAACCCGTCGGCGCGGTCGGCGCGCAGGACGACGTGCTTCGTGTAGCAATTGTCCGGGTTGTCGCACCGCCCGAGGGCCGCGCCCGGCTTCGCGCCGGCATTGAGCGGGTTGATGTAGTTCTTGCCCGCGTCGAGGATCACGTCCTCGGGCCTCGGCCCGGAGCCCTCGATCTGGAGGTTGCAGCGCACGCAGGGGCCGAGCTCAACCGCCGGGATCCCCTGGCGGTTGTCGAGCGGCGGGTCCGGCGGCGGCCCTGCGACCGCGCGGCCCTGGACGTAGATCAGGTTCTGGTCGTTGGGACAGGTCGCCTGGTACTCGAAGCTCGGCGCGCTCTGACCGTTGGCCTGCGTCTGGTACAGGCTCGGGGCGCAGCGAGGATCGTCGGTCGGCGCCGCCCGCGAGGCGGGCTCCGTATAGCGACCGGGCATGATCACGACCCGGTCGTTGTTACCGGACGCGTTGATCGCTGCCTGAACCGAGTGGTACCTGCACTTGTGCGACAGGGAGTTGTTGGTGCTGAGCAGTTGGTTCGCGCGCTGGTTGGTGTAGACCGTCTTGGGCTCGCTGGGGCGCAGCCGGAACCCCTGCTTGGCGATCTCGAGCGCATCGCGCAGCCTGTCCATGGAGACGCTGGCATTGGCGCCCTGGCAGACCACCCTTACGTCCCCCGGGCCAGCGCCGCTGACGGCCGTGTCGAGCGAGCGCGCGCTCGGCACCTTGCCGCCGGCTGCCGGAGTCACCGCAGTATCGGGCCTGGGGTTGGGCCAGTAGGAGGGGCGCTCCGGGTGCGCCAGCGCGCCGGCGGGCAGGGAAAGCAGGCCAAGAGCAACAAGCAGCGCTGACCTTCGGACGGCCCCCATCGATGCCCACTTCGCGCCGGCCGCACCCGTCTTCATCACTTCTTCCTCCTCCCGAACCCCAAGGCTGCCCGACAGCGTATCCGTTCCTGACGCCCCAAGGGGCGCCGACCGCGAACACGCAGTCGAGTGCGCGGTTGGCACCCTATGACGTGCTCAATCCTTCACTCGATTGGCGGCGAGCGGACGACGAGAGGCGTCGGCGACGGTCGTGAGATGGGGTGCAGCTCGGACCCGTGCTCATGCCGCGGTTCGGTCGAGCAGCTGGAGCAGCTCGTGGGCGGCGAGCTCTACCTCCTTGTGGCGCCACTCGGCGGCCCTGTAATGGCAGGCGATCAGCCCGCTGCGGTGAAGGCGCCGGAAGTCTCCGTAGACGAACGCATACCTCGCCTTGGTTTCCTCCGATGCCCCATCGGTGAGGCCGAGATGCCACTCGGCGTACTCGTCCCAGGAATGCGACTCGAGGAACGCGTTCTCCTCCTCAGCGCTCGGCTGGACCTCGCCCCAGTCGCTCTCGAGCACGTACTGATGAGCCTCGATCATGCGCTTGGCACGGCTGACGGCACGATCGTTCACGGAGTACGACGCCACGCCGACATGTTTACCGATACCGCCTAGGCGATGACTTGGTGGTTCTCGACCCGGCGAAGGCCGGCGACGACCCCGGTCAAGGCGTAGAGCAGCGACGCGTAGATGCCGGCGAACTTGCAGAGCGCAGCGACCAACGCCACCTGCGGCCAAGGGCTGATCGGCTCGTCCCACAGCGAGATCCCGAGACCGAGGTTCTCGACGTAGTCGAACCCCGCCGCCACGAACGCCACCCAGGCCATCGCGATCCCGAGCTGTGCCCAGCGCGGGCGCCCGCGCCGATGCCAGGCCCCCGCCGCGGCGACGCATGCGCCGGCGAGCGCGGCGGAATAGATGAGCGGGTAGACGAGGTCGAATATCTGGATCGCCTTCGCGTTGTCGATCACGTCCTCGTCTCGCCAGGCGCCGAGGATCTCGTCGGCCCGGTCAACCGATCCGGCGAGCTCGAAGTCGATAATGCTCTCCCCAGTCACGTCCTCGTGCAGCGGCTTACTCACCGCCCCCAGGACGGTGGGGAGCAGGGCGGCGATCGCGACGACCACCAGCGCCAGCCGCCGCCGGCTTCGTGGCCAGCGCTGAAACGGATGGGTCAGCCCGTCGATCGCCGGACCCTATTGGCCTGCTGCAGGCGGACTTCGCCACCCTCGGCCGACCACTGGCTGGCGATAGGGTGTGGGAAGCCTGCCCGATCCGACCAAGGAGGTGCGAACGCAATGGTGGAGCCGATCCCGAAGGACTATCCGCGAGTCACTCCCTACCTGATCGTCGACGGCGCGGCCGAGGCGATCGACTTCTACAAGTCGGTGCTCGGCGCCAGCGAGCGGATGCGCATGGACGCCGCTGAGGGCAAGGTCGGCCACGCCGAGCTCGAGGTCGGCAACTCGGTGATCATGCTCGCCGACGAGCACCCGGAGATGAACGCTCACGGCCCGAAATCGATCGGCGGCACGCCGGTGATGCTGCACGTCTACGTGGAGGACGCGGATGCGGCCTTCGACCGGGCGGTCGAGGCGGGCGCGAAGCCGCTTCAAGCAGTCGAGGAGAAGTTCTACGGCGACCGGCGCGGGAGCTTCGAGGACCCCTTCGGCCACCACTGGGACGTCGCCACGCACGTCGAGGACATCCCCCCGGAGGAGATGTCAAAGCGCATGGCTGAGATGGAGTCGGCGGCGGGCAGCTGATCGCGCCCATTGGCGCGAAGCTCGGCCCACGGCCGAGTGATGCGCCAGCCCGGCCCCTTTAGGGGCTTCCAGTCCGCCGAGACGACTTCCTGCTCGCCCGGCGCCCCAACCAAAGCGGCAGGAGGGAGAGCGTGGGCCGGCGGCCGATGTCATCGCTGTCGCGGCGTTCGAAGGCGCGGGCGTAGCGCTGGGCATCGGCGGCACTCGCATAGCTCTTCTCGCCGCCGGCACCGCATCCGCGCCCGCACTCCCAGCGCAGGGTCTCCCCCTCCGCCCAGAACTCGAACTTGTGACCCATCAGCCGGCAGGAGAGCATCGCCGCCGCCCCCGGCTAAGCCGTCGCCTGCGAGCCCGTCCCGCCGCCATTCGGAGCTGCGTACCGCGAACGCGACACCCGTCGCGCAGCCCCCTCCGCAACCGCCGCGCGGAGGGCGGCACCGAAGCGGCCCGGGCCCCAGTAGCGCGCGCCGGTGCGCCGGGCGAGCTCGTCGCGGCCCAGCTCGCCGTGCTCCCGGAGCGCTCGCGAGATGATCCCGATCTCTCGGTCCAGCCATTCGGGCGCTGTTCGGCCGGATGGCTGAAGAACGGAGAGAACGACGCCGATCCGGGCCCGGGGCGGTACCGTCGCAGCCCCATCCGCTCGCGATCGAGACGAGCACGGTGGCGGCGCTCGGCCTCACGTGCCGCCTCATCGGGTTCGCCCGCGGGCGCCCCTCTCGCTCGGCCTCCTCGGCCGTGATCGGCTTGGCGATGTCCTCGAGTTGACGCTGCTCGGCGCGGACGCCCAGGAAGATCTCGACGATCCCGCCGATGGCCATCACCGCCGCCCCGATGATGTACGCGGTCACCACTCCGGAGGTGTCGGTCGAGCCCAGCCTCTCGAACACCTGAGGGCCGGTGATCCCGCCGATCGCTGTCCCAACCGCATAGAAGAAGGCGATCGCCAGCGCCCGGATCTCCATCGGGAAGACCTCGCTGACCGTCAGATAGGCGGCACTGGCCCCTGCCGAGGCGAAGAAGAAGGTGGCGGCCAGCGCCAGCGTGACCCCCCAGTCGCTGAACTGGCCCTCGCAGGTCTTCTGCTCGCAGCCGCTGAACAGCACTGCGACGCCGACCAGCATGACGGCCGAGATCAGGTACGTCCCGGCGATCATCGGTTTGCGCCCCACGGTGTCGAACAGCCGACCGAGCACGAGGGGGCCGAGGAAGTTCCCCGCGGCGAAGACCGCATAGAAGAGCCCCACCTTGTTGGCCCCGACACCGAAGTACGTCGTCAGCGTCAGGCCGAGGGTGATCGTGACCGCGTTGTAGATGAACGCCTGGCCGACGAACAGCGATAGGCCGAGGACGGCCCGCTTGGGGTAGGTCTTAAAGACCGTTCGGGCGATGTCGCGCCACGGGATGTGCCGGCGCTGGCGCACCGTGATCTCGTCCTCGGCCTCCGGGAGCTCCTGCCCGGTTTCCTCACGTATCTCGGCTTCGATCTCGTCGACGATTCGCTCCGCCTCGTCCTCCCGCCCGTGGATGAACAGCCAGCGTGGGCTCTCCGGCAGGTTGCGGCGAATGAGGAGGATGCCCAGTCCCCAGGGTGGCGCCCAGCGCAAACGAGATCCTCCAGCCCACGTCCAGCGCGAACAGCGACTCCTTGAGCAGAAAGATCGAAGCGACCGCGCCAAGGGCGGATCCCACCCAAAAGGAGCCGTTGATGATCAGGTCGGTGCGACCTCGGGCTCGAGCCGGAATCAGCTCGTCGATCGCGGAGTTGATCGCCGCGTACTCGCCGCCAATGCCGGCGCCGGTGAAGAACCGCATGGCGAGGAACCACCACGGCGTCCAGGCGATGGCGGTGAGGACGGTCGCGAGCAGGTAGAGGGACAGGGTGATGAGGAAGAGCCGCTTACGACCGAAGCGGTCGGTGAGCTGCCCGAAGAAAAGCGCTCCAACACAGGCCCCAGCGACGTAAAGCGATTGCGCCCAGCGCGATGTGGGAGTCGGTGAACTCGATGCCGCTCCCCGGGGTGACGAGGGTCGGCGCGAGAAAGCCGACGATCGTGACCTCGAGCCCATCGAGGATCCAGACGATGCCGAGGCCGATGACCACCCGCCAGTGAAAGCGCGACCACGGCAGTCGGTCCAGCCGGCCCGGAACGCGGGTCCGGATCGTGCCGAGCCCGTCAGCGTCCTCTGCGCGAGCAGAAGCCTCCATGCCGCTCAACGCTTACCCGGCATTTGGTCCTGATAACGACCATTAAGCGACGGCGAAGTTTGAGCTAGGCTGGCAGGCGGTGGTTCTCTACACCTGCGGCCAGAAGACAAGCGGGCCTCGGCTTGCGCATCCGTGTGCGGCGGCAGGCAAAGCGCTCGAGGACGCCGGGTACGAGTACGAGTTGAAGACGGTAGGCGGGTACCGACTGATGCCGTGGACCTGGCGCAGCCGCTCGGCCGACCGCGAAGAGGTCAAGCGCCTGAGCGGCACCAACGAGGTACCGATCCTGGTCCTCGACGACGGCGAGGTGATCAGCGACTCACGCAGGATCGTTCGCTGGGCCAAGGAGAACCGGGCGGCGAGGCCGGCGCCGGTCACTAGCTCGAGGCCGTCCTCTTCGGCCGGCTGAGCGTCACTATGACTTTGTACGTCCCATACACGTCGAAAGTCACGAGCATCCAGACGTAGCTCCCGAGCGCATCGCCGGGGATCGGGGACTCGATCGCCGGTCGGGGACTTGATATACGCGCGATGAATTTCCGGTCGTGTCGGGGTCCAACCAACAGGAACGAAGCCAAGCGTTGCCCAAGGAGACGAGATGAATCCAACCCCATCCCGTAATCCGGTCGCCGCCCACGGCGACACGATGCTCGCGCGCTTGGGGGATCTCGCCTACCGCCGCCGGGGTCGAATCGTCCTCGCGTGGATCGCGGCGATGGTCGTGATCATCGGCGTCGGGTCCTCCTTGGCGGGGGAGTTCAACGCTGACTACGACACGCCCGGGTCGGAGTCAAAGGCCGCAAGCGACCTCACCGAGGAGCGCTTCGACGGCTACTCGGGCCAGGAGGTCTACGTCGTCGCTAAGGATGAGAACGGCTTCTCCAGCCCGGCCGAGGCGGAGCAGCAGCTCCAGGGCTTTTTCCAGGAGGCCGAGGAGGTCAAGCACGTCGAACCCCACGTGACTCCGCTTCGAATCTCGGAGGACCGGACGATCGTCTCGACCACGATGCCCCTGACCGCTCCCGGCTGGGAGATCGAGAAGGACGACGGCGAAAAGCTGGTCTCGGCGGCCGAAGGCAACAGCGGCAACGGGCTCGAGATCGAGCTTGGCGGCGATCCGATCTATCGCGCGCAGGAGGGCGCAAGCCCTGAGGGACTCGGGTTCGCTGGGGCCGCGATCGTGCTCTTGATCGCCTTCGGCTCGGTGGTTGCCGCCGGTTTGCCGCTGGCGATCGCCCTGGTCGGGCTGGGGATCTCGTCCGCCGGGTTGATCGCCCTGCTTGCCAACGTCGTTGACGTTCCCGACTGGACGACGGCCGTTTCGGGCCTGATCGGGATCGGCGTCGGAATCGACTACGCGCTCTTGGTCCTGACTCGATTCCGCGCCGCGATGAACGCGGGCAAGGATCGCCACGACGCGGTCGTCGAGGCGGTGAGCACCGCGGGGCGCAGCGTGCTCGTCGCGGGATTCACCGTCGTGATCGCAGTCCTGGGGCTGATGCTGACCGCCTTGCCCTACATGTACGGGGTGGCGATCTCGGCCTCCCTCGCGGTGCTCGTGGTGATGCTCGCCGCGCTCACCCTGCTGCCGGCGCTGCTCTCGTACCTCGGCCCCAGGGTCGACCGCCTGCGGATTCCCCTCCTGGGCCGAACCTTGAGGGCCGAGGGGGACGCCGAGTCACCCGCGGCACGCTGGAGCCACGCCGTCCAGCGCCGCCCATGGATAGCGGCGATCTCCGCAACCGCCGTCTTGCTGGCACTGGCAGCCCCAGCGCTGGGGATGCGACTCGGCTTCCCCGACGCCGGCAACGATCCGCCCGACACGATGACCCGACAGGCCTACGACCTGAATACGCAGGGGTTCGGACCGGGCACCAACGGACCGCTGGTGATCGCCGCCGAGCTCCCCGACCGGGAAGCGAGCGCGGACATCGATGCCTTCGCGAAGGAGCTACGAGGGGAGCCCGGTGTTGCCTTCGTCGCCCCGCCCGAAATCAACTCGCAAGGCGATGCGGCGATCGTCACCGTGATCCCGACAACCTCCCCGCAGGACGAGGCAACGGAGGACTTGGTCAAGCGCCTGCGCGACGACGTCATACCCGAGCAGCTCGAGGGCACGGGTATCACCGCCCATGTCGGAGGGGTCACTGCGGCGCTCGAGGACCAGAGCGAGTACATCAAGGACCGCATGCCGCTGTTTATTTCCGGAGTGGTCGGGCTCTCGTTCCTGTTGCTGCTGGTTGCCTTCCACTCACCCTTGATCTCGCTGAAGGCCGCGATCATGAACCTGCTCTCGGTCTCCGCCGCCTATGGGGTCATGACCCTGGTCGCCCAGGGCGGGGCGGTCAGCGAGCTGATTGGCATCGATCACGAGGTGCCGGTGGCTCCGTTCATGCCGGTGATGATGTTCGCGATTCTGTTTGGCCTCTCGATGGACTACGAGGTGTTCCTGATCTCGCGGATTCGCGAGGAGTACCTCAAGGACGGAAACACTCGGCGAGCAGTTGCCGACGGGCTGGCGAAGACCGCGCGCGTGATCACCGCGGCTGCGGCGATCATGGTGGTCGTCTTCCTCGCTTTCGTCGCGACGCCGGAGGTGTTCCTGAAGCTGTTTGGGATCGGCCTCGCCTCGGCGATCTTCCTCGACGCCACCATCGTCCGCATGGTCCTGGTGCCGGCGGTGATGCAGCTGCTCGGCAACCGCAACTGGTGGATCCCCGACTGGCTGGAGCGCGCCCTGCCACGACTGGACGTCGAGCGAGTGCCGGTCGGAGCGGAGGGAAGACCGTAGGCCCGGGCTGACCGAGCAACTGACCGCCGAGCTACGCGAGCTGCTGAAGTAGTCGACGCCTCGCAGGTCAGCGGGCGTCGCTGCGATCGGAGGGACGGCCTCGCTCAGGCCGTCGCGGGACTCAGCTCTCCCGCCTCGGGGGCTTGCGGCAGCTCGATTGGCTCCGCCGCCACGACCCGGTCGCGGCCTTCGCGCTTTGCGCGATACAGCGCCTCGTCGGCCGCCTTGAAGAGACGGTCGTAGGAGGCTCGCTCGCCGGCGTCCACGCTGACCCCGACAGATATGGTCAGCTCGAGGCCGCCGGGCCGGGCGTGCGCCAGTGAGCGGCGCAACCGCTCGCCGACCGCGATTCCCTCCTCCAGACCGACACCCGGCAGCACGACCAGGAACTCCTCGCCGCCCAGACGGTAGATGAGCTCGAAGGAGCGAAGCGCCTTTCGCATCTCGTAGGCCGTTGCCTGAAGCACGGCGTCGCCGCGGTCGTGGCCGTGGGTGTCGTTTACTCGCTTGAAGCCGTCGAGGTCGCAGGCGACAAAGCAGAGCGAGTCGCCGGTCAGGCGAGCCTGCTGTTCGAGCTCGACCGCACGCGTCTCCAGGGCCTGGCGGTTGAGCAGGCCGGTGAGTGGGTCCAGCACGGCGGCGTCGCGGTGTGTCAACTCCGCGTTCATGAGCGCGAAGCTGCTGGCGGTGACGCTGATCAGCAAGCTGAGGGTGACCAGGGTCAGCACCGGATGATCCAGTGTGCCGGCGGGATCGAGGCCCAACGTCACCCCCAATGTCACCAGGGCCGTGATCGCAACGCCCACCACCACCACGCTGCCTCGAAAGCGGGTGGTGGCCATCGCCGCCGGGATCACGATCCATGGCAAGGCGGGACTCTGGGGCCCGCCGCTCAGCGCGGCTCCGGTGGCGAACAGCGCGAGGTTGAAGAGCAGGCTCGTCGCCGCCACGCGCTCGGGGTGATCGCTCCGCCGGAAGCGCCACTCAAGGGTCGCCAGGTTGAGCACCGCGGCCGCGAACAGCAGCATGATCCACCAGCCAATCCATGGGGCTGCGCCGACCAGCGCCGCGCCCACCGCGGCAGCGGCGATCGTGCGCGCGTGCCGGATCCGCTGACCGGCTTCGACGACGCGCGCGCGGTCGAGCTCACCCGGGCATAGCCAGGACTGTGCCTCCATATATGTCGTCTTTCGGCATCAGACGTGGAACCTGAAGGCCTGCGCGTGGCGGGCGATCCCTTAGAGGGCGGCCAGTAGCTCCGTGCGGTCGAAGAAGACCTCGTTTCGCGCGATCAGGTCCCCGGCGAAGACAACCGTGCAAACCCCACGGATCTCGACGCTGTGCGACCCGAGGGGAACCGACGCCAACCAGTGGTTGAGAAACCCGCCCTCCATGGGCGTGGCCTCGGTCTGGCGCCACACCCAGTCGGGAAAACGCGCGAGCAACGCCCGGAAGTAAGCGAGAATCGCCTCGCGCCGCGAACCCCCTCAGGCACCGCCGGATCGCAATAGAAGGCCTCGGGGTCGTAGAAGGAGATGAGTCGCTCGGGGTCGTTGCCGGTCCACGCCGGCAGCCATCTCTCGGCGAACTCCGCAGCCTGCGCCCGCGAGAGCGATCCGGAGGGATTGGCCACCTCGCAAGCCTACGATGCCCCTGGCGCGGCGCCTGCTACTCGACCTCGATCTCGCCCAGCATCCCCTCGCCGATCGAATGCGGCGGGCCACCCTGGCGGTCACTGACGAAGCAGAGCATGGCGTAGCTGCCCGGCTGCTTCAGATCCAGCGTCACAAGCTGGCTTCCGTCGGCATCGAGCACGGCCGTGTCCACCTGGCCGGCATCCTCCAGCGGGGGTTCGCCCTCCTGGTTCTCCAGGAAGGCGCGCACGTCTTCGATCGTCTGCCCTTCGGCGATCGGCTGGGCGATGACGTGATGGGGCTGGGCACCGACGTTCTCGAACGCGATCTCGTTTTCTCCGACCTGGAAATCACCCTCGGTCTCGAACCCGTAGTCGATCGTCCTGATGGTTGAATCGGCGTCGGAAAGCTCGTCGTCCGAGGCCTCTCCCGAGACCTCCATCGCGGGCGTTGATTTCGGGTTCGGAGGTCCGCTGGCGCCCGTGTTGAAGGCGTAGTAGGTGCCCGGCTCGAGCACCTGCGTCACAGTCCGGCTTTGCCCGGCCGGCGTGGCTCCAATTCCGCCGCCCGCGAAGAACCAATCGGGAAGGGCCTTGCCCTCCATCGAAGCACCCACCGCTTGCACGACCTCGGCGGGCGAGTGCTGGCCCTCGACCCGGATCAGCTGAAGGTCCGCCGCCTCCTTGCCGTCGTTGGTCAGAGTGATCTCGGCTTCGCCTGGGTCGGCGCCCGTGGGGCCGGTCACGTTCCTCTCGGCCGCGCTGAACCCAAGCGTTTGCGCGTCGCCGCCGTCATCGCCGCAGGCTGCGAGTGCGATCGCCGCCAGCGCAGCAATTGCGCCACTGGCGCCCGCACGCCGCCACAGCGGGGACCGGGGAAGTCTGACCACCTTCATCACTCCAATCTCGCCAATCGCCAACTCCGAGGGTGGCGCACCCTAGCGATCCCACCGGCTGCGCGACGCAGTCCAAGGCAGGGGCGCAGTACCTCCCTAACGGCGGGCGGTAGTGAACCTCACCTGGGGGCAGCGGGTACTACGGAGGTCAGAGCCCAGAGCTACCCATAGGAGGGAAGACGATGAGAAGACGTCCTATGAAGGTCCTCGGGGCGGCAGCTTGCGTGGCAGCGGTCGCCGCTGTTGCGGTCATGGCGCTGCCGGCCTCCGGGACAGCGCCGCAGGGTTCCGCCTTCTTCGCGATTCTGGACGGCGAGCACGAGAATCCAGATGCTGACCCCGACGGCTACGGAACGTTCAGCGGAGGGTTCAGGGAGCTGGCCGGGCCGAACACGTCGTTCTGCTGGGGCCTCACGGTGTTCAGGATCGGTACTCCGCAGGCTGCGCATATCCACCAGGGAGGCCCGACCGTAAACGGACCAATCAGGATTCCGCTGAACCCATCGCCGAGCTCGGGCCTTTCGGGAAGGTCGGCAAACTGCCTAAACGTTCCCGACACGGTGGCCAACGCGATCAAGGCAAGCGTCGCCGCGAATCCGAGTGCCGCGTTCTACGTCAACGTCCACACCAGCCAGTTTGCAGGTGGTGCGGTGCGCGGCCAGCTCTTCAAGGCGACCGTCGCACAGGACAAGTAGCGGAAGCTGATTCCGTTTAGTCCAGCGGAGTGATGGCGGGGGGCGACCCCCTCTGGGCGCGCCTTACGAGAGTCGCCCCCCGTCAAACGCTCAGTTAATCGCCAGAGGGAGCGTTCTCGTGCGACCCGTCGCCCCCGGTCGGTGGCGGAAGAGGAGCGAGCCGTTGCCGATAGCCTCTTGGCCAATCCACGCACGAGCTAGCGGTTTCCTTCGAGGGCCCCAAGGATTACGTGGCCGTCCCGCCAAAGACAAAGGAGAGCCATGATCACCAGCCTGGACTTCGTTGGCATCCCGTCGCAGGACGCCGAACGCTCCCGCGCCTTCTACGTCGAAACGCTGGGGTTGCGACCAGATGAGAGCGCGGGTTTCGAGTTCTGGGTCGGAGAGACCTGCTTCGGCATCTGGGAGCCGGAGAGATTTGGAATGGAGTTCGCGCCGCAGAAGAACGGCCATCTGGCTCTCCACGTCGACGACGTCGCGGCGGCACGCGAGGAGTTGGAGCGCAAGGGCATCGAATTCTCAGGTGACACCTTCGACACCGGGGTCTGCTACATGGCGTTCTTTACTGATCCCGACGGCAACGACCTGATGCTGCATCATCGCTACGCGCCCCGGGAGGAATGAGCGGGAACGCACCGACCAAGCGGGCTCCCGGCTCGCTACCGTTGCCCTGTGAGCAGCCAGCGACTTCCCGGTGGGGTGGTGCACCCGCTACCGGCAGATCTGCGCGAGGCGCTGATGACCAACACCACGGCACTCGATGCCTGGAAGGACATCACGCCCTTGGCGCGCAACGAGTTCATCTGCTGGGTCGAGGATGCCAAGCAGCAGACGACCCGAGAACGCCGCATTCGCCGGACACAGGAGGAGCTGGAGGATGGCCAGCGCCGGCCCTGCTGCTGGCCGGGGTGCAAGCACCGCGAGCGCACCGCCAGGTAGCGACGGCGCTTTGCGATTAGCAATCGATCCTACGATTCCTGCGCCCAGCCGCGCTCGACGACCGACTAGCTCCCCTGGAGCTCGGGCGGCAGGGCGCCCGGGCCGTCGGGATAAAGCTCCGCCAGCTGCTCGTCGGTCATCTCGAGCGTGTTGGCGGCCTCCGGAGGAGCGCCGACGACGAGCCAAAGCGCGTCCGCCTCGGTGTCGTTGAATAGCTGACGAACCACCGCGGCTAAAACGAGCACCGCGTCAAACGGCTCCAGGGTCAGAGGGTCCGCGTCAGCGATCCGCATGCGCCCTTGGCCTTGCAGGAGGACGTAGAGCTCCTCCTGATTGGAGTGGCGGTGCTTCGTCGACGCCTCCCCGGGGCGCAGACGCCACATTCGGGCGCCGAGCGAGCCGGCCTCGAGCTGCTTGGCCAGGTCCGTGTTCAGGACCTTCATCTGGTTGGACTCTCGCCAATGGGCGTCGGCCCTACGCAGGAGCTTGTAATCGTCGCTCATGGAGTGCCTTCTTTGGATCCATCACCCTGTGCGTAGCCCCCCGCCCGGGGACGTGCGATGACACTTAGTGTTCGCCACCGACCACCAGCTGTCATGGCTCGGTGGTATCGCGAAGAAGTCGCACGGGACCGGGTTCGAGGACGGCGGGGTCGTGCCCCGGGCGGACGACAGCGCCGGCGTCGCGAAGCGCGCGCAGGCGGTCGGCAGATGTTGATTGAGCGGCGTGATCGTCGGCGAAGATCGGAAATCTCTTGTCGTCCAGGCCGGACGCATAGTGGGTGACGTCGCCGCCGATGACGAGCCGTTCGCCGACACGCAGCGACTGATGGCCGGGCGTATGGCCGGGGGTCAGCAGCAGCTCGATTGAGCCGTCGCCGAGCAGATCATGGTCGCCGTCGATGAGCACGATCTGCTCGCCGATGCTGGCGTAGTCGGCCGGCAGGTAGAAATTCTTCGCCACCGCGGCTTCGTCATGGCCGGCCGCCCATTCGCGGCGCTGGATGATGACCGGGACCGAAGGCGGGAGCAGGCCGAGGGCGCCGGCGTGGTCGAAGTGCAGGTGCGTCATTACGACCTTGGTGATGGTCGCCAGGTCGACCTGCTCGCTCACGTTTGCGTCGAGCTCGAGCCGGAACCCGGCCAGCGCATCGGGGGCGCCGTAATGGCGCCCGGGGTCCTCGGCCGCACGCGGGTGCAGGCCCGTGTCGACGAGTATCCGCTCCTCGTCGGTCTCGATGACGTACGCCGGGATCGGAAAGCGGACCTGCCGGTCGAGGTCATCGTCTCGCCGCCAGATCCCCGCTGCGGCCGTAAACCACCCGACGTCGAGCATCTCGACCTTCATCACTCCACCCTAAGCCGAGCCATGCGTTTTCGAGGGAATCACAGCGGCGCACCCGCTCCGCATGGCTAAGCCGTTTGCGTCGGGATCCCAACCTCAGTGGGATAGCTGATGGGATGCAACGGCCGGCGTTGCGGCCGGCCGTAGCCGGTCGACAAGCGCCCAGGAGGCAAAGCACAGCGCGCCAACCGCCGCGGTCACCGTCAGCAGCGCTCCGGCGGCCGCACTTGCTGCCACGCCGTCCGCCCCCAGGATGAGGACCGCCGCGGCCGCCCCCACGCTCGGGCCGACCGGGAGCAATCCGATCACCGCCACTCCGATCAGGAGCGCGGTCGCGTCGAACACGGAGCCGTCCACGCCGATTCCCTGGAGGACCAGCCAGTTGCGGGCGATCTGGGCGCAGACGGCGAACACGATGAGCCCGATGATGCTGCTTCGCCCCTGGAGGCCGCGCATCACGGCGAATCCCTTCCAGAACCCCTCTCGGCGGTCGCGAGCGACCATCGTCAGCGCGGCGCTCACCGTGAGCCCGAACGCGAGGCAGATCAGTGGCACCCACCAGGGGACGCCGAGCGGTCCGACCAGGGTGAACGAGGTCAGGGCGGCGAGGCTGACCTCGACGACGATGATTGGCAGCTCGGCCGCGATCAAGACCGAGGGGGTGGGGCTGGCGGCGGGGGCCGAACGGCGCAGCGCGGCGATCCGCACCGCAAGCCCGAACTGGCCGTTGAAGATGTTGCCGAGGTAGCCGAGGCTGGCGGCCCGGTAAAGCCGTCGCCGGCTGACCTGGCCCCCGGCGGCGCCGACGCAGACGTGCCACGCTTCGCTGCGCGCGACCAGCCACACCATGTGGAGGAGGATCGCGGCGGCGAGGACCCACACCGGCGCGAGCCCGAGGGCCGCCGCGAAGTCGCCCCGTTTGCTCCAGAGCCCGATCACTAGCGCGCCGCCAACCGTCAGGCTGCCGACGACCGTCACCGCCGCGGGGTGAGTGCGAAGCCAGCAACGAATGGAAGGAAAGGCACTCATCCTGAGGGCTCCGCGTGTGAGGCCTCAGTCGTAAACGGGACCGCGGGTCAGGTGTCAGGAACGTCGATGCGGGCGTTCGAGCAGGAACGTCTGCGTGGAGGTCTCGGCCTGCTTGTCGCGCTTCGGGATGAAGGCCACGACACGCCGTCCGGTGATCCGCGTGATCGCCGCCGTCGCGTTCTGTTTGAGGCCGGCCGCCGACAACCTCGGATCGTCGAGCCCTTCCTCGTCCTCATCCGCTTCCGTGTCGGGCGTGCCCTCTTCGATCACGCATTTGACGGAGTTCAGGCGAACCTCGACGCTGGTGGACTTCGGTCGCTGCCCAGAGAACCTCCGCCAAACCGTTCCAAGGGACCGGGCGATCTCGCCGGAGGTCCTATCTGCGCCGGATTCCTCCTGGTCGGCCGCCTGCTCCTGCTCCAATAGGTCGCTCATCGCGATCCTCTCTCCCACCCCTCGCATTGAGCCGGATCAAAGGGCGGAGGGGGAGGAAGAGGCCCAGCCGGCGTGTTCAATGAGTGTAACGCCCATGGGTGAACCGCCTCTCAGTCGACGCGAGCTCTCGCCCAGGCTTTGGGCGGATGGAAAGCTCCCGATTCGACTGCTGCTACTGTGATCGCGTTCGGTCGCCACCAGGGCGGCCGAGGAGTTCAGTCCTCCGTGCACTCAAGAGTGCGTCCGGGTTTCAGGATTCCCACCACTCGTTAAGGAGTTGCACAACATGTCTTTCGCCGATCTCGGCGTTTCGCGTCCGGTTACGGATGCGCTCACAAAGCGCGGCATCGTCGCGCCGTTCGCGGTCCAAGAGCTGGTCATCGCCGATGTCCTCGCTGGTCGCGACGTTCTCGTCCAGTCCCCGACCGGCTCGGGCAAGACCCTGGCCTTCGGCCTGCCGATCGCCGACCTGCTCGAGCGCAGCGCCCGCAAGCCGGCCGCGCTGGTACTCGCGCCAACCCGCGAGCTCGCGACGCAGATCGTCGATGAGCTTCGCGACGTCGCCCGGACCCGGGGGCTCACGATCGCCCCGGTCTACGGCGGGGTCGGGCTCGAAAAGCAGGCCAAGCAAGCTGCACGGGCCCACATCGTGGTCGCCACGCCGGGCCGGCTCGAGGACCTGCTCCAGCGCCGGGCACTGAGCCTCGAGCACGTCCGGATCCTCGTCATCGACGAGGCCGACCGGATGCTCGACATGGGGTTCAAGCCGGCCGTCGATCGAATCGTGGCGCGCACCCCGCGTGATCGCCAGACGCTCTTCTTCTCGGCGACGCTGCAAGCCGCGGCCGGCAAGCAGGCCCGCGCCTACACCCGTGACGCCCGCCGCCACGTCCACGAGTCCCAAATCGAGGATGTGGGCAAGCTCTCCCACCGATTCGTCCACCTCCCCCACCAGGCGAAGGTAGATGCGCTGGTCGATGAGCTTCGCGACTCGGAGCGAGGGCGGACCCTCGTCTTCGTGCGTACCAAGCGCGGGGCCGACCGGTTGGTCAAGCGGCTCGGCAAGCACCGGCTGCACGCCCTCGCGATGCACGGCAACAAGTCGCAGTCCCAGCGCCAGAAGGCGCTCGACCGCTTCGCCCGGGGCGACGTGGACACCCTCGTCGCCACCGACGTCGCCGCTCGCGGGCTCGACGTCGACGACGTCACCCACGTCGTCAACTTCGACTCACCAGGTGACCGCGACGCCTACGTCCACCGCGTCGGGCGCACCGCCCGGGCGGGTCGGGACGGGACCAGCATCAGCTTCGTCCTCCCCGACCAGGCCGGCGAGATGCGGCGGATCGCCGCCAGCCTCGGCCTCTCCGGAGAGTTCGACCACGAGCGCCGCGGGCACACCGACGGCATTGCGGTGCATCCCGCGCCCTCGCAGCGGCGCCCGCGCAACCGCCGCAACGGTCGCCACTCGAACGGCCGACGGCGACGCGGATAGCCGCTACGGCGTCGTCCCGACGGCAACCGGATTCGGGTCGGAACGACGCCACCCCAGGCAAGCCGACCAGTCTGAGCATTTGGGGCGAGACCCCAGCGCTTAGAGGACTCTCGGTCCCGCTGCTGTTGGTCAACCCTCTTCCAGCCCCCTCGGGCGGTGCAAGAGCCAAGTCGAAGATCGCGCCCTCAGTGCTGGCTGGCAGCCCCTAGCCCAGCCACTCATCCGGGTGCACACGCACGGCTAGCTGGGAGAAGTCGCCAGAGTCGCGGATCTCCTTTGCCGCCGAGACCATGGCGGCCACCGCGACCCAGAGGAGCCGGGATCCGACACTGACTCGCTGGGCGCCGGCCTCCGCCATCTCGGTCATCGAGAGACCCGAGCGGGCGAGGACATTGAGCGGTTTGCCTGTCGCCTCTGAGATCGCCCGGATCTGCTCTGTGCTCCCGAGCCCGGGGGCGTAGAGCACATCGGCGCCGGCCCGCTCGTAGGCCTGAAGGCGGGCGATCGTGTCGTCCAGATCCGGGTTGCCGTGCAGGAAGTTCTCGGCCCGCGCGGTGAGGGTGAAGGGAAAGCCGAGGCCGTTGGCCGCCTCGCGTGCCGCGGCGATCCGCTCGGCGGCGTGATTGACCTCATAAATGGCGGCGTCGCGGTCCCAGTCCTCGATCGAGCCGCCGACCGCCCCGGCCTCGGCGGCCCGGGTGATGGCCCGCCCGGCGTCCTCCGGAGAATGCCCATGGCCGTTCTCGAGGTCCACCGAGACCGGCAGCTCCGTCGCCGCGGCGATAACCCGGGTGTTATCGACCACCTGGTCGAGCGTCACGCCGCCGTCCAGCTTCCCGATGGTGAAGGCGAACCCGCCGCTGGTTGTCGCCAAGGCTTTGAAACCGAACGACCCGAGCACTTTGGCCGAGCCTGCATCCCAGGGGTTCGGAATCACAAACGGCTCGTCCTCGTGCAGGGCTCGAAAGGCCGCTCCTCTTTCCTCCTGAGTCACGTCAGCCAGCCTAGCGAGGGCGCGGCTGCGCCTGATGGCGTTGGTAGAGGCGCCTCTGCGCTAGCCCGCTGGCCGCGACTCACCGGCGACCGATAGGGCTCCGAGCGTGGTCGCGCCAAGCGCCGTGGCTGCCATCAAAGCTGCGGCCGGACCGGGGACTGTGCCGCGGCGCCATTCCGCCGCAATCGCGACGAAGTCGAGCGCGTCGACGGCCACCTGGAGCCGCCACCACTGCGCGCGATTAGCGCCCGTCGCCGCGTACATCCCGGCGGCAAGCGACAGATTGCGGATGCCCCACATGCGGCCGATCACCGGCAGCTGAGGATTGTCGTTGGGGTCGATGAAGAACGCCCTGCCAGCAAGCCGCGGTGCAAGAAGCGTGGAGATCCCCAGGACGGTTCGCGCGCCAAGCAGCGCACGGCCCGTGGGAGTCGAAGGCAGGGCCATCTGCGAAGTCTGATCCTATTCCACGCTCGTCGGAGGTGATGCGGATTTCATGGGCCTGCGATTCATCTTCGGGCCTACCTTTCGGTGCGAAACGTTGTGACCTGGATCTGGCGCTGGCCGTATGAGCCGCGATAGACGGGACCGGCACCGGTGACGAGGTCGCCGGGCGCCGGGTCACGGGCCGGCCGCAGGGCGGGGGCGACATCGAGGACGGTAACTCCCGGCGCCGACAAGCTCCCACCGCCGATCAGCACGACGTGAAGATCGCCGTCGCCATCCGGATCGACCCGTTCGACGTACAGCACCCGGCCTGTCGCCGCCCGGCAGTTGTCCGCTGATCCGAGGCAGCGGGCGGGAACGAGGGATGGGCCTGCGTCGCTTCCGCCGACGCGATCCGGTCCGCGGCGTTGCGCGCTGGAGCCTTGGGTGGGCGTGTCCGATCCGTCGCAGCCTTGCATCGCGAGAATCGCCACAGCGAGGGCGAGCGCTCGCCTCAGCCTTTGCCATTGCTCGTTGCCCAGATTCACTTTCTCCGGGCAGTACCTTGCACATATGAAGCCCAAGTTCAACCGCCGGCATGCCCTGGGAACGTTCGGTGCGGTCAGCCTCGGCGTCCTGCTCGCCGCGTGCGGCGGCGAGGAGGGCGGGTCAGGCGGCGAGGTAACGACGACGGCAGGCGATACCGCCACAGTCGAGCCGAAGGCTCGGCCGTCGACAGCAAGGGCCGATCTGTTCGATCTGTCGGCTAGCTGCGAGCTCACGCCCGAGTTGACCGAAGGGCCGTTCTACTTCGACGTCGACTCGATCCGCAGCGACATCAGCGAGGATCGCGAGGGAACGCGGCTTCGGCTCGCTCTGCGAGTCCGGGACGCCGACACCTGCGAGCCAAGCGAGAACGCCATCGTCGACGTCTGGCACTGCGACGCGACTGGCAACTACTCGGGCTTTGAGTCCTCGCAGGGGCCCGGATTTGGGTCCGGCCCCACCGACGAGAACACCTACCTTCGCGGGGCCCAGGCGACTAACCAAGACGGCATCGTCGAGTTCAAGACCATCTATCCAGGGTGGTATCCCGGCCGAACGGTGCACATCCACTGCAAGGTCCACCTCGATAAGTCGACCCTTCTGACCACTCAGCTGTTCACCAATCAAGAGTTCGACGAGAGAATCTTTGCGTCGGCGCCGTACGCCGAGAACACGGGGCGAGACACCTACAACGAGACCGACGGAATCTATGACGAGAGCCTCGAGATGACGCTATCGCAGGACGGAGGCGAGACCCTCGGCGTGATGACGTTTGACGTGCGGCGCAGTTGATTCCCGTCGGGGCAGGGGCTAATGACAGTTGGCGGCCTGATCCAAGCCTGACCTGACTGGGAGTTTGAAATGACCCATACCTTGATTTATCTCGATCACGTCGAGCAAATCCACGCCGGCGGAGCTGGTTGGTGGCGACCCATCCGCCGCTTGCTGGGCATCACTGCGTTCGGCGTGAATGCTTACACGGCCGATGCCGCGGGCGATGCGTTGATCGAAACCCACGACGAGACAAGCGCCGGCTCCGGCCGCCATGAGGAACTCTACGTCGTTCTGTCCGGGCGCGCGACCTTCACCGTGGCTGGAGAAGAACTCAACGCACCCGCCGGCTCACTGTTGTTCGTGGAAGCCGGAAGCGCACGCGGCGCCGTCGCCACCGTCGCAGCCACAACGGTTCTGGTGATCGGCGGCAGGCCTGGCGCTGCTCTGCCCGTCTCGCCCTACGAGTACTGGTACGCCGCGGAGCCGGCTTATGAGGCCGGCGACTACGAGCGAGCCGTCGCGATCGCATCGGAGGGGCTCCGCGACTGGCCCGAGCATCCTCACCTGCGCTACCAGCTCGCCTGCTTCGAGGCGCTGGCCGGTCATCGCGATCGGGCGGTCGAGCATCTGAAGATCGCCTACGACGGCAACCCGGAGACTGTGGAGTGGGCGGCTAGCGACGACGATCTCGTCAGTATCAGAGACGACCCAGCCCTCCGCCGCTGACGCGAGTCGCGCTGAGCCAACGGGTCCGCAGGGTCTTTTCCTAGGGTGCCTGTTCGCTGGCGCCGATACCCGAACGGCCGATTTTCCCTAGCCCGCGTGCGGGTCGGTTAATAGACGCTCGGCAAGGGTTCGCTCTTCGTCCGCGACGAGACGCGAGCGGACAGACACTAATTGCCATTCCTGAGCGTTTCGCAGCACAGCCTCGATCCGGGCTTCCACGTCGGCCGCTTGCGCCTCCTCCGAGACCACCAGCGTTCGGAAGCGGGCGGGTTTCTTTCCGCGTCGATTGCACTGTTGTGTGGCCAGCGGCAGGCCCCCTCATGCTCCAGTGACCGCAGAGAGCGAGCGTCGTCGTTGCTTCGTCGCGCGATCCGCGTCGGTCTCCACCGGCCCTACTCCCGCAGCCCAGCGGCTTCGAGGGCGGCTTCGCGAGTCGCGTACCACTCAATGCGCCCTGCTTTGTCGTCCCGAGCGGTGATGACGTGAAACCAGTTCGCCTCCACGTCGATTCCACTGCCTCTTCCGCGTCCGAAGATCCGGATCGCAACGACGACTTTGTCACCGGCGTCGATGAAATCCTCGGCTTCGATTCCGGGGTCCTCCATCACATCGAGCATCGCCATCATGCGCCCCTTAACGGCTGTGCGGCCCTTCGACGAAGCGACGTCAATGGCCCCTTCCAGCGGAACCCATTCGATCTCTGGGTGGACGTAATCCCGAAAGAACGGGTCTAGGTCGCGATTGCGTACGGCCAGGCTGAGAGCCTCGTAGGCCTCCCGCGCCCGTTCGACGTTCTCCTGCGACATCGCCTACTCCCGGAGTCCGAGGGCGTCGAGGGCCTCGCCGTCGTCCCACAGATACTCAACGTTGAGGATTCTGCGTTTCCGGACTGTGGCCACGTAGGTCAGCTCCATATTCGTCTCAGGGCCTTGGCCGAGGCCGTGCCATACAAACCTGACCGCAACTCGGTCGCCAGCATCAACGAAGTCGCTGATCAATTCCACGGCATCGGCATGCCAGGTCGCGCGCATCTGTTCGAACTGGCGCATGAGCGCCTCCCGCCCTACGAAGGGCCCCGGTTCCGGCCAACCCTTCGGGGGCCGCACGATGACTTCGGGATCGTGCAGGTCACGAAGGCCGTCCATGTCGCCCGCGTTCCACGCTGCGAACGTGCCCTGCACCACCTCCACGTTCTCCTGCGACATCTCCTACTCCGAAAGCCCGGCGGCTTCGAGGGCGTCCCTGGGATCGAGATAGTCCTTGATCCGAATCGCCTTGCCGTCATTGAAGTCGACGACGAAGCCGAAAGGCACCTCCACTGCGGCGCCACTCTCCTTGCCACGCGCGTGGATACTCCCGATCGCGACAATTCGATCGCCAAGGTCCTGGATCTCGGGGAGCTCATAGCGGAGCTCGGCCCAAACGCCGTCTGCATCACGAACCATCTCCTGGATGCCCCGGGTGTCCGCGATACACGGTCGCCTCACCCCCAACCGAGACCTGAAGCACCGGGTGCCACTCCACTTGGGGGTCCATCACCTCGAGCAGCGCATCCACGTCTCGACGGTTTGCGGCCGTAATCCCGCGCTTGAAGGCTTCGATGTTCTCCTGCGACACCGCCTACCTCGAGAGCCCGGCGGCTTGAAGACCTTCAGCATGGCTCGAAAAATCACGGGACTGGACGAGCTTGCCGTCGCGATACGTGGCCAGCTGTGCGAGTTCGCCAGTGAAGTTCAGCTGGGTTGTAGGTCCCGTGGTCTCCATCGCGCCCAGGGCGAGCACGGATTCCCCGAGATCACGAATGTCATCAAATCGAACCCTGAGTTCCGCGTCGCCCTTGAAGCTCTCCCAGAGCTCTCGGGCTCCGGAATGGCCGCGAAACACCTCCATGAGTGCGAACCATTCGATCTCAGGGTCGATCAGGTCGATCCACGCATCGAAGGCGTCTCGGTTCCAAGCATCCGTGCCCCGCTTGAAAATCTCTACGTTCTCGTGCGACATCGCCCGCGCAGTATCTCGCGACAGCAGCTGGGCCTAGCGCCGGACGTCGAGCTTGTCCCGCCCGATGACGACGTGGCCGTGCCAATAGTTGAGCCATTTCAGCCGCCACGTTCCCACAGCCAGATCTGACTTTGTCAGCGGAGGGGGAGGTTCGAACCCTCGATGGACAAAACGGCTCCGCGACCTTTCGGCCCCCCAGCCGAGCCGAAACCCATGTAGATCCGTCCGTGAGCGTCCCCTGCGTCCCCATCGTGCCCCATCGTGACGCCGGTCTCAGGAGCCTCGATCCCGGTCTTCGCTCGGCATCATTGCGTATCCCGATCGCTGCCCTTCGTGGGTGCGGTCCACTCTGCGCCCGTCTGGCGGCGGAAGGCCTCAAGGGCGCCGTCGAGCGTTCGGAAGAAGTGGTCCGGGTCGAGCGTGCCGATGAGCTCGTACCGCTCGAGCTTTGCCCGTACGGGGTCTTTGAGCTCGGCGAAGACGAGGGAGGTGCCGCGTGCGTTGACCTCCTCATCGAGCTCGAGCAGCATGTCAGCCGCCGTGGTGTCGACGTCTGTGATCGGCTCGGCCGCGATCACGATCCAGCTTGGCTTCGGTTCGCTGGCCGCGAGGCGGCGGATCTGGTCGCGGAACGTCCGCGCGTTCGCGAAGAGCAGCGGCGCGTCGAAGCGGAAGATCACGAGGCCGGGGAGCTCCTCGGCATCGGGGTACAGGCTGCGGTCGTGGTGGCCCTCCACTCCGGGCACCCGCCCGAGGGTGGTCTGATACGGCCACCACGCGCGGCGGAACACGTTGAGGATCGACAACGCCACGGCTACGGCGATGCCGGCGAGCACGCCAAGCAGCGCCACGCCCAGGAACGTGGCCATCGAGATCATGAACTCGACGCGCCGCTGGCGCCACAGCCGTCTGGACCCCGCGATGTCGGCCAGCGACAGGGATGCTGCGATCACGACGGCCGCGAGAGTGGCCTGCGGAAGATTGCGCAGCAGCCCCGGCACAAACACCAGCATCAGGACGATCGCCGCTGCTCCGACCAGTCCGGTGAGCTGCGTCTTCGCGCCGGCCTGCTCGGCCACAGCCGTCCGCGACCCACTCGTGCTGACCGGGAAGCCCTGGAACAAGCCCGCGCCGACGTTCGCCGCGCCGATGCCGACCATCTCCTTGTTGCCGTCGATTTCCTGGCCCGTTCGGGCCGCGAACGCTGAAGCGGTGGAGATCGTGTCGGTCAGGGATACCAGTGCGATGCCGAGGGCTCCCGCAATCAGGAGCGGGAGGTCGGACACCGGGCTGGGCCAGGTCGGGGAGGGCAGCCCCTCGGGCAGGGTCCCGACGAGCGAGACCCCGTGGCCGGAGAGATGGAGCGCCGAGGTCGCGGCAATCGCGGCGACGACCGCGACCAGCACGCCGGGGATGCGGGGGAGCCAGCGCTGGAGGATCAGGATCAGCGCGAGGCTGACCACCCCCACGGCAGCGGCGGCGACCGCAGCCTCCCCCGACGCGAGCCCGCTGACGAACTTCCGCGCCTCATCGATAAGTCCGTTCGCCTCGATCGAGAAGCCGAAGAGCTTCGGCAGCTGCCCGACCAGGATGGTCAGCGCGAGCCCATTCATGTAGCCGATCTGGGTGGGCTTGGACAGCAGGTCCGCAATGAAACCGAGCTTTGCCAGGCCCGCGCCGATCTCGATCGCAGCCACCAGGAGGGCGAGCATCGACGCCAGCGCGATCGCACGGTCGGGATCCCCGCCGGATCCGATGATCGGCAGGAGCGTCGCCGCGATCATCGGCCCGAGTGAGGAGTCCGGGCCCAGCACGAGGATGCGAGAGGGACCGAATGCTGCGTAGCCGATCAGGCAGAGGACCGTCGTGTACAGGCCGGTGATCGCGGGCAGGCCCGCCAGCGCCGCGTACGCCATTCCCTGAGGCACCAGGAGCGTGCTCAGCACGAGACCGGCGACCAGATCGTGGCGCAGCCACGACTTGCGATAGGACGCGAGCGAATGTGCGCCCGGCATCCATCTCGGCGGCTTCATGAGCGCTTGACCGAGGTCACCTCCACGCGACGATATCCGCGGGCTTGGAACCAGTACCCCATCCCCTGCTTCGCGCTAGAGGACCACGACTCAGGAGCGGAAGCCGCCGCGGTTTCAATGCCGAGGTCAAGCTCGCGCTGCTCGCGGGGAAGGTCCCGATCACCCACCTCGGAGTAGGCTCAGGTGCGGTGAGCGAGGAGGCTTCGCAAACGGATCACGCAATCTCTACGAGATCCCCGCGTTGCCCTCGAGATCGACCGTCGCATCGAGACAGGTCCGTCGTACGGGGGCACAGGCTCTAGACCTCCACCGTGACCCGCCCGATCCCGGCGCGAGATACTTGGATTTGCGAGAGATGACCGGCATTCATGACCACGTCACCGCGACCACGCTCACTGAGGAGGGCGGGATCGCCAACCTTGGGAAGGTCGATCACATAGTCGTGTTGATGCTCGAGAACCGGTCGTTTGATCACATGCTTGGACACATCTCGCTCGAGGCTGGCCGCGGGGACGTGGATGGCCTGCGAGCGGAGTTCGCCAACGAGCACGACGGGCGAAAATATCCGGTTCATCATCTCGACACCACGGCGATAGCGGACGATCCCAACCACTCCGGGGGCGCGGTCGACCTGCAGATCGGTGACGGCAGGATGAACGGCTTCGTCGCGAGCTACGCCGCAACGCTTGCGAGCGAGGGCAAGCACGACGCGGACCCGGGTCGTGTGATGGGTTACTACAACAGCACTGACGTCCCGGTCTACGATCACCTCGCGCGCGAGTTCGCGGTCTGCGATCGCTGGTTTAGCTCCGTTCCCGGGGCGACCTGGCCCAACCGCCTGTACGCAATCTGCGGCCGTGCCGCCGGCAGCCGCGATGACCTGCCGCTCAATATGCCGCCGATCTACAACCAACCGTCGTTCGTGCGGCACCTCGATGCTCATGACATCTCTTGGCGCTGGTACTCATTCGAGGCGGGAACACTGCGCTTCGCGGACGCGCACTATTGCCTGGGCCATCACCACAGATTCGCGTTCTTCAGCCACGGCAACTTGAATTGGAAGAGCCGCCTCGAGGTCAGGATTGATGCACATGCGGCGAGCTTTCTCGAAGATGCCGAACGCGGGTCACTACCGTCGGTTTCCTGGATCGACCCGAACTTCAGCAACTTCAACCCGATTGGTTTTCAACCGAACGACGACCACCCACCCGCGGACATCAAGGACGGGCAGGAGCTCGTGCTTGCCGTCTACCACGCGCTCGCGACTAGTCCGCAGTGGGAAAAGGTCTTGCTGGTCATCTTCTATGACGAGCACGGCGGCTTCTTCGATCACGTGGCGCCACCCGAAGCGCCCGATGACGACCCGCAGACGTTCGGCCGGTACGGCGTGCGCATACCGGCGCTGATTGTCTCGCCGTGGGTCGAGCCGGGCTCCGTATCGCACACGCTGTTCGACCACACGTCGATCAGCAAGACCATTCTCATGCGGTTCTGCCCGGATGCGCTCACTGAGCCGAGACGCCACCGGGGACGGTTCGCCCGGCTCAAGCGTGTCGGTAGGCCGCGTTACATGGGAACGCGCGTAGCGCAGGCCAATGATCTCGGAGAGCTGCTCGTCCGCACCACGCCACGACCGGCGCCCCGCCGATACGCACTAATCCAGGACGCTGCGGAACGCGCAGCCGCGAGAACGGAAGGCGCAGCAATCGACGAGGACCCCCTCACACCCGGACCCGAGACCGAGCTCCAGGTCCGCGTCGCCGCGGCGAATCGCCACCTGAGAAGCCGTGGGCACCCGGTGGACCGGCCCTGAGCCATCGCTGAGCCAGCCGGCGGGCCGGGGGCTCCGCGGAGCGGAGGGAGAGGGATTCGAACCCTCGATGGACCAAAACGGCCCATAACGGTTCTCGAGGGAGTTTCAGCCGGGGCGCTGCTCCGCATACCCAAGCGGTTTGCACCGTGATCCCGACCTCGGTGGGATAGCGCATGGGATCGCGCCAAGGGAGGAGCTACTCCCGCAGCCCGGCAGCTTCGAGGGCGTCGTCCTTGCTCGCAAAGGGCTCGATCCGCACGATCCTCCCGTCGCGCAACGTGAGCAGCGACGACCGCGCCTCGTCGACCTCGAGCTCATTGGTGCGTCCGCTCAGCCGCATCACTGCGACGACCTGATCACCCGCGTCGATCAGCTCCTCGACCTCGACTCCGTACTCGTCCCAGGCCGACAGGAACTGGGTCCAGAAGCGGCGGACGCCGTCGTACCCGCGGTGCTCCTCGCTCGCCAGGAGCGAGTGTGGGGGCGCGACCCACTCGACCTCGGGATCGAAGATCTCTTGCACCTCGTCGAAGCGGCGCTCGAAGTTGCCGATGTCGACGCTCTGCAAGGCGGCGAACAGCCTGCCCACAACCTCGATGTTCTCCCGCGACATCGCCTACTTCGAAAGCCCGGCGGCTCTCAAAGCGTCGGCTGGGTCGTCAAGGAAGGTCTCGAAGCGAAGCAGCTGCCGCCCTCGGATCTCAAAGAGAAACCCGACTGGTTGATCGAACGCCACGCCGCTCAGCCTGCCGTGGAGACGGACGTGGCCCAGCGCCACGACGAAATCTCCCCCGTCGTGCCAATCCTCCATCACACTCGTCCACTCGTCGAACTGCTCGTCGATCTCCTGGAAGTAGCGACGGAGTCCCGCTCGGCCGCGCACCGACGTGTCCAGCACCCCCCGACTCACGACGACCACGTCAGGGTGGATCTCCTCGTCCGGGAACCTGCGCTCTCCAGCGTTCCACCGGCCGACCGCGCTTCGAGCGAGTTCGACGTTCTCCTGCGACAACGCCTACTCCGAGAGCCCGGCGGCTTCGAGGGCCTCTTTGGGGTCAAAGAAGTCATCGATCCGGATCGCCTTGCCGTTCCTGTACTCGACCACGTACCCGACAGGCGACTCGACCCCGGCCCCGCTTGCCTTACCGTGCCCGCGAAGGTGGCCGATTGCGACGACTCGTTCACCCAGGTCCCGGATCTCCAAGATCTCGATCTGGAACCCCGGGAAAGCCTCTTGAACTTCCCGATACACCTCGCGGGCTCCTTCGCGTCCGCTATACGCCGTCGACTCACCCCCCACCATCGCCAGAAGCACCACACGACCCGTTACCTCGGGGTCGAGCTCCGCCAGGAACGCTTCGAGGTCCCGGCGATTAAACGCCTCGATCGCCCGCTTGAAAGCCTCAACGTTCTCCTGCGACATCGCCTACTCCCGCAGCCCAACGGCTTCCAGGGCTTCGTCGTGATCCCAGAAGAACTCGAATCCGACGATCTTGCCGTGACGCACGGTGTAGATGCACGACAGCTCCGTGTTCACCTCGGGACCATGGCCGCTGCCGTGGTAGGCGAACCTGCCGACGACTCGGTCGGCGGCGTCGAGGAAGTCCCCGATCGGTTCCACCGTGTCGGAGTCCCAGGCATCGCGAAGCCGCAAGAACTGGTCCAGAACCGCCTCACGGCCTACGAACGGCCCTTGCTCGGGCCACTTGGGAGGCGCGTTGCTGATCACATCCGGGTCGAGCATCTCGCGATAGGCGTTCATGTCGCCCGCGTTCCACGCGACGAAGCTGGCATGCACGATCTCCACGCTCGCCCGCGACATCGCCCGCGCAGTATCTCGCCTCGGCAACGACGACCGGGACCTGCGTGCGCTGGGTTCTCAGGAAGTGTCCTCTGCCCGAACCGAACGTAGAAGGTGGTATGCCAGGGGCTGACGCGTGGAGGGAGCCCTACACGTTGGTCCAGGAGGCGAGCAGCGACGTCACCACGATGATCACGATCACCGCGAGCAGCAGCCCGAGCAGGGCGATGACATAAGTCTTGACCCCCCGGCTGGTGTCGTCGAGGTGGTGGATCTCCCCCTCGCGGACGATCACCTCACCGTCGCCTCCTTCGTCGGCGAGGGTCGTCTTGGCGGGCTCGCATGCGACAAGTGCCGCGCGGCAATCGAGGCCGATGACCGCGAGGCACTTCTGGAGCGGGTGATGCTAGCGCCCACGCCCCGCTCGGTGTCCGACCAGCTCGAGCCGCGCCTTCGGGTGCAGGCTCAACGGCTCCATCAACAGTTTTGGTCGGCACGCCACGGGCCAGCGGAGCTCGCCTGAGCCGGAGTGCCGCGTCTGGGCGCAGGTAAAGGATCGTGCGCAACGACCTCGAACCCCTCCTCGGCGTCATGCCGCCGCAACAAGAGCTGCGGCCACTAGGAAAGGGAGCAAACATGAGAGGTGCCGGACGCGTTGTATTCGCAGGTTTCCTGCTGCTGTTTGTGGGGGTGCTCAACATCGTCTATGGCATCGGTGCCCTGGATGATGCGAATGTCTTCGTCAACGACACGAGGCTCGTATTCGACAACCTCAACACGCTCGGCTGGGTTCTGATCATCCTCGGCGTGATTCAGCTCACCGCAGGGTTCTCGCTCTTCGCTGGCGGGACCTATGGGCGGGTGATCGGGATCGTCGCCGGCAGCCTGGGCGCGTTGTCGGCGCTGCTGTCGGTTGGCGGCGCTTACCCATGGTGGTCGCTCGGCGTTTTCGTACTGTGCGTCTACGTCGTCCACGGCCTGATCGTCTTCGGCGAGGACGAGGCACCAATGCCTCCGGGCACCCCCAGGGCTTGAGCTGACGGCTGCGCGGGAGCCCGGTTCGTTTCCGGGCTCCCGTTGCCGCCCTGCTGTCGACGGCGAAACCGCGTGGGCGACACGGTCAGCCGAGCCCCAGGAATGCCGGCCGCGTTGGCGCGACGACTGGTGGCTCAGCCCCCCAGATAGCGGGCCAGCGCGAAATCGGTGCTGATCGCGTCGTCGCCCCCGCCGAATCCGACCACGATGATCTTGCCGTCGCCCTGCATCGCCACCCCCCTTGCCCTTGCCCTAGACCCTCGAAGCCGCCGGGCTGCGGCAGTAGGCGGTGTCGCAGGAGAACGTGGAGGTCGTGCGACGGGCGGTCACCCGCCTGAGCGAGACGGGAGAGCCGGACTGGACCTCTACGACGCCGAACTGCGCCGAGCAAGGGGGCGGCCCGGTGTGTTTCCAGGGGTGCGTGCCCCGGGCGCCCAAGACGGCAATCCGCGCGGACTTTCGACCAGCCGATCGGCGTGACCTACGGTGGCGTCGACGCAGCGCGAGTGTGTCCTGCGACGGATGTACCGGCCACCGCCGCCGGCTGATTAGGGACGCTCCCGGCTTACCTCAGGAGCTGAGGATCCGCTTCTTCTGTGCCTCGAACTCCTCGTCACTGAGCACGTTCTGTTCGTGAAGCTCGCCGAGCTCTTTGAGCTTCCTGATTGCTTCGGCGCTCAGCCCACTCGTCTCGGCGGGCTGGTCGGGCGCGCTTGGCTGGGCCGGCGGCGGCGCGCTCTGCTGCTGCTCCTGCTGCTGCTCCTCGCGTGCGTCCATGCGCTTCTTGGCGGCAATGGCGGCTCCTCCAAGCGCGGCTGCGCGTCGTCTGCGTTGACGTCTGTTTGCCATCGTCATCGTCTCCTTCTTCGGTATCTGACTTCCGTCACTAGCTCGCTCTCACCATTTGATCTCGATCTCGATCTCGAGCTCGCGCTCGTCGGTCTCGACTTCGAGCTCGACCTCGTCGGGACGTGCACCTTGGAGGTGCATGCCGCCGGGTCTCCCAGTCATCTTGATCGCAAGCCCAAGCGCGATCAGCACGGCAAACCCCGCTCCGCTACGCCGTCGCCGGTGCCTTCCGCCAGGCAGGCGGCGAAGTGCTTCTCCAGATCGCCTGAACCAATTGTTCCGGCCGCTCCGATCGCGACGATGCGGGTCCGGGCCGCCCGCTCGCCCCATTCCCCGTGAAGCGAGACGTCCACCCTCTTGCCGACCACCTGAAGCACCGCTCGGCGCTCGGGTTCGTCGGATCCGATCACGACGCCCTTGGCCCGGTAGACCCCCGCGGGCAGCTTGGCGGCGGTCTTGCGAAGTGCGTCGAGCGACAGCGGGCGGTCGGTCTCATAGCTCCAGGATTCGAAGCGATGGTCGTGGCCGGCATGTTCCGCGTGTTCGCTATCGCCGGGATCGCTGCAATCGGGCGAGTGGACGGCCCGGTTGGCGTCGAGGGAGGCAGGGTCGAATCTCCCCACCCCCATCAAGACCTCTAGCGGGACATCGCAGCGGCTCGCCTCGACTAGCCGGTAACGGTGCAGCCGGCTGTCGAGCCACTCCCTGATCCTGTCGATCTCCCCGCGCCCGACAAGGTCCGTCTTGTTCAGGATGACCATGTCGGCCATCGCGACCTGCCATATCTTGAGCTCCATCTGTTCCGGAGCGGCGAAGAGCTGCTCGGCGTCGATCACGCAGATGATGCTGTCGAGACGGACCCGGTCGATCAGGGCGGGGTCGTCGGCAAATGTGAGGGCGATCCCGGTCGGCTCGGCGACTCCGCTCGCCTCTAGCAGGATGTACTCGGGGCGCTCACGCCGCTTCAGAA
>CAVWKY010000003.1:0-112148 GCA_963755775.1 uncultured Actinomycetes bacterium | reverse complement strand
GGATGCCCTTCAGCTCGAGCTGAAGGCCCTTGCGGAGCTTCAGGTCCAGTGCTCCCAACGGCTTGTCCAGCAGCAGCCCTGGCAGGTCGACGAGCGCTCCGGCCAGCCCGACCCGCCGCTGCTGCCCGCCGAGAGCCGGTTCCGCCTGCGATTGTCCCCGCCCCGAGGCCCACCTCGAGCTCCGCCGCCACGCGTCCGGCGACCTCGCGCTTTGGGACCTTCTTGCGCCGAAGGCCGAAGGCGACGTTCTTGCCGACGCTCAGGTGGGGGAACAGGGCGTAGCTCTGAAAGACGGATCCGTTGGCCGCTTGTGGGAGGGGAGCCCGACCACGTCTTGGCCGTCGATCAGCACCCGCCCGGCGGTTGGCTCCTCGAAGCCGGCGACGATGCGGAGGGTGGTGGTCTTGCCGCAGCCGCTGGGCCCGAGCATGGTGAAGAACTCACCGCGGCCGATGTCGAGCTCGAGGTCGCGGACCGCGATCAGATCGCCGAAGTGCTTGCTGACCTCGTCGAGGCGGACCGCGGGCTCGCCGCCGTCAGCCGGCGACGCGTGATCCCGATCCGTGACTCGTTCCAAGACCATCATCCGCAGTTTCCTCGATCGTCGCGGCCCGACCCGCCGGTCGTTCCGCTTCAGACTAGTATTGCCAAGGCGTGCGGTCGGCAAACCGGCAGAGTGGCCAAAGCGTCGAGTCGACGCCCTCCCTTTCGTACAGCCCGGCACGGCCGCGGCCGGCCATGGACGGGCGAGACAGTTCGTGTTGATCAGCGCGCCGACCCTGACGACGTCCCTGGCGGGGCCCGCGCCATCCCGTGCTACCGCGGCGTTGGCCGCCTTCTCCTTCTTCGAGGCAGACGACGCGGGGCTGCTGTCCTGCGACCGGGCGGGCGAGGCGATGAGCAGGCACGTGACGACCGCCGCAATTGCGAGACCCGCAGCTCTTTCGACAGCACTCATCCTGAGCCGCCTTGGCGCTTCGCTCTCAGCCGGGCGGCGGGACCACCAGCACCGGCACCTCGGACACGGGCAGGAGCTTGTGCGGTGTGGAGCCCAGGATCAGGCTTTTCAGCGTCGACTCCCCGTACGTGCCGACGACGATCAGCCGCGCCTTGCGCTCGGAGGCCAGGGCCAGAAGCGCGTCGACGGGTCGCTCCGCTCGGAGATCCACCTCGACCTCGATGCCCGCGTCGCGCGCCCGTTGGGCCGCCTCGGCGGTGACCTGCTCGCCCATCTGGCGGATTGCGTCCTGCATGGCCCTGTACTCCTCGCCGGGCCCGCCGGGGTCGTAGCCGTAGGCGATCACGACCCGGTCTCCCAGCTCGGCTGCGAGCTCGAGTGCTTGATCGAGCGCGGCGCCTGCGGCATCCGAGCCGTCGTAGCCCACGACGAGCGTCCCCATGCTCAGCTCCTCTCCCCGCCGGGAGATCCGTCTCCAGACTCCGGTGGCTCGTCGGGGGATGTTGGCGTGCCCGGATCCGTTGTCGCCGCGAGGCCGGCGTCCGCCGCCTCCTCCGAGACGCCGATCGCCTCGACCTGCGAGACCTCACCGGTCGCGACCTCGTGCGGCACCGCCTCGAACGCCCGGCGCCGGAAGAACTCATGTCCGGCGGGTGGCCCGATCAGTCGCCAGGCGACCATGATCAAGAACCCAAGCGCGATGAAGATGACCGCGATCGCCAGGGGCATGCCCATGCCGAACAACTCCGATCCCGAGTAGGAGAGCTTCGGGTCGGCGAGGTCACGGGCGGACTCGAACAGCAGGTAGAAGAGCATCCCGCCGCCGACCAGCGGCGCAATGCCGATGAAGAGGAAGTTCTTCGCCGACTTGAAGAGCTCGTGCCGCCAGTAGATCGCGCAGGCGAGGCCGGTGAGCGCGTAGTAGAAAGCGATCATCAGCGATAACGCCGACAGCGAGTCGAACAGGAAGTTCTCCGAGATCAGCTTCCCCGGCACGTACCAGGCGGTGGCCAGGGCGCCGACCACGATGGTCCCGAACGCGGGGGTCAGGAAACGCGGGTGGATGCTCGCGAACTTTCGCGGCAGCGCCCCGGCGGCGGCCATCGAGAGCGAGGTGCGCGAGCCGGGCAGGATCGTCGTCTGGGCGGAGGAGATCCCGGAGACGATCACCGCGATCACGACGAGATTGCCGAGCGTCGATCCCAGCGCGTTGTCGGCGACGGCGCCCGAGCACCCCGGCGTCGTCGTCGAACTTCTCCACCCCGCCGAGTCCCGCATAGGCCACCAGTGCCACCGTGACGGCGACGTAGGTGCCGAGCAGGATCACGGTGCTGGCGATCCCGGCCAAGCCGGGCGCCCGGGAAGAGTCCTTGGTCTCCTCGGAGAGGTTGACCGCGCTCTCCCAGCCCCAGTAGATGAACACGGCCAGCAGGACGCCGGTGAGGATCGCGGAGTATCCGGGCCCGAACGGGGAGAGCCACGAGAGCTCAGGGCTGATCGAACGCTCGGGGACGTCGTCGATGATCAGCCGGACGAACACGACCCCGGCGAACAGCAGCAGGATCCCGACTTGGCCCAGGGTCAGGACCCGCTGCAGATGGGCCGAGAGCTCGGTGCCGATCACGCAGATCGCCGTCATCACCACGATGATCGCCACCGCCAGGATCGCGACCGCGAGCTCGTTCGTGTAGAGCGGCTTGCCGTCGCCACCCTCGAGCCCGAGCAGGTCATACGTGTAGTAGGCGGAGACATCGGCGAGCGAGCCGACCACGAGGATCCCGGTCATGCAGATCGCCCAGCCGCCCATGAACCCCCAGTAGGGCCCCATCGCCCTCGTCACCCAGGAGAAGGTGGTGCCGCAGTCCGTGTCGACGCGGTTCATGTAATAGAAGGCCGCGGCAATGAAGAACATCGGCACGAAAGAGAGCAGCAGCACGCCTGGCGCGTGGATGCCGACCGCGACCACGATCGAGCCGATCACGGCGGCCAGCGAGTAGGCGGGGGCGGTAGAGGCGAGGCCGATCGAGAGACCGTCGATGAACCCGATCGCGTCCTTCTTCAGGCCCTTCTCGCCGGTTTCCTCGGCGGCTGCTCGCGGTGCGGGAACCGGCGCTGCGGTGCTCTCCATCCCTCGTCCTCTCCTTCCGCTGCCATGCCGGCCGCAACGGGGTCGCGGCGGTGACCTGGGGAGGGTGAGCCTATGGTCCCGATCGGACGGGCGCAAGGTACGGCAGCCCCAATCATCGCAGCCTGGCTTGTACACAACGTACAAGTGAGCCGTGCCCATTTGACCCGAGATTTGGTTGCGCCGCGCCCGGTTTGTCTATACCGTTTGTCCAAGCTGTAGCGAGGACGGAAGGAGCGGAATGGCCACCACCGGCACCCAGGCCGCGGCCCCCACCGAGACGGGTCTGCAGGAGCTGGCCAAACGACATCTGTGGATGCACTTCACGCGCCACGGAGCCTACGACGACGGCCAGGTGCCGATCATCGTCCGAGGCGAGGGGCCATACGTGTGGGACGAGCACGGCAATCGCTACCTCGACGGGCTCTCGGCGCTGTTCTGCGTTAACGCTGGCCACGGTCGAACCGAGCTCGGCGAGGCCGCCGCGCGCCAGGTCGAGGAGCTCGACTTCTACACGATCTGGAGCTACGCCCACCCCCGCGCGATCGAGCTCGCGTCGCGGATCGCCTCGCTCGCCCCGGGCGACCTCAACCGCGTCTTCTTCACCTCCGGTGGATCGGAGGCCGTGGAGTCGGCGATCAAACTGGCACGCGCCTACCACCAGCGGACGGGCAATCCTCGGAAGATCAAGTTCATCAGCCGCGAGATCGCCTACCACGGCACGACGCTGGGCGCTCTCGCGGCAACGGGCATTTCGGCGTTGCGGCAGGAGTTCGAGCCCCTCGTGCCGGGCGGCTACCAGGTGTCCAACACCGACAGCTACCGCTGGCCACCCGACCGAGACCCGCTGTGGGCGGCGGACCAGATCGAGGAGCGGATCCTCTACGAGCACCCGGACACGGTCGCCGCTGTGATCCTGGAGCCGTTGCAGAACGCCGGCGGCTGCATCCCGCCCCAGGAGGGCTACTTCCAGCGTGTGCGCGAGATCTGCGACCGCCACAACGTGCTGCTGATCTCCGACGAGGTGATCTGTGCCTGGGGGCGGCTGGGCTACTGGTTCGGCTGCGAACGCTACGGCTACACGCCGGACATCATGACGGTCGCCAAGGCCCTCACTTCAGCCTATGTACCAATGGGCGGGCTGATTGCATCGGACCGTGTCGCGGAGCCGTTCATGCACGGTGATGAGTCGTTCGCCCACGGCCTCACCTTCGCCGGTCACCCCGTGGCCGCCGCCGTCGCGATGGCCAACCTGGACGTCTTCGAGCGCGAGGACATCTGCGGCCACGTCCGTGCCAAGCAGGGGGAGTTCCGCGCGATGCTCGATTCGCTGCGTGACATCCCGATCGTCGGGGATGTTCGCGGCGATGGTTTCTTCCACGCGATCGAGCTGGTCAAGGATCAGGGCACCAAGGAGGGGTTCAGCGACGAGGAATCGGAGTGGCTCCTGCGGGGCTTCCTGTCGGCTGAGCTGTTCCGTCGCGGACTGATCTGCCGCGCCGACGATCGGGGAGACCCCGTGGTTCAGCTGGCGCCCACGCTCATCTGCGACACCGAGCAGTTCGAGGAGATCGAGAACGTGCTGCGTCCGGTCCTCAGCGAGGCCGCGAAGCAGGTCAGGAAGGGGACCAGCACGGACGGACAGCGCCGCCAGTCGACCAGGTGGCACTGATTCGATGCTGACGGTCGGCAACCTGATCGCCGACTGCGGCCTTGAGCTGGTCGCCGGGGCCGAGGGCGCCGAACGCCCGATTCGCTGGGTCCACATCTCAGAGCTCGAGGACCCGACGCCATGGCTCTCCGGCGGTGAGCTGTTGCTGACCACGGGGATCCAGCTCAGCGGCGCGGCTCGTCAGCGCCGCTTCGTGGAGCTGCTGGCCGACCACGAGGTTGCCGGGCTGGGGCTCGGCACCGGGTTCCAGCACAAGCGCATGCCTAAGGCGCTCATGGATGAAGCCGACAAGCGGGGCATGCCGCTCTTCGAGGTGCCGTACGAGATGCCTTTCATCGCGATCACCGAGCGCGCCTTCGCGCTCTTGGTGAACGAGCAGTACGCGATCTTGGAGCGCAGCGCGCAGGTGCACGAGCGGCTGGAGCGTCTGGTGATCGAGGGACGCGGGCTGAAGGCGGTCCTGGGCTCGCTCGCGTCAGCGATCGGCGGCTCGGCGATCGTTCAGGACGCCGGGGGCCGGGAGCTTGCGCGCCACTCCGGCAAGGACGGACCGGGCACCGCGGCACTGAAGGCCCTCGGCGCCGAGGCGTCGGCGCGCAGTGCGATCTCGGCCCTGACCCCGTTCGAGCCACAACACGAGTCGCTCGCCGGCCGTGCCCTCGCGGTCCCGGTGCCGGGCCGCCGCGGCGGCGCTCCCGTCGCGTGGCTGACCGTCGTCAGCCAGCGCGACCCATTGGGTGACTTCGAGCGTTTGACCGCGAGACAGGGCGCCATCGCCGTGGGGTTGGAGCTGATGCGCGAGCGCGTGGTCCGCGAGACCGAGCGCCGCCTCGCCGGCGACCTGCTCGCCGAGGCGCTCAGCGGCAGGCTCGACTCCGACGAGCTCCGCGGCCGCCTGCGGCCGTTCGGGATCGGGGCGGAGGTTGCGGTGCTCGTGTTCGAGCTCGACGATCCGCACGCCGGCGAGCGGCCGGTGGAGTCGGAGCTTGCCAACGCCGGGATCCCGGCCCTGGTCGCGACCAGCGCGGCCGCGGGACGGCCGCTGCTCTGCGCGGTGATCGATCCGCGCTCGGGCGACCCCGTGGAAGTCGCCGGCAGCCTGCGTTCGGCCCTCGCGGGGACCCACGGCCCGGTTCGGGCAGCCGCCAGCCGTCGGGTCGCGGTCGGCTCGCTGCGACGCGCCTTCCACGAGGCCCGGTGCGCGCTCGAGGCCACATCGCTGGCCGACGGGAACGCGCCGGAGGTGGCGAGTCACCGGGACCTCGGCGCCTTCACGCTGCTGCTTTCCCTTCAGGACGAGGACGCTCTGCGCCTCTACAGCGACGGCCTGCTTGAGCCGATCGAGCGCACCGAGGGCGAGTACGGCGGCGAGCTGCTGCGTTCACTGGAGGCCTACATCGAGCACAACGGCAACTGGGAGCGGGCGGCCCGCCAGCTCTATTGCCACCGTCACACGCTGCGCTACCGGATCCGCAAGATCGAGGAGCTCACGGGCCGCGATCTCTCTCGGGCAACGGACAGGATCGAGCTCTGGTTGGCCCTTCGCGCGAGGGAGCTGGTGGGATGAAACCCAAATCCGCCGCCATCCTCCGCTCCCGCCCAACGATGATAATTCGGTCTCGGATCGTCCTGCCCGGGCTCGGCGCGATTTCACCTGGCAGCTCTCCGCGTCTCGGCGGCGGCGCTGCCGGGGGGTGATGGAATGCGGGTAGCGGTGCTCGGTGCAGGCGGGACGATTGCGCCGGCGATCGTGCGGGATCTCGCCGAGTCCGACGAGGTCGACGATTTGCTGCTCCTGGACCTCGACGAGCCACGGGCGCAGCAGGTGGCCGAGCGCTGTGGCGGAGCGAAGGCGCGCGCCGCGTTCGCCGACGCACGCGCCTCCGGGGAGCAGCCGGAGTCCCTCGCTCGGGCGCTCGAGGGCAGCGACGTGCTCGTCAACTCCGCCAGCTACAGGGTCAATCTCGACGCGATGCGCGCTTGTCTTGCGGCGGGAAGCCACTACGTCGATCTCGGCGGGCTCTATTGGATGACCGCGCGTCAGCTCGAGTTGGGGCCGCAGTTCCAGGACGCCGGACTGCTCGGGCTGCTGGGCATCGGCTCGGCGCCCGGCAAGACCAATTTGATGGCGCTTCACGGCGTCGGCGAGCTGGGCGGGGGGGCGGAGGCAATCCACGTCTCGGCGGCCGGTCGCGACCTCAACCCGCCCGACGGCTTCAGCATTCCGTACGCCCTGCGGACGCTCCTCGATGAGCTGACGATGCGCCCCGTGGTGCTTCGCGACGGCGCACCGGAGGAGATCGAGCCCCTGAGCGACGGCGGCGTCGTGGACTTCGGGCCGCCGATCGGAAAGGCCGACACCATCAAGACCCTGCACTCGGAACTGCTCACCTTCGGCGACAGCTTCGGCTGCGGGGAGGCGAGCTTCAGGCTTTCCCTGTCGCCGCAGCTCCTGTCCGCCCTTCGCGAGCTCACGGGGGCCCCGGACGAGGAGGTTGATCGGGTCGCCGCCGACGCCCAGCCCCCCTCGAGCGAGACGGTCGCTGTGCATCTTGTGGAGGCGTTCGGAGGCGGACGGTCGGTACGGGTCCGGGCGGTCACCGAGGCAAACCGGTCCTGGGACGTGGGAGGAGGGGTGATGTCGACGGCGGCCCCGGCCGCGGCCGCGGTGCGGCTGCTGGCCGGGGCCCGCATCGCCGCGCGGGGCGTCGTTCCACCCGAGCGGTGCATCGAGCCGGCGACGATGTTCGCCGAGCTCGAGCGCCGGGGCTGCAGGTTCGAGACCACGAGCCGCGAGGAGGTGCGGGCGTGAAGGTCGGCGTCCCCACCGAGACGAAGGCGGACGAGTACCGGGTGGCGTTGACGCCCGTCGGGGCGCGAGAGCTCGCCGAGCACGGCCACGAGGTGCTGGTCCAGAAGGGGGCCGGGGAGGGAAGCGCGATCTCCGATGCCGACTACGAGGCGCAGGGGGCACGGATCGCCACGGGCGCGGACGACGTCTGGGCCGAGGCCGAGCTGGTCCTCGGAGTGAAGGAGCCGCAACCCGACGAGGTGCCGCTGCTGCGAGCCGACAGCACGCTGTTCACCTATCTGCACCTGGCTCCGGCGCCGGACCTGACCCGCGCGCTGTGCGAGTCAGGCGCGAACTGCGTCGCATACGAGACGGTCGAGGATGCGCGCGGCCGGCTGCCGCTGCTCGCCCCGATGAGCGAGATCGCCGGCAAGATCGCCACCCAGGCCGGAGCGTTCATGCTCGAGAAGCCGCTCGGAGGCCGGGGCATCCTGCTCGGCGGTGTTCCCGGGGTGGCCTCGGCGAACGTGATGGTGATCGGTGGCGGGGCCGTCGGCATGAATGCCGCCTTCATCGCGATCGGGATGGAGGCCGACGTGTTCGTGTACGACACCAGCATCGATCGCCTGCGCGAGCTGGACGTCGCGTTAGGCGGTCGCGCCTCGACCGTTTACTCGTCGACCCTTTCGATCGAGGAGCGGCTTCCGGACGTCGATCTGGTGATCGGCGGCGTCCTGGTCCACGGCGCTCGGGCGCCGCAGGTGATCAAGCGGGACCAGCTCGCGCTGATGAAACGCCACTCGGTGCTCGTGGACGTGGCGATCGACCAGGGCGGCTGCTTCGAGACGTCGCGGCCGACCACCCACCGGGATCCGACGTTCGAGGTCGACGGCGTGATCCACTACTGCGTCACCAACATGCCGGGCGCCGTGCCGATCACCGCGACCTACGCCCTGACGAATGCGACCCTTCCCTACGTGCTGGCGCTGGCCGACCACGGTCTTGCCGAGGCGACCCGGCGAGATCCCGGCCTGAGGCTCGGGATCAACGTCGCCGCCGGCAAGGTGACCCACCCCGCGGTTGCCGAGGGTGTGGGGATGGAATACGTGCCGCCGGAACAGGCTCTGGGGCTCGACGCGCCGGGCAACGGCGCGCCTGGCGCCGACGGAGCCGGGGCAACGGCGACGCGGGCGACGCCCGGGTCGCACTGACAACGACACGTGATGGGTCCTGCGCCGGGCTCAACCTCCCCGTCGCTCCCAACCGGAACCCGTCGCCGTTTCGCTCCGCCCCGAGCGGAGCCCACCGACCGACGCGCTACTTCACGACGCGGATCAACTTCTTGTTGACGAACTCGTCCATCCCGTACGGGCCGAGCTCGCGTCCGAAGCCGGAACGCTTCACGCCCCCGAACGGCAACTCGGCGCCGTCAAGCAGGGCGCCGTTCACGAAGACCATGCCGGCCTCGATGTCGTTGGCGACGCGGTCGCCCTGCTCGGGGTCGGTCGTGAAGACGTAGGAGCCGAGGCCGAACGGCGTGTCGTTGGCGACCCGGATCGCCTCCTCCTCGGACGAGACCCTGTAAACGCTCGCGACGGGCCCGAAGAACTCCTCCCGGTAGGCGTCGCTCTCGGGGCTGATACCGGTGAGGACGGTCGTGCCGAAGAAGTTGTCCTTCCGGTCGCCGTCGAGAACGGCCTCGGCGCCCTGGGCCTTCGCGCGGTCGATCTGGTCCTGAAGGCGGTCCGCCGCGGTCGACGACGAGAGTGGCCCCATCGCCGAGTCCTGGGCCGGATCCCCGGGCTCCACCTCCTTCATCTTCTCCGTGAACTTCGCGAGGAAGTCGTCGTAGAGCTCGTCGACGACGATGAACCGCTTCGCGGCGTTACACGACTGGCCCGTGTTGTCGAGGCGCGCCTCCACCGCGGCGTCGACGACCTCGTCGAGGTTCTGGGTCGCGAGCACGATGAACGGGTCGGAGCCTCCCATCTCGAGGACCACCTTCTTCAGGTTCCGTCCGGCGACCTCTGCGACGGCGGCGCCCGCTCGCTCGGAGCCGGTGACCGAGACACCGCGCAGGCGCGGGTCGGGGATCACCTTCTCGGCGATCTGCTCGTGGGTCGCGAGGATCGTCTGGTACGCGCCCTCCGGGAGGCCGACGCTGTCGTACATCTCCTGGATCGCCTCGGCCGACTCCGGGCACTGGGGCGCTGGCTTCAGCAGGATCGGGTTGCCGACGATCAGGTTCGGTCCCGCGAAGCGGGCCACCTGGTAGTAGGGGAAGTTCCAGGGCATGATTCCGAGCAGCGGCCCCATCGCCGAGCGGCGAATCACCGCCGTGCCCTCGCCCGCAAGCAGCTCGATCGGCTCGTCCTTGAGGAAGTCCGCCGCGCGGTCGGCGTAGTACGCGTAGATGTCGCCGCAGAAGTCGACCTCGCCGAGGGCCTGCTCCATCGGCTTGCCCATCTCCTTCACTGCGATTGCGGCAAGCGTCTCACGTCGCTCGAGGTGGAGCTCGCCGAGGCGCTTGATCTTCTCGGCGCGCTCGGCCACAGAGAGCGAGGCGAGCGCTTCACGCGCCTCCCCAGCCCTGGCGATGGCGGCGCCGAGCTCGTCGTCTGAGATCTCTGGGTATTCCTCGAGCTCCTCGCCGGTGGCCGGGTTAACGACTGCGTACATGCTCAACTTGATCCACTCCTTGTCTGCTCCATCACTCTCTCGCTACTGCTCGCTCCCCCACGGACTGCAGCCGGAGGACCTCCTCCGGCACCTACTCTACGCCGACACCCTCGGCGACGGCAGGAAGCGTCACGTGCGCTCGCGCAACGCTGATGCGCATCCCGAGGCCCGGGGTGCGTAGGGGCTGATACCTAGCGAGACGACCTCGCGGGTAGGCTCTGTCCATGTGCCGGAACATTCACACTCTCCACAACTTCGATCCGCCGGCGACGGACGAGGAGGTCCACGCCGCGGCGTTGCAATACGTGCGCAAGGTCAGCGGCTCGAGCAAGCCCTCTCACGCCAACGTCGCTGCGTTCGACCGGGCGGTGGGGGAGGTCGCCGAGGCCACCATGCGCCTGCTGGACGGACTGACCACGGCCGCCCCGCCAAAGAACCGAGAGGTCGAAGCGGCCAAGCGCAGGGCGCGGGCCGCCGCCAGGTTCGCGGCCTGACTGCCCGAGCGTGGACGCAGCCGCACGGCTGACCGAAGCCGCACCCAGGACCTTCTTCGGGGTACCGAGCCTGCGCGACCTCGACACGGTCGACGTCCAGGTGGCCTTTCTCGGCGTTCCATACGACGGCGGCACGCCGGAGCCTGGAATTCCGACCGGCCAGCGAGCCGGGCCGGCAGCAGCTCGAGACGCCACGCGGGACCAGTTTCACTACCCACCGTCGGCCAGCGCGGGGGGACAGCAGGGCGCGGAGGGCTGGTATGACGTCGAGGCCGACCGCGACTACCTAGTCGGCGTCACGATGGCGGATGTCGGCGACGTCGTCATCCAGGGCTCGGACACGAAGGCAACTACGCGCGCATCACAGGCGCCGCGAGGGGGATCGCCGAGCGTGGCGCGCTGATGGTCGCGCTCGGCGGCGATCACTCGATCAGCTATCCGCTGGGTCGGGGGATGGAGCCGTTCGGTCGGTTCGATGTGGTCCACGTCGACGCGCACACCGATTTCCTCGACGAGCTCGATGGTGCGCGGCTGACTGGAGCCAGCCAGCTCCGGCGACTGGCGGAGCTGCCATTCGTGGGCACCGTCACGGCGCTCGGGGGTCCGAAACGTGGATCGGGCGGAGCTGGACGGGATGCGAGAGCTTGGGGGACGCTGGGCGACCAGCCTCGACGTGCTCCAGCAGGGTGCCGCGGAGGTCGTCCGTGAGACCGTCCCAGAGACCGATGCGGTTTACGTTTCGATCGACCTGGACGTGCTTGACTCATCGATCGCGCCTGGGCACTCCCTCCCGGAGCCCGGCGGACTCAGTTACCGCCAGTTACGCGGAATCCTGGTCGAGGTGGCGCGACGTTCGCGCATCATCGGCTTCGACGTCGTCGAGTTGAACCCGGCGCGCGATCCGTCGGGGACTACGGCGCGGGTGGGCACCTGGATCGTGACCCACCTTCTGAGCGAGATCTTCGAGCACCCGCGTTGAGCAATAGGACCCCGATCCCGCCCCGCCCGGTTCCCGCTGGGTCGCCTGACTTGACCCGTGCCGATACGTTTCGCCCGTGAGGCAGTTGACCCTGGTCGAGCCGCGCCGCCTGGAGTGGCTGGATGTCGCTGAGCCACGGCGAGAGGACGAGCGCGATGCGCTCGTGCGGCCGGTGGCCGTGGCCACTTGCGACCTCGACGCGCCCGTGATCGCCGGATTGACGCCGTACCAGCCGCCGATCGCGATCGGCCACGAATGCGTGGCGGAGGTGGTGGAGGCTCCCGACGGTCCCCGGCACCGGGCGCCCTCGTCAGCGTTCCGTTCCAGGTCTCCTGCGGGCAGTGCGGACGCTGTCAGCGAGGGCTCACCGGTAATTGCGAGAGCGTGCCGTTTCTGTCGATGTACGGGTTTGGCTCGTTCGGCGGCGAGTGGGGCGGCTTTCTCTCCGACCTCGTGCGCGTGCCCCACGCGGACCACATGCTCTCGCCATTGCCCGAGGGAGTCGCGCCGGAGGTTGCCGCCAGCGTGTCGGACAACGTCGTGGACGGGTGGCGGCTCGTTGCGCCCGGGCTCGAGCAGTGGCCCGGCGCGGAGGTGCTGATCGCCGCGCGGCTCGCCGAGCGTCGGCCTGTACGGGGTTCAGGTCGCGCTGGCGCTCGGAGCCGCGCGGGTCACCTATTGCGACGTCGAGCCCGACCGGCTGAAAAAGGCGGAGGAGCTAGGTGCCGAGGCGGTCGAGGGCTACCCGGAGAGGCTGGGGCCGTTTCCCGTGACCGCCATGGTGGCGGGCGACCCGGCCGCGCTGGCCTTGGCGGCGCGCTCGACCGCTCCCGACGGGGTCTGCACCTGCGCCGGAATCGTGTTCGAGCGCCAGACGCCCATCCCATTGATCGAGATGTACACGAAGGTCACCACCTTCCACACCGGCCGCCCGCACGCGCGCCCGCTGATCCCGCGGGCCTTGGAGCTGATCGCCGACGGATCGCTGCTACCCGAGCTGGTGACGGACCGGACGCTCGCCTGGGAGGAGGCGCCGGAAACGCTGGCCGACAACCTGGGAAAGCTGGTCTTCAGCCGGCCGAGTTAGCCGAGGCCAGCCTGCGGAGCCGCCCGAAGCGGCGGTCGCGCAGGATCCGCTTGGCGGCGTTGTGGCCCGACGCCGCCATCACGCCGCCGCCCGGGTGGGTGCCGGCGCCGCAGAGGTAGAGGCCGTGGACCGGGGTCGCAGTAGTGGGCGAGCAGCGGGGAGGGGCGCATGAACGCCATCTGGTCGAGGCCCTGCTCGCCCTGGAAGATCGAGCCGTCCGACGAGGCCGAAGATCCGCTCGAGGTCCGGCGGCGCCAGCACCTCGCGCTCGACGATCGCGCCGGGGACGTTGGGCGCGTAGCGGGCGAGGTGCTCGACGCAGGCGTCGGCGTAGCGCTCGCGGGCGCCCCCGCCCAGGCCTCCTCGTCGGGCGGGCCGTACTGGGTGAACATCGTCATCACCCAGCGTGCCGTCGTCGGTGAGGCTGGAGTCGATCGCCGAGGGCAGCTCGGCCTCGACGTAGGGCTCGGCCGCGGGCCGGCCGGCGAGGGCGTCCTGCCAGGCGCGCTCGAGGTAGTCGATCGAGGGGCAGAGGTTGACGCCGGTGCGCTCGAGCATGTGCTGCTGCTCGTCGGTCACGCCCTCGTAGCGCGGCGGCTCGGAGAGCACCATGTTGATCTTCACCGAGCCGCCGCGGGTGCGGTAGCGGCGCATGTCGGCGACGACCTCGTCGGGGAAGTTCTCGGCGCCGGCGAGGTCGAGGATGGTCGTCTTCGGGTGCGCGCCGGAGGCGACGATCGGCGCCCGCAGCTCGCTCGCCGTCGGCGAGCGTGACGCCGATCGTCCCGGCCGCTCGCGGACGTCGATCGAGGCGACCTCGGCGTCGGTGCGGATCTCGGCCCCGGCGGCCTCGGCCGAGCGCGCGATCGCCTGGCTGATCGCGCCCATGCCGCCGATCACCTGGCCCCAGCCGCCGGAGATCCCGTCGAGCTCGCCGAGCGCGTGGTGGAGCAGGTTGTAGGCGGTGCCCGGGGTGCGCGGGCCGGCCCAGACGCCGACGACGCCGGTCGAGGCGATCGAGCCCTTGAGCCCGTCGTGCTCGAACCAGTCGTCGAGCAGGTCGCCGACCGACATCGTGAAGATGCGGACCAGGTCGTGGACGTCGCGGCGGCTGAGGCCCGGCGGCGCGGGCGCCCTCGCGGAGCAGCGAGAGCAGGTCGCCGGGGTGCTTCGAGCCGAGCGCCGGCGGCTCGCGCAGCATCATCGGGCGCAGGAAGTCGGCGGCGCGGTCGAGCAGGTCCTCGAAGCCCGCGTAGGCCTCGGCGTCGCGCTGCGAGAAGGCGGCGATCGACGCCGCCGTCCGCGCGGTCTCGTTGAAGAAGAAGATCGGCCCCTCGGCGGTCAGCGCGGCGTAGGCGGGATCGAGCGGCACGGCCCGGTAGCCGAAGTCGCGCAGCCGCAGGTCCTCGACGACCTTCGGCTGCAGCATCGAGACGACGTAGGAGGCGCGGGAGATCGCGGGCGCCGGGCCAGACCTCCTCGGTGACGCAGGCGCCGCCGAGGATCGGCGCGCCGCTCGAGCACGCAGACGCGCAGCCCGGCGCGGGCGAGGTAGGCGGCGGTGGTGAGCCCGTTGTGGCCGCCGCCGACGACGATCGCGTCATAGGAGCGCGGAGTCGACGGGCGGATCGCTGCAGGTGGGGGCTTTGGCGTCGACGGCCTCGATGGCGGCACTCTATCACCTGCTCGTCCGATTGACTACAAGATCAACACAGCGAGGCGAGGGTCTCAGCGTGCCGCAGGCCGAGGTCGATCAGGCGCCGCGCGCGGCGCCACCGCGTCCAGCGCGACGCACCCGCCGCGTGGACGACCACCGGGTTGAGCTCGAGCAGGTCGAGCCCGATCCCGAGCAGCAGGTCCCCGACCGCGGCCGCGACGCGCGGCGACGGCGGCGAGGTCGACCGGCTCGCGGCCGCGGCCGCCGGCCGAGCGCGCGGCGCCCCGCAGCGAGCGGAGCGCGGCCTTCGACCCGCTCGGCGTCGGCGGGCAGCGGGACGATCGCGACGTCGTCGAGCGCCTCGGTCCAGATCCCGCCGAGCCCGATCACCAGCGCCGGCACCACGGCGTCGGCGCGGGCGGCGACCAGGAGCTCGACGCCGGGCGGCGCCATTCGCTCGACCAGCACCCGCGCGCCGTCGGCCGCGGGCGCGGCGGTCAGGCGGCGGTACGCGGCTCGCGACCTCCTTGGCGAGTCCGCAGCCCGAGGGCCGAGCGCGCCCGCGTCGCTCTTGTGCAGCAGGTGGGGTGCCGCCGAGCTTCAGCGCCACCGGCCCGCCGAGCTCCTGCGCCGCGGCCGCGCACTCGTCCTCGCTCGACGACGACCCGGCCCTCGGGCACCGAGATCCCGGCGGCTCGCAGCAGCTCCTTCGCCTCGGCCTCGTCCAGCCAGCCGTCGCCGGGCCTCGGCGCCCGGTCGCCGGGGACCGCTCGGCCTTCCGCGGCGGCGGCGGCGATCTCGCGCAGGCGGTCGGGGTCGGCGGGACCGGGATCCGCAGCGCCTGGGCGCAGGCCAGCGCCGTCCGCAGCCCGGCCACCGCCGGCACGCCGCGGTCCGCCAGCTCGCCGCTGGCCTCGTCGTCGATCAGGTCCGGAAGCGTGGAGGCGACCAGGGTGGCGGCCTCGGTCTCCGCGGCGCCGGCGACGATCCCGGCCCGGACCGCGGCCCAGGTGGCGGCCGCCTCGGGCGCCAGGCCCTGGGGATGGTCGTAGAGGACCAGCAGCTGGTCGATCGCCGGGTCGGCGCCGACCGTGACCGTGATCCGGCGCAGCAGGTCCGTCTCGCCCCAGATCATCGCCGTGTAGTCGAGCGGGTTGCCGACCGTCGCCGCCGCCGGCAACAGCTTCGCCGAGTCGCTCGCGCGTCGCGGCCGCCAGCTCGGGCAGCTCGGCGCCGATGCGCGCGGCCTCGTCGGCCGCGATGCTCGAGTCGCCGCCCGAGCAGGTGAGGATCGCGAGCCCGCCGTCGCCTCGCGGCCGGGCGCGCGGCTCGGCCAGCGCCCGCGCGAGCTCGAGCAGCTCGTGGGGGTCCTGAGCCCAGGCGCCGCCCGCCTCCTCGACCAGGGCACGGAACACCCGCTGGTCGCCCGGCCACGGCGCCGGTGTGGGCCGAGGCCGCGCGGGCGCCGGCCTCCGAGGCGCCCGACCTTGAGCACCGCGACCCGGACGCCGCGCTCGGCGCAGCGAGGCGAGCGCCTCGGCGAGCCGCGCGCCGTCGCCGTCCTCCTCCAGGAACATCGCCACCGAGCGCACGCCCTCGCGCCCGCAGACCGCCGCCAGCCAGTCGCTGGCGTCCAGCACCGCCTGGTTGCCGGTCGAGAGGACCGTGTGGTAGCGGATCCCGCGCCGCGAGCCGAGCGCGTTGACCGCGACGTTGCCGCTCTGCGAGATCATCGCCACGCCGCCGGGGTCCATGCGGCGCCACCGAGTCACCCCACATCGGCGCCCGCGGGCTGGACCGCGAAGATCCCGTTGCCGTTCGGGCCGCACAGCGGCAGCCCGCCAGCCAGGGCCACCTCGCGGAGCTCCCGCTCGAGCTCGCGGCCCTCCGCGACCTCGCCGAACCCGGCGGAGATCACGATCGCGCCGCCGCAGCCGCGCGCGGCGCGTCCGCGACCACCGCGGGCACCCCCGCGGCCGGGATCGCGACCACGACGGCGTCGACCGGCTCGGGGAGCTCGGTCGACGCTGGGACGCAGGGTCGGCCGTGGACCTCGGTCGCGCCGCGGGTTCACGCCCCAGACGTCCCCCTCGAACCCGGCGCGGGCGAGGTTGCGCAGGACGATGTCGCCGTAGGAGCCGGGGCGGTCGTTCGCCCCGACCACCGCGATCGAGCGGGGCTCGAGCAGCGGGGTGGGTCGGGGTCGGCGGATGGGCCGTCGGTCAGCTAGTGGAGGATCCGCTCCACGCCGCGGCGCTCGAGGCCGCGCGCGACGATCAGCCGCTGGATCTCGCTGGTGCCCTCCCAGATCCGGTCCACGCGCAGCTCGCGCAGCAGCCGCTCGGCGACGTTGGAGCGCAGGTAGCCTCGCCCCCCGAAGGCCTGCACGCAACGGTCGGCGCAGCGCCACGCGGCCTCGCTCGTGAACAGCTTCGCCATCGAGGCCTTGTGGTGGACGATCTTCGGGTCGGCGCCGGCGTCGGCCAGCGAGGCGACGGTGAGGGTCAGCAGCCGCCCGGCCGCGGCGTCGGCGGCCGAGTCGGCGAGCGGGAACGAGACGCCCTGGTGATCGTAGATCCGGGAGCCGCCCTGCTCGCGCTCCAGCGCCCAGTCGACGGTTTCGTCGAGCAGCCGCCACATCGCGCCGCCGCAGCGGGCCGCGATGCCGAGCCGCTCCTCGGTGAACCACGAGCGCTGCAGCTCGTCGCCGCCGCCGACGCCGCCGATCACGTCGTCCTCGGAGACCTCGACGTCGCGCAAGCGGATCGTCGGGTGCCCCTCGGGATAGTTGTGGGTGAAGGCGGGGTCGTCGACGATCTCCACGCCGGGCCGTTCGCGGTCGACGACGAACAGCGTCGGCAGCCGGTCGGCGCCGTCGACCACGTTCGCCATCACGACGTAGACCGACGCGATGTCGCCGGCGGTCACGAACCACTTCTCGGCGTTGAGCCGGAAGCCCGCGTCCGTGCGCTCGGCGGTCGCGGCGATCGCGGAGGGGTCCGAGCCCGGCGTCGCGCTCGGTGACCGCGTAGGCGTCCTTGAGCTCGCCCCGAAGCGCCGGCCGCAGGTAGCGCTCGACCTGCTCGGCGCTGGCGTGGGCCCAGACGTTGTAGGCGTTCGGGACGTGCCAGTGGATCGCGTTCGTGGTCCGCCCGTACTGCTCCTCCACCAGCGCCCACTGAAGCCGCGTCCACCCCTGCCCGCCGTGCTCGCGAGCGTGCAGGCCGCCGTTCAGCCCGGCGCTCATCGCCTCGCGCTTCACCTCGGCCACGACGTCGTCGGGCAGGCGGCCCTGGCGCCTCTCGGCCTCCTCCTCCAGGGGCATCAGTACCTGCTCGGCGAAACGCGCGCGCGCGTTCCTGGAGCTCGAGCGTCGCGTCGTCGAGCTCCAGCCAACGGGGCCGCGCCGGAGGGCCCGGCGGGGGCAGAGGGCGCCTTGACCTCCATCGGCTGAGCAGACTAACATGCGATTGACTACAAGATCAACCAAGGCGGCACACCAAAGTCAGCCCGCCGTGCCCCGCACGGCAACGCCGTGAGCCCAAGGAGGCCAGCTTGAGCACCCAATCGACGACGGCAAGCGCGCTCGACCTGGAGCCACGCGACGTCGAGGCGACGCTGAAGCCCCTCGAGCGGGCGGCGATGCTGCCGCCCCAGGCCTTCGTCGATCCAGCGGTCTTCGAATGGGAGCTGGAGACGATCTTTCGAGGCTGGATCTGCGTCGGCCACGCGTCGCGCGTCGCCCAGCAGGGCAGCTACATGATGCGCGAGATCGGCAGCGACAGCGTGATCGTGATGGGCGCCGAGGACGGGCGCCCGCGCGCCTTCCTGAACGTCTGCCGGCATCGCGGATCGAGGCTGATCGAGGAGGCCGAGGGCAGCGTCAGGCGCCGCATCCAATGCCCCTACCACGGCTGGTCGTATGCGCTCGACGGACAGCTTCGGGCGGCGCCCCACATGGACGGGATCGAGGGCTTCGATCCCTCGTGCTGGGGCCTGATCCCGGTGCGGGTCGCGACCGTCGGCGGCCTCGTGCTCGTCGATCTCAGCGGGGAGGCACCGGAGGTCGCCTCCCACATCGGCGAGCTCGTGGGCCACCTGGAGCACTACCGGGTCGGATCGCTCGAGCGCGCCGGCCGGGTGGCGTACGAGGTGGACGCGAACTGGAAGGCGATCGCGGAGAACTACAGCGAGTGCCTCCACTGTCCCGGGGGTCCATCCGGAGCTCAACCGTCTGAGCCACTACCTGAGCGGCGAGGTCCTCGACGGCGCCGGCTCTGGTGCGGTGGCTCGATGACGCTCGACCGAGGGGCCGCGACCATGGGTCGCGAGGGGGGCCATGTCGGCTCCCGGCCCCCGATCGAAAGCCTCTCGGGGACGGACTTGACCTCGGTCCTCTACTTCGTGCTGTTCCCGAACGCACTGGTCTCGCTCCACCCCGACTACGTGATGCTCCACACCCTGTGGCCGCGCGCCGCCGATCGCACCGAGGTGATCTGCGAGTGGTTCTTCGAGCCGTCGACGATCGCCGCTGAGGGCTTCGATCCCTCCGACGCGATCGACTTCTGGGACCAGGTCAACCGCGAGGATTGGCACGTGTGTGAGCTGACCGCGAAGGGCGTGCGCAACCGTGGCTACGTCGCCGGCCGCTACTCGGCGGAGGAGATGGACGTCCATGCCTTCGACCGAATGGTCGCCGAGCGCTACATGGAGGCGCTGCGGGAGCGCGAGGAGGTGACCGTGTGAACGAGATCGCTGCCAAGCTGGGAGAGGTCGGGCTGCCACAGCCGCTCGGCGAGCTGGCGAAGCGCCGGTGGGACGCGGTCGTCGTCGGGGGCGGCCACAACGGGCTCACGGCGGCCGCCTACCTGGCCCGGGCGGGGCGCTCGGTGCTCGTGCTGGAGCGCCGCGAGCGCCTGGGCGGCGCCTGCACCCTGGAGCGGCCCTTCTCCGACCAGCGGTACATGGTCAGCCCGTGCGCCTACGTCGTGGGACTGCTCGACGACGTGGTGATCCGCGAGCTGGAGCTCGAGCGCCGCGGGCTTCGCTACTGGATGGCCGATCCCAACCTCTGGGTGCCGTTCGAGGATGGGTCAGCGTTCGGTCAGTGGCTCGACGACTCGCGGACTCAGGCAAACCTCGAGGAGCTCGGAGTCGCGCCCGCCGACATCGAGGGCTACTGGGCCTACGAGGAGCTGTTCGACCGAGGTGCGGCGGAAGCTCCGCCAGGGTGAGCGGGATACGTGGCTGGGCGAGGCGCCGAGCCGGGCCGAGATCGAAGAGCTGCTCGACGGCGACCGGACGATGATCGATCTCGTGTTCGAGGCGTCGATCGCCGACGTCCTCGACGACCATCTCTCCGACGAGCGCCTGAAGACGGCTCTCTTCGGGCAGGGGATCATCGGCACCTGGGGCGGCCCCCGCGACCCGGGGACGGCCTCGATCAAGCTGATGCACTTCCAGGGGGACATGGGCGGCCAGGGACCGCTGTGGGGCTACGTCGAGGGCGGCATGGGGATGGTCAGCTTCGCGATTGCCGACGCGGCCCGGGAGGCGGGGGCGGTCCTGGCCTGCGGCGTCCCGGTGTCCGAGATCGTTCCGGAGGAGGGCGTGACCCTCGAGGACGGGACCTCGATTGCGGCGCAGACCGTGATCTGCAACGCCGATCCGAAGCGGATGCTCAAGATGCTCGACGGCCACGAGGTCGACGACGACTTCCGCGATCGGATCGAGCGCTGGAAGGTTCGCAGCCCCGTGGTCAAGTTCAACGCCGCGCTCGAGCGGCTGCCCGACTGGCGCGCTGCCCCGGGCGAGGCCTGGCCCGCGCGAGCCACGATCGACGTCACCGGCACGATCGACGACGCGCAGCGAGCCTTCCAGGTCGCCGAAGCAGGCGAGCCCGCGGTCGCGTTCGGCGAGGTCTACGTCCAGACCGGATACGACCCGTCGCCGGCCCCGGAGGGCAGGCACCTGATGAGCGTGTTCGGCCAATATGCGCCCTACGAGCTGGCGGCGGGCACCTGGGAGACCCGCCGCGACGAGGTCGCGCGCCAGTTCATCGACCTGATCGAGAAGTTCGCGCCCGGCTTCGAGGGCTGTCTGGCCGAATACGAGGTCCTGGGTCCCCCGGACATCGAGTCCCGGATCGGGCTCACCGGCGGGAACATCTTCCAGGGGGAGGTGACGCCCGACCAGATGTGGGAAGGGAGGCTGGCCGCCCGTACGCCGGTGCCCGGCCTCTACATGTGCGGGGCGGCGACGCATCCCGCGGGCAGCGTGATCGCGCTCAATGGCCGCAACGCCGCCGCGGCCGTGCTCGCCGACGCCGGCGTGGCGCTGGCGGCCGCATGACGGCGCCCGCCGGGCCTGCCACCGCGTCGCAGCAGAGCCGTGAGCGGATCCTCGAGGCCGCCTGCGAGCTGATCGCCGAGCAGGGCATCGACGAGGTGCGAATCGCGCGGGTCGCCACCCGCGCCGGCGCCTCGACGGCACTCGTTCACCACTACTTCTCCACCCGGGAGGAGCTCCTGGAGCAGGCGCTCGTGCATTCCTTCGAGCAGGCCGGGGAGGAGCGCTTCGGCGAGCCAAGCGAACCCGAGGAGACCGCCACCGAGGCGCTCGCGCGGGCGATCGGCGAATGCCTGCCGCTCCCGGGGGCGCAGGAGCGAGAGTGGGTGCTGTGGGTGGAGCTGTGGCTGCGCGCCGTGCGCGAGCCTGCACTTCGCCCGGTCGCGGCACGGCTGTACGAGCGCTACCGCAGGTGGATGGGGGCGCTGATCAGGGCCGGAGTCGAGTCCGGCGAGTTCCGGCCCGACGTGGACGTGGACGAAGTCGCGAACGTCGCCATGGCGCTGCTGGACGGGGCGGGGGTGCGGGCCCTGATCGACGACCCCGCGATGGGCGTCGAGGGGGCGCGGACGCTGGTGGTGCAGCACCTGGCCCGAGAGCTGGGCATCGACCCCCGCGCGCTCGCCTAGCCCATATACACCTCGGAGCAGCACAGGGCCTAGCCTTGGACGTCTCGGCCGTTGCCGGAGGCCGCCCCGCGGGTGTAAGTTGACTCGCGATTCAGTTTTCTCGCCGGCCAGGAGGAGAGGCGGCGAAGCTTGAGCCCGCGCCCGCAGATCGATCACATCCGCAAGCCACAGATCCTGGCTGCCGCGGCGGAGGTGATCGCCGAGCGCGGCTTGTCCTCGACCCGGATCACCGACATCGCGGAGCGCGCCGGGACCAGCCCCTCGGCGGTGCTCTACTGGTTCGGGTCCAAGGACGATCTGCTCAGCAGCGCCCTGACGGTGGACGAGGACCGCTTCTACGTCGAGGTGGCCGAGCGTCTCGACGACCTGGAGCGCCCGCGTGACCGGCTGCGTTTCTTGATCGAGGCCTACGCTGCGGAGTACGACGTCACCCTGTGGATGGAGGTCTGGGACCGGGCGCTGCGCGACCAGGGCGCGGCCGCCGCGCGCCAGCGGCTCGACGACCGCTGGCGCGACCAGATCGCCGAAGTCGTCCGCGCCGGCCAGCACCGCGGCGAGTTCGCGGAGGTCGACGGCGACGACGCGGCCGCGATCGTCGCCTCTCTGCTCGACGGGCTTGCGGTGCAGGTGACCATGGGCGACCCCGGCTTCGGGCCGGAGCGGATGCGAGACCTCGCCGTCAAGGCCGCCGAGCTGATCCTCGACTGCGAGCTGCCTCCGCTGGACGGCGCGGTGCTCGCGTCCGAGTCCCGGGACGGAACGTGAGCGAGCGACCTCTGGACCCCGAATGCATCGATGCGGCGACGTGAGCTGCTGCAGGCCGGCGCCGGCCTGGCCCTTGGGCGCTGCGCTCGCGGGCTGCGGGATCGGGCGCGGCATCCAGGGCGACGTCAACCGGAGGATCGAGCCGAAGGTTGACGGCGACCTCTTCTACTTCAACTACTCCCAGTACATCGACCCGGCGCTCGTGAAGGAGTTCGAGAAGCGCTACGACGTGCGAGTGATCGAGTCCTACTTCGACTCCATGGAGGGGATGGTGGCGAAGCTGAGGGCGGGCAACGCCTACGACGTGATGTTCCCCACCGCCGAGTACGTGCAGCGGCTGGTCCAGCAGGAGCAGTTGCTGCGGATTCCGCGCGACAAGCTCGAGAACATCGACAACATCTACGGCTACTTCGACGATCCCTGGTACGACCCCGACTCTGCGCACTCGGTCCCCTACGCGCTCTACATCACCGGAATCGGCTACCGGGCGGACATCCTGGACAACATGACCGGCTCCTGGGACGACCTCGGCAATGAAGAGGCGGCAGGGAGGATCTACGTGCTCGACGACTATCAGGAGGCGCTCGCGGCGGGCAACCTGCGAAACGGCTACGACATGAACACGGTCGTGGAGTCGGAGCTGGACGCGACCAAGGACTGGCTGGTGGGCCTGAAGCCGCTTCTGCGCGGCTTTTCGGTGGACACGATCACGAACATGTCGAGCGGCAACGCCTGGATCCAGCACCTGTGGAATGGCGACATCGTCAACATCCGCTACCGCGTCGACGACCCCGATGCTTACCAGTTCCAGAAGATCACCCAGGACGGGTTCCCGGTCGGCAGCGACGCGATGGTGATCCCGGTCAACTCCGAGCACCCGGGCACGGCGCTTCTGTTCATGGACTTCATGCTCGACCCCAAGAACGCCGCGCAGAACGTCGCCTGGAACGGCTACCCATGCCCAACCAGGGCCAGGACGAGACGTTCGAGAAGCTGGCCAAGGGCGACCCGAACATCGTCGTCACGGTCGACGATCTCGAGGGCGGCGAGCAGTTCGCCAACCTCCCCCAGGACGACCGCGAGCTGTGGACCAACACGTTCCTCGAGGTCAAGGCGTCGTGAGTCTATGAGCGAGAACCGCTTCGCGCACCTGATGCTGGCCCCGGCGGCAGTGTGGCTGCTGCTGCTGTTCGCGGTCCCGCTGGGCATCGTGCTGGCGGTCTCCCTGGGGACGACGGACCCCGTGTACCAGGCGGTATACGGCTGGCACCCGCAGAACTTCGCCGACGTGTTCGACCCGCTGTTCGCGCCGGTGCTGCTGCGCTCGGTCGGCTACGCGCTCGCCACCGTGGTCCTCTGCCTGCTGATCGGCTACCCGATCTCCTACTACATCGCCCGGTTCGGCGGTCGCTGGAAGACGCTGTTGATCGCGGTTGTAGTGCTGCCGTTCCTGGTCAACTACCTGGTTCGCACCTACGCCTGGGTGGCGATCCTCTCCGATGAGGGGCTGGTGAACGGAATCCTCACCGACGCCGGCATCACCGAGAATGGGGTCCGCTTTGTCAACACCTCGTGGGCCGTGATCGGCGGTCTGGTCTATGGCTACCTCGCGTTCATGATCCTGCCGCTGTACGCGGCGCTCGACCGCATGGACCCCTCGCTGATCGAGGCCGGCAAGGACCTCTACGGGACCCGCTGGCAAACCTTCTGGCACGTCACTTGGCCGGCGGCCTTCCAAGGGGTGGCCGCCGGTTGCGTACTGGTCTTCCTACCCGCGGTCGGTGACTTCATCTCCGCCCAGCTGCTCGGCGGGCCGGACACCTACATGGTCGGGAACCTGATCCAGCAGCAGTTCCTCGAGGCTCAGAACTGGCCCTTCGGAGCCGCGCTGACGATCGTGATGATGGCCTTCCTTCTGGTCTGGATGCTGGTCTACGTGCGCTCCGCGGCGTAGGGCGTCCCGGGAAGCCACAGCATGAGCGCTCAGGGCTGGGCTGCGAGGCTGCCGGGGTGCGTCGACGCGCTGGGCGCCGGCGCGGCCGACTTCGACCGCCCACGGTTCCTGCGCGCGTTCTTCCTCTTGTTCGCGTTCTTCAGCTTCGCGCCGCTGGCGATCGTGGCGCTGTTCTCGTTCAACTCCACCCCCTCGCTGCAGAACTTCACCGGCTTCAGTCTGCAGTGGTACGACGAATTCTTCAGCAGCGTGAGCCTGCGCGAGTCGCTGATCGCCAGCATCGAGATCGGGCTGGTGACGATGATCGTCGGGACCGTGCTCGGCACCACCCTCGCCTTCGCCCTCGTGCGCGCCCGGTCGCGGGTCGCACAGACCAGCAACGTCCTCATGCTGATCCCGCTCGTCACTCCCGAGATCGTCGCCGGCGTCTCCGCGCTGCTGCTGTTCACGCAGATCGGCATGGACCTGTCGCTGCTCACGATCATGATCGCCGAGATCACCTTCTCGATCTCCTTCGTGACCGTGATCGTGCGAGCCCGATTGTCTGCGTTGAACCGCGAGGTGGAGGAGGCGGCGCTGGATCTTGGCGCCACTCGCATGCAGACGGTCCGCCTGGTCGTACTGCCCGCGCTGTGGCCAGCGATCATGGCCGCGGCGCTATTGATCTTCGCGCTCAGCTTTGACGATTTCGTGATCGCGTTCTTCACTACCGGCGAAACGCCGACGCCGCTGCCGGTCCAGATCTATTCCTCGATTCGCTTCGGCGTACGGCCGACGATCAATGCGATCGGGACCCTGATGCTGGTGATCTCGTTCCTGATCGTTGCCTTGGCCATCGCGCTGCCACGCCTGCTGGGGCGACATGAGGAACAGAATGTGCTGATTGGAAGGGAGGGCGCATGACGACGAACGACATGACCACCGACACGACTGCTCCCGGTGTGGCCCGCGGCGAAGGAGCCGCTCAGGAGGCGATCCGCTTCGAGGGCGTGACCAAGCGCTTCGGGTCCACCGTTGCGGTCGACGACCTCACCCTGTCGATCCGGCGCGGCGAGTTCTTCTCGCTGCTCGGCCCCTCGGGATGCGGGAAGACGACGACGCTGCGCATGGTCGCCGGCTTCGAGCAGCCGACCGAGGGGAGCGTCTTCCTGGAGGGCGAGCCGGTGGATGACGTCCCGCCCTACTCGCGGAACGTCAACACGGTGTTCCAGAGCTACGCCCTGTTCGAACATCTCGACGTTGAGGCGAACGTCGCGTTCGGGCTGAAGCGACGCAAGGTGGCCGCCGATGAGATCCGCAGCCGCGTGGCGGAAGCGCTCGACCTCGTCCAGCTCACCGGCCGGGAACACGCCAAGCCGCGCCAGCTCTCGGGGGGGCAGATGCAGCGCGTGGCACTCGCCCGGGCGCTCGTCAACCGCCCTGCGGTCCTGCTGCTCGACGAGCCGCTTGGAGCGCTGGACCTGAAGCTGCGCAAGCAGATGCAGGTCGAGCTGAAGGAGATCCAGCGCGAGGTCGGCATCACCTTCCTCTACGTCACGCATGACCAGGAGGAGGCGCTGGCGATGTCCGACCGGATCGCGGTCATGGACGGCGGAGTCGTGCAGCAGTGCGGGCCCCCCGAGGAGATCTACGAGAGCCCGCAGAAGACGTTCGTCGCCGGGTTCATCGGCGTCTCCAACCTGCTTCCGGCCACGGTGGAGGGCGAGGGCGTGCGCCTTCAGACCGGCGAGCTGTTCCCCTCGACTATCCCCGATGGCTGCGAGCAGGGGGCCTCGGTTTACTGCTCGGTGCGCCCGGAGAAGATCTTCCTGGACGACCTCGAGGACGGCATGGTCTCAATGGAGGGCCAGATCGTCGAGCGGATCTACCTCGGTACCACCACCCAGGTGATCGTCGAGTTGGCGTCGGACCTGCGCGTGGTCGCGCTGGAGCAGAACACCGCCCGCTCGCGGGCCGACGACCGTTGGGAGATCGGCGAACGCGTCCAGCTCGGATGGCACCCGCGGCACGCGCTGGTGCTCCGCTAGCGCTGCGTTTGCCCTAGGGGATCGCTCCCGACTCGGCGGCCACCCCGCCGCGCGCTCCCGCGGTGGCCTCCTCCTCCCGGGTGAGGCGGTGGGCTAGGTAGACGGGGATGATCGAGATCGCGATCACGAGCACCGCGACGACGTTGATGATCGGCAGCTGGCTGGCGCGGAAGAGGTTGTTGAAGATCCAGATCGGCAGCGTCTCGACGGCGGCGCCGGCGGTGAATCTGGTGACGATGATCTCGTCGAACGACAGCGCGAAGGCGAGCAGCGCGCCGGCGACGAGCGCCGTGCGCATGTTGGGCAAGGTCACGTAGCGAAACGTCTGCCAGGTGTGCGCGCCGAGGTCCGCCGACGCCTCCTCCAGCGAGGTCGAGACGCGCCGCAGGCGAGCGACGACGTTGTTGTAGACGAGAACGATGCAGAAGGTGGCGTGGCCGACGATCACCGTGAACAGGCTGAGGTCGATGCCCATCACCTGCGTGAAGGTGTCGTTCAGCGCGATTCCGGTGACGATCCCCGGCAGCGCGATCGGCAGGACGACGATGAACGAGATCGTCTCCCGCCCGAAGAAGCGGTGACGCGAGACAGCGAGTGACGCCAGGGTCCCGAGGACCACGGCGATCGCGGTCGCCACGAGCCCCGCCTCGATCGAGGTTGTGAACGCGTCGCGGGCACCCGTGTTGTCGATCGCCTTGCCGAACCAGTCCGCGGTCAAGCCATTGGGCGGCCACTCGAGCGTCCGGCCCGCGTTGAAGGCATAGATCACGATCACGATCAGAGGCACGTAGATGAATGCCAAAGTCAGCGCGACGGCGCCACGGAGGAGAAGTTGGGAGCGCCTCGACAGCCTCATAGGTGCTCGAACGCCCCTAGCCGGCGAGCGAGAAGGAGGTAGAGGATCATGACCACGATCGGCACCACCGCGAACGCCGAGGCCAGCGGCTGGTTGGTGGTGACGTTGGCGAAGACGACGTTGCCGATGAACTGGGTGTTGGAGACCAGCTCGGGCGTGATGTAGTCGCCAAGCGTCAAGGAGAAGGTGAAGATCGAGCCGGCGACGACGGCGGGGAAGGCGAGCGGCAGGATCACCCGCCGAAAGGTTGTGAACGGCCTTGCCCCCATGTCCTCGGAGGCGCTGAGCAGCGAGTCGGGGATGCGTTCCAGCCCGGCGAAGATCGGGATGATCATGAAGGGCAGCCACAGGTAGCTCATCACGAGCCAGACCGCGACGTTTCCGTAGCCCGGCCCGCTGGCGCCCAGCGGGTCGAGGGCCCAGTTGAGCACCCCGCCCTCGGAGAGGATCGTGCGCCAGGCGTAGACCTTGACCAGGTAGCTCGACCACAACGGCATCAACACCGCGACGACCAGCAGCGCCCTAATCTGCCGGCTGGCGACCTTCGCCATGTAGAAGGCGATCGGGAAGGCGAGCAGGGCGTCGGTGATCGTGACCAGCGCGGCGATCAGGATCGTGCGGACCGCGACTTGGCGGTAGACGGGCTCGTCAGTCAGGGTCTGGAAGTTGTCGAGGCTGAACGTTTGCTCGACCTCGCCGCTGACCGCGCCCACCTGCCAGAAGGCTGCGACGAGCATGACGGCGAGCGAGCCCAGGTACCCGATGACGAGCCAGCCAATCGGCCCTGCCAGAAGGGCCCCCACTTGGAGCCGCGGCCGTCTGTGGAAGAGGTCGGCGAGCCTGCGGCCCGCCGACCTCTTCGGCGCTGACGCGAGTGCGTCAGCGGCTTCCATCGATGCGTTCCTTGATCAGAGTGAGACCGACGCCATCACCCCTTGATCTCGGTCCACGCCTGGACCCACTCGTTGTAGTCCATGCAGGCCTCGCCTCGGTCGTCGCCGCAATCGGCGAGCGGTGTCTTCCAGTAATAGACCCGCGACCAGAACTCCGTGTTGGCGGCGTTGTAGTCCTTGCAGTGGCTCGCCGTCCCGAAGTACTGGGGCGGCAGGTCACCGATCAGGTCGCAGGACTTGCTCTGTGCCGGGGCCTCGCCGAAGTACGCCGCCACCTTGGCGTTCGTCTCCGGGCTGATGATGTGGTTCATCCACAGGTACATGCAATTCGGATGCTCGGCCTCTGAGCTGAGCATCCAGGTGTCGGACCACCCAGTTGCATCCTCCTTCGGGAGGAACCCCTGGGAGGCCGGGGTCGAGGCGACCGGATCACCTTCAGCCGACAGGGTCAGATACTGGTACTGCCACGTGGTGCCGACCGTGGAGTCGGCGTTCGCGAACGATGAGATCTGCTTCGCGAAGTCGTGCCAGTACTCGCCGACATTCGGCTGCTGTTGCTCGAGCAGGTCGACGGCGGCGTTGAACTGGTCCTCGTCCAGCTCGTAGGGATCCTCGATCCCCAGGTCGGGCTGGTGCGTCTTCAGGTACAGCGCAGCGTCCGCGATGTAGATCGGGTCGTCGTAGACGCTCAGCTCGCCCTTGTACTTCGACGACTCCTCGGGATCGAGGAGCGGCGCCCAGGTGCTGCCGTCGAGGTCGGAGGCTTGGTCCGTGTTCCACATGAACAGGTTCGCCCCGCGACCGTGCGGGGTGCCGTAGTTGACGCCGTCGAACGTGTTGTAGTCGGTGTCCTTGAGGTCCGCGAACACGGTCTTGTAGTTCGGGACCAGGTCGAGGTTGACCGGGTCGACGTCACCGCCGTCCTGGAGGCGGACGCTCGCGTTCCCGGACGCCGAGACCCCGTCGTACTGACCGGTCCGCATCAGCTCGACGGCCTCGTCGGAAGTTCCGAAGACCTTCACGTTGACCTGGCAGCCTGAATCCTTCTCGAAGTCGCTGATCCAGTCGACCTTGGGATCGTTGGAGCCGTCCTCGCAGTAGCTCGGCCAGCAGAGCAGATTCAGCTCGCCCTCGCCCTCGCCGATCTCGCTTATGGCCTCGCCGCCGCCGCCCTCGTCGTCGTCGCCGCAGCCGGCCGCGAACGCGACCATGAACGCGAGCAGCGCGACGACGATGAACCAGGCGATGCGGGCGGGATTTCCGCCCGCTCGTGTCGATCTCATGCGCCATCTCCTCTCTCATCGGCCGCGACGGCGACCGTATGTTCAGGCCGCCATCCGACGACCACCTCTCGACCCGCCAGCTCGAGCGCCTCGGCCGAGGACGCCTCGAGGTTCTGGCGGACGACCTGAAGCTCTCCCCCCGCCTCCAGCTCAACCAGGTAGCGCGTAATCGTCCCCGCGTAGGCCACGTCCCGGACCACCCCGCGCTCGGTATGCAGCCCGGCCCCGTCCTCGTCGGAATCGAGGATCCTGACCTTCTCGGGCCTCACGGTGAACCTGTTGCCATCGCGTTCCAGCACGTTCGATACCCCCACGAAGCCGGTCACGAACCGGGTGGCTGGGCGCTCGTAGACCTCGGCGGGAGCTCCCACCTGCTCGACTCGGCCCTCGTTGAAGACCGCGATCCGGTCGCTCATCGTCAGCGCCTCGTCCTGGTCGTGCGTGACGTAGACGAAGGTGATCCTCACCTCGTGCTGGATCCCCTTCAGCTCCACCTGCATCTGCTCGCGGAGCTTCAGGTCGAGCGCTCCGAGGGGCTCGTCGAGCAACAGCACTCGAGGGCGATTGACGATCGCTCGGGCCAGCGCGACCCGCTGCCGCTGGCCGCCCGACAGCTCGCTCGGCTTCCGCGACTCGAAGCCGGATAGGCGCACCATCTCGAGCGCCTCCTTGGCGCGCGTCGTCCGCTCACCGCGGGCGATCTTGCGTACCTTCAACCCGTACTCGACGTTGTCGCCCACGGTCATGTGAGGGAACAGCGCGTAGTCCTGGAACACCGTGTTGACCTCGCGGTCATACGGCGGCACGTCGCCGACGTCCTTTCCGGCGAGCTCGATGATGCCCGCGTCGGGCTCCTCGAACCCGGCGATCATCCGCAGGGTCGTCGTCTTGCCGGAGCCGGAGGGGCCGAGGAGGGTGAAGAACTCACCGTGGGGGATCTCGAGGTCGATCCCGGCGACCGCGACGACGTCACCGTAGGCCTTGCGCACGCCGCGGAGGCGCACATCGGGCGGCTTCGCCGCATCTTCGCCGGACGGTTCGGCGGACGCCTGGGTGGGCCGCCCGCGCTTCCCGTCGTCAACGGTGATGGCCGCGGTGTCCTCCACTTCGAACGAAACGCGGCAGCAGCCGCGCCTCCACGAGAAGCTATATCAGGCGCCCCCGTCGCCCGTATTGCGGCGGAGGGCGGGGGATGAGGCGCGACCGCCGCCCGCGCGACCGCGGTCGGATGATCGACGGGGTTGGCGGATTCCTAGAAGCGGCTGCGGTGACGCTTGCGGTAGCCGGAGCTGGAGCGCATCTCCTTGCTCCAGCCGGGGCCGGCACCGGCCGTCATCGAGGTGTCGAAGCGCAGGCCGGCGACCTTCATGTAGGCGTGGCCGGGGTTCGAGTAGACCGTGATCCACCGGCCCCTGTTGCCGTTGCCCCAGCGCATCAGCTGGCTGGAATCCATTGGGCGGCTGATCAAGCGGCCGCCGTGGAGGGCATAGCTGACCGATCCCGAGCAGTCGTAGCAGCTCGACTTGAATTTCGCGTGGCCGCCGCCGTAGCAATAGCCCTTGCCCTTGGCGATCCTGTTCGCGGCGGCGATCACGCGGACGACTCGCCGCGGCGCGTTCGACGGCGCGACCGCCTTGCCGTGGACGAGGCGGGCCTTTCCGGGCCGCGCATGGGAGCCGGCGCCGCCGCCGGTGCCCGTGCCGCCGTCTCCCGCCTGCGCGAGGGTGGCCGGGACAGCGATCAGCGCCGCCGCCGCAGCGAGCGCCGCCTTCAGCTTCAGATTTGCAAAGCGACTGTTCAGGTGGGTGCGCAAGAACCAGTCTCCTTTGTCGGCCTGCGGGGTTAGCTGTCGGGCTGGCGCTAAAGGAGCCTGCGCCCCCACCTGAGGTGGGTTCGCCCCATTGATTGGTTTCCCCGCTCCCCACCCGATGGACGGGAGGGAACTCGGCTTTACCGGTTAACGGCGCGGCAGAGTACATGATTCGCTTGACGTCTGCAAACACCTTCCAAACATTTGCCCCGTCAGCGGCGTCCCGGCGACGCCTGGCGTCTGCGTGAGCGCGGCTGTCCAGGCGGACCGCCTGGGGCGGCGCGCGAGCTAGCTCGTCGCGGCTGGGGCAGGGGTTCCCGACGAGCGGTGTGGAGGGTTCGATTCCGCCCACTCGACGATCCGCGTCGAGCCCGAGATCACCTCGCCGCCGTCGGTGACCAGCACCGGGACCGAACGCTGGCCGGAGAGCTCCTCGACCTCCTTGCGCCCCTCGGTCATCAGGTGCAGGAACCGCGGCCCCACCCCGAGCCCGCGAACCTTGGTCACGTCCGGCTCGTGGCCGGCCATCCTCAGGGCCTCGTAGGCGTTGTGGCAGGGGTGGCCGCCGGGCCGGATCGTCTGGAAGGTGCCCCAGCAGACGTAGAGCTTCACCGGCGGCAGCCTATCGCGGCACGGGAGCCGTGCCGGGTGGGCGCAGGATCGATCGGGCGGGGGGTTGGTAGCGTGCTTGGCGTGGAGCTTGGCGGCAAGACCGTCCTGCTCACCGGGGCCACCGGCGGGCTTGGAAGGGCGATCGCCCAGGCCTTGGCCGAACGCGGGGCGACGCTCGTGCTGAATGGGCGAAGCCATGACGCCCTGCAGGAGCTCTCCACGGACCTGGCGGGCGAGCATCGCGTCGCGCCGGTGGACCTGGCAGAGGAGGACGGCGCGCAGCGGCTGGCGGCCGACGCCGGGGACGTGGACGGCTTGGTCGCGAATGCCGGCCTGCCCGGCACAGGGGGAGTCGAAGGCTTTTCGGCGGAGGAGGTGAGACGCGCGATCAGGGTCAACCTCGAGGCGCCCATCCTGCTCGCCGGGGCACTCGTCGGGTCGATGGCGGCCCGCGGCGAGGGGCAGATGGTGTTCATCTCCTCGCTGGCCGGCAAGGCAGCAAGCCCGCGCTCCGCGGTCTACAACGCGACGAAGTTCGGGCTGCGGGGCTTCGCTCTGGGGTTGCGGACAGACCTGGTGAAAAGCGGCGTCGGCGTGTCGATCGTGTCGCCGGGGTTCGTGCGCGATGCTGGGATGTTCGCGAAGTCGGGAGCGAGGAGCACGGCGGGGCTTGGGACGACCACCCCCGACAGAGTCGCGGCTGCGGTGGTGCGGGCGCTCGAGCGCAACCCGGTCGAGGTCGCCGTCGCCCCAATCCGGCAGCGGGCGCTTGCGCATCTCGGGCTGGCGGTTCCGACGGTCGCAGTTCGCGCCCAGAGCGGTGGCGTCGCCCGGCGCGCAACCACCGAGATCGACGCCGGCCACCGCGCAACGGAGTCGGCGGGCGGGCACGAACCGGAAGGCAGGGCGACGGAATGAGCGCCGACTCGTTCGGCGCTCGCGGGACGCTCGAAGTCGCCGGACGCGAGTACGAGATCTTCCGGCTCGATGCTCTGCAGGCCTCGCACGACGTCGCGCGCCTTCCGTACTCGCTGAAGGTCCTGCTGGAGAACTCGCTGCGCCTCGAGGACGGGGAATCGGTCACGCGGGAGAGCATCGAGGCGATCGCCGCCTGGGAGGCGAACGCCGAGCCGAGCGTCGAGATCCCCTTCCAGCCCGCCAGGGTGCTGATGCAGGACTTCACGGGGGTTCCCGCGCTGGTGGACTTGGCGGCGATGCGCGACGCGATGGAGGAGCTTGGCGGCGATCCCTCGAGGATCGATCCGCTCGTGCCCGTGGACCTGATCATCGACCACTCGGTCCAGGTCGACGCGTTCGGAAACGCGCGGGCATTCGACATCAACGCCGACCGCGACTACGAGCGAAACCGCGAGCGCTACGCGTTCCTGCGCTGGGGCCAGCAGGCGTTCGACAACCTTCGCGTGGTCCCGCCGGCGACCGGGATCTGCCACCAGGTGAACCTGGAGTACCTCGGGCGGGTGGTCTTCGTCCAGAACGGGGGCCCTGGGGCACCGGGAACGGGAAACGGCCCACCGAGCGCCTATCCGGACACGCTGGTGGGCACCGACTCGCACACGACGATGATCAACGGCCTCGGCGTGCTGGGCTGGGGCGTGGGGGGGATCGAGGCGGAGGCGGCGATGCTGGGGCAACCGATCTCGATGCTGTTGCCGCAGGTGCTGGGGTTCAGGCTGACCGGCGAGCTCTCCGAGGGTGCCACCGCCACCGACCTGGTCCTGACCGTGACTGAGATGCTTCGTGAGCGAGGGGTGGTCGGCAAGTTCGTGGAGTTCTTCGGACCGGGGCTCCACACACTTGGCCTTGCCGACCGCGCCACGATCGGCAACATGTCGCCGGAGTTCGGCTCAACCTGCGCGATCTTCCCGGTGGACCGCGAGACGCTGCGCTACCTCGAGTTCACGGGACGGCCGACCGACCTGATCGAGCTCGTGGACGCCTACACGCGCGAACAAGGCATGTTCCATTCCGAGGACTCGGAGGAGCCCACCTTCTCCGAGGTGCTCGAGCTCGAGCTGGGGGAGGTCGAGCCGAGCATCGCGGGGCCGAAGCGCCCACAGGACCGGATCTCGCTCACGGATGCGAAGCCATCCTTCGTCGAGGCGCTGCGCGAGTACAGCCCCGAAGCGGCCGAGATCGGCAACCACCGCGACGCGGCGGTCGCGGGCTCCTTCCCGGCTTCCGACCCTCCCGGGGACGACCATGACGACGAGCGCGGCAAGCCCCGACGACCGGTCTCGGGGGCGGTCACCGCCAAACGCCCGACAGACGAGGTCACGGTGACGCTCGAGGACGGGACCGAGGCCGAGCTCGATCACGGCAGGGTAGTGATCGCCGCGATCACGAGCTGCACCAACACGTCGAATCCGTCCGTGATGGTCGCCGCCGGGCTGCTGGCCAGGAAGGCGGTCGAGCGCGGCCTCGACGTGAAGCCGTGGGTCAAGACCTCGCTGGCGCCCGGCTCCACCGTGGTCACCGACTACCTCGAGCGGGCCGGCCTGACCGAGTACCTCGACAAGCTGAAGTTCAACCTGGTCGGTTACGGCTGCACCACGTGCATCGGCAACTCGGGTCCACTGCCCCCCGAGATCTCGGCCGCGGTCGAGCAGAACGACCTGGTCGTCTGCGCCGTGCTCTCGGGCAACCGCAACTTCGAGGCACGGATCAACCCCGACGTGAAGGCGAACTACCTGGCCTCCCCTCCGCTCTGCGTTGCCTACGCGCTCGCGGGGCGCATGGACGTGGACATCCTGGAGGACCCGCTCGGCGAGGGCTCGGACGGCGAGCCGGTCTACCTGCGAGACCTATGGCCCTCGAGCGAGGAGATCAACCGCACGGTGGAGGGCGCGATTCGCTCCGAGATGTTCCGGGCAAGCTACGCGGACGTGTTCACCGGCGACGAGCGCTGGGCGTCGCTCGAGATCCCGGAGGGAGATCGCTACGAGTGGACGGATTCGACCTACGTTCGCAAGCCACCCTTTTTCGACGGCATGGACCGCGAGCCGCGGGCGCCCGAGCCGATCGTCGGCACCCGTGTCCTGGCAGTGCTCGGGGACAGCGTCACGACCGATCACATCTCACCGGCCGGCGCGATCAAGAGAGACAGCCCGGCGGGCAGGTGGCTGATCGACCACGGCGTCGACGTTCGCGACTTCAATTCCTATGGCTCTCGGCGCGGGAACCACGAGGTGATGATTCGCGGGACCCTCGCGAACGTCCGCCTGCGCAACCGGCTGGTCGAGCGGGAGGGGGGCTTCACCAGGCACTTCCCGGACGGGGAGGAGACGACCATCTACGAGGCGGCGATGCGCTACGCCGACGAGGGTGTGCCCCTGGCGATCCTGGCCGGAAAGGAGTACGGCTCGGGCTCGTCGCGCGACTGGGCCGCCAAGGGCACCGCGTTACTCGGGGTCCGCGCGGTGCTCGCGGAGAGCTACGAGCGCATCCACCGGTCGAACCTGATCGGAATGGGAGTGGTGCCCTTGCAGTTCCCGGAGGGGGAAGGGGTCGAGTCGCTGGGCCTCGACGGGCAGGAGGTGATCGATGTCGAGGGCCTCGAGGAGGCGCTGGCGGCCAACCGCTCCGTGGTCCAACGGGTGCGAGTCAAGGCCGCCCGGGAAGGGGCCGACCCGGTCGAGTTCGAGGCCCGGGTGCGGATCGACACGCCCAACGAGGTCGGCTACTACCGCCACGGCGGCATCCTCCAGCGCGTCCTGCGGGACCTTCGCTGACGGCAAAAGCGGCATTTTTTCCGCAGGATGCCTGCTCATCCGCAATGTTTCTATTGACTTTCCTTGCCCAGATGCATCACAATGCGCGCTGATCCCACGATTGGGACTTACTGAGCTCGTCCCCGGCCAGTCCCGCCTCCGGGGGCGATCGCGTCGGCATCCCTCCCTGGCTACCGACGCGCAGGCGTGGGCGCGGGCTGTGTGGACCCCCTGCCTCCCACAGCCCCGCCCCGCCACGCCCTAAAACGCTGCAAAGCATCGTCTGCCGTTGCCCTCGCCCGATCGACTCGCTCACGTAGGGTTCAGCTACGCGCGCTCGCAAATCGGGCTGCGTCCTAGGCAGACTCGCTTTTCGCGCCCTGAAACGGGAGCTCGTGAAGTTGGTGGTCCTATACACGTCGAACTTCACGTGCATCGGGCGTTGGCCGGTTAGGCCACCGCTTGTGACGGTCGAGCCACCACGCTTATGACTTTGGACGTCCTATGCACGCCGAAAGTCACAAGCGTCCGGGAAGCCCCCCAGCCGTGGGCGCACCCCCTGCTCCACCCAGCCTTCAGTTGGCTGGGCTCGCGCGCCCGTCCGGGGCCGGAGGGGTGCGTCGGCGCTCGATCACCTCGATTGCGATCACGCTGCCCAGCGGGCCGACCGGCGTCAGGGTGGCGGCGAGCAGGGTGTACGGGGCCTCATGGTGCAGGATCGCGCCCCAGATGAGCAGGCAGAGCAGGATGTAGCCGATGCCGTGCGTGAGGCCGAAGATGAAGGTCTCGGTGTCCGCGCCGGGCAGTAGCCAGAAGAAGATCAGCACCGCGAAGATCGCCAGCTCAACCCAGCTCAGGCGTTTGACCCAGGGCCACAGCGGGCCCGGCGCTGTCCGTCGCAGCGCCGGGGCCGGGTCGGTGTGCTCGGAGATCGCCTGCTCGGCGCGTGTGGAGCTCACCGCGCGAGACTAGCGGGGGCCTGACCACCGACCGCGTGTACAACCGAGCGGCGCGAAGATTGGACCCCGGTACATGGCGGCGGCGCCCGACGGGCAGGAAACTTGCCGCCATGCAGAATCCGACGACCAAAACCCAAGTGCGGTTGGCGAACGGCTCCGGCGGACATGGGGTCCGGCGGCTGGTGGGGCTCGAGCGAGCGTACCGCTGCTCGGGCGGACACGAGCATCTCTCCTGGGCGCGGCTTCGAGCCTGCCCCGAGTGCGAGGAGCCGCTCACCGTCGCAGTCATCCGCCGCGCCGCGCTGGCCACCGCCTGACATGACGAGGGCGCGGCCGACCGCCTAGCCGGGCACCGGCGCGGGCTAAGTCAGCGCGGTGAGCACGATCCGCTCCTGCTCGGAGCGGTGAACCACCGGATAGCCCTCGCTGGGGCTGGAGCGCTGTGGGCGGCCGATGTAGCCGAACTCCACTCCCTCGGGCACGAGCTCCGGCATCCGCTGCGTCATCACCTTCCAGGCGCCCATGTTCTGCGGCTCCTCCTGGACCCAGCGGATCTCCTTGACGTCCGGGTAGCTCGCGATCAGCTCGCGGATCTGGTCCTTGGCGAATGGGTAGAGCAGCTCCACCCGGGCGATGGCCACCGAGGTCGCCTCGGCGCGCCGGTCGTGCCCGTCCATGTCGTAGTAGATCTTTCCGCTGCACAAAAGGAGCCGCTCGACTTGGTCCTTGCGGTCCTGGGCGCGGGGGTCATCCAGCACGAACTGGAAGGACCCCGAGGTCAGATCGGCGAGCCGCGACCCCGCTCCAGCGTGGCGAAGCAGCCCCTTTGGAGTCAACACCACCAGCGGTCGCGGCTTTCGGATCCGCGCCTGGCGGCGCAGCAGGTGGAAGTACTGGGCGGCGGTCGTGGGATTGGCGAGTCGCATGTTGCCCTCGGCGGCGAGCGCGATGAAGCGCTCGATTCGGGCGCTCGAGTGCTCCGGCCCCGACCCCTCGTATCCATGCGGCAGGAGCAGCGTCAGGCGGGTGGTCTGCCCCCACTTCGCCTCCCCGGAGGCAATGAAGCAGTCGATGATCACCTGCGCGGCGTTGCCGAAGTCCCCGAACTGCGCCTCCCACAGCACCAGGCTGGAGGGCGATGCCGCGGAGTATCCGTACTCGAACCCCAGGCATCCGCTCTCCGACAGCGGGCTGTTGTGGAGCTCGAACGGTGCCAACGCGCCCGAAAGATGCTCGATCGGCACATACTTGAGGCCCGTCTTCTCGTCGTAGAGCGCCAGGTGACGGTGGGAGAAGGTGCCGCGCTCCGTGTCCTGGCCGGTGAGCCTGATGTGAGTCCCCTCCGTCAGGAGCGACGCGAACGCGAGCGCCTCCGCGTGGCCCCACTCGATTGGCCCCTCCTCGAGGTCCTCGATGCGCCGCATCAGCGGCTTGCGGAGCTTGCGGTGGATGGTGAAGCTCTCGGGGACCTTGAGCAGCTCCTCGTTGAGCGAGCGCAGGCGCTCCTCCGAGACCGCGGTCTCGACCTCGGGGCTCTTCGTGCGGTCCAGCTCGCTGGTCCCAGTCTGGGTCGAGGTTGGGTCCTCGTACTCGCCCGACTCCATCTTGCGCCGGAGTTCGTTCAGGGTCTCCTGAAGCTGGTTGCGCCTCTGCTCCGCCTCGGCCTCGACCTCTTCGTCGGCGACGACCGCCTCCTTCAACAGCCGCTCCGCGTAGATCTCGGAGACGGGCGGGTGGGCCTTGATCGCAGCGGCCATGGTCGGCTGGGTGTAGGCGGGCTCGTCCGTCTCGTTGTGGCCGTAGCGCCGGTAGCCGATCAAGTCGATGACCACGTCACGGCCCCAGCGGTCGCGGTAGGCCATCGCCAACCGCACCGCTGCGATGCAGGCCTCGACGTCGTCGGCGTTCACGTGGATGATCGGCACGTTGAATCCTTTGGCCAGATCGCTGGCGTACGGAGTGGAGCGCGCGTCCTCGGTGTCGGTGGTGAAGCCCACCTGGTTGTCGGTGATGATGTGCACCGTGCCGCCGGTGGAGTAGCCCGCGAGCGCCTGGAGGTTGAGGGTCTCGGCGACGATGCCCTGGCCCGGGAACGCCGCATCCCCGTGCAGCAGGAGCGGGACCGCGAGAGCCGGGTTGTGATCGAGCCGTGGGCCGACATGGGAGGTCTGCGTGAAGCGGGCCGCGCCCGTCACCACCGGGTCCACGAACTCGAGGTGGCTCGGGTTCGGGTACAGCCGCATGTTGAGCTGCTCGCCGTCGCGGGTCGTGAACAGGCCCTCGGCGCCGTGGTGGTACTTGACGTCGCCCGTACCGGCATGCGGGATCGCCGCGATCGCCTTCACCTGCTCCAGCGCCTTGGCCCCCTCGAACTCGGCCAGGATCGACTCGACCGAGCGCGCGAGGTTGTGGGCGAGCACGCTCAGCCGCCCCCGATGAGCCATCCCGATCACGACCTCCTCCGCGCCGCCGGCCTGCCCGAGCGTCGCCACCTCGTCGATCATCGGCACCACCGCGTCCAGGCCCTCGATCGAGAAGAGCTTTTGGCCGAGGTATGCCCTCTGGAGGAAGCGCTCGAACTGGAACACCTGCGTCAGCCGCGACAACAGCGTTCGCTTCTCCTCCGGGTCCAGAGGCCGGCGATGGGCCCCGGTCTCGATCATCTCCCGAAGCCACATCCGCTGCTGGTGCGACGAGAGGTGCTCGATCTGGTAGGCGATCGTGCCGCAATAGGCGTCGCGCAGCCGCGGCAGCGCCTCCAGCAGCGTCTCCCCTTCGACCCCGATCCGCAGGATCGAGGCCGGGATCCTCGACATCAGCTCCGGGGTGAGGTTCAGGGTCTCGGGGTCCAGCGCCGGGTCCCCCTTTGGCTCCTTGCCGAGCGGGTCGAGCCGCGCCGCCAGGTGCCCGTGCGTGCGGTAGGCCTTGAGCAGCGAGGTCGCCGCCTGAACCGCCTGCAGCAGCTCGGTGTCCGGTGGCGCCGCGGTGGCCGACGGGGCCCCGGCGGCGGGCAGCGGCGGGGCGGAGGCGGAGGCGGGATACGCGTTGGCGGTCACCGATGGGTCGATCCCCAGCGACTCGGCGACCGCGGCGTAGAAGCCGTCCTCGCCCTGCAGGAGCTGGTCGATGCGACGCAGAAAGGACCCCGACTCGGCCCCCTGGATGATGCGATGGTCGTAGGTCGAGGTCATCGTCATCACCTTCGAGACGCCCAGCGCCTTGATCTTGTCCGCGGGCGCGTGGGCCCACTCCGCCGGATAGGCGATCGACCCGGTGGCCACGATCGTCCCCTGGCCCGCCATCAGCCGGGGAACCGATGCCACCGTCCCGAGCCCGCCCGGGTTGGTAAGCGTGATGTTGGTGTCGCGGAAGTCGTCCGCGTTGAGCTGGTTCTCACGCGTCTTCGTGATCAGCTCCTCGTAATAAGTGTGAAAGCCGGCGAAGCCGAGCTGGTCGGCCCGCTTGATGCAGGGAACGAGCAGGCTGCGTGACCCCTTGCGCTCCACGTCGACCGCCAGACCCAGGTTGATCGCGCCGGGCTCGACCATCTGGGGCTTGCCGTCCTCCTCCGCATAGACGCGAGCCATCACCCGCCACTCCTGCGCCGCGACGACGATCGCCCAGGCGATCAAGTGTGTGAACGAGACCTTCATGCCGCGGTCCTTGAGCACGCCGTTCAGGGCCTTCCGCTGGGCGTCGAGGACGTCCACTGGGAGAGTCCGGAACGAGGTAGCCGTCGGCACGGAGCGGCTCTCGTTCATGGCCTGCGCCAGCATCGCGGCGGGCCCGCGGAGGGGCTTTCTCTCCTTGACGGGCCCCGCGGCCGCTGTCCGGGCGGCGCCCTTTCCGTCGGCCGCCGCCAGCACGTCGCTCTTTGTCACCTTCCCACCCGGACCCGAGCCCTGAACGGAGCTCAGGTCGATCCCGCCGGCGGCCGCGATCCGCCGCGCCATCGGCGAGGCCCGCCTGCCGCCGTCGCCCTCCTCTTGCCGCTCGACCGCGGACGTCGCCTGCGGCACCTGCGTCTCACCGCCGTCCGCGCGCTGGGGCTGAGCGGGCGCTCCGCCGTCGGGGCTCAGCTCCGCCAGGACCTGGCCCACGTGGACGGTCTCGTCGGCCTGGGCGCGGATCCTGGTGATCGTGCCGCTGGTGGGCGCCGGCACCTCGGCATCGACCTTGTCTGTCGAGACCTCCACCACCGTCTCTCCCTCGGTGACCGCGTCTCCCTCTTGCTTGTGCCATTCGAGGATCGTGCCCTCGGTCACGGACTCGCCCATCTCGGGCATCCGGATCTCGACCGTCCCAGACGGGGATTCCGCTTCCGCTTGGGCGGTTCCGGCTGCGGCCGCCTCCGGTCCCGGTTGGCCGGTTGCCTCCTCGGCTCCGGGCCCCTCTCCCAGGTCGGCGTCTCCCTCGCCGCTGGCCTCCACGGTCAGGCCCGGCCCAGCCTCGCCGCGCCCATCAGTGGCCTGTGTCCCGGCTCCGTTCCCGGATGGCTCGGCGCCGGGGTCGAGCTCGGCCAGGGTGCCGCCGACCTCGATCGTCTCGTCCTCGGCCTTGAGGATCCTGGTGATCGTGCCGCTGGTGGGCGCCGGCACCTCGGCGTCGACCTTGTCGGTCGAGACCTCGACCACCGTCTCTCCCTCCTGGACGAACTCCCCCTCGCGCTTGTGCCATTCGAGCACGGTGCCCTCGGTCACCGACTCGCCCATCTGGGGCATTTGGATCTCGACGATCCCGGTGCTCGCCATCCCAGTTCAGTGTATGACCTGTTCCGTGGCCCCGACCCGGGTGGAGCGCCCCTGAAACGGGTCCCTCGGCGGATCGCACATGGCTCCACGATGTGGGAGGGTGGGCGTGCCGGGCCGGCGCGACACGGAATCCGGTCCGAGCAGCGAGCAAAGCCGGCATCGGTATCGGGAAGGGCATCAAGATCGCGAACGAGGGAGACCCGAGGATGACCGTCGGGAGGTCGGGGTGAGGCGCACGGCGATCGCGCTGATCGTGTTGGCGTCGGTGACCGGGTTCATCGCCGTGTTCGCGGTCTGGGCGAAGCGCCAGGTCCTGGAGACCGACACCTGGACCCAGACCTCGAGCCAGCTCCTCGAGGACGAGGACATCAGGGAGGCGGTCGCCGGTTTCCTGGTCGCCTCGCTCTACCGGAACGTGGACGTCGAGAAGCAGCTCTCGGGCGTCCTGCCACGAGGAGCGCAGCCGCTGGCCGGACCGGCCGCCGGAGGGCTGCGGCAGCTCGCCGAGCGCGTTGCGCTGACCGCCTTGGAGCGGCCACGAGTGCAGCTCGTCTGGGAGGAGGCGAACCGCCGCGCCCATGCCGCTCTCCTGCAGATCGTCGAGGGAGGAGGCGACACGGTCTCCACCCAAAACGGCGTCGTGGCCCTGGACCTCGGCATCCTGGTCCAGCGAGTGGGCGAGCAGGTCGGCGTGAATGCCGCGGGAAAGGTCCCGCCCCAAGCGTCCCAGATCGAGATTTTGCGGGCGGACGAGCTCTCTTTCGCCCAGGACATGGTCAACCTGCTGCAGAAGCTCGCGATCGTCCTGCCGGCCGTCGCGCTTGCCCTCTACGCCCTGGCGATCTACCTCGCTCGCGGCTGGCGGCGCGGGGCAGTGCGCGCCTGCGGCATCGGCTTCATCCTGATCGGCATTGCGGTCCTCGTCGCTCGCAACCTGGCCGGTACGGCGGTCGTCGACTCGCTTGCCTCCACGGCCGCCGCTGAGCCGGCCGCCACTTCGACCTGGGAGATCGGGACGTCGCTCCTGCGGGACTCCGGGGTGGCGATGATCGGATACGGGATCGTGATCGTCTTTGGCGCCTGGCTGGCCGGCCCCGGGTCGATCGGCGCCACGGCTCGCCGGGCGATCACGCCGCTGCTGCGCGAGCGTGGGGTCGCCTACGCGGTACTGGCGGCGATCGTGGGGTTGGTGTTCTGGTGGAGCCCCACCGAGGGGACGAGGCGGCTGATTCCCTCGCTGGTCCTGATCGCGCTGATGGTTGTCGGCTTGGAGGCGCTTCGCTGGCAGGCGATCAGGGACTTCCCGGAGGAGACGTGGGAACGCAGGTCGGAGCGCTGGCGGGCGAGCCTGTCGCGGGTTCGGCACCGCGAAGGGGCTCCAGCCAAGGCGGCGGCGCCCGAAGAGCGCCTCCAGCAGCTCGAGCGGCTGGCGAGGCTCCGCGAGGCAGGCGTGCTCAGCGCGGAGGAGCTCGAGCGAGAGAAGGCGCGCATCCTCACGTGAGCTCCGCGGCGCGGGCTCAGCTCACGCGGGCGACCAGATAGACCTCGTTCGCGAGCGTGTCGTAGACGTCCTCGCGAAGGAACCTTCGCGCGGGCCCGCGGTGGCCGCAGAACCCGCAGTCGAGCGGGCTACCGGCTGACAGAGGGCCGTCGATCGCCAGCGGCAGTGAGCACTGGGGACAGACGAAGGCGCCGTGCGCCAGCACCTGCATCCCGTCGCGAATCAGCCGCCGCTCGGCACTCGGCTGGGAGCCGTCAACGCGGCCCAGCTTCGCCTTCGGCCGGCCTGGATCGCCTGGATCGCCGGGCAGGTGAAGCGCCATCGCACAAAGTGTAGGGTCACAGAGAGCGCAGAACGGTGCGCTTCCGGATCACGACTCGGAGGAAGAGAGATGGCCTATTTCGTCACCGGCGCGACGGGGTTCATCGGCCGGAATTTGGTGGAGCTCCTGCTCGAGCGAGAGGGAACGATCTACGTGCTCGTGCGCGAGGGATCGAAGGGTCGTCTCGAGGAGCTTCGAAGCCGGTGGGGGACCGACGAGCAGCGGGTGGTTGGGATCGTGGGAGACCTGGCCAAGCCACGCCTGGGCATCTCGGAGGCCGACATCGAGCGCCTGCGCGGCGAGATCGACCACCTCTTCCACCTGGCGGCCATCTACGACATGACCGCCGACGCCGAGAGCCAGCGCCTCGCCAACGTGGAGGGCACCCGCCACATGGTCGAGCTCGCGGAATCGATCGCCGCCGGGCGTGTGCACATGGTCAGCTCGATCGCGGCCGCCGGCCTCTACAAGGGGACCTGGCGCGAGGACATGTTCGACGAGGCCGACGACCTCGACACCCATCCCTACTTCCGCACCAAGCACGACTCCGAGGCGATCGTGCGAAACGAGTGCGATCGCCCCTGGCGCGTGTACCGCCCGGGAATCGTCGTCGGCCATTCCGAGACGGGCGAGATGGACAAGATCGACGGCCCGTACTACTTCTTTAAGCTGATCCGCCGGCTTCGCAATGCGGTTCCGCAGTGGATGCCGATGATCGGCATCGAAGGCCGGGAGATCAACCTCGTTCCGGTGGACTACGTGGCCAGGGCGTTGGACCACCTCGCCCACCTGGACGGGCTCGACCGCAGGGCCTTCCACCTCACCGACCCGAATCCCAGGTCCGCCGGGGAGGTGATCGACATCTTCGCGCGCGCCGCGCACGCCCCGCAGTCCTCGGCGCGGGTGCCGACCATCGCCGTGGAGCCCGTCGTGCCCCTGCTCAAGAGCCTCACGATGCTGCCGCCGGTGAGCCTGGCCCTCGCCGGCGTCCTGTCGGAGCTCGGGATCCCGCGTTCGGTCCTCACCTACATCAACTACCCGACGAAGTTCGACAGCCGGCAGACGCAGGCGGCGCTTCGCGGCACCGACATCAGGGTGCCGCCGCTGGAGGCCTACGCCGACAAGTTGTGGGACTACTGGGAGCGGCACCTCGACCCCGACCTGTTTCGCGACCGCACCTTGGTGGGTGCTGTCCGCGGCAGGGCCGGCGCAGTGGGGGGAGCGACGCAGGTCGCCCAGCAGCAGATCCCCGACGAGGTGCTGCGCCTGGCGCGGCGGGCGCTCGGCACCGTCTCCCTCGAGCAGGCCGTTCGGGGACGCGTGGTCATGGTCACCGGAGCTTCGTCCGGGATCGGGCGCTCCGCGGCGCTGAAGATCGCGGATGCCGGTGGCATCGTGCTCCTCGTCGCCCGCACGGCCGAGAAGCTCGAGCAGACGAAGGCGCAGATCGAGCAGGGCGGCGGGGTGGCCCACGTCCATGCGTGCGATCTCTCGGACATGGACGACATCGACCGGATGGCGGACGAGGTCCTGGCCCGCCACGGGCACGTGGACATCCTGATCAACAACGCAGGCCGCTCGATTCGGCGGTCGATCGCCCTCTCCTACGACCGCATCCACGACTTCGAGCGCACCATGCAGCTGAACTACTTCGGAGCGGTCAAGCTGATCCTCAAGCTGCTGCCGGTGATGCGGGAGCGGCGCTCCGGCCAAGTCGTGAACATCAGCTCGATCGGCGTGCAGACCAACACGCCGCGGTTCTCGGCCTACGTGGCCTCGAAGGCGGCGCTCGACGCCTTCTCGCGCTGCGTCGCCTCGGAGGTGGTCGACGAAGGGGTGGCGATCACGACGATCCACATGCCGCTGGTCCGGACACCGATGATCAAGCCGACGAAGATGTACAACCGCTTCCCGACGATCACTCCCGAGCGGGCGGCCGACATGATCTGCGAGGCGATCATCCACAGGCCGAAGCGGATCGCCACCCCGCTGGGGACCTTGGGGCAGATCCTGTACGCGATCAACCCCAAGTCGATGGACTACATCCTGAACAGCGCCTACAAGCTGTTCCCCGATTCCCGCGCGGCGCGGGGCGAGGGGAGCGAGGCGGCCGGAGCTCGCACCACCAACGAGGAGGCATCGCGCGAGCAGGTGGCCTTCGCCTACCTGATGAGGGGCGTTCACTGGTAGGGACGGCCACCCGCCGGCGAAAGCACTGGGGCTGGGGGTTCGAGGACCAGGCGTTCGACCGCGAGCGGCTGGAGGCCGTTGCGCCAGGGGTCCGCGAGCAGCTTGGCTTCGGCGGCGAGGAGGTCGAGGAGCCCGTGCCGCTGGACGCGATCGACCTCCGCCCGCCGCGGATAGAGCCGCCGGCGTCGCTCTCCCACCTGTTCCGCGCCGATCGCTACGAGCGGGTCTCGCACGCGCTCGGAAAGGCCTATCGCGACGTCGTGCGGGGCTTTCGGGGGCTGGTCGAGAACCCACCCGACCTGGTCGCATTCCCGGGCACGGAACGGGAGGTCGAGTCGGTGCTCGGCTGGTGCGCCGAACGGAACGTCGCCGCGATTCCATACGGCGGCGGCACCAGCGTGGTCGGGGGAGTGGAGCCCCGGGTCGATGATCGCTTCAGGGGGGCGGTCACGATCGACCTGCGCCGCCTGGACAGCGTCCTCGAAGTAGACGAGGTCTCCCAGGCGGCGAGGATCCAGGCCGGCGCCACCGGGCCCGAGCTCGAGGCCCAGCTTCGAGACCACGGGCTGACCTTGCGTCACTTCCCGCAGTCGTTCGAGCTCTCCACCCTGGGAGGGTGGTTGGTCACCCGCGCCGGTGGCCACTTCGCCACTCAGTACACGCACATCGACGACCTGGTCGAGTCGGTGCGCGCGATCACCCCCGGTGGCCGTTGGGAGAGCCGCCGTCTTCCGGGCTCCGGCGCCGGGCCCAGCCCGGACCGGCTGCTCCTGGGCTCCGAGGGAATCCTCGGCGTGGTCACGGAGGCTTGGGTCCGGGTCCGCGAGCGGCCGCGCTGGAAGGTCTCGGCCGGCGTCGCGTTCGATTCCCTTGCCGCCGGGGCCGGCGCGGTCCGCGAGCTCTCGCAGTCCGGCCTCAACCCGTCGAACTGCCGGCTGCTGGACGCGGCGGAATCCGCCCTCTCGCATGCCGGCCCGCCCGGGAAGGCGGTGCTCGTACTCGGGTTCGAGTCCGCCCACCATCCGGTCGAGGGCCTGATGGAGACCGCGCTTCAGGCGGTTCGCGACCATGGCGGTGAGCCGGGGGAGGTCACCGGGCGTGCCATGCCGCAGCCCCGGCGGGGCGCGGTTCGCGATCACCCGCCGGCGGAGGGGGAGGCCGGGTCGGATCCCGTCGGCTCGTGGCGCCACGCCTTCCTCGCCGCCCCCTACCTCCGAGACACGCTGGTCGCGTGCGGAGTCCTCTCGGACACGTTCGAGACCGCGATCACCTGGGAGCGATTCCCCGAGTTCCACGCCCAGGTGATGGAGAGCGCCCAGCGGGCGATCGCCGACGCCTGCGGCGCTCCGCCCGACGGCCCGGGCTCGCCCCGCCTTTCATGCCGCTTCACGCACGTCTATCCCGACGGCCCAGCGCCCTACTACACCGTGCTCTGCCCGGCGCGGCGAGGTGGCGAGGTGGAGCAGTGGGACGAGATCAAGGCCGCGGTCTCGGAGACCGTGATCGACTGCGGGGGCACGATCACCCACCACCATTCCGTCGGCCGCGACCACCGCCCGTGGTATGACCGCCAGCGTCCCGAGCCGTTCGCCGAGGCGCTCCGGGCGGCGAAGCGAGCCGTCGACCCCGCGGGAGTGTTGAACCCCGGGGTCCTGATCGACCCCTAACCTTCCCTCGCATGGAGACGCTCACCGAGGAGCGGTCGGCCGCTCCGCGGGATGCCGAGTCGCCGCCGCCTCCTGCCTACGGGTCCACCGCGCAGGCACTGCTGGTCGCGATCCGGCCCTCGGACTGGATCAAGAACCTGCTCGTGTTCGCAGGGGTGCTCTTCTCGGGCAAGCTCGACCAAGGGGGCCAGCTGGTGGACGCGACGTTCACGTTCGCCTGCTTCTGTGCGATCTCGAGCGCCGGGTACCTGTTCAACGACCTCCACGACGCCGCGCTCGACCGCCGCCATCCGGAGAAGGCCCGCCGGCCGATCGCCAGTGGAGCGCTGCCTCGGTCGTTGGCGTGGGTGGCCTCAGGCGTCCTGGCGGTAGTCGCGATCGCCGCCTCCGCCCTGCTCGTCTCGCCCGAGGTGGCGGGGTTGGTTGCGGGCTATGGGGCGATCACGGTCGTCTACACCGTGATCGTGAAGCGGCTCGTGATCCTCGACGTGATGGCGATCGGCTCGCTGTTCATCCTCCGGGTCGTCGCGGGGGCGGTGGCCGTGGACGCGCAGGCGTCCGAGTTCCTGCTGATCTGCACGGGCATGCTCGCCCTCTTCCTCGGGTTCACCAAGCGCCGCCAGGAGGCGATCCTCGAGCGGTCAACCCCGGCGGTCAGCTCGCCGGCGGCGGCCGATCCCGAAGCTTCCGACGAGTCGTCGGGGTCGAGGTCGCGGCCCGTGCTTGAGCACTACTCGCTGCCTTTCCTCGACCAGATGGTGGCGATGGTGACGGCCTCCGCAATCCTCAGCTACGTCATCTACGCGGCCAACAGCCCGAGGATCGGCTCCAAGATGCTGGCGACCGCGCCCTCGGTCCTCTACGGGATCTTCCGTTACCTGTACCTGATCTACGACCGCAAGGACACACGCTCGACCGCCGCGATCCTCGCCGAGGACCCGGGCATGCTGTTCGCCGCGATCACCTGGATCGGCGCCGCCCTGGCGATGCTCTACGTCTTCGACTGAATTACTCCGCCGAAAGCCTCGGCTTCGCCTACGTTTTCGGCGGGTTAGGGCTCCGGCCTGACCCGGCAGGCACCTCCGCAAGCACCGCGACTTCGTCGCTAGCCCGCGGTGGCTTCGTCGCTGGCCCGCGGCGATAGAGTCCGCGCCAATGGACCTGACCCTCAACCCGGAGGAGCAGGAGTTCCGCGATCAGGTCCGCGCCTGGCTGGCTGAGAACCATCCGGGCCCAGAGCCCGACGGCGAGGAGGCGAAGTTCGAGTTTCGCCGGGCGTGGCAACACAAGCTCCACGAAGCCGGGTGGGCGGGGATCTCGTGGCCCAAGGATTACGGCGGCCGCGGCGCCACGCTGATCGAGCAGGCGATCTTCTCCGAGGAGATGGCCCGCGCCAAGGCCCCCCCGCCTGTCAACGTGCTGGGCCTGGTGATGGGCGGGCCGGTGGTCATCGCCCACGGGACTGAGCAGCAGAAGGAGCGCTTCCTGGAGCCGATCCTCTCGGCCGAGGAGATCTGGTGCCAGGGGTTCTCTGAGCCGGAGTCGGGCTCGGACCTCGCGTCGCTGAAGACCCGGGCGGTCCGCGAAAACGGCGGCTGGAAGGTCACCGGACAGAAGGTTTGGACCACCTACGCTCACGAGGCGAAGTGGTGCATGCTGGTCGCCCGCTCCGATCCCGACGCCCCCAAGCACAAGGGCCTCACCTACTTCATCTGCGACATGGAGCAGGACGAGGTCGAGGTCCGGCCACTGCGTCAAATCACGGGCGAGGCTGAGTTCAACGAGATCTTTCTCGAGGGTGCCTACGTGCCCGACGAGAACCTGGTCGGCGGGGAGGGCAACGGCTGGAGCGTGGCGATCACGACCCTGATGCACGAGCGAGCCGGGCTGGGGGCGGCGTCGGCGATTGCGGTACGGCGCGACCTCGACGAGCTGATCGCGGTGATCAACGAGCGCGGCCTTGGGGACGACCCCGTGATCCGCCAGCGGATCGCCGAGCTGAAGATGGGCGTGGAGGCGCTTCGCCTGGGCGCGCTGCGAGCGCTGACGCAGCAGATGAAGGTCGGCATTCCCGGGCCCGAGGGGTCATTGTCGAAGTGGGAGTGGGCGACGGTGAACCAGGGGCTCACGGAGCTTGCCGTCGACGTGCTGGGTCCCGAGGCGATGCGCCCGGACTCCGAGTGGGCCTACCGCTTCCTGCGTTCCCGCGCGAACTCCATCGAGGGCGGGACCACCGAGGTGATGAAGAACATCATCGCCGAGCGGGTCCTCGGCCTGCCGAGGCTGCGGTAGCGATCGCCGACTAGACTCGCCGCCCCGTGGACTTCGGCTTCAACGACGAGCAGCGGGCGATCAAGGAGACCGCCCGCGAGATGCTCGCCAAGCGCTCCCCCCTGGCCAAGGTCCGGGAGGCCGCGGAGTCACACCGCTACGACGATGCGCTGTGGCAGGGCATCTGCGAGCTCGGCTGGCCCGGGATCGCGATTTCGGAGGGGCACGGGGGGCAGGGCCTGGGAATCGTCGAGCTGGCGATCCTCTGCGAGGAGCTGGGGTATGCCTGCGCGCCGTCGCCGTTCCTGTCCAACGCCTCGGCGGGGCTGTTCCTCGACCGCGCGGGCAACGACGAGCAGAAGGAGCGGTGGCTTGGCAGGGATTGCCTCGGGAGCCGAGCGCGGGGCGGCCGCGTTTCAGCCGCGCTCGAACGACTACGTGCCCGACGCCGAGGGCGCGAACGTGCTGGTCCTGAACGACGGGGACGGCGCCGTGGTGATCGAGGCGAGCAAGGCTGAGGTCGAGTCCGTCGAGCTGATCGACGCGACCCGCTCGTACGCGCGCGTTTCGGCGTCTGGTGGCGACCCGCTTCCCGGCGACGTCCAGGGAGCGGCCGACCTCGCGCTGGTCGCACTGGCGGCGGAGCTCACCGGGTTGGCACAGCGGGCCATGGAGATGGCGGTGGACTACGCGAAGGAGCGCCAGCAGTTCGATCGCCCGATCGGCGCCTACCAAGCCGTCTCCCATCGCTGTGCCGAGATGCTGTACGACACCGAGGAGGCCCGCTCGCTGACCTACTACGCGGCCTGGGCCGCGGACGCGGAGCCCGAGTCGCTGCCGATGGCGGCCTCGATGGCGAAGGCGCGCGCCTCCGACGCGGCCTGGCGGGTGAACGCCGCGGCGCTTCAGGTCCACGGAGGGATCGGCTTCACCTGGGAGCACGACCTCCACTTCCTGTTCAAGCGGGCGAAGGTGGACGCCGAGCTCCTCGGCGACCCCCGCATGCACCGCGACCGCGTCGCCACCCTCGCTGGCCTCGGCTAAGCGTCAGCCGACTACAGCTCACCTCAGTCTGGTCGGATCTCGACGTCGGAGGCGAGCTTGGTCTCGCCCTCGAGGCGGTACTCGACGTCGACCGTCTCGTGTTTGCGGTAGGTGCCGACCAGGCCGATCAGCATCGACAGCCACCGCACCGCTCCCAGCCTTCCCTCCTTGAGGATCGGCCGCGTGAACACGATCTCGCTCCCCTGCACCGAGTAGTCGCGGTCCTCCACCTGCTGCACGCCGTTCACGTAGACGACCAACGGCGGCTCGGCCCCGCGGGGCAACCTGACGCGGCGTCCTACCGCGACGCTCCCATCCGGTACTGCGAACCCCTCCGGCTCGCTCACGGAAACGCCTCGCGCACGGCGTCGAAGGCGGTCCCGCCGGCGGGAGGCTCGAGCCTTCGCTTGCGGACCACGCCGGCGTACGCCACGAGCGCTCCGTCGCCCATCACGTCGACGCCCGCCTCACCGCCCCGCAGGAGTCCCCCGGTTGACAGCTCGAGGCGGGCGTGCACCCGTTGACCGGACTCGAAGTCGCGCAGGGCGCTGACCTGGGGCAGCGGCCCCTCGCTTCGGATCTCGCGAGCGTGGCGCTCCATGGCCGCGATCGCCTGGTCCAGCGATTCGAAGCTCTCCTTGGAGACCTGCGAGCCGTGCCGGACGGTAAGCCGGTACTTGGCCACGCGGGGATGCTAGGCGCCCGAGCTAGCGACGAAGTCGCGGTTCCCGTGGAGGTGCCTGCCAGGTCAGGCCGGAGCCCTCGCCCGACGGAAACGTAGCCGTAGGCGAGGCTTCCGTCGGAGTATGCCTAGGCGCCGCGGCGCGGGCGCTTCGGCCGGCGGGCAGGGGGGCCGACGATCTTCTCTGGCCCCTCGCGCTCGGCGATCGGGACGTAATCGCGATCCCGGGCGCCGGTGTAGATCTGCCGCGGCCGGGCGATCTTCTGCTCCGAATCGTCGTTCAGCTCCATCCACTGCGCGATCCAACCCGCGGTTCGCGGGATCGCGAAGATCACCGTGAACATCTCGGTCGGGATCTGCAGCGCCTCATAGAGGATCCCGGAGTAGAAGTCGACGTTGGGATAGAGCTTTCGGGAGGTGAAGTACTCGTCGTCGAGCGCCCGCTTCTCGAGCTCCCGGGCGATCGCCACCAGCGGGTTGTACTCGGTGGCCTCGAAAACCTCCCCCATGTGCTGCTGGATGATCCGGGCACGCGGGTCGTAGTTCTTGTAGACGCGGTGGCCGAAACCCATCAACCGCTCCTCGCGCCTCTTTACCCCCTCAAGGAAGTCGGGCACGTTCTCCGCCGTCTCGATTCGCCGCAGCATGCGAAGGACCGCTTCGTTGGCGCCCCCGTGGAGGGGCCCGTAGAGCGCGGCCACCCCCGCCGTCACCGCCGAGTACGGGTCCACCTGGGACGAACCGACACCGCGCACGGCGTTGGTCGAGCAGTTCTGCTCGTGGTCGGCGTGGAGGATGAACAGCACGTCGAGGGCGCGCTCCAGGCGCGGGTCGGGCTCGTACTTCGCCTCGGTCTTCTTGAACATCATCGACAGGAAGTTGCCGGGATAGGCGAGATCGTTGTCCGGATACACGTAGGGAAGGCCGAGGTTGTGCCGGTACGCGAATGCGGCCAGGGTCGGCACCTTGGCGATCATCCGGATCGCGGCCATGTAGCGCTCTTCGGGATCGTCGATGTGCTTCGCGTCCGGATAGAAGGTGGACAGCGCCCCGACCCCCGCCAGGAGCATGCCCATCGGGTGTGCGTCGTAGCGGAACCCCTGCAGGAACTGCTTGATGTCCTCGTGGACGAAGGTGTGGTGGGTGACGTCGAACACCCAGCGTTCGAGCTGCGCGACCGTGGGCAGCTCTCCGAACACGAGCAGATACGCGACCTCGAGATAGCTGGAGTGCTCGCAGAGCTGCTCGATCGGAATGCCGCGGTGCTGGAGAATGCCCCGCTCGCCGTCGATGTAGGTGATCGCGGACCGGCACGATGCGGTGTTCGTGAACGCGGGGTCGTAGGACATCAGCCCGAAGTCGTCCTCGGAGACCTTGATCTGACGAAGGTCCATCCCCTTGATCGCTCCGTCGTTGACCTCGACGTCATAGGTCTGGCCAGTGCGGTTATCGGTGATCGTCAGCGTGTCCTGGCCGACGGTTGCCACGGCGGGGTCGCCCTGTTCGGTCTGCTGCTCGGTGGCCATCGCATCTCCTCGCTGCAGCATGCTCGTTTGCGTGTCGGTGCTCATTCTGTCAGTTGGAGACGGCTGGTTAGCGGCGTTGTCCGCTCGTGACTCCGCGGCTGCAGATCTGGGAGGCTTGTCGCACCTTGGCGACCGATGAGGCCGTCAGCTCCGAGCGCAAGCGAGGCGCTCTGTCGTTGTTCGCGGGGCTGCCGCGTCGCTACGACCTCCTGTCCGCGGCGTCAGCTTCGGACAGGACCCGCGCTGGCGCCGCGCGATGGTCGAGACGCTCGCAGCAGACCCCACCGACCGTGTGCTCGACGTCGCCACGGGCACCGGGCTCGTCGCGCAAGAGCTGGCGCGTCGGTACGGCTGCTCGGTCGTCGCGTTGGACCAGAGCCCGCAGATGCTGGCCGGCGCGCGGCAACGGCTCGCGCTCGACCCTTCGCTTGCGGCGCGGATCGAGCTCGTCCAAGGTGAAGCTGAGCACCTGCGTTTCGATGACGCCGAGTTCGACCACCTCACGTTCACCTATCTGCTGCGCTACGTGGACGATCCCGAGGCGACGCTCGCTGAGCTGGCTCGCGTGGTCCCGGCCGGGAGGGCGGATCGCGGCGCTGGAGTTCGGCGTGCCCGATCCGCCGTCCGGCGAGCGGCGTGGCGGCTCTACGCTCGCATCGGCCTCCCTGCGCTGGGCCGCCCGTTCGGCCGTGACTGGTACCACGTCGGGCGGTTCCTCGGACCGAGCATTCAGGAGCACTATGAGCGATGGCCTCTGGAGCGCCTGCTCGAGCTCCTGGGCAGCAGGCCGGGATCGCCGGCGTGCGGCAGCGGCGGATGAGCCTCGGAGGGGGCGTTGTCACCTGGGGCATTCGGGATGGGTGACATGAGCCTCGGAGTCGCGCATTGCAGGTTCGGTCCTTCCTGTGGGTGAGGTCGCTGCCCGGCCCGCTTTCTACGCCCTTACTCCCGGGGGGTGGCGGACGCGCTCACCATCCTGCACCCTCCCTACACGGCCTGGCATCTCAGCTACGTCGCGCTGGGGGCGGCGGCTGCGCCGGAGCTTCACCCCGAACGCCTCTGGGCGGCGCTCGGTGCTTTCTTCCTGGCCGTCGGAGTCGCCGCCCACGCGCTCGACGAGCTTCAGGGCCATCCGCTGAAGACCCGGCTGTCCGACCGCACGCTCGCGCTGCTCGCGGCCGTCGGCCTGATCGGCGCGTTGGCCATCGGGGTTGCGGGCGTCTTCGTCGTCTCCGCCACCCTGATCCCCTTCGTCCTGGTCGGACCGATGATCGTCCTCGCTTACAACCTGGAGCTGGCCGGTGGACGGTTCCACACGGACTTCTGGTTCGCCGCTGCGTGGGGCGCCTTCCCGGCGCTCACCGGCTTCTGGGTCAACGCTCTGGGCATTCACTCGCTCGGCGAGGCCGCCGCGGCTGTCGGCGTGACCTGCGGGTGCTTCGCGCTCAGCGTCGCCCAGCGCCGACTCTCGACCCCGGTCCGGGAGCTGCGCCGAAGAACGGCCGGAGTGACCGGTGAGCAGCGGCTGGCCGACGGCACGACCCGCGAACTGACCGCCGCCCACCTGGCGGCCCCCCTGGACGGTGCCCTCAAGGCCCTGTCGGCAGGGATCGTCCTGCTCGCCGTCGCCGCCGTGGCGATTCGGTTGTAGCTGCGGGCCGGGATTGCAAGTAGGGCAACGAAGTGGGGACCCGACCATCAGGACCCTGTTGGGCGCGCACGCGATGGACGCCGATGCCCGTGAGTTTCTACGTGTATAGGACGTCGAAAGTCATATGCGTCTGTTCGGGACGGCGGGGAGTCCCTGGGGCGCTCGTGCCCCTCCCTCGGTGCCTAAACCCGATCCCGCGCTGCCTCCCCCGGACCACCGCCTACCCCGGCAGCTCGAAGTGCGTCATCGCGCGGAGCTCCTGATAGCGGTCGGCGATCTCGTCCTCCTGCAGGCGGGCGACCCGGTCGGTGCCGAACTCCTCGACGTTGAACGAGGCGAGGACGGTCCCGTAGGCGACCGCGCGGCGCAGGGCCGCATCGCTGAGTCGCTCCGTTCCCTGCATGTCGAGATATCCCAGGAAGCCGCCGGCGAAGCTATCGCCCGCGCCGGTGGGGTCGCGCACGTCCTCGAGCAGGAACCCCGGTACGGCGAAGAACCGCTCCGGGGTGAACAGCACCGCCCCGTATTCCCCGCGCTTGGCGATCACGATGCGCGGCCCAAGCTCCATCAGCGCCCGGGCCGCGCGGGCGAGGTTCGGCTGCTCGGTGAGCATCCGTATTTCGGCGTCGTTCAGCAGCACGGAGTCGACCTCCCGTATCGCGACCAGCAGCGACTCGCGAGTCGTCTCGATCCACAGGTTCATCGAGTCCAGCGCCGCAAATCGCGACGCGCACTGCGAGCGCACCCTTCGCTGGAGATCCGGTTGGATGTTCCCCAGGAAAAGGGCGTCGGCTCGCTTTGCCTCCTCCGACAGCTTGGGCTCGAAGTCGGCGAACACGCCGAGCTGGGTGTCGTCGGTATGGGCGACGTTGAGGTCGGCCTCGTAGTGGCCGCGCCAGAAGAAGGTCTGCCCGCCGGCGACGCGCTCGATCGCGTCCACGTTCACCCCGCGAGCGCGCAGCACTCCGAGCTGGGCCTCGCCGAAGTCATCGCCCACCGAGCCGACGACGTGCACTTCGGTGAAGAAGCTGGCCGCGAGCGCGAAGTGGACGGCGGAGCCGCCCAGCATCCGCTCGCGCTCCCCGAACGGGGTGCGCACCGAGTCAAACGCGATCGAGCCGACGACGGTCAGCGACATGAGGCCGTGCATCCTAAGTGCGTGACCGCATCCGGCTGGCCGTCCCTAGACTCCGGCGCTCATGCGCGCGATCCAGATCGAGGAGTTCGGGGGGCCGGAGGTGATGCGGCTCGCCGACCTAGCGGACCCGGAGCCCGGGGAGGGCGAGGTCGTTATCGAGGTGGCGCGGGCCGGGATCAACTTCGCCGACACCCACGTGACGCGCAACGACTACCTGGCCAAGCAGGAGCTGCCGCTGGTGCCGGGTGGGGAGGTCGCCGGCCGCGCGCCGGATGGAAGGCGGGTCGCGGCGCTGTTGCCTAGCGGCGGTTATGCCGCGAAAGCCGTTGTCAACGAGCGAATCCTGGTGCCGATCCCCGATCAAGTCTCCGATGACGCGGCGGCCGGCCTGCTGCTCCAGGGACTGACCGCGCACAGCCTGCTGGGGATGTGTGCGCGCCTGGAGCCCGGGGAGTCGGTCGTCGTCCAGGCGGCGGCTGGGGGAACCGGATCGCTGGCAGTGCAGCTCGCCAAGCGGATGGGTGCCGGCCGAGTGATCGGGCTCGCCTCGTCGCAGTCAAAGCGCGAGCTGGCGCAGCGTCTGGGTGCCGACGCCGTGATCGATTCGCAGGCCGACGACCTCGAAGCCGCGATCGTCGAGGCCAACGATGGCGAGCCGGTGGACGTGGTACTGGAGATGACCGGCGGCGAGACCTTCGAAGCGAGCCTGCGAGCGCTCGCCCCGTTCGGCCGCCTGGTCACTTACGGGCTGGCCTCGCGGGAGCCGGTGGAGGTGCGCAACGTGGACCTGATGCGGACCTCCCGCTCGGTCGTCGGCTTCTGGCTCATGCATCTGTTTCGCCGCCCCCAGCGGCTTCGCGAAGCGATCGTCGAGCTGCTGGGCGCGGTTGCCGGGGGCGACCTCGAGGTCGTGATCGGAGGTGTGTATCCGTTGTCGGAAGCCACACGCGCGCACCAGGACATCGCCGCCCGGCGAACGCACGGCAAGCTCCTCCTCGATCCGAGCCGTTGAACCAGTGACGGCCTTTCGCGAGCTCGGGCTCTCGGACCCCATTCTGGAGGCGCTCGACGAGCTCGGATACTCCGAGCCGACGGCCATCCAGCACCAGGCGATTCCGGAGCTGCTGGCGGGACACGACGTGATCGGCCAGGCTCAGACGGGCACCGGAAAGACGGCCGCCTTCGGGCTGCCGCTCCTCCAGTTCCTCGACCCCGACTCAGAGGAGACGCAGGCGCTGATCCTCACCCCGACGCGGGAGCTCTGCATCCAGGTGACACAGGCGCTCCGGGCCTACGCCGAGCATCTCCCGGTCGAGGTGATCGCGGTGTTTGGAGGGCAGGCGGTGAAGACGCAGCAGTCGCGGCTACGCGGCGGCGCACACGTCGTCGTCGCCACCGTGGGCCGAACCCTGGACCTGGTCTCGCGCGGGTCGCTGGACCTGGCCTCGACCCGCTACGTGGTGCTCGACGAGGCGGACGAGATGCTGGACCTCGGGTTCATCGACGACGTCGAGCGCATCCTGCGAATGTCTCCCGCCGGGCGCCAGACGTCGCTGTTCTCGGCCACCATCCCGCCCCCGATCGAGCGGCTCGCCGACCGCTACATGTACGACCCGGTCACCATCCGGGTCACGCCACAACAGCTCACCGTCGACGCGATCGAGCAGGCATTCGTCGAGGTTCCCGCCAACCGCAAGGTCGAGCGTCTGGTCGAGGTCCTGCGGGCCGAGGAGCCGGAGCAGGCGATCATCTTCTGCCGCACCAAGATCGGCACCGCCAGGCTCGACGAGACCCTGCGCGCCCGCGGCCAGCAGGTCAAGGCGCTGCACGGGGACCTGACCCAGGGCCAGCGCGATGGGGTCATGCTGGCCTTCAAGGAGCATCGGCTTCGCCTGCTGGCAGCGACCGACGTCGCCGCTCGGGGGCTCGACATCGAGCACGTCACCCACGTCATCAACTACGACGTCCCGGACACGTCGGAGGGCTACGTGCACCGGGTCGGCCGCACGGGGCGGGTCGGCCGCACGGGGCGGGCGATCACGTTCGTGACCCCGAAGCAGCGCCAGGAGATCGCTCGCATCGAGCGCGAGGCGAAGACCCGCATCGGCGAGTGGGAGCCGCCCGAGGAGCGGCTCGAGCACGCGCCGCGTCCCCGCGCCTCGCGAGCAGCGGCGCCGAGCACGGCTCGGTGAAGCTGTTCGTCAACCGCGGCCGCCGCAGCGGAATCGAGGACGACGACGTCCGCTGGGCACTCACCGAGGGGGCGGTGATCCCCGACGACGCGATCGGGTCGATCCGGGTCCTGGATCGGTTCTCGTTCGTCGAGCTCGACGCCGAGCACGCCGAGCTCGCGCTCGAGCGACTCGAGGGGACGCGGCTCAAGGGAAAGCAGATCCGGGTCGAGTACGCCCGCGGCTAGGCGCCGCGCCGTGCCGGATCGCACGGGGTGCTCTTGGAGCTGCCCCCGGCCTACTCGACGCCAGCCTCCGTGCGGGCGACCTCGCTTTCCGTGCGGGCGACCTCGCTTTCGCGGATCAGGTCGCGCCAACGGCTGACGCGGAAGGCGTACACCATCGAGAGGAAGGCCAGCAGCACCGACCAGGCGGTGACCGCAAGCTGCTGGCCGACCGAGTAGGACAGGATCACCGGGCGCGAGGCGCCGCCGAGCGTGGCCACCAGCAGCGCCTGCTGGGCGCCCGCCCCGCCGGGAGTGAAGGGGAGCGCTCCGCTGATCGACTGCACGCTCATCACCAGCAATACGTTCTGCAGCGAGCCGCCGACGTGGAAGGCCTCGAGGAAGAACCAAAACGACGCGAACCGGCACAGCCACCCGACCAGCTGCCAGCCGGCCACCAGTCGCAGGTAGCGGCTCGGCGTGCGGAAGATCGCCACTCCCTGCTTTACCCGCTGCCAGAAGGACTCGACGTGGCGCGACAGGACGGCGATCAGGACGACCGTCGCGATCCCAAGCACTGTCAGGGTAAGCATCAGGGCCTCCGGATGCGCCGCCCAGAAGGCGATCTCGAATGCGGGCAGGTGGGGGAGCCGCGGCGGGCGGGGCAAGAGCCCCTGGGTGATCGCATACAGCAGCACCAGCAGTCCCATGGCCGTGTCGAACGGCGCCAGCGTCACGAACGACGAGGCGACCGTCGGATAAGACGAGCGCTCGACGCTGCGCTTGGCGAGCACGATCTTGAGCGCGTCGCCGCCTCGCGCCGGCAGGATGCCGTTCATCCCAGCGCCGATGAGGAACGCGGCGAGGATGCCCGTCTCGGAGACGCGCGACTTCGGATAGGCCGCGCGCAGGGCGTTCGCCCACCCGTGTGCCCGGGCGAGCTGAAGCGCCAGGGAGAGGAGCAGGGCTGCGGCCAGGTACCCCCATGCGATCTCGGCGAGGTTCGCGAAGAAGGTCTCGGCCGCGTGGAGAAACCGCTGGAAGCTGGCGCCGAGGTCGGGTGTGTCGATCGCTGCGGCCACCGCCATAAGCTAGCCCCCCGCATGCTCCTGGCCGCCCCCTTGGCGATCGCCTATCTGATCCTGGAACCCGAGAGCGCCGATCTGGCGGCGCAGAGCTTTCGGGCCGATCTGTTCGCCTCGCACGGCTTCCTGGTCTGGAACAACGAGTGGTACGCGGGGCATTACCTGCCGGGCTACAGCGTCGTGTTCCCGCCGCTGGGCGCGGCCCTCGGCCCGCGCCTGGTCGGCGCTCTCGCGGCGGTGGCGGCAGCCGGGTTGTTCGCGCTCCTCGCTCGCCACGGCCGCCGCGACCACGCCCGCTTGGCGATTCTGTGGTTCGGCGCCGGCGCGGCGGCGATCCTGTTCTCGGGACGGATCACGTTCGCGCTCGGGGTCGCGGTCGGCCTCGGAGCGCTGCTCGCCGTGCAGCGTGGCCGGTCGGCCCTCGCGGCGCCACTGGCCGTGCTCACCGTGCTGGCCAGCCCGGTGGCGGGCTTGTTCCTGGCGCTCGCCGGCGTCGCGGTCGCGCTGGCGGGGAACAGGCGCGGGGGCGCCACGGTCGCCGTTGCGGCGGTCGCGTCGATCGCGGCGCTCGCGCTGGCCTTTCCGACCGGAGGGGAGGAGCCGTTCGTCTTCAGCGCCTTTATCGGCATCCCGCTGTTCACGGTCGCGGCTCTGGTCCTGCTGCCACCGGAGGAGCGGGTCCTGCGGTACGGAGTCGCCGTCTATGCGGTGCGTCGCTTGCGGCCTTCGTGCTCGCCAACCCCGTCGGGGGGAACATGGCGCGCCTCGGGGCCCTGGCGGCCGGCCCGGTCCTCGCCCTGGGGCTTGGGGGTCGCCGTCCGCTGGCCCTCGCGCTTGTCGCTGTGCCGCTCCTCTACTGGCAATGGGTGGCGCCGGTGCGCGACGTGTCCCAGGCGGCCGGCGACCCGTCCGTGCACGCCTCCTACTACGAGCCGCTGCTGGCGCAGCTGCAGGACCGCACGCGCGGCCTGCCCGCCCGCGTCGAGATCCCGCCCACCCGCAACCGCGGGGAGGCCAACTACGTGGCGCCGCGGTTCCCGCTGGCCCGGGGCTGGCTTCGCCAGCTCGAGTCCGAGGACTTCGACCTGTTCACCGACGGCAACCTGACCCCAACGGCGTACCGGCTGTGGCTCGATCGGTGGGGTGTTTCGTACGTGGCGGTCTCGAACGCGAAGCTCGACTACCTGTCCACGGATGAGGTCGCCTTGATTCGAGGCGGCCTGCCCTACCTACGCCCGGTCTGGAGCAATCGGGACTGGCAGCTCTACCGCGTCGAGGACGCTAGCGGGCTGGTCTGGACCACCGGCGACTTCCCTGCTCCGACCGGTCGCCGCGACCGGATCACCGCTCTGGGGCCGGCGAGCTTCACGCTGTCTGCGCGCGACTCGGGGCGGTTCCTGGTCCGCATCCGGTACACGCGCTACTGGACCGTCACCGCCGGCAGCGCCTGCGTGGGACGTGACGGCGAGTGGACAACGGTGGAGATGACCCACCCGGGGATCGTCCGGGTCGACGCCCGGTTCAGCCTCGGCGCCCTCTTCGGCCGCGATCGCCAATGCTCGGCATAGCGCTCGGCCTGGCGTCGAGTGTCGCCTGGGGAATCTCGGACTTCCTCGGCGGCCTCCAGAGCCGCCGGATCTCGGCCCTCAGTGTGCTGCTCGTCAGCCAGCCGGTGGGCCTGGTCCTGGCCCTGGGGGTGGCGCTCACCGTCGGCGGCGACGCGCTTGGCACCCGCGAGGCAGCGATCGCCGTCGGAGCCGGGGCGGCGGTCGTGATCGCCCTCGGCGCCTTCTACCGGGCGATGGCGCTCGGCACGATCAGTGTCGTGGCAACGATCGGCGCCTTGGGCGTCTTGGTGCCGGTGGTAGCGGGTTTCGCACAGGGCGATCGCCCCGCCGCCATCCAGGCCGTCGGAGCTGTGGCGGGGATCGCCGGCGTGGTCTTGGTCGCGCGCGAGCCCGACCCCGAATGGCGCGCGGCGGGAAGGGCATCCGTGGGCCTCGCTGCGGTTGCCGCCCTCGGTTTCGGGGCCTTCCTCCTCGGCCTCGACGCCGCGTCCGGCGAGCAGCCCGCCTGGACGATCGTCGCCGCCAGGTCGGGGGGCGTCGCGATGCTGCTGGTCGTCGCGGCGCTGGTGCGGCCGTCGATGCGGATCGAGCGCGCCCTGCTGCCGGTACTGGTCACGATCGGCTGCTTCGACGTGCTCGCCAATTCCCTGTTCGCGCTCGCCACGAACCACGGCCTGCTGGCGCTGGTCGCGGTCGCGGGGTCGCTGTACTCGGCGGTGACTGTGCTCCTCGCACGCGTCGTCCTCGGCGAGCGCCTGGCCCCGACCCAGCGCACTGGGGTGGTGGTCGCGTTGGCCGGCGTGGCGCTGATCGCGGCGGGCTCCTAGACGGTGAACCCCAGCGGCTCCTCGAGGCGGTTCACGGTGGCACCCACGTCGCGGTGAAGCACCGCAGTCATGCCCACCGCCTCTGCCCCCGTGCAGTTCTCGCGCAGGTCGTCCACGAACACGCATCGCTCCGGATCGAGTCCAAGCCGCTTGGATGCAAGCAGGTAGATCTCGGGCTGCGGCTTGTGCAGGCCGACCTCACCGGAGATCACCACCGCGTCGAACAGCTCGGTCAGGGAACCGCGGTCATAGTGGGAGGTGCTCCACGAATTGGAGACCAGGCCCGTGCGCACGCCGCTCGCACGCGCCGCGCGAACAGCGCCGACCATCGGCTCCGACGGCTGCATGCCACGAAACATGGCCTCGATCAGGCCGTCCGCGTCCTCGATCCCGAGGCGGTCCGCGAAGCGGCGCTCGAACTCCTCCTCCGCCATACGCCCCGTCTCGAGCTCCCGCAGCTCTGCGAGCGCCTCCGGATCTCCCCGAAACATCTCCCTGACCGCGTCGGCGGCCAGTCCCCTGCCGCGGCAGAACTCGGCGAAGCTGTCCCAAACCGAGGTGGTGAGCACTCCGCCGAAGTCCACCAGCAGTCCGGTGTGGTCGGGCTCGACGCGCATAGGATTGGCGGCCATGGCCGACGAGGCTATCGACCAGCCCAACGTTCAAGCCTGGTTTGAACAGCACGTGGCGGGCGCCACTCCACCGCTTTCTTTCGAGCGCATCTCCGGAGGCCGCTCCAACCTGACCTACGCGGTCGCCGACGCCGACGGGCAGCGGTGGGCGCTGCGGCGACCGCCGCTGGGCAAGCGCCTCACCTCGGCACATGACATGGCGCGTGAGCACAGGATCATCTCCGCGCTTCGGCCGACCGACGTCCCCGTGGCACCGGTGGTCGGGTTCTGCGGGGATGAGTCCGTCAACGGTGTCCCCTTCTTCGTCATGGACTTCGTCGAGGGTCCCATCCTTCGCTCTCGCAAGGAGGCCGAGGAGAGCTTCGACGAGGCACAGCGCCGCTCAATCGGAGAACGCGTGGTGGACACGCTGGTCGCAATCCATGCGGTCGATCCCGAGCGGGTGGGGCTGGGCGACCTCGGCAAGAAGCAGGACTACGTGGCCAGGCAGCTTCACCGCTGGCATGGCCAGTGGGAGAAGTCGAAGACCAACGAGGTACCGTTGATCGACGACGTGCACGGGCGCCTTTCGGCTCGGATTCCCGAGCAGGGCCCGGCAACGATCGTCCACGGGGACTACCGCCTCGACAACCTGATCCTCGACTACGCCGGCGAGATCGCTGCGGTGGTGGATTGGGAGCTCTGCACGCTGGGGGACCCGCTCGCGGACGTCGGCATGCTGATCGTCTACTGGTCCGAGGAGGGCGACGAGCTGATGCCCCTGTTCGAGGCCCCCACCACCGCTGCGGGCTTTCTCACCCGCACGGAGGTCCGAGAACGCTACGCGGACCTATCCGGGCGCGACCTGGCGGAGATCGACTTCTACGTGGCGCTCGGCTGGTGGAAGCTCGCGGTCATCCTCCAGGGCGTCTATGCCCGCTCGGTCGCGGGCCAGTACGGAAAGCCCGACGAGGGCATCGAGCAGTTCGCGAACATCGTCGAGCAGCTCGCGAAAGCCGCCGACCAGGCCGAGCGTCGCCTCGGCTAAGCCTTCGCGGGCTCGGGCCGGCTGGAGGCCGCGCCGGTGCCGTCAGAGCTCGATTCGGCGTCGACCTCCTTCGCCCAGCGGTGCAGCTCGCGGCGGGCGATCACCATCTTGTGGACCTCGTCGGGCCCGTCGGCGACCCGCAGCATGCGGCTGAAGCGCCACATCCAGGCGAGCGGGGTGTCGTCGGACATCCCCAGGGCTCCATGGACCTGGATCGCCCGGTCCAGCACGTCCATGACCACGTTCGCGGCCACGACCTTGATCATCGAGATCGCTTGCCGGGCGGCGCGCTTGCCCTTCGTGTCCATCTGCCAGGCCGCGTTCAGGGTGAGCAGCCGCGCCTGGTCCACCTCCATGCGCGAGCGCGCCACAAAGTCCTGGACGAACTGCTTCTCGGCCAGCTTGCCGCCGAAAGATTCGCGCTCGTTGGCGCGGCGGCACATCAGCTCGATCGCTCGCTCGGCGGTGCCGATCGCGCGCATGCAGTGGTGGATCCGGCCGGGGCCGAGCCGGTCCTGGGCGATCACGAATCCCGCGCCCCGCTCGCCGAGCAGGCTCGAGGCCGGCACGCGGCAGTCCCGGTAGCGGACCTCGCAATGGCCGGGGCCTCCCGAATGGCCCATCACCGACACCGAGCGCACCAAGTCGAACCCTGGGTTGTCGGTGGGGACGAGGATCATGCTCGCCTTTGCGTACGGGTGGGCCTCTGGGTCGGTGACGCACATGACGATCGCCACGTCCGCGCCGACCGCGCCCGACGTGAACCACTTGTGGCCGTCGATCACCCACTCGTCCCCGTCAAGCTCGGCCCGGGTCCTGAGTGTGGTCGGGTCTGAGCCCGAGACCTCGGGCTCGGTCATCGAGAAGCAGCTGCGGATCTCGCCGTCCAGCAGCGGTTGCAGCCAGCGCTCCCGCTGTTCCTCCGTGCCGTGCTCGGCGAGGATCTCCATGTTGCCGGTGTCCGGGGCCGAGCAGTTGAAGGCCATCGGGGCAACCGCCGGGCTGCGGCCCATCTCCTCGCAAAGGAGCCCGTACTCCCAGTTGCCGAGCCCCGCCCCGTAGCGCTCGTCGGGCATGAACAGGTTCCAGAGGCCCTCATCGCGGGCCTTGGCGCGGACCTCGACCAGCACCTGCGGGTAGGGCGTCCCCTCGCCTACCTCCTCGTCGAGCGCCCGCATCGCCTCGGGCTCGACCGGATACACGTATTCGTCCATGAACGCCCGAACACGGCCGCGAAGCTCCTCCACTCGGCCACCGACCTCGAAGTCCATGGCGGGGAGCCTATCCGGCTGCGGGCGCTAGCCGACAGCCGCCGGGGCTTGGCGAGGCCGGTTCGCCTGGCGCGCGCGGCGGTGCAGACCGATCTGCATCGCGAAGAGAGCGCCGATCGCCACCGTTGCCACGGTGAGCGAGGGCACCAGCACCGACAGCGGCGGCTGCTCCTTGGCAATCAGGACGATCGCGGCCGCGATCATCACCGTGCCCAGCGCCCCTCTCAGCAGGCCCTGCGGGACCCTGACCGCGAAGTGGGCGCCGAGCAGGACGCCGGGAATCGAGCCCAGCAGGATGTTCCCTGCGAGGCCGTAGTCCACGTTCCCGCCGACCCAGTGCGCGAAGCCCGCCGCCCACAGCAGGATGGCGGCGTGGAAGACGTCCGTCCCGACGACACGCTGCGGTGTCAGTCGGAACAGGGCGATCAGGACGATCGCGATCACCGTCCCGCTGCCGGCGGAGGTGAGGCCGATGATGAAGCCGGTGGTGGCCCCGGTGACGATCGCGGCGATGATGTGGCGGCGGTACAGGTGCATCGAGTACCGCTCCGGAATCGCGTCGCGAAGCAGCGTGCCGCGGATCAAGGTCGCGATCCCCACGACCATCAGGGCGGCGCCCAGCATGCCGAGCACGAGACTGTTCACCTCGTCCTCGCCGTAGGCGTTCTGGAGCACCTCGATCATCCACACCCCACCCAGCGCCGAGGGGACGCTGCCGACCGCGAGGCACAAGGCGAGACCCCGGTGAACGGTCTTGTGCTTGAGGTGGCGCCAGCCGCCGGCCGTCTTCGTGACCGCGCCGTAGAAGATGTCGGTGCCCACCGCGGTGACCGGTTGCACGCCGAAGACCAGAATCAGGAGTGGGTCATCAGCGAGCCGCCGCCCAGCCGGTCATTCCGATCAGCAGGCCCACACCAAAGCCGAAGACGACGATGACTGGGTCCATGTCCTGGGGGTGTAATTTCGGGCTTCTTGACCGGATTAGTCAAAAGCCGTGACCCGAGCATGGTGCAGCTATCGAACGTGCCAGGCGTCGGGGTCGTCGATCAGTTCGCCAACCGGTTCGGGGAGCTTTCCGTTCACGACGTCGGCGAGGGTGACCCTCTCCAGCACCTGGCGCAGGTTGGCGCGAACGGCGACCCACACGTCGCGCATCGGCTCGGCGGGCCCGGGATAGTCGGTCTCCTCCGGCGCCGAGTCCTGGATGTTCGCAAGCGGGCCCTCGACGGCCCGGATCACGTCGGCGATCGTGATCTCCTCGGGCGCGCGAGCCAGCCAGTAGCCACCCCGCGCTCCCCGCCTGGCTCGAACCAGCCGCGCGTGCTTGAGCTCCAAGAGGATGTGCTCCAGGAACTGCAAGGGGATCTCCTGCGCTTCCGAGAGCCGCTCGCCCTTCACCGGCTCCTCGTCGGGCGCGGCCGCAAGCTCCAGGCTCGCTCGCACCGCGTAGTCCGCTTTGGCCGAGATCCTCATATCGTCACAATGACGCGATTCGCCGCACGTTAGAAGGCTGGTTCCAATGATCGATCTACAGGCTCACTCGACCGTATCGGACGGGCAATTGGAACCGCGGGCAGTCGCGGTCGCCGCGGCCGAGGCGGGAGTCACGGTGATGTCGCTCACCGACCACGACGCGGTCGCCGGCATCGGCGACGCGGCGGCGGCGGCGGCGGAAGCGGGGATCGAGTGCGTGCCCGCGGTCGAGATGTCCTGCGTTCACCGGTACTCCGACGACCTGCACATGCTCGGGTATTGGGTCGACCTGACGGAGATCGCTCCCGCCTGCGATCGCGCCCAGCAGGAGCGCGTCAACCGTGCGCGCGAGATCATCGAGCGGCTCAACGGGCACGGCGTCGAGGTGACCTTCGAGGCCGCCGTGGCCGAGGCCGGGGCCGCCGACTCGATCGGGCGCCCCCACATCGCCCGAGCCGCCGGCGCCGGCCCCGATCTCGGGCCGTTCTTCGAGGAGTACCTGGTTCCCGGCGCCAAGGCGTTTGTGCCGCGCAGGTGGCCGAGCGCCGAGGAGGCCGTGGAGCTGATCCACGGCGCCGGCGGCGTCGCCGTCGTCGCGCATCCCTACTGGGACGTCTCCGCCCCGGAGCAGGTCCGTGACCTGGTCGAGAGCCTGACGCGCGAAGTGGGCCTCGACGGGATCGAGACCTTTTATCCGCCGCACACGAAGGCGCAGACCGCGCACTGCCTGAAGCTCTGCCGCGAGTTCAACCTGGTCCCCACCGGCTCCTCGGACTTCCACGGCCCCACGCACAAGACGTTCTCCCGGTTCGGCGCCTACGACACCTATGGGCTGGGAGAGCCGCAGGTGCCCGCGAAGCCGTAAGCGGAAGATCAGGAGCTCGCCGGCGGGATGAGCTGGCGCTCTTCCAGGTAGGCGAGGATCTGCTGGGCCGATTGCTCGGGTGACTGGGTTTCCGTGTCGATCTCGAGCTCGGGGTTCTCGGGCGGCTCGTAGGGATCGGAGACACCGGTGAACTCCTTGATCTCTCCGCTGCGCGCCTTCGCGTACAGCCCCTTGACGTCGCGCTTCTCGCACTCCTCCACGGACGCCTTCACGTAGGCCTCGATGAACCGGCCGTCCATCTTCGCCCGAGCCTCGTCGCGGAGCTGCCGATAGGGCGAGATCGCGGCCGTGATCACCGGTACCTCGTTTCGGCACAACAGGTCGGCGACGAAGGCAACCCGGCGGATGTTGGTATCCCGGTCCTCCTTCGAGAAGCCCAATCCCTTGGAGAGGTTCTGGCGCACGATGTCCCCGTCGAGGACCTCCAGCTTCGACCCCCGCTTGCGCAGCTCCTTGACCAGGATGTTCGTGATCGTCGTCTTGCCGGACCCGGAAAGCCCGGTGAACCAAAGGCAAAAGCCCTTCTCAGCGGCCATCGGTCGCTGACTCCTTTCTGTAGGCCTCGATCAGGATCTCGGCCACCTCTTCCCTCGTGAACTCGTGCGGGGGGCTCTCTCCGCGAGAGAGCATCTCGCGCACCTTCGTACCGGATAGGAACAAGTGTGACTCGTCGGGATGTGGGCAGGTCTTGCCGGACGCCATGCCCTCGCAATCGTTGCACCAGAACGTGTGCTCGAAGAGCAGCGGCTCGATCCCGAGCTCGCCCAGGTCGATGTCGTCGAAGATCCGCTGGGCGTCGTAGGTGCCGTAGTAGTCACCCACCCCGGCGTGGTCGCGGCCGACGATGAAGTGGGTGCAGCCGTAGTTGCGACGGATGATCGCGTGCAGAACGGCCTCCCGCGGCCCCGCGTAGTGCATCTTCGCGGGGTTCACCCCGAGGATCACCCGCTCGGGGTGGTAGTAGCGCTCCATCAGGATCTCGTAGCACCGCATTCGCACGTCCGCCGGGATGTCGCCGGGCTTCGTCTCGCCGATCAGGGGATGCAGGAAGAGCCCGTCGGAGATCTCGAGCGCCGCCTTGGTCAGGTACTCGTGGGCGCGGTGGATTGGGTTCCGGGTCTGGAACGCGACGATGCGCTTCCACCCGCGGTCCGCGAAGGCCCGCTTCGACTCCTCCGGGGTCAGGTAGCGGCGCATGAACGCCTCCTCGTGATCCGGAAGCGCGTCGGCCTCGATCGCGCCCGCCAGGCAGCGGGACCCCTCGCGGCGAATCGCGGCCACCCCCGGGTGCTCGTCGTCCGTGGTCAGGTAGACGAGCTCCGCCTCCTTGTCCACGTCGCGCTCGAATACCTCCTCGACGCGAAGGCGCCCGAGCCGCTTCCCGTTGGGGGCGCTGAGCTCGATCACGTCGCCCGGTGATGCGTCCAGGTCGGTCGCCAGGGTGATCGGGATCGGCCAGATCTCCCCGCTGGCCAGCCGCATGTTCTCGCACACGGAAGCCCAGTCCTCGGACCCCAGAAAGCGCTGGAGTGGGGCAAAGCCCCCGTTCGCCAGCAGCTCGAAGTCGGAGGCCTGCCGCGCGGTCAGCTGCAACGAAGCCGTCGTTGAAGCGCCTGCGGCCCCCGGGCCGCTAGCCATTGATTCCGCACTCCGTCTTGTCGGTGCCGGCCCAGCGGCCGGAGCGCGGGTCTACTTCCTCGGGCGCGCGGGTGCAGTGGGTGCATCCGATCGACGGATAGCCTTGGTCGTGAAGCGGGTTGTAGGGCACTGAGTTCTCCCTGATGTGGTTCCAGACTTGCTCGTCGGACCAGTCCGCCAGCGGGTTGAGCTTCCAGAGCCCGAACCGCTTGTCCCAACCGAACTTGGCGGCGCCCGCCCGAGTTCTGGAGTCCACGCGGCGGATTCCGGAGACCCAGCACTGAACCTCCCGAAGGGCCTCGCGCATCGGCGCGACCTTTCGAATCCCGCAGCAGGCGTCTGGTCGACGCGCCCAGAGAGTAGCGCCGTGCTCCCGTTCCTGCTCCGCGAGCGAGAGACCCGCGAATGGCTCGAACGCGATCCCGTAGCGGGCAGCGAGGGCGTCGCGCGTGGCATAGGTCTCCTCGAACAGCAGGTCCGTGTCGAGATAGAAGAACCGCGCCTCCGGCTGGGCGCGGTGGGCGATGTCGACGATCACCGAGGTGGTCTTCTGGAACGAAGAGGCGAACCGCAGCGCGGGATGGAAGGTCTCGATCGCCCAGCCGATGGCCTCGGCGGCGCTCATGGACTCGATCTCGCCAGAGACCTCCGCCGGGTCCACGACCCGGCCGTTGATCGTCGGCAGCCGTGCCGGGGCCCCGTTCCCGTTGGCGCCGTTGTGGGAGACCTCCAGAGCGTCGTGGAACGGCCGTGGCCTGGCCCCGTTCGAGCGGTCCGCGACCGCTGCCGAGCGGCGGTTCATACGGCGCACTCTCCCTCGCCGCGCTCGACCTTGTATGGCTCCGAACGGCTCCAGTCGATGAAGTGGTCGAGCGTCTCGAGGCCGAACTCCACCGGCATCGACAGGTCCTTGACCTGCTGCTCGAATGGATCGGTGCCGACGCGCTCGACGAAGGCGTTGAACTCCTCGCCCTCGGTCCGTTCGGACTCGTAGTAACGGACCCACCGCTCGACCGCTTCGGGCACTCGCTTGGCGGGGAGCCGCGACTTCAAGCGGTGGCCGTAGACGATCTCGCCGCCCTCGAAGTTCCCGCCCAGGTGGGCGATGTAAGCGGGGACCTGCCGGCCGCCGCCCACCTTCAGCGAGGCGCCGTAGAACCCGATGTTCGCGATGTGGTGCTGGGCGCAGCCGTTGGGGCAGCCGCTCATCTTGACGTGGATGCGTTTCGTCAGCGGGTCCTGGACCTGCATCGCCTCGAGCCGCTCCTGCACCGCCTGGTTCAGGCCCATCGAGCTCGTGATCCCGAGCTTGCAGCTGTCGGTACCGGGGCAGCTGACGACGTCGGTGATCTGCCGCGGGCCGACGTCCGCCAGCCCCAGCCGGCGGAGCCCTTCCCAGACGTCGTAGATCGACTCGTCTCGCACCCAGCGGAGCACGAAGTTCTGCTGCACGGAGGTGCGGGCGTAGCCCCCCGTGTGCTCTCGCATGATCGTGGCCAGGCCCCGGAGCTGCTCGGGGGTCAGGTCGCCTCGGGTCACCTTGACCTCGACGGAGCTGAACCCCTCCTGGCGCTGCGGCTTGATGTTGGCTTCGCGGAAGCGGTCGAACTCGGATCGGTCCCCGTTTGGGTTGCCGTAGGTGGCCGGCGGGGGCGGTGCGTTCGCCTCCTCGTCGTCGATCAGCTTCAGGCGCTCGATGTCGAAGTCGCGCTCGTTCACCCACTCGCCCTCGAGCTCTTCGGCGACCATCTCGCGGAAGGCGTCGATGCCGACCTTGTCGATCAGCACCTTGATCCGGGCGCGCGCACGGTTCTCGCGCAGCCACTCCTGGCGGTCGAAGATTCGCCAGCAGGCCTCGGCGACCTTCAGGTAGTCGCCGTTGTCGACCTCGACGAAGTCGTAGAGGGTGGGGGCGATGCGGGGCATGATCGAGGTCCCGCCGCCGACCCTGATCTCGACGCCGCGAACGCCGTCACGCACGCGGGGGATGAAGCCGATGTCGTGGATGCCGGTGATCGCCACGTCCTCGTCGGTGGCCGTGAACGCCGTCTTCACCTTCCGCGGCATCAGCTGGGTCACCGGGTGCCGCACGAAGTAGCGGACGTAGGCCATCGCGTACGGGGTGATGTCGAACAGCTCGCCCTCCGAGATCCCGGCCCATGGGTCGCCGGTCACGTTGCGGATCGTGTTGCCGCAGCCCTCCCGGGAGGAGAGGCCGGCGTCGCTGATCAGGCGGATGAACTTGGCGGCGTCAGGCAGCGGAACGTGGTGGATCTGGATGTTCTCGCGCGTCGTGATGTGCCCCTTGCGCAGCGGCGCCCACTTCTCGATCGCCTCCGCGAAGGCCTCGAGCTGCTCCGGCGTGATCCCACCGAGGGGCAGCTTGACGCGGATCATCTGCACGTCGGGCTGGCGCTGGCCGTAGACGCCCTGCTTGAGGCGGAAGCCGATGAACTTGTCTTCAGCCACCTCCCCGCGCATGAACCTGGCGGCTTCGGTGTCGAAGTCGTCGAACTCCCGCTCGAGGATCGGGATCACGTGCCCGGGCACGTTCTCGTACGACTCGGGGTTCTCCAGCGAGCCGACCGCCCCCTTGCCGCCCTGGTCCTTGTGGCTGACCTTGAGCTCGTGCTCGGCGGCGAGGCGTTCCGCCGCCGAGCGGTTCTCGACCGCCGTCGGTTCCATGCGGCGGCATATTACACAAATCCTGACCGGGTTTATGGCATTTTGCCCCTGGCCAGGGCTGACCCGTCAACCGCGGCCCCGGATACGCGGCTAGTCGACCTCGGTTCCCTCGATCAGGAACGCGACCCGCACGTGGGCACGGTACTCGTCGAGGTTCTCGCCGCGGATGCCCGTGCTGACGATGTCGACGGCGCGGATGTTCCGCAGCGAGGTCTGGGCCTGCTTGAGGGCCTGATTCGCGGCGTCGTCGGTTGACGTCTTCGAGCTTCCGACGAGCTCGATGATCTTGACTACGGCCACTGTGTCCTCCTGTTCGTCGCTGTCTGGGGTCCGGATGCCGGGACGGGGGTCCCTAGCTGTGCTCGCGCGGATACTCCCTCATGTAGGGCGGCCCGCTGCCACAGGCTCTGCGCGGCCTCGCCGACGTGCGGAGGCGGGGCCGTCTCGGCCAGGAACTGCTCGAGGGCGGCGACGATCGCCGCCGCCTCGGTTCCAGACGCCGTCTCGGTGACCATCTCGATCCGTGGCCTGGGCGGCCGGCGCGCGCCGTTTCTCGAAGTCGTAGTCGCTCCTTGGCAGTGGGGAGGTTTGTCGTGACGGGCCCCCTTCGAGAGCCGCGCTCGGCGCACTCTAACCTCAGGCCGTGGCGCAGGTCCCCGTCCTCGACGCCAGCGCGGTGCTGGCTGCGGTCAGCGCAGCGGGTGCGATCGATCGAACCCGGCTCGCGTTCGAGCGGCACGCGAGCGGGGATTGGGAAATGCCGCCGAAGGTCTACCTCGACTCGCCGCCGAACGGGGACTTCCGGGCCATGCCGGCGCGGGGAGAGGGATTCGCGCTGCTCAAGTGGGTGACCTCGTTCCCCCACAACTCCGAGCGCGGGCTGCCCGTCGTCACCGGCGCGCTGCTCCTCTCCGATGCCGGCACGGGCGAGCTGAGGGCGATCATGGAGTGCGGATCGGTGACCGCCCTGCGCACGGGTGCCGCTGCCGCCGTCTCGGCGCAGGCCCTGGCGCCCGACGCCGCGCGGTCCGTGGGGATCATCGGCTGCGGGGCGAACGGCGCATGGGCGGCGCGATGCCTCGCGGCGGCGGGCTACGGGCCCGGGGTCTGCGCGGACCGGCGGCCGGAGGCGGCAGCGGAACTCGCAGAGGAGCTCGGCTGGGTGGAAGGGGGGCGGACAGAGGCGGCCGCGCAGGACGTCGTCATCACGGTGACGCCGGGCCGAGAGCCGGTCGTGCTCGCGTCGGACCTGCGTCCGGGCCAACACCTCGCGGTACTCGGCGCCGACGGGGCGGGCAAGTCCGAGGTCGACCTCGCCGCGCTGGAGCGCTGTCGCCTCTTCTGCGACGAGTGGCGGCAGGCAGCCGCGGGAGGAGAGCTCGCCCACGCCGTTGCGGCGGGCGCGGTTAGCCGTGACCAAGTCACCGAGCTCGGCGAGGTGATCGTCGGCCGCGCCGAGGGCAGGCGCTCACCGGAGGAGATCACGCTGTTCGACTCGACAGGACTTGCGATCCAGGACCTCGGCATCGCGACGGCGGTATACGAGGCGTGGCGGGAGGGGAGCGTCGATGCGGTCCCGGTCAGCCTCTGAGCGCCCAGGGCCGCGCGCCCGCGGCGCCCAGGGCCGCGCGGCCAGGACCGCCGCGCCCTCGCCCGCTCCCTCCTCCCGCCCTCCCGCTCCCTCGCCCTCCGCTCCCTCGCCCGCCGCTCCCTCGCCCGCTCGTGGTGTGACGGTTTGTCGGGCATATGGCCTCTGAAGTCGTCGAGGCTCGTCGGGGGAGGTCGATCAGCGGCGCTCAATGGCTAACAGTGAACGCAGCTCTTGTGCGACCGTTGCCGCCTCCTCGCGCAACCGCCGGTGCGTGAGACGGAGCACCGTGTAACCCGCCAGCGTCAACTTAGCGTCACGACTACGGTCGCGTTCGAACGCGATTCGCCCGCGGTGGAACGCGTAACCGTCGAGCTCCACGACGACCCGCCGGTCCGGCCACACGCAGTCGACCTCGAGGCCAGCGATCGCGACGTTGACCGCGGGGACCGGAAGCCCGGCTCGCCGGCAGAAGCTGACGAACGAATGCTCCAGCGCAGAGCGCGTCAGGGGGGCTTCCCTGTAGCCCACCAAGATCTCGCGGAGTCTTCCGCTGCCGCGGAGCCCTGAGCTTCGCTGGCATAGCGTTTCGAGTGCATGGAGGTCAAGCAGTTCGAGGCGATCCGCGATCTCGAAGGCCAGGCGAAGCTGGCTAGGGAAGACGACCGCCGCCAGATCGAAGAGCGTTCGCGAAACCGTCGTCACTGGGATCCGATGGTGCGTGGTTCGCTCGGCGCTGGCGAGTCGGCGGGTCCTATGCACCGCGATTCCAGGTCGTGCGCCACGACCGCCGGGTCCGACGGTCACCTCGATCCGGGCGGCAGGCGCTTTGCCCAGGCCCCATAGGGCCGCGGCGAATCGATGGCTGAGGACAGCTCCATCTCCACATGCGAGGACGGCGGCGAGCCAATGCCCATGCTCCGTGACTGCGGTGTGTCCCACCAGGTAGACGCCGCGGTGGGCGGGGTACAGGCGACCGCGGTCGCAGCGGTGCCGGATTTGGTCCGGCGTCAGGCCGATCTCCAGCAGTTGGCGGCGCGCGATGACGCCGTGCTGGCGTGAGGCCAGACGCGCGAGGGCGTGGTCGACCTCCGTCGCACACGCCTCGACGACTTCAGGGTCCATATGCCCGAGAAGTCGTCGCACCGCGAGCGCGCCCCCCACCGTGAGGGGCTTCAACTCGTCGCACGGCAAGCCCGCCTCCAGGGCGGGCCGGTCGCGGGCCAGCGCGGGCCCGGCCCTACAGCGGGATGTTGCCGTGCTTTCGCTTCGGCTGGTCGATGCGTTTGGTCTGCAGGGTCCGCAGGGCGCGGATCAGCTTCGGGCGGGTCTCGTGGGGGACGATCACGTCGTCGATGTAGCCGCGCTCGGCAGCGGAGTAGGGGTTGGCGAACCGGGCCTTGTAGTCGGTGATCAGCTTCTGCCGGCGCTCGTCGGGGGTGGGCGACTGCTGGATGTCGCGCCGGAAGATGATGTTGACCGCTCCCTCGGGGCCCATGACCGCGACCTCGGAGGTAGGCCAGGCGAAGTTGAAGTCGGCGAGCATGTGCTTGGAGGACATGACGTCGTAGGCCCCCCCGTAGGCCTTGCGGGTGACGACCGTCAGCTTCGGCACCGTCGCCTCGGTGAACGCGTAGAGGAGCTTCGCCCCGTGGCGGATGATCCCGCCCCACTCCTGCGAGGTCCCGGGTAGGAAGCCGGGCACGTCGGTGAACGTGAGCAGCGGGATGTTGAAGGCATCGCAGAAGCGCACGAAGCGCGCGCCCTTCACCGACGAGTCGATGTCGAGCACTCCCGCGAGGTGGCGTGGCTGGTTGCCCACGACGCCCACCGGATAGCCGTCGAGTCGGGCGAACCCGACGACGATGTTCTGGGCGTAGTGCTGGTGGACCTCGAAGAACTCGCCGTCGTCCACGATCAGCGAGATCACGTCTCGCATGTCGTATGGCTTCGAGGGGTCGTCGGGGACAATCGAGTCGAGGGCCTCGTCGGCGCGCTCGGGATCGTCGTAAGGCTCGACCCGCGGCGGCATCTCGAGGTTGTTCAGCGGCAGGAACGACATCAGATACCGGACGTCCTCCAGGCACTGGTCTTCGTTCTCGGCCGCGAAGTGGGCGACCCCCGACTTCGTGTTGTGCGTCATCGCCCCCCCGAGCTCCTCGAAGCTCGACTCCTCGCCCGTGACCGTCTTGATCACGTCGGGGCCCGTGATGAACATGTGCGAGGTCTCCTTGACCATGAAGATGAAGTCGGTCATCGCGGGTGAGTAAACGGCCCCGCCGGCGCACGGTCCCATGATCAGGCTGATCTGCGGGATCACCCCCGAGCACTGCACGTTGCGCACGAAGACGTCGCCGTAGGCGCCCAGCGAGACCACTCCCTCCTGGATCCGCGCCCCGCCCGAGTCGTTGATCCCGATCACAGGGGCGCCGATCTTCGCGGCGAGGTCCATGACCTTGCACATCTTGTCCGCCATCACCTCGCCCAGGGAGCCGCCGAAGACGGTGAAGTCCTGCGAGAAGACGACCACTGGGCGGCGGTCGATGGTTCCCCATCCGGTGACCACCGCATCCCCCCAAGGCCGCCGCTTCTGCATCTCGAACTCGTACGTCCGGTGTCGCACGAACGTGTCGAGCTCCTCGAACGACCCAGGATCCAGCAGCTTGTGGATCCGCTCGCGCGCGGTGAGCTTGCCCTTCTCGTGCTGCTTGGCGACCGCCTCCTCGGAGGCGGAATGGATCGCCTGCTCGCGCAGCTCGCGCAGGTACTCGAGCTTCTCCTCGTGGCTCTCGGGGAACTTCTCGCGCACGGCGCGCCGATTCTACGCGCGGCGCTGGCCCCCGGCAGAGGCCGCGACCCTTGTCGGGTCCCCGCTGTCCCGGTTCGTCAGCGCCCCACGAAGGGCCGCCGAACGGGGGATCCCAGCTCGTCCAGGAACCGCTCGAGGGTGGCGTCGACGCCGTCGCGGTCGCGACGCGAGTGGTGAGCGACCAGGGAGACCCGGGTGCCGAAGCCGCTATCGGCCAGCTCCAGCGCGATCCGCGCGTGGGTCCCGCCGGTGTCCCCGGTTCGCCAAGCAAGCGCCCGCTCCGGCTCGCGGTTCGTGACCTCGACCGGGATGGACTCGGGCTCGCCCATGACCCCGGCCATCCACGCCTCCATGCGAGCGAGGTCGTCGGCCAGCTCCCACAGCTCGGGCGCCGACTTGACCAGGGTCCGCTTCGCCTTCGTCTTCACGGCTTCGGACTTCTGCCATCCGCAGCCGACTCCTCCCCCGGCCAGACCGATTTCACGAGCCGTTCCTGGGGAACCGAGCCTGGTCCTGCCGGGTCAGGCGCCGCCAGGGGTCAGCGGACTAGAAGAACGCCCCGCCCTTGTACTCGCCGAACACGTCGCGCATCGCGCCGCAGACCTCGCCGATCGAGGCGCGGTCGCGAAGCGCGTCCTTGATCGGATAGAGGAGGTTCCCCTCGCCCAGCGCGACCTCGCGGAGCTTCGCCAGCCGCGCGTCCACGGCACCCTGGTCGCGGCTCTCCTTGAATCGCTTCAGGCGGTCGACCTGCCGGCCCTCGACCTCGGGGTCCACCCTCAGGATCTCGACGTCGTCGATCTCCTCGGTCACGTACTTGTTGACGCCCACGACGATGTCCTGCCCAGTTCGGTAGCGCTCGTGGTAGGAGGCCGCGGACTCCTCGATCTCGCGCTGTATGAACTCGAGCGCCTCGACCGACCCGCCGAGCTGCTCGACCTTGTCGATCAGCTCCCAGGCTCGCAGCTCGATCTCGTCGGTCAGCGCCTCGATGAAGTAGGAGCCGGCGAAGGGGTCGGCGGTCTCGGCGCCCCCCGACTCGTGCGCCAGCACCTGCTGCGTGCGCAGTGCGATCCGGGCGGACCGCTCGGTGGGGAGGGCGAGGGCCTCGTCGAAGCCGTTGGCGTGCAGTGACTGGGTTCCGCCGCAGACGGCCGCGAAGCCCTGGAGCGCCACGCGGATGATGTTCACCTCCGGCTGCTGGGCCTGCAGCGTCACCCCGCCCGTTTGGGTGTGGAAGCGGATCGTCATCGAGCGCTGGTCCTGGGCCCCGAACCGGTCGCGCATGATCCGGGCCCACATCCGCCGCGCGGCCCGGAACTTCGCCACCTCCTGGAACACGTTGTTGTGGCAGTTGAAGAAGAAGGCGAGGCGTGGCGCGAAGTCGTCGACCGCCAAGCCGCGGTCGAGCGCCGCCCGGACGTAGGCGATCGCGTTGGCCAGCGTGAACGCGACCTCCTGCACGGCCGAGCAGCCCTTCTCGCGGATGTGGTAGCCGGAGATCGAGATCGTGTTCCACGTCGGCACGTGCTTGCGGCAGTACTCGAAGATGTCGGTGGTGAGGCGCATCGTCGGCTCGGGCGGATAGATGTAGTTGCCCCGGGCCACGTACTCCTTCAGCACGTCGTTTTGGACCGTGCCGCGGAGCTGCTCGGGCGCCACGCCCTGCTCCTCGCCCACCAGCTCGTAGAGCAGCAGCAGGATCGCCGCCGGCGCGTTGATCGTCATCGAGGTCGAGACCTCGTTCAGCGGGATCCGGTCGAAGCAGATCCGCATGTCCTCGATCGTGTCGATCGCGACCCCGGTGCGGCCGACCTCACCAAGGCAAAGCGGCTCGTCGGAGTCGCGCCCGAGCTGAGTCGGGAGGTCGAAGGCCATCGAGAGGCCGGTCGAGCCGTGCTCGATCAGGTAGCGATAGCGCTGGTTGGTCTCCTCCGCGGTGGCGTAGCCGGCGTACTGGCGCATGGTCCACACCCGGTCGCGGTACATCCCGGGATGGATGCCGCGGGTGAACGGGTAGTCGCCGGGCTCCCCGAGTCGCTCGTCGAGCCCGGGGGCAACGTCGTCGGCGTCGTAGGTGCGCTTGACCTCGATCCCTGAATCGGTGAACTGCCGCTCGTCGTCCGGCCCGACCACCGGAGCGATGTAGCGGTGCAGGTCCTCCTCGACCTTCTGGGCCTGCTCCTCGGACTGACCGTCGGCCGAGCGCGAGGCATCGGACTCGCTGACGGCTGGCTCTTGCCTCGGGCGGGTAGCCATCGCCGTCAAGGATAGGTGGCTATCGGCGACCCCGGCGGCGGGAGAGCTCGGCCGCCCGTTCCGCGGCCTCCGTCATCCGCTCGGCAACCGCAGGGTACGAGTACGCCTCCCGGACGTCCCCCCTTGGTGGCGCAAGCTTCCCGGCTGCGACCCTGCGCAACGCGGCGACGATCGCCTTCACGTCGTCAGCCGGCACGGCCTCGCCGCCGCTCTCCTCGACGATCCGCTCGGCCTCGGTGCCGGCTGCGAGCGCCAGGATCGGCCGCTCGGCGGCCAGGTACTCGACCAGCTTGAAGTTGACGAGCTGGCTGCGGTGAGGTGATGCCAGCAGCAGCAGGACGTCGGCGGCGCGTTGCAGCGCGATGGCCACCTCGCGACTCTGGGTGCCCGCGACGACGATCCGCGAGGGACCAACGTCGGCTCGCAGCAGCGTCGCCTCGGCCTCGGTCAGCGGTCCGGCGACGACCAGTTCGAGGCGCGAGGCCGCTTCAGGGTCGTTGCGGCCCAGCTCGCCCAGCGCCCGGACCAACGGCGCCGGGTCGCGCCCGTAGCTTCCGAACCGGCCCGTGTAGACCAGTGAGATGCGCTCCGGGTCGAGGATCTCTGTGGCGCCGCCGGCGGGATCGCCCCCGTCGCCCAGGTCCGGGTCCCAGCCGTTGGGGATCAGGTACGGCTCGATGCCGAGCCGCTGGCGAAGGTCCTCAGCGGCGGGGCGGCTGACGCAGACCACGACGTCGGCGGCGGTCAGCCAGCGCCGCTCGAGGAATTCGTCGAGCCGGTGCTGCACCCCGGTGGGGAAGGGCGGCCGGATGGGCTCGAAGGTCCAAGCGTCACGAAGGTCGGCCACCCAGCCGGCGCCGCGCCGCGCAAGCGCCCGTCCCACCGCGTGGGTGGACTCCGGCGGCGAGCTCGTGATCACGCAGTCGAAGCGCTGGTGGCGGTTGAGCCGCAACGCCCGCAAGCGCGCAAACGGGGCCCAGGCGGCGATCAGCGGCTCGGGCACCAACACCCTGCTCACGGGGTGGGGCTTGCCCGAGTAGGTGTCGGCGTCGAACAGAGCGTCCACGCGGTCATGTCCGTGGAGGCGGGCGCGAAGGCGCTGCAGGTCCTGCGTTCGGACCACGCCGTTCTCCTCGTCGTCGCTCTGCGAGCCGTAGGCGGACGTGGTCAGCACCGTGACCCGGTGGCCCAGCCGCCGCAGCCACTTGGCCATCGCGGCCGGGCGGTGGGCGCCGGTGTCGCGACATGGTGGGTAGAAGTAGGCGACCAGCAGCAGGTTCAAGCGAGCTTCTCCCGGCGAGCCGCGATCGCTTGCGCGTAGGCCTCGTTCATGCGGTCGATCAGCCGCGGCCAGCTCCACAGGCGCTCGCACTTGCGACGTCCCGCCGCCCCCATGCGGGCGCGGCCCTCGGCGCCCGCGTCGATCAGCTCGGCGATCGCGGCGGCCACGGCGTCCACATCTCCGCGAGGCACGACCAGCCCCGTCTCGCCGTCGTCCACCACCGCCCGGACCCCGGGGTAGTCGGTGACGACCGTCGGCAGCCCGCACGCCATCGCCTCGATCAACACGATCCCGAACGACTCGGGCGGCTCTGTGGTGAGCAGCATCAGGTCGGCGCTGCGCAGCACGTCCGGCAGCTCCGAGTGGGGGACGGCGCCCAGGAAGTGGACCCGCTCGGCGATCCCGGCGGCGGTCGCCTGCCGGCGGAACTCCTCGACGAGCTCGCCGCCTCCGGCCACCACCAGGTGCGGCGCGACTCGGTCCGTGCCCCTCGCGTCCGCGTCGGTTACCCGCGCGATGGCGTCCAGCGCCAGGTCAACCCGCTTGAAGTGGTGGGCCCGGTCGAGGGTGGCTACGAACGCCACCACCGGCGCGTCCCGCGGGATCCCCAGTCGTGCGCGTAGGCCGGATTCGTCCTCGCCCGGCGCGAACAGCTCGGTGTCCACGCCGTTGGGCACCTCGATCAGCATCTGCGGGTGGCGGCGGCGGGCGCGGCGCAGGTAAGGAATCGAGCTGGCGTGGTCGGCCGACACAACGCAGACCCGGTCCGCCGCCCGCACCAGCATCGGCGCGACGGAGTGCTCGTATGCCTCGAACAGGGCCCCGCGGGCTCCGTTGGCGACGAGGCGGTTCTTGTAGTGGACGAGGAGGGCTTGGCGCCGGCGCTTTCGGGCCAAGCGGCCGAGCAGGGTCAGTTCGGCGCCGAAGATGAATGGATAGTGCAGGTGGACCACGTGGAAGCCCTGGATTCGGGCGAGGCTCGGGATCAGGGGAGCGTTGCCGATCGCCAATGTGGGCTCGATCCGGTGGACGATCGCTCCCCCGGCGTCCGGCGCCTCCCCCTCGGCGAGCGCCGTGAAGACCTCCACGTGATCGCCGCGTTCAGCCTGTCCTTTGGCGAAGCGGTAGCAGGCGTTTCCCGCGCCGCCCGGGTACGGGGGGAAGGTCGCCGTCAGATGGGCGATCCGCAACTCGCGGATTCAGTCCGAGGCGCCGACGAGCCGCTCCAGGCCCGCCTGGTCGATTGTGCGCCGCAGGCCCTCGGGCAGCTCGATCTCGGGCTCCCAGCCCAGGAGCTGCCTGGCCCGCGTGATGTCGGGCTGGCGAACCTGGGGGTCGTCCACCGGAAGGGCTTCATAGACGATCTCCGAGCGCGACTCGGTCACCTCGATCACCGCCTCGGCCAGCTCCAAGAGCGTCATCTCGTTGGGATTACCCAGGTTGACGGGCAGGTGCACCTGCGACTCGGCCAGCGACACGAGGCCGCGGATCAGGTCGTCCACGTAGCAGAAGCTGCGGGTCTGGCTGCCGTCGCCGAACACCGTCAGCGGCTTGTCCTGCAGGGCCTGGCGCAGGAAGGTCGGGATCGCCCTGCCGTCGTGCGGTCTCATGGAGGCGCCATAGGTGTTGAAGATCCGCGCGATGCAGGTGTTCAGCCCCTGCTGGCGGTGATAAGCCATGGTCAGCGCCTCGGCGTAGCGCTTCGCCTCGTCGTAGACGCCGCGAGGGCCGATTGGGTTCACGTGTCCCCAGTAGTCCTCCGACTGAGGATGGACCTGAGGGTCGCCGTACACCTCGGAGGTCGAGGCCAGCAGAAAGCGCGCCCGCTTGAACTTGGCCAACCCCAGCATGTGGTGGGTCCCGTAGGAACCGACCTTGAGCGTGTGCAGCGGCAGCCTCGCGTAGTCAATCGGGCTCGCGGGCGACGCCAGGTGGTAGACGAAGTCCACCTCGTCCTCGATGAACACCGGTTCGGTCAGGTCCTGGTGCCGGAACGTGAAGTTCGAGTCACGGATGTGGTCGATGTTCTGAAGCGACCCGGTGTCCAGGTTGTCGAGGCAGATCACCCGGTGGCCCTGGGCCAGCAGGTGATCGGACAGGTGGGAGCCGACAAAGCCCGCTCCGCCGGTGACCACACACGTGCCCATGGGCGGTTGAGGATACCGACGCTCCGCCGATCATTCGACCGGTTTTGGCTGCTTGCACGCAGCCTCCCCAGGGCCACGAGGGGGCATGGCGGTCCAATGCGGGCTTCATCCCCACATGGCCCCCATGCGTGTCTCGGCCCGCGACCCGCTCTCGGACCTCGGGCCGTCCGAGGCCTCCCTGCGGCGCACCGCTCGCCGCTTCTCCTTGTGTGCCGACGACGCCGAGGATGCCTACCAGCGTGCCGTGGAGATCATGCTCACGCGGTCCCCGCCGGCTGATCCCGGGCAGCTGATCGCCTGGATGCAGGTCGTGACCCGGCGGGAGGCCCTCCGCCTGCGGCGCTCCCGGGAGCGCCTGCTGGATCCGCGGACCGATGACGGTGAGGGATCCCTCGACCGGATCCCCTGTCACCGCCCTGACCCCCATGAGCAGCTCGAGCGCCGGGAGCGGATCGCCGACGCCGTCCGCCTCCTCAACCGCCTGAAGCCCCACGAGCGCCTGGCCCTCGTCCTCCAGGCCCACGGCTACTCCTACGACGAGATCCGCGATCTCTGCGGCTGGACCTACACCAAGGTGAACCGGTGCTTGGCGGAGGGCAGGGCGAGGCTGCGCCAGGAGCTCGCGGGGTAGCCGGTCTCCGCAGCGGAGCGCCTGAGCGCCAAAAATGGTGTTTTAGGGCGCCGCGTCGAGGTTTCCTGGGTCGGCGAAATCAAGGCGTCGATGAGCCTGGGTCACGTCGCCCGCTCACGTAGCCACCCTCCCAGCGCCCCGAATCCGACTGCGAGGACGGTGGTGATCAGGATCAGCAGAATCGCCGGCTCGGGCAGGTGGGCTTTCGCCTCCGCGCCGTGAATCTCATGCGCGATCAGGATCGATCCGCCGAAGATCGAGCCGGCAATGAGCCCGCGCTTGGCGCCGGCCGCTGCTCCCATGTGGTCGAAGCCGGCGCCAATGCCGCCGAGCACGCCGAGCACTGAGAGGACGAGGTAGGTGACCTCCGAGACGCCCAGGAAGTACCCGGTCAGGCCGCCGTAGAGAGCCGGCAGGACGACGGCGAGTAGTACCTGGACGGTGCGGGGTTGCTCGAGGAGAAGCGGCGGCAATCTCAAGTTGCCGCGATCCTATGCGCAGCCGAGCTAGCGTCGCGACTCCCTCATCTGGCGCGAAACTCGTTGTATGCGCGAGTAAAGCGCCAAGCGCGCCGTGGTCGCGCTCAGCGCCCCCGGTCTCGGGTGTGCGGGGCGTAGGCGCGGAAACGCCGCTTATTCAGGTGGTGGCGGATCACTCGGCGCGCGCTTGGCCAGTACCTGATGTCGAACGGGTTGTCGGGCGAAACGCTCCGGTAGTAGATCAGCGCTCTCACTCGACCATGGCCCTCCGCCCACCTGAACAAGCGGCGCGTGAAGCTGCCCCTGTAATCGTTGTCCCAGGGCGCGTACTCCCCCACCATGAACGGCCAGCGGTCCCACCGCCTGTAGAAGCGCTTCCACGCCGCCCACACACCGGGCGTCGCGAAGGCCGAGTAGATGTCCGCACCCACCCAATCCACGAAGCGCCTGCCGGGCCAGTACTTCCGTGGCCGGTTGCCGCGCAGGTACGGCGAGGGAATGGTCTGCGGCGACCAGACGAACGCGACCTTGGGACGCTCGAGGAGGCGCGGCACGTCGCGGCGCTTGTAGACGCGGGCGCGCTCCGACCTGGCGCGGTAGATCCGCTTCATCCCGTAATGGCGAAGCCTGTGGTTGATCTTGCGCCGCTTGCCGCCCCGCATGATCAGGACGATCCGCTTCCAGGCGCGCCGGAAGCTGCCCTTCGAGTGCGCCTTGTCGCGACGGGAGCCGTTGGCGTTGTAGGCGCAGTAGGGGTTCCAATAGCCGTTCATCTCGGGGAACAGGCGGATGTAAACCACCTGCCCGGAGTTCGCGATCGACTCGTTGAGCCTCAGGATGTAGTGGTCTGCGCGCCCGCGCGCGATCTGGCGGGGCGTCACCCGCTCACCCCCGTTTCCCGGCGCCGTCGAGAGGCTCAGGACGCCTCGGGTGTCGGTCCGCTCCCAGCGCCGCAGCGCCCCGGTGGTCAGGGGCGTATCCCAGTGGTAGAAGTTTTGAAGCAGCGCGGAGTGCTCGCGCACGCGATGCCGGAACGCTCGGTAGTCCCTGGCGTGACCGGTATCGGAGACCCCGTGGAAGATCTTGTGGTGGGGTGGCCGGAAGGTTCGCCCCTGGGCGCCGGCGGGCACCGACATGGCCACAACTGCGATCAGGGTCGCGGCCACCAACGCGAAGCTCGAGCGAGGGATTGCCGGACCACGTCCCACCACCATTCCCAACCCGATCACACCCGCGAGTGTTTCGCAACCCCGGCTGGCGAATCATCAGCCGGCTCGCGTGGCGGGTTTCTCAATGACATGGCGTAGAAAAGTCGGCCACGCACGGAGGGGAGAACCGCCATCGCGGGCCACGCCGTTGCATACTGGGGCGGTGGAGATCCGATCCGCCACGGAGGACGACCTCTCGGCGCTGTTACCGCTCCTCCGTGGGTACTGCGACTTTTACGGGTTCTCGCCCTCCGACGATGGCCTGACGGCCATGGCCCGGGCGCTGATCGCGGCGTCGGACTCGGACGGCATCTTGGTGGTGGCCGACGACGGCGATGGAGCGGTGGTCGGCTTCGCGGCCGTGGGATGGAAATGGTCGAGCCTGCGAGCCGCGCGGATCGCCGTGATGGAGGACCTGTTCGTGGCACCCGAGGCCCGTGGCCGGGGGGCTGCGGACGCGCTCATCCGTGAGTGTGCGGATCGCGCGCGTGAGCACGGCGCCCCGGTCCTCAGCTGGCAGACGGCTCCCGATAACCACCGCGCGCAGGCCGTATATGAGCGAGTCGGCGCCAGCGGCGACCTGTGGCTGGAGTACGAGCTCGACCTGGGGTGACTGGAACCGCTCTCGCACGACGATGGTGGAGCGGAGCGGGAGGGACTTGCAGTTCGGAAGGGCCTGCTAATGAAGCTCTTCTGCGGCCTCGTGCTGTAGGTCTGCTGTAAGTAGGGCTTGCTTGATCCTCGCGTGGGCCTCTTTTTTCAGACATGTTCGCTGCGGCTGACGCTAAGGCTAAGTAGGGCTGATTAGTCTCCGATATCTGCGCCGAGGCGAGATACTGCGGGGCGATGTCGCAGGAGAACGTGGAGATCGTCAGACGGGCGGTCAACGCTGTCAATGACCGGGATATCGACGGGTACCTCGCCCGCTGCACCGCTGACGTTCAGTTGACGACTCCTGCGGTCGAGGTCGGCGGAGCGTACGACGGCCCCGATGGAATCCGCCGCTTCTTCACCGACATTGGCGACATCGGGCCGGACTTCAAGATCACCATCGAGCGTCTGGAACCAGTCGGCAAGGATCGCGTGTTGGCGCTCATGCGCGTGACCGCCACTGGGCGAACGAGCGGCATCCCACTTGAGACGCCCACTGGGAACGTCTATGACCTCGCCGGCGGCAAGATCAAGCGCATCCGAATCTTCTCCGATCGTGAGCAGGCCCTCGAAGCCGCCGGGCTCTCGGAGTAGCAACGGGCATCCCCTCGCGAGATACTGCGCGGACGAATGTCGGAGGAGAACGTGGAGTTGGTGAGGCGGGGTTATGCGGCCCTCGCGCAGGGCTTTGACCGAGGGGCCTTCGAGAAAGGTGACTTCGACGCCGCCGTCTTCGAGTGGCTCGACCCCGAGATTGAATGGCGCGGGCCGCGCGAATTCCCCGATCTGGCCGAGCCGCGCTACGGACACAATGGCGTGCGCGAGTACATCGTGATCCTGACCGAGGCACTTGAGTACTACCGAATGAGCCCCGAAGAGTTCATTGACGCCGGAGATGATCAGGTGCTTGTCTTCTCCCGCGAGGGAGGGCGTGGGCGAGGCAGCGGGGCCGAGGTTGAGACGCACCCGACCGCCCATCTCTGGACACTGCGCGATGGGAAGGCCGTCCGTATGCAGAGCTACTGGGAGCGCTCCGCCGCCCTCGAAGCCGCCGGGCTTTCGGAGTAGGCGATGCGACTTTCAGGGGCCGTTTTGCTGTAACTCGGGCGGGGCTGCTGTAAGCCTGCTGTAACTCTCCCTCAAACGGAGGAGAAATTGCTGCAAATGGCTTCGCGGTGCTTCGCTGTATCGACCTAGTTTGTAAAAGCGTCGTTTACAGGCGTTTCGTGCTTCTGCGCGGTCTACTGGCTCAGCGGAGCGGGAGGGATTCGAACCCCCGGGCCCTCTCGGACCGGCTGCTTTCAAGGCAGCTGCAATAAACCGGACTCTGCCACCGCTCCGGGTCGGCTGGCCCCGGAGAGCGTAACCGCCACGGCGGGGACGGCTTCTCGAACGTAGGCTTTCAATCCGATGGGGCGCGAGTGGCGAAATTGGGCCGGGGACCAGCGCTGTACGCCGGCTCGGGTGGAGCGGCCGCGTACCTTCGAGGGGCTGGTCCTCGCGGTCCGCAAGGCGACGCAGGACGGCCTCACCGTCCACGTGGCCGGCTCGGGCCACTCGTTCACGGAGGCCGCCCTCACCAACGGCGCGATGATCCGCATCGAGGCCCTGAAGCGCGTCCTCGATGCGGACCCCGCCTCCGGGCTGGTCAAGGTCGAAGCCGGGATCACCCTTCAAGACCTGAGCGCGGCGCTATGGCAGCGCGGGCTGGCGATGGAGAACCTCGGCGACATCGACCGCCAGACGCTCGCCGGGGCGATCTCGACCGCCACCCACGGGACCGGGTCCACGTACCGGAACCTCTCCGCCCAGGTGGAGGCGATGGAGCTCGTGCTCGCGGACGGCAGCGTGATCGAGCTCTCCGAGCGCGCCGACGCCGACGCCTACCGCGCGGCCCGGGTCGGGATCGGCTCCCTGGGGGTGATCTACTCGGTGACCCTTCGGGCCGTCCCGGCCTTCAACCTCCGTCGCATCGACGCTCCTCGCCCGATCGAGGAGACCTTGGCCAGCCTTGACGAGCTGGCGGAGCGCAACGACCACTTCGAGTTCTTCGTCTTCCCGCACACCGACACCGCGCTGACCATCGAGCGCAACCGGACCGACGCCCCGCCGCAGTCGCGGGGCCGCATGAGCGCCTACCTGAACGAGATCGTGATCGAGAACTACGCCATGGACGCGCTGTCCCGGCTGGGGCGCAGGTTCCCGGCGGCGATCCCACGGCTGGCCGGCTTCGCCGCCGGCCAGTTCTCCCGCACCGAGAAGACGGAACGCAGCTACAGGATCTTCGCCTCGGAGCGCCGCGTCCGGTTCACTGAGATGGAGTACGCGATCCCCCGTGAGCATGGCCCCGAAGCGGTGCGGCGGGTGCTCCGCCTGGTCCGCGAGCGAGAGCTGCCCGTGGGGTTTCCGATCGAGTTCCGGCTGGTCGCCCCGGACGACGCGCTGCTCAGCCCCGCCCACGAGCGCCCGACCGCCTACGTCGCGGTCCACCAATACCAGGGCGCGCCCTGGGAGCCGTACTTCCGGGCCGTCGAGCGGATCATGTCCGAATACGAGGGGCGCCCGCATTGGGGAAAGCGCCACTTCCAAACCGCCGAGACGCTGCGGGCGCTCTACCCGCGTTGGGATGACTTTCGCCGGGTGCGGGCCCGCCTCGACCCCGACGCCCGGTTCCGGAACTCCTACCTGGACCGCGTTCTCGGGCCCGTCAGCTAGTTGAGCCTCAGTCAGTCCACCAGTTCGGGATCATCTCGGCATCCGCCGCCACGTCTCCGGTCCTCGGGGCTCCGAACGCCAGGATCTCGAGGCCGTCGGGCCCGCCCTCGAAGCAGCGGGTGACCTCGGGGGGAACCCTGATCGCGTCCCACGTCTTCAGCTCGACGACCTCGTCGTCCAGCTTCAGCCGACCGCCGCCTCCGACGACGACGTAGAGCTCCTCCTGCCGCTTGTGCTTGTGGCCGAAGGGGCCGCGGAAGTTCGGGGCGAGCCGCTGGTAGCTCACGCCCGAGCTCTCGAGGCCAAGCGCCGAGCTCGCGAACCGTGCCTCGAGGTCTGGGGCATGCCCGAACTTGGGGGCCTGGTCCTCGACTTCCTTCAGGTTGACGATCGTGTGGGAGGCCACGTCACCGGCGTACCCGGCCTCCACGCCGGCAAACCGCTCTTAGAGAAACGCCTTGCCGTCACCGCGATAGGTCGGGACCTGATCGACGATGCGGTCGCCTTCGACCAGGTACAGGGAGTCGAAGCGCTCGCACAGCTCGCCCGCCTTGGCGTGACGCATGTAGACGCGGTCGCCCACTCGCAGGCGCCGGGCCGCCATCCCGAGCAGCGGCGTCTGCACTTCGCCGGCGCCCTCCTGGCTGTCGAGATGGAGGCCCTCCGGCAGATAGGGCTCGGGGGCGCGATCCGGCCCGGTTGCGCCCGAGGCGATATAGCCGCCGCCGAGCGCGGTGACAACGCCCGGGGCCGGGCGCCGGACGACCGGCAAGACGAAGAAGGCTGCCGGGGTGAGCGCCAGGGACCGGTAGTGGTCGAACAGGACCGAGTCGTAGAACCCAGAGCCGGCGGTGAGCTCGGTGACGACTCCGGCCGCGGCGGTTCGAGCGAGGCTGCCGGTTCCGCCCCCGTTCACGAACTCGAGCTCGGCCACCTCGCGAACCGCAGCGACGATTCGCGGCAGGCGCTGGCGGATGTCCCGCTCGGAGGCGGACTGCATGCGGCGAATCAGCGCGCTGCGCAGCGGGCGCCCCGGGATCCGATCACCGACGCCCGCGATCTGTCCCTCGTACGCCATCACTCCGGCCAACCGAGTGCCGGGCCTAGCCTCGATCTCGGCCGCAATCCGCCGGGCTGCCGCCGCCGTCCTAACCGGGGAGCGCTTGGGGCCTACCCGCATCAGCTTTCCGCCGAGCGGCCACCAGCTCACGTCCAGGTCGAGGCACACGGCAAGCTCGGTCGGCCCACCTCCGATGGCCGACTCGATCAGATCCAGGTGCGCCGTGCTGTCCACCATCGGCACCGGCACGCTCGCGCCGCCGCCGGCCGCCAGCTCGACCAGCTCCGCGAGCGCCGTTCGGTCGGCCGTGGGGTAGGCGACGACGACGTCCTCGAATCCCTGGCGGACGAGGTACAGGGCCTCGGGCAGGGTGAACGAGAGGATGCCCCGGAATCCCGAGTCGAGGTCGAGGATGCGGCGCAGGACCGCAACCGCGCGCACTGACTTGGAGGCGATCCGAATCGGCTTGCCGTCGGCTTGGTCGAGCATGAAGCGCGCGTTCGCCGTCATGGCGTCGAGGTCGACGAATGCGAATGGGGGGGTGACCGCATCGAAGATCGCCTCGTAGCGCGCGTACAGTGCCTCGCGGTCGGCGGGGGCTGCGGTCCGAGCTGCCGTGGCGGTCGCGCTCACGCGAGGCGAGCGTATCGAGTGCAGATCACTGGACTCGGCGGCACACGATCTGGGTTGGATTCTCGACCGGTGGAAAGGAACTCGCCCAGCGGCGGCGAACAGCAGGGACCGTGGAGAGCTCCTCGTCAATGCCCCCGCCGCCGGGCGAACCCACCTCGGAGCCCGGCAGTCACGGCTATCCGCTCACATTCTCGGTCGACTATCCCGAGCGCCATCTGAACCGTCTCAGCACCGCGTTTCGGATCTTCACCGTCATCCCGATCGCGATCCTGGCCGCGACGATCGAGGGCGGGAGCTTCGCGGTGAGCGGCGGGGAAGAGGCCCGCTATGCCGCGGGGGTGGGCATCCTCTTCCTCCCCGTGCTCCTGATGCTGCTCTTCCGCAAGAAGTACCCGCGATGGTGGTACGACTGGAACCTGCAGCTGACCCGCTTCAGCAACCGGATCGGCGTCTACCTGGCGCTGATGGATGACCGGTACCCCTCGACCGACGAGGAGCAGGCGGTCCGCCTCGACTTCCCGTATCCCGATGCCGAACGCGAGCTCAGCCGCGGCCTGCCGTTGGTCAAGTGGCTGCTGGCGATCCCGCACTACATAGTCCTGTTCTTCCTGACGATCGGAGCGGTGTTCGCCGCGATCTTCGCCTGGTTCGCGATCATCTTCACCGGCCGCTATCCGCGCTCGCTGTTCGACTTCATCGAGGGTGTGATCCGCTGGCACAACCGGGTCGCGGCCTACGCGTTCCTCCTGATCACGGACCGCTACCCGCCGTTCAGTCTGCAGCCCTGACCCCGGCGCTGCGTCTCAGGCTTCCCTAAGCAGCCGGCGCAACGGCTGTCAAAATGAACCGGGTCGGCTGTTCCGGCGCTGCCCCATGCGCGGTGTTCCGCCTGAACAGTGGACCCGACACCCCGGAGAGGTGGCCGAGTGGCTGAAGGCACTCGCCTGCTAAGCGAGTAGGGGGCGCAAGCTCTCTCGAGGGTTCGAATCCCTCCCTCTCCGCTCCGGCAGGATCGGCGACAACGAGATGAGCCGCACCTCACGCACGATCGGAGCGCTGGCCCTTTTGGCCCTGGTTGGGGCGGCGGCGGCCTGGGCGCTCTTCTCCGAGGATGGTTCCGACGAGAGCACCGCCGGATCCACCTCACAGGCTGTGGTTCCGGCTTCGGGTGATCGCTCCGCTGTCCGCGAGGCCGTACTCCGGCTGCCCGAGCGCGGACAGCCAATCGTCTGGCTTCGCCACGGAGCCGAGATCCCGCTTCGCGATGCCCCGGGCGGCGAGTTGGTCGAGCGCCTGCGCTGGCGGACCGAGTTCGGCTCGCGGGCTGTGCTCGCCGTCTTTCGACGAGTTGGCCAATGGGCCGCAGTTCCCACGCCGCTGCTCTCCAACGGGAACCTCGGATGGGTGAAGCTCGATCCGGCACGGCTGCGAGCGGGCCAAACCCCGTACGCGGTCGACGTCGATCTCTCCGAGCGCACGGCGCGGCTGCGGCGCGGCGAGCGAGTGCTGCGGTCGTTCGCGGTCACGGTGGGAGCCCCCGGCTCCACCACCCCGACCGGTCGCTTTGCGGTCACCGACACGTTCCGCGGCAACCTCAACCCGGCCTACGGGTGCTGCGCGGTGGCCACCACGGCACGTCAGCCAAACCTCCCGTCCGGCTGGCTGGGAGGCAACCGGATCGCGATCCACGGGACCAGCGGGCCGCTCGGCGTGGCCGCGTCCCACGGCTGCGTCCGGGCCGCGGACGACGACGTCAACGCGCTGGTCAACCACGCACCGCCCGGCGCGCCCGTGGTCATCCGGCAGTAGGGGTGTCTCTACCCGACTCTCGGCGGCGGCTCGCCACGAGTCGGTCCCGCCTCCTTCGCCGTGGCCGAATGCCGATTCAGATGGAATCGATGTTCGGCCAACGTGCTGGTCGAGCGGCCACAGCCTCCCCGCCGGCCAACTGACCCCGTGGCGTCCCTCTTACAATCGTCGTCCGGGGCCCCGGCCCCGCCTTGCGCCCGTAGCTCAGTTGGATAGAGCGTCGGTCTACGAAACCGAAGGTCACAGGTTCGAATCCTGTCGGGCGCGTTCTCGAAGCCCCTGCTAAGGCGGGGGTTTCGTGCTGTCTAGGGCGCGGTCGCCAATCGCAGCGGGCATCAATCGGGCATCAAGTTCGCGCCGCTGGCGTGGGTAGGATTTGTCAATCACCGCCTCGTAAAAGCTCCAAGCGAGGCAAAAGCCACCGAAGCGGACCTGGAGCGAGACGCAACGCAGGAGGCCGTCGGTGGCTACAACTGAAACGGATACGAGCGGCACCGTCGTACAGGCGTGGCTGCCGCACCAACTCGATCAGGAGCTGCGCAAGCACGCAGAAGCCGAGCGCCGGTCTCTGAGTTCGACGATCCGGCTCGCGATCGAGGACAAGCTGCGGGCCGACGAGGAGCGCCGACCGTGACCTGGGCAATAAGGATTCCGGGTCTGGAGCGCGACGCGTCGCTCGTCGATCTCGCTTGCGCGGAATCGGCACTCCCCGATAGAGAGGATCGCCTGGTGCTTCGCGAGCTCGTGCTGCAGGCGACGCTCGCCGGGTATCGCACCGCTGGGGATTTGTTCGACAGACTCGAAGCGGCGGGGCCCGCTGGGCGCCGTCCGGTCTTCGATGACGCGCGGCAGGCAGCGGGGCTAAAGCGCAGCGAAGACATTGACGACGCTGCGCGCTTCGAGGCGATCCAGCGCCAAGCGCGGCTCAGGGCGTCCAACCGCGACGCCGCCGGTGCGGCCTACGCCTGCTGCGCGGCGGAGGGCTGCAACGCGATGCCGCTCGGCCCGGAAGGGATGCCAGCAAGAGTCACTGACCGGCTTTGGTGGTGCGCCGAGCATCGTGACCAAGCTGGGCCGGACGACCATCTGCCGCCCGACGACGTGGCGCGGATCGGACTCAACCTGCAAGTGATCCCAGCCCCGAGCGTCCAGCGGCAGCTAGAGGCTGAGGAGGAGCGCCGCCGCGAGCAGGACGCGAAGCGTCGACGTGAACGCGAGGCAGAGCGCGCAGCTATCGCCCTGGGTCTCGCGGATCAGTCACCTGCCGAACGCCGCTGCCGATGGGCCCGGGCTGCGCGGCGATTTCCGATGGCGGACTACCAAGATCCACTACCGGCAAAGGGTTGGGCGAGCCACAGCACGGGTACAGATGTCATGGCGACGCTTTCATTGCGCCGCTGTCCTAGGCAACGGCGACGGAGGGAGTTCAAAGTGGCTTCTAGACGAGTAGGGACTGGGGTTCAATCGACCGGTGGACGCATGCCTCGACGAATGCTGATCGTCTTCGTCTTGGGGGCGCTTGTGGCGGCCATCGCTGCCACCCCCGCCACGGCCCATGAGACGGGAAACGAGGGCTGCACCCCGGGGTTCTGGAAAAACCATCCCGAGGAGTGGGCGATCCCCAACAGCACACTCGAGCAGGTCTACAACGTCCCCGACGCCTTCGGGCTGGACAACAGGACGTTGCGCCAGGCACTCAGCTTCCACGGCGGACCGGGCCTCGCCGGGATGGCGCGCAACCTGCTTCGCCACTCGGTCGCGGGATTGCTCAACATCATGCACCCCGACATCGAGTACCCGCTCAACGAGTTTCAGATCATCAGCCGCACGAACACGGCCCTGAACAGCGGCAGTAGGTCCACGATGGAGGCCCAGAAAAACGAGTTCGCCAGATTCAACTCGCTCGGCTGTCCGCTCTGACGGGCTAAAGGAGATAGCCGGGTCGGCGGATACCCTGAATGGGTCGAGGTCGTAGCGGTCCAAGACATTGCAGCGGCGTCTCGGAGACGGGGCGCCGTTCGCATGCAGGGGAGAGCTTTTTCGGGTCAAGGAGCTCCGCGCTTGTGCGCCACTTCATGAGGCGTCGACATCCGACCCACGTGGTTACCTACCAAGCCTTGACCGCTACTCGTTACGAGACCCCGGCAAAGTGGCCTCTACCGCATACCTTGTAGGCCATCTCGCCAAGGCCAACGCCGGCGCCCTGGCGTTGACCTTCGAGCCCGCCTGAGCGCCGGACGCAGCTCGAGATCTACGTGGGCGCCTCGGCCCGCCGGCTCGAGCCGGCGGCGGCGCTGTCGTCTGGCCCGACGACGACCTCGCCCCGGTAGGCCATCCACTCCCGGATCGCGATCTGGATCGAGGCCGCCGCCGGGATTGCAAGCAGGGCGCCGATGATCCCGAACAGCGTGCCCCCGAACAACACCGCGACGAGGACGACGAACGGCTCCACGGCTACGGCTCGCCGCTGGATCTGGGGCTGGATCACGTAGTTCTCCACCTGCTGGTAGGCGATCGAGTAGATCGCCCACACGATCAGCGCGACCGGGAAGTTGACAAACAGCGTCACGACCGCCACCAGCACCGCCGCCAAGGTGGCGCCAACGAGGGGGATGAGGTCGAAGAAGAACACGACGAGCGCGAGCGGCGCCGCGAACGGGACACCCAGGATCGTCAGCACGATGAACGAGGTGATGCCCGCGATGGTCGCCTGCACCAGCGCGCCCGCCACGTAGTTGCCGACCGCGTTCCCGATGTGGTCGAGGGCCCGCCCGATGCGTTCCTTCTGCTCCGGGTTGCGCGTCTCCAGGAAGCGCTCGATCCATCGCCTGCCTCCGGAGACCATGAAAATGCTGAGGATGAGGATCGTCAGCCCAGCGAAGACCGAGTTCACGAACCCGATTCCGATGTCGCGAAGGGTGCCGGCGGCGTCGCCGATCTTGGACGGCAGCATCTCGGCCTCGTCTTGGAGCTTGGCGGTGATGTCGTAGTCGTCGTTCAGGTTGCGGAGCGTCTCATTCTCGTTCACGAAGTCGGTAGCGTCCTGGGCGTACTCCGGCGCGTTGTTGGCGAGGTCCTCGCCCTGGTTGACGAGGCTGGGGATGAGCAGCGCGCCCAGCGCGATCGGGATCAGCAGCAGGGTGATGTAGACCACCGCGATCGCGAACCCACGCCTCATGTGCCGCGATAGCACGTTCACCGGCCCTGAGACCGCGACCGCGATGAACGCCGCAATCACTAACCAGCTCAGCGGCTTGCGCAACAGGTAGACCACGTACAGCACCAGCACGACCGCGACGGCGATCAGGATGGCGCGCAGGATCAGGCGCGAGGTGGATTCGCCGGCTGGCATGCCTAGCCTCCCTTGCGCCATATTCGGTGCGGCGGGCGGCATTCCTCGCGCCGTCCGGCGCAGCGGTTGAAGCATTCGGTAGCCCCTGACACACCAAATGCCTCAGTGGGCGATAGGCGACTAGCTACACCACGCGCTCCTCTTACGGCACCACGGGAACCGAGCCAACCGCGTCGTCCCGACCGACGTTCAGCCGCCGTCCTCCGCCGGCGCCACCCGCTTGAAGACCGATTCGGGCCCGCGACGCGCGTGAGACGTACCGGCTTTGGACCTCGTCGTGGATGCCGACGACGCCGGCCAGGGCGATCGCCGGATGCTCGACCAGCGCGCCCTCGACCTCGTAGCGGGCTGATGTTGGAGCCGTCGTGGACGATCACCTGCTTCTTGCGGCCGAAGAACCAGAGATAGCCGTCCTCGTCGGCGCGGGCGAGGTCGCCCGAGTCGAGCCACTCGTCGATGACGACCTCCTCGGTCGCCTCCGGCGCCTCCCAGTAGCCGGCATGCGGCTGCGGGTGCGGATCCAGATCCGGCCGACCTCTTCCGACTCGACCGGCTCGCCGTCCTCGTCGCGCAGGGCGATGCTGAAGCCGCCGATCGGCCTGCCCGATCGAGCCCTGCCTGATCTCACCGGAGGGCGGATTGAGGGTCGCCAGCCGACCTCGGTCATCCCGTATCCCTCGACGATCGGGAACCCGGCCGTCGGCGGCGAACTCGGTCAGCAGCTCGGTCGAGACCTTGTCGGCCCCGGCCCGGCACATCCGCAGCGAGGAGAAGTCGCCCGGGTGCAGGTCGTGGTCGTGGATCAGCGCCGAGAGCGCCGCCGGGATCATCGCCAGCACCGTCGGCTGCTGCTCGCGCAGCAGCGGCAGCAGCTCGTGGGCGTCGGTGCTGCGGGCGACGACGACCCGGCCGCCGACCGAGAGCGTCGCCAGCGCCCAGAGGAAGGAGCCGATGTGGGACATCGAGGAGCCGGGCAGGAAGACGTCGTCGGCGTCGAGCTCGAAGGCGGCGGCGGCGCTGGCGATCATCCAGCGCAGCGTCTCGCGCGTGTGGGTGACGCCCTTGGCCGGGCCGGTGCTGCCCGAGGTGAAGAAGATCACGGCCGGGCTCGGCGGGATCGGCGGCTCGCTCCGCGCCGGCGAGCGGCTCGGCAGTCGAGGAGTGCCGCGAAGTCGTGGCGCCAGCCGCCGTCGCCCGTCGTGGCGTCCTCGCTGCCGGTCGGCAGCGGCTCGGCGTCCCGGTAGGCGATCGTCCCGAGCTCGCAGGCCGCCGGCCAGCTCGCTCGCGGCGACGTCCTCGGCGCGCTCGACGTGGGCGAGCAGGCGCCCGGCGCCGCTCACCTCCAGCGCGTGGTCGATCTCGCGGGCGGTGTAGCGGTAGTTCAGCGGCGTCGCGATCAGCCCCGCCCGGAAGCAGGCGAGGTAGTGGACGACGAGGTCGATCCGGTTCGGCATCAGCGAGGCGATGCGATCGCCCGGCTCCAGCCCGAGTGCCGCGGTAGCCGCCGGCCAGCGCCGCGCTCGCCCCGTCGAGCTCGCGCCAAGTCAGCGCCCGCGTGGCCGAGACGATTGCGATCTCGTCGGCGCCGCATCGAGGCCGACCCTGAGCAGGTCGTTGAGCGGCCCGGATGGGGCGTCGAGCTCGTCACCTGCGAGCAGCATCTGCCGCGATTGTATGACGCCGTCAGGACTTCGGAGTTCGGCGGAGCTGCACTGATCTCACCCGCCAACGGGCGGCGGCCGGCCGCTGGGGCTAGCCTGCTGCTCGGCCATGCCAGCGGGCCTCGATCTGCGCACCCTCGACGCGCCGGTGATTCAGGCGGGGATGGGGGGCGTCGCGCGGCACGAGCTCGCCGCGGCGGTGTCCGAGGCCGGCGGTCTCGGCACGATCGGAGGCGTACGCGCTCCGATCGCAGCCGAGCTCGCTGCTGCACGCCGCCTTACCGGTCGGCCGATCGCCGTCAACCTCCTGCTGCCGTTCCTGCGACCCGGCGATGTTGAAGCCGCGGCGGCTGGCGACGCAATCGTCACCTTCTGGGGCACGCCTCGCAGGCTGGCAGCCAACACATGGATTCATCAGTGTGGTTCGGTCGAAGAGGCGAAGGCCGCCGCCGCAGCCGGCGCGGACATAGTGATCGCCCAGGGCGTCGAGGCGGGCGGGCACGTGCGGGGATCGACGCCGACGCTCGAGTTGCTCGAGCGCGTGCAGGCCGCGATCAAGATCCCGGTCCTGGTGGCCGGAGGGATCATCGACGCCGACGGCGCGAGGGCGGCGCTGGGGGCCGGGGCTGTCGCGGCCGTTGCCGGCACACGCTTCTTGCTCAGCGACGAGAGCCACGCCCATCCCGACTACAAGCAACGCTGCCTCGACGCGGGTGAGACAGTCCTGACCGAGCTCTTCGGGCTCGGGTGGCCCGACGCGCCGCATCGAGTGATCCCCAATGGCGCGACACGCCGCTGGCTGCACGGCGATCCCCGTGGTCCCCGGTGGATCCGGACCGCGAACCGTGTCACCGCTCGACTCGCAAGCCGCATCCCGACTGCGATGCAGGACCGCGCGATCACCACCCAGCGACCGTCCCAGCCGTTCCTCGGACCACAACCGCCCACCGACGACGGTCCCGCCAACCTTCTCGACTCTGGGCCGCTTTACGCCGGCATCAACGTGGCGAGCGTCACCGACATCCGCCCTGCGGCGGAGCTCGTCAAGATGTTGACACCGTAGGGATCAGCCGGCTCGCTGCGACATCGCCCGCGCAGGAGCTCGCGAGCGGCACGGGTTCGAGGATCAGTGGTGGTCGTGTCTCCTCAGCGACTGCCGCACGGTGCCCCCGTTAGGGGCTTCGTCGCCAGGGAAGCTGCACGTGACAGCCCTCCAGAAGTACCTATTCGGGTTGTCGACGGCCTCCCTCACCCGGCCTCGGTCGACCGTGAAGACCGCCGTCTTGCCCTGGTTGGTGAGCTGGTAGCTGGCGGGGTCGCCACCATCCGAACTGAGGAGGTAGTCGATGCTCCCAGAGCGACTCGCGGAGAGGAGGACGACGGTGAACTCGTCGCTCTGTCGCGGACCCCGCGTCGTGATCGTGTGGCGAAGACGCCCTCCCCTGGTCACCTTGGAGGTCGCCTCACGGATGTCGCAGCCAGGCGAGACGTCCGAGCGCCGGTCATTCACGACTTTCGCCCTCGTGTGCCCGAGTACCGCTGTCGCGATAACCAAGGCGCCGAGCAGCGCTCCCGCAGCCAGTAGGCCTCCGAAGAGCCATATGCGTTTCATTTCCCCCGACCCCCTCCTTTGCTTACCACGACCATACCGACGCCCACGGCGCCGCGTCCAAATCCCTACCTGGAATTGGCGAGCTAACTGTGTGCTGCGAGATCGCGTGTTGGCGGGTCATCGGCGCCTCGATTTCAGCCGGTCGAGGAAACCTCGGTGCGGTGCGCTGAAGGCCCGCTGGACGTCGCCTTCCCAGGTGTAGTCGATGCCGTCGTGCGTCATCGTCCGCATGCCGGCGGCGGGCTTCGGGAAGCGATTTCGATCGACGACGTAGAGCCCCCGGACGATCCGGTCACGCTTGTCGCTGTACCAGGTCGGGATCAAGGTCACGTTCGTGTCACTCAACATGCCATCGAGAGCCGCGCCGTATGCCGCCCAAACCTCGCCGCCGACTTCCTCGGCCCGCCGCGCCTCCTCCGAGATTCCTGCGGCGATGTGGCCCTCGTCACGCCAGCCGGATACGAGGCGCCGCGCCGGCGAGCCCGGTCTCCCCGGGTCCGGCTCGTCGAGGAGGTCGGTGCTCGATTCTTCGCCGACGTCGGTCCCATCCGGCTCTTCTCGGGCGAGCGCGACGGCTCGCTCTGCATCACGACGGCCCGCAGAGCGCGCCTCGTCCGCGGTCACCGCGTGCACCTGCCGTCCCGCATGGTCGCTAGGGGCCGTGTGCCCGGCAGCTGGCACCCGCGCAGTTCTGCAGCTCGTGCAATCGGGCAGCCAGCTGGGCCATGACGGGTGCGTATGCGGGCAGGTCGTGACGGCTGCGCATCTCGAACGGATCGATGGTCAAGTCGTAAAGCTCCTTCTCTCCGTTGCGGTGCTCCGCGTACATGTATCGCTCGGTCCGGATTCCGGCGAAGGTCGGCTCCTCGATCAACAGCTCGCGCCCGGCCTCGATACCGGGTAGCTGCGCCATCGGGATCAGCGAGCGTCCGTCCATGATTAGACCGGGATTGGCATTCGCCGTCTCGACGATCGTCGGCGCCAGATCGGCGTTGATCGACAGGTCGTTCACGGTTACCGCCTGCGGGATGCCGGGACCCCGGATCATCAACGGCACTCGAATCGACTCCTCGTAGATGTGCCGCTTGACCAGGATCAGCCGGTGCCCGCCGTGAAAGAACCCGTTGTCGGAGGTGAACACCACCAGGGTGCTGTCGAGCTCGCCCCTGGCAGTCAGGGTGTCCACGACCCTCTTGACCCCATCGTCGACCGAGAGCAACGACTCCAGCTCGCAGCGGTACCTGCGCTGGATGTCGGCGACCTGACTGGCCGTCAGACGGGGGCGATTGCGGATCTCGGCCGGCTTGTCGGAGACGTCGAGCTCGTTGAAGCCCGGCGGCCTCGGCAGCGGCTCGGAGTCGAACGCGCGGGCGTGGCGAGGCGCCGGCTGTGCAGTGCCCCTGCAGTCGAAGGGCGGCTTTGGGCTCGGGGTGGTGTCGCGTGCGTGCGGAGCGGTGTAGTTCAGCCACAGGAAATAGCCCTTGGCGGCTCTGGTGTCGGAGTACTGCAGGTAGTCGATGTTGGTCCGGCCCGGCACCGGGGTGGTGTCGAAGACGACCGGGTTGGTCTTCTGCCCCTCCTGCGCCGTGGTAGCCGTACGAGTCCGGGTTCGCGAGGTGGACGCCGGGGCGTACAGCGACCACACCGCGTTCACGTGGTTGGCCTTGGCCGCGGCCGGCATCAGCGGGGACAGCCCGACCCAGTTGTTCCAGTCGACCTGCCCGGCCGGGCAGCCGGGTGAGCTGGCCACGTTGAACCCGTAGCCGTCGCGGAGGGGGTAGGCGCGTACGTCCGGTTTGAAAGCAGGACGGCAGGGCGTACGTGGCGACCAGGTCCACCCCGGACAGGTCGTACGGCACGTGCAGGGAGGCCTTCGCGCCGAACTTCGGCTTCTCGATCGTCGCGGACCGGTCATAGGCCGGGTCCAGGACAGCGGAGCCCACGAGTCACCGACCCAGCGCACGCCGTGCGGGTCACGGTAGGTCGCCTCCCACGACAGGTTGCGCTTGATGCCGCCCGGGCCGGTCCAGGTCGGGTCGCCGACGACGTCGATGGCGGTGCCGGCCCGGTAGGACCGGGTGACGGTGACGACCCTCGTGCGCGTCGGGGTGCCCCCGGTCGGGCCCCAGGTCTCGTCGGCTGCCTTTGGGCGCCCGTCGGGTGCAGTCCCGCAGTTGGACGCGGGCAGCGTCAGGCCCGGGGACGGTGCCGTCCTGGACGCCGGATACGTACTCCATCTTCACCCGCACCGGGACGCAGTTCACGACGGCGTACTGCGCGCCGAAGTAGGCCGGCGCTCCGTCGGTGACGGCCGGGACCGTCACCTGGGTGCGGGAGGCGCGGTACGGGTCGGACCCGGCCGGCAGCTTGGTGCCGGGCCGCCGGGGTGTACACGGCGTCGGTCAGCGGCGGCAGGTTGCCGTCGACGACGCCGTTGGAGTTGTAGCGGTAGGGGCGATAGTTCGGGTCGACGGTCGGGTCGGTCAGCCACTGGTAGGTGTAGTACTCGCGCTCCGGCTTGACCGCCTTGCCGAGGGTCCGGCTGTTGATCGGCATCGACGTCAGCGTGACCTGGCTGCCGGCCAGATAGCCGGGCTTGCCTGCCGCGGTGGTGCACCGCCCGGTCTTGTCCTCGTACGGGGCAGCGGCGACGGAGAAGGTCGAGTTGGTTGCGGCGACCACGCCGCCGGTGCCGGAGGTGAGGTGCACCGCGGTGCACATCCTCGCCGACTCGCGGTACTGGCCGAAGACGACCTTGTCGGCGTCCGCGGTCAGGTAGGCGTACCGGACCCAGTTGTTCAGCGGCGCGCCCAGCGTCGCGCCGGGGACCGCCGTCAGCGTGAACGACGGCTTCTCCGCCGTCGGGAGGTACGGGTTGGTCGCGTAGGAGATGACGCTGACCGGGGGTGCCCTTGACGAAGTGCCCGATGCCCTTGGCGGTGGCCTCACGCTCAGCCGGGGTCGTACCCCATGGCGAGGCGCAGTTGCTCTGGGTGTCCAGCACCAGGCGCCCGGACCGCCACTTGCCGAACGAGCTGGACCAGTTGGTCCAGGCGGCGGTCGGGCTGCCCGGTGACCTGCCCATTGGCCAGCTGGGCCTCGAACCCGGTCGTCACGGTGACGCACGTCGGTGCCCACGGAGAACGTCGGAGTCACCCAGGTGTTGCGTCGCGGCTGGAACCAGTACGTCTGCCCGTCGCGCGGGTCCGTGGTGATGCCGGTGCTGTCGGACCCGATCACCGAGTAGCCGGCGAACGCCCAGCTGTCCGGGACGGTGCCGGCGGCAGCGGTGACCTTGACCGAGGCGTCCTCGCGGGCACCCGGGCTTCGTGCCGGCCCTCCCGTATTGCGGGGTCTCGGTCGCGGTGGCGCACGCGGGTGCCGACAGGGTCGGCGCCGCGGTGGGGAACGTGACGTCCACCGGGGTCCGCGCGGTGACGGTGTAGCAGTGCGCGATCGCCTGCAACCAGGAGAACGAGGTCGCCGCCGCGGTCGCCGTCGACGGCGTGAACGTCGTGGTCAGCGTGGTGTCCCCCGGCCGCCCATCGACTGCGCGGGGAACGGCGCGGGGAACGTGCACGACGCGGTGTGTGTCGACGTCACCTGTACGACGAGCAGGCTGCCGTACGCCGACGAGCTGAGCTGCACGCGGCCGGAGGCGAGGCTGTCGGGGTTGATCGAGTCGCTCAGCTCGAACGTCGCGGTCACCGGCTCCCCGGCCAGCCAGCGGTTGGTGTCGGTGCCGAACGCGGTGGTCACCCCGGCCATCGTGCGGGTCACCTTGCAGCGTCCCGACGTACTGGCCGTACGTGCTCTGGTTCAGGTCGGTGTCGGCGTACACCGAATCCCCGTACCAGCGCACGAACATCTGGTAGCTGCCGGCCGGCAGGCTGCCCGCAGCGAACCCGCACGGCGCGTCCGGCAGGTGCCGGCACACAGGCGCGCTGGGAACGCGTGGACAGGTCCAGCGCGGTGACCACGACGGTGCCGTCAGCGGGCAGGTCGGGCCGGCCCCAGGTGTCCCAGGTGATCTGCGGGGTCCAGGTGGTGCCGTTCGGGATGCTCGCGTTCGGCAGGCTGGCGGTCAGCGGCGCGCCCTCGGCGTACACCGTCAGGTACCGGTGCCGGGCCCGACGTCGGCGCCGTCACCGGTCGTGGACGCCGAGTACTGCACGCCGTAACGGGTGGCCGGGACGATGGTGAACGTGTGCGGCGGGGTTCCCGCCCCAGGTCTCGTCCATCGCGACCGGCGAGCCGACCGGGACGCCGTTGGCGTACAGCTGCACGGGCATGGTCGTCGCGGAAAGACCCGCGGGCAGCCGTCCGATGGCGACGCGCAGACCGACCGGACGTCCGAGGACGGCGGTGCTTGTCGTGGTCAACGTGATCGGGGCACCGAACCCGTCGACCGTGACCGGCAGGACGTCCGAGGTGGCGATGTAGCCGCCGTCGTGGCTGAACGAGACGTACCAGCCGGCCGAGCCGCCGTGGCGCGGGGTCACGGTGACGTCCGCGGTCGACGTCCAAAACCCGCCGACCCGGCTCGGCGCGCCCCAGGCGCCGGAGCCGAGCAGGGATCCGTTGCCGTCGAACACCTGCACGGCGGTGCCGGCGTCGGTCTGGCCCTCCGGGTCCACCGCGGTCACGCGCACGTGCCCGGCCTGACTGGCGACCAGCGCGCCTACAGGTGCGAGGCCGATCTTCGGGTCGGTGAAGTCGACGAGCACGTCGTGCACGTCGCTGCTCGAGGCCAGGTAGGCGCTGGCGTCCGGCTGGTACTGCGCGCTCACGTGCACGGTCCCGGTGCGCTCCGGGCCGACGTAGATGGTGCCGGTCGTGGTACCGCCGGACAGGGTCGCGGTGACCTGCTGGGCGCCGTCGATGGGTGGTGAACACGACCCGGCCGGTGGGGGTGCCGCCGGGTGAGGCCACCTGTGCGGACAGGGTCAGCTGCCGACCGGCGCGGAGGGTGGCCACCATCGAGTCCAGGCTGACCGTGGTGCGGTGCGCGGGCACGACCAGGGCGTCGACGGCGTCGGTGCGGTCCTGCCGCGTAGAGGCCGTCGCCGTTGTACCGCAACGTGAGCACGCCGGCGGCGTAGCTGCGACCGGCCTGCCCTGACGTGATGTTCGCGGTGCTGTCGGAGGTGCCGTCGACGAGGGTCGAGGCGGCGACCGGGGTGCCGTTCAGCAGAAGCTCGACGGTGCCGGTCGGGGCCGGCAGGCCCGGCGTCGCCGTGAGGGTGACGTGCAGGACCGGCTGCGCGGTCTCGAAGTCCGGGCCAGGGTTGTCCCAGGTGCGGCCCGGCGCGGCCGCGGTCGCCTTCAGCACGGTCACGGTCAGCGGCTTGGTGGACGGCGCGTAGTTGCCGTCGTCGAACGTCGCGGTGACGTTCAGACCGGTCGAGACCTGGCCGGTGCCCGCCGAGACCGGTGGCGTGTAGGTGAACGAGCCGGCCGTGGTCGCCGAGTGATATGGCGTCCACGACGACGCCGTCGCTGATGCGGGTCACGGTGAACGTGACACCGGCGCTGCCGTGGCTGACCGACAGGTGCACGGTGTGCGGCTGCCCGACGACGGCCGGGTCGGGTGCGAGCGTGAAGTCGGAGTCGGCCGGCTCGACGACCAGGTCGACCTCAGCGGAGTCCGACGACGCGGTCCGGTCGTTGCCGACGACGTGGGCGTGCAGGTGGTGGGTGCCGGCGGTGAACGTGCCGGCCGGCACCGTGAACGCGTCCTCGTCGATGCGGGCGTCGGTGACCAGGGTGTCGCCGTCGTACAGCTCGACCTGCGGGTAGCTGTTGCCGATGCCCCCGCTGACCGAGACCCAGGTGGCGTCGAACGTCAGGGTCGGGCTGTCCGGGTAGGTGACGGTGCCGGGGCTGGCCACGCCCGAGATGCTGCTGGGTGCGGGCAGCACGGTCAGCTGGAACGGCGCGGACTGCGACGCGGCCCAGCCGGCCGCAGGAAGGTACCGCACGTAGGCGGTGTGCACGCCAGCGTCCAGGTCCATGCCCAGGTCAGCCTGCCCGCCGGACAGGCCCTGCGACGTCGAGGTCTTCCCCTCGACGACGAGCTCGACCTCTCCGCGCACCTGGCCGGCGGCGTCGGCGACGTGCGCGGTCAGGTGCGGGGTCTGGCCCCACTCGATGACCGTGTCGACGTCGCTGACCGTGGTCGTGGTCGCCTCGACGTCGGTGACGACGTTGGCGTAGCCGTTGGTCCCCGAGGTGTAGTCGTCCCCGTTGTAGACCGCGCTGACCATCGCCGACTCCAGCTGGGCGACCGGCAGGGTCGCGACGCCGTCGACGAGCGGAACGTCCTGGCGGGCAGCCGTTGACGTTGAAGGTGACCGTGCCGGTCGCGGTGGAGAGCCCGGTGTCCCCCTCGGCGGTGACGGCCGCGGTCAGCGTGGTCGGCTGGTGCAGCCGGGTCGGGTCGGTCGCGGTGAGGGTCAAGGTGGCCGGGGCCAGCACGCGCAGGTCCAGCAGCTCGGAGTCGGTGGCCGGGTCGCCGCTGTCCGGCACGAACCGGGCGGTCAGGTGGTGCAGGCCGCGCGGCAGCGCGTCCAGGTTGAGCTCGGCGTAGGACCTGAACTGCACCGGCACCTGGTCGACCAGGACGTCGGTCCCCTCCAGGATGCTGATGGTGCCGGGCGGCGTGCGCCCGGGTGAGCTGATCCCGACGTGCAGCGGGATCGCCGTGCCGGTGCTGCCGGGGCCGCCGGTCACCGTGACGGTGACGCGCGTGTCGACGTCGTCGCTCTGGTACGCGCCGGCGTCGCAGCTGGCGCTGTCGCGGGCCTCGCCGCGCTGGTCGGCGCTCTCGCACCAGTCCGGTGAGCCGGCGCCGAGGGCCGGGCTACCGGTGTGCACCGCGACCGTGGCGGTGGGGCCACCGTTGTCGGCGGGCTGGCCGAGGTCGCCGACGTCCGCGGCCGTGGTCCTCGTTCCGGGGCAGGTCCCGGTGGTGTCGACGTTGCCGGTCGAGGGGGGTGTACTCGTCGCCCCCGTCGGTCACGTACGTGCACTCGAACGCGCCGGAGCCGCCGCGGCCGATGACCAGGGAGTTGGTGACCTGCAGCAGTCCGGACTGGCTGCCGGCGACACCGCCGGCGAGGACGGTCACGTGGGACAGGTGCCCGCCGTACGGGGCGGACACCGAGACGCCGTCCGGGTGCCCGGGGGCGCCGGTGTCGTCGACCAGGGTCGAGTTGGTCATGGTGACCCGGGTCGCTGCGACCGCGCCACCGACGCCGGCGCTCGCGTGGTTGTCGGTGAACGTCGAGCCGGTCACGGTCACGTCGGTGTACGGGGCGGCGACCGCTCCACCGTCTGACTGCGACCCGGAGCCGCCCCCGGCGCCGCCGGACACGTTGTCGGTCCAGGTGGTCTGGTCGAGCATGACCCGGACCGAGTTGGTGTACAGGCCGGCGCCGCCAGGAGTGGACCGGCCGCCGGTGACGGTCAGGCCGCGCAGGACGACCCGGGGGCCCTCACCGGCGCCGATGGCGGTCTCCAGTGCACGGAACGAGTGGTGCGCGTCCAGGGTCACGTGGTGCCCGGACGTGTCGACGGTGACGCCGCCCTTGACGGTCAGCGTGCCGGCCAGGGAGATGGTCGCGTCGTCCGCGAAGGTGACGGTCACGGTGAGCGCGGAAGGCGGCGCGGGCCGCCGCGGTCGCGAGCGCGGCCCGGACGCCGCACGGATTGCCGTCGGTGCACTGGTCCGGGTCCACGGTCGTGGAGGTGTCGGTGTACTCGTCGACGACGACCGGGCCGCTGGCCGCGGCGTACGCGGGCGTGCCGACCAGGATGCCGACGGTCTGGGCGAAGACCGCGAAGCTGGTCACCCCGGCGATGCGGGCGGTGCGGGCGCTGATCCAGCCGCGGCGCCAGCCACCACGCATGCGGCGGGGCGGGACCTGGGCGGCGACCCCGGACCCACCCTCGCCCGTGTGCGTCGCGCGCTGCGGGGTGTGCGCGAGGACGCCGAGCGCGGTGCCGGCGACCAGCATCGTGGCCACGGTGGCGAGCCCGAGCCCGGCGACGCCGGTGGCCAGGTGACCGAGCGGGCTGGCGCCGGCGTGCGCGTGTGCGGCGCGCAACGCCAGCTGGCCGAACGCCCAGCTGGCCGCGACGACGACGGCCGCGCCGAGCACGATCAGCGCGGGCTGCCGCGACTGGCCGGCTGCGGCAAGCGCTGCCTGGCGTAGGGTCGCGCCGTTGAGGACGGAGGCAAGCATCGCGGGCCCGGCGGCCAGCACGGCAGCGGACGCAGCGAACGGCACTGCCCACCACAGGTGGCGGCGAGCGACGGAACGCTCCTCGGGATCGCGGGCCTGCCAGCCGAACACGGCGACGGCGGCCAGCATCGGGACGACCCGGAGCAGCGTGCAGGCGACGAACGCGGCGGCCATGCCGGCAAGCGCCAGCAGCGCCTTGGGGGCCGTCCGCACCGCGGTGCGCAGGCTGCGGGCCAGGCGCAGCTGGCGACGCCGCGGGAAACCGGCCGCACTGGCCCTGCTGTCCAGGAAGTTGCGGACGACGAGCGCGGCCGCGACACCGCTGACGCCGGCGAGCATGCCGAGCACGGTCGCCAGGACCAGGCCGACCACCGGGGTGAGCGCCAGCCCGAACGCGGCGGTCGGGCCGGTGCTGCGGCCGAGGCTGGAAGCTGTGCGGAGCCAACCAGCGCGACCACGGCGAGCACGACGGCGAGCGTCAGGCCGGCCGTGACCGCGGCCAGCGAGCGCCAGGTCAGCGCCCAGGTGGCACCGGCGGCGGAGCGCACCCGGCGGGCAGGGTCGCGCTCCGGCGCAGGGCTGTCGGTCGCCTGCTCAGCGGTGTGCTCGGAGGCGTGCTGCTCGGTGGACATTGGTGCTCCTCTTTCGACCCGGGGGTCGCGCGGGTCGGGGTGCAGCTGCCTTGGATCGTGCTGTGGCCCACGTCTGGAGCAATGGAAGCGCAAGATCCGCCCGCGGTCCGGCGGTTTGAGGTCGGCACAACGATGAGAGACCGCACCCGGATGGGTGGGCCCCTCGTGGTCTTCGGGCTCGGCGCGTGCGGACTTGAGGACTAGTCGGCCTCGGCGGTCAGCCTCATCCGAGATGCCGCGCAACAGCAGGTGGCGCCGGTCAGTGGCCGCCAAGGGCACGGCTGGCGCGTGAGGCTGCCGCACGTACACGCGCGGACGGGTCGCTTGCGAGCCCCTCGACTTGCCCGGTCGCTTCGTGCAGGCGGTGCCGGGCAACGACCTTGAGCGCCATCTCCCGGACCCGCCAGGCATCGTCACCGAGGGCCTTCAGCACTGCTGGGCTGGCCGAGTCGTCCCACGCGTACAGCAGTCCCCGCGCAGCCCACACCCGAAGCCAGTACTCGGGTCCGGAAGCCTCACCGGTGCGAACCCAGCTGGCCGGCGGCCCACCGAGAGCGAGAACCAAGTCGTCATCGGCATCCTGGCCGTTCAGCAGGTCGACGCAACCGGCAGCGACCGCAGCCGCACCGCGCCGGGCGCATTCTGCTTCGACGCTCTGTTTCGGCGTCCTGCCCCAATGGGAGGGCGAGCTCATCCCGTCAATCCTGGTCGCTCTCGTCGTCCTGGTCGCTCTCGTCGTCCTGGCCGTCGATCTCGCCGGCCTTCAGCTGCTCCAGCTCGTCGGCCAACTCGTGGGTCCGTTCCTGGGCGCTCTCAGCGCGTGCCTCCGGCGTCTTGCCACGGGACTGTCTGGCCGCGGCTTGGCCCTGGTCCTGCTCCCTGGTCGGGCTGCTGGTCCGTGTCCTGGGTCTGTCGATCCGCCCATCATCGGCGCGCTCGGCCGCGTCCGCTCGCCCAGGACAGAACGGTCGGTCAAGGTGAGGGTGCTGGCCCGTTCAGCAACCGACCGCAGCGCATCTCAGGTTGGGCCCGTAACCTGCCCTCATGAGCCGAGCCGGCGCTCGTTAGATCGCCGGGCGTCGTTGCCCTCGTCGCCCTGCGGCGCTGGGTGTCGTCCTGGGCGCAGTGCCTTCCGACCGGGTGGGGAGTCGACGCCGGCCGCCCCGGTGACCACTCCCACGGCAGCTCCGACCACTCCGGCCCTGACCGACGTGTACGCGGCGGTGCTGCCGTCGATGGTCGTCATCACTGCAGACCGGAACCGGTTGGGCAGCGGCGTGGTCGCCACTGCGACGGGGGCATCCTCACCGCTGCGCACGTCGTGAGCGGCGCTGACACGATCCACGTCGCATTCGCCGACGGCACGGAGACCACGGCCACGGTGGCGTCGTCCGACGAGGCATCGGACATCGCCACCCTGTCCCGGCCGACCTCCCCGAGACGATCGTGCCCGCGACGCTCGGCGGGACCGTCGAGGTCGGGGGCTCGGTCGTCGCAATCGGCAACCCGCTCGGACTCGCCGCAAGCGCCTCCGCGGGCGTGGTGTCAGGACTCGACCGCCGGGCCGACACGGCCGACGGCACGTTCGCGGGGCTCATCCAGTTCGACGCCGCCGTCAACCCCGGCAGCTCGGGGGTCCGCTCCTGGACGCGAGTGGACACGTCGTCGGGATCGTCGTCTCGATCGCCGACCCGGGCAAGGACAGGGCCTTCGCCGGCATCGGCTTCGCGGTCCCGATCGGAACGGCCCTCGGCGGAGACGGGCCGGGCCCACAGATCCGACCCGACCACACCACCACCCGAGGAGTCGACATGACCGCCCCCACCGGAGCCGCCCGCAGGCCGGGCGTGAACCCGTTCGAAGAGGTGCTCTTCGAGGTCAAGCGCACCATCGTCGGGCAGGACAACCTCCTCGAACGGATGGCCGTCGCCCTGCTGACCGGTGGACACATCCTCGTGGAGGGGGTGCCCGGGCTGGCCAAGACGCTGGCGGTGCGTACGCTCGCCGCCGCGATCGGCGGCCAGTTCCAGCGGATCCAGTTCACGCCTGACCTGGTGCCCGCCGACCTGACCGGCGGACGCGTCTACCACCAGAACACCGGCGAGTTCGAGACGACCAGGGGCCCGTCTTCACCAACCTGCTGCTGGCCGACGAGATCAACCGCGCCCCGGCCAAGGTGCAGAGCGCGCTGCTGGAGGTCATGCAGGAGCGGCAGGTGACCATCGGGCGCGAGACGCTCGCTGTCCCGACGCCGTTCCTGGTCCTGGCCACCCAGAACCCCATCGAGTCGGAGGGCACCTATCCCCTTCCGGAGGCCCAGGTCGACCGCTTCATGATGAAGGTCGTCGTCGGATACCCGAACGCCGCCGAGGAGCACGCCATCGTGCGAGCGGTCGATCGAGCCCGCCCCCGAGCACGTGCCGATGCTCACCCCCGACGAGCTGGCCGCGATGCAGGCCAAGGTCCGCGGGACCTACGTCGACCCTGCCATCGTCGACTACTCCGTCCGACTGGTCACGGCGACCCGCTCACCGGCGGCCGTGGGGCTCGGCGACCTGGACCGCTACGTGACCTATGGCGCCAGTCCGCGCGCCTCGATCGCCCTCGTGGCGGGTGCCCGGGCGCTCGCCTTCCTGCGCGGCCGCGACTACGTGCTGCCGCCCGACCTCGGCGACCTGGCGCTCGACGTGCTGCGGCACCGTCTCGTGCTCTCGTACGAGGCCCTGGCCGACGACGTCGACCCCGACACCGTCGTCACCCGTGTCCTGCAGCTCCGTGCCGGCCCCGCGCGTCGTGCTGCAGGGGGCCTGACCGTCGTGGTCACCGCGCCCGACCGCCTGCTGCACCACCTGGAGTGGCATGTCCTCCGCCGCCTCGAGGGCAGGCTGAACGGCGCCTACCGCACCAACCACCGTGGCGCCGGCGTCGACCTGGCCGGGCTTCGCGAGTACGTCGACACCGACGATGCCCGCCGCATCGACTGGCCGGCCACCGCCAGGGTGGGCGAGACGCTCGTCCGCGAGTACAACGAGGACCGAGACCTCACGGCCTGGCTCGTCCTCGACCGCTCCGCGTCCATGGGCATGGGCGTCGAGGACCGCACGAAGGCCGACGTCCTGACCGAGCTGGCGCTGCTCCTCGCCCGGCTCTTCGCGGGCTCGGGCAACCGGGTCGGGGCAGTTCTCTACGACGGTGCCGCGGCCAGGGTGGTCCGGACCGGGACGGGCCGGGCACAGGCGCTGCGCATCGGCCACGAGCTCCAGCGGGACACGAGGTCGGTCACGACCACCACTGACCTGGCCGGCATGCTGGAGGCGGTGGCGGTGCCCGCCCGGCGGAGGGCCCTGGTGGTCGTGATCTCGGACTTCATCGGCAGCGGCCGTGGAAGCGGCCGCTCGCGAAGCTCGCGCACCGCCATGACGTGGTCGCGCTGCGCATCGTCGATGCGGCGGACGACGCCATCCCCGACGTGGGACTGCTGGTCGTCGAGGACGCCGAGACCGGGGAGCAGGTGCTCGTGGACGCGTCGGACCCGGTGTTCCGGGCCGGCATCCGCAGGGCGGTGGCCGCACGCGATGCCGGGGTGAGCGACGTGCTGCGCCAGGTCGCGGTGCCGCTGCACCAGGTCCGCACCGACCAGGACCTCGTCGACGCGCTGGTCCGCCTCGTCGCCGCGACGCGATGGCGGCGGTGATGGACCTCACCACCCCTTGGCTGCTTCCGCTGGGGCTCCTCGCGGTCGGGGCGTTGGTCGTGGGCACCCTCGTCACCGGTCGACGGCGCGTGCGGGTACTTGCCGCGGCGGGCGTCCCCGGCCAGGTCGGCTCCTCGCCCGGTGCCCGCGGGCCGGTGGCTGTCCTTCAGCGGCCTGGCGGTGCTCGCCATCGCCATGGCGGGCCCGACGGTCGACGTCCCGACACCGCGTTCCGCCGGCACGGTCATCGTGGCCATCGACGTCTCCCAGAGCATGACGGCCACGGACGTCGCCCCCAGCCGGCTCGAAGCCGCCAAGGAGGTGGCCACCACCCTCATCGGCGCGCAGCCCGACAGCGTGGACATCGGTGTCGTGGCGTTCGGGGCCGGGGCGTTGAGCGCCGGCGAGCCGAGTGCGGACCATGCGCGGGCCGCAGCCGCTGTCGCGCGCCTGACCCCCTCGGGGGGCACCTCGCTCGCGGGGGCGATCCTGGGGGGCCTCTCGGCCATCACGGGGAAGGCAGTGACCTTGCCGGAGGAGGGCGCCCAGGCGCCGGACTTGGGGTACTGGAGCTCGGCGACCATCGTCCTGGTCTCCGACGGTGAGGCGACGGATGACGGGGATGCGACCGTGGCCGCCACGGCCCTCGCCCTGACCGCGGGCGTGCACATCGAGGCCGTCGGCGTCGGGACGGTGGCGGGTACGACCGTCGACGCCGACGGCTACACGGTGCACACCGCGCTCGACGAGGATGCGCTGACCGAGATCGCCGAGGCCACCGGTGGTGAGTACCACCCGTCATCCGAGGTGGCCGACGTCGTGGACCTCGCCGACTCGATCGACCGTCGGCTCACCGTCGCGCAGGAGCCACTTCCTCTTGCCGGCCCACTCGGTGGACTCGCGGCCGTGCTGCTCGCCCTGGGCTCGGCCCGCGCCCTGATCCGCCACGGAAGGCTGATCTGATGTCGTTGTCATGGCCGTGGGCGTTGCTGGTCGTCGCCGTCGTGCCCGCGCTGCTCGCCTTCCGGTGGTGGCAGGCACGTCGCCGCAAGCGCGGCGCGGTGCTCGTCTCCTCGGTCGCGTTGGTGCGCTCGGCGCAACCGAGCACCACGAGGTGGCGCAGGGTGGTTCCACCGGCCCTCCTCCTCCTGGCCCTGGTGGCGCTCGGGGTGGCCGCGGCTCGCCCTCATCGGGAGGCCACCATCTCCTCCAACGCGACCACCATCCTGCTCGCGCTGGATGTCTCCAGGTCGATGTGCTCCACCGACGTCGACCCCAACCGTCTGGAGGCGGCCCAGCAGGCGGCCACCGACTTCATCGAGGCACAGCCCGAGGGCTCTCGGATCGGTCTGGTGACCTTCGCCGGTTTCGCCACCGTGTCGGTGCCCCCGACCGACGACACCGAGGCCCTCCTGCGCGCTGTCGAGTCGCTGGTGACGTCGCGCGGCACGGCGATCGGCCAGGGCATCCTGACGTCCATCGACGCCATCGCCGAGCTCGACCCGTCCGTCGCCCCCACCGGTGCGGACGTCCCCGACAGCGCGACTCCGGACGACGCCGCGGCGGTGATCGTGCTCCTGACCGATGGCTCCAACACGCGGAGTCGACCCGCGACGGCAGCGGAACAGGCCGCCGAGCGCGGGATCCGCGTCTACACGATCGGGTTCGGGACCGAAACGCCGGCGCCCGGCGTCAGCGCCGCCGCACAGGTCGCGCCCGGTGGTGGCTTCCCCGGGGGGGCCCCGGCGGGCGGCGGGGGCGCCGGACGATCGACGAGGAGACCCTCCAAGGGGTTGCCGACTCACCGGCGGTACGTACTACCGCGCCGAGAGCGCCGACCAGCTCATCGACGCGCTCGCCGACCTGCCCCAGCACATCGCCACCGCCCGCCAGAAGGTCGACATTGCCGCGCAGTTCGCCTTGGTCGGTGGGGTGCTGATCGCGACAGCCTTCGGCCTGTCGTTGTGGTGGAACCGCGTGCGCACCAGCCGGCGACCCTCGTTCCGGTCAGGAGTCGAGACGCATCCCGGTGGTCACTAGCACGTGCCTACGGGCGGACGCGAATGATCGTCTTTCCCTTGAGCCGCTGGCCGGAGTTGAGGGTTGCGACGGCATCGTCGAAGGAAGCCGTGGTTCCGATGTTCGTTCGCAGTCGTCCGTCACGCACCCGGCTCACGATCTCGACCAGCTGAGCGCGGTCGGCCTCTACGACGAAATCCACCGCTCGCTCGTCAGGTGGGCTGGCCTCGACCGGGCCCACGACGGACACCAGAGTCCCTGCGGCCTTGAGCAAGGCCGAGGAGCGCTTCTGGATCTCGCCGCCGATCACATCGAAGACCAGGTCGACTTCGTCGACGTCTTCCAGCGCGTCGGTGTCGAGGTCGACGAACTCCTGCGCGCCGAGGTCGATACCCTTTCCCGGTCGGCGGCGCGTCCGGTGCCGATGACGTAGGCGCCGGCTTCGCACGCGAGCTGGGTCACCATCGCTCCGACTGCCCCGACCGCACCGAGCGCTAGGACGCGCTGACCCGGTTGAAGGCGGCCGTGCTGGAACAGGCCCTGCCAAGCGGTCAGACCCGAGATTGGTAGGGAGGCCGCGACCGTGAACCCGACGTCATCCGGCAAAGGCGCGAGGTTTCGCGCCTCGAATCGCCACATACTCCGCGAGTGTGCCGTCGCGATGCCAGTCCGCAAGCCCGAACACTCGCTGCCCCACCGACAACCCCGTCGTGCCATAGCCGAGGGCGCTGACCACTCCCGCCAGCTCGTGCCCCGGGATCGATGGCGTCCGGTCGCGGCCCGCCCGATCGGTCCAAGTCGATGGCCACTCGAGTTCAGTCGAAACCCAACCCGAGGCATGAACCTGAACAATGACGTCGTTGATCGCTGCCGGCGGCCCGGGCCGCTCCGCCAGAGCCATCCCAGCAGTTCCCCGCATCCTGTTCCGTCACCACGATTGCCCTCATCTGTGTATCCTCCTTTAAGGCCGGACCTCCCTGACCACCAGGTCGCTCGCGCCCGCGGGTTCTTGCCCCCCGCCCGTCGCAACAATTCGGTGACTCGCTGGGCGTACTGTCAAGCGGCGGTATGACGCTCGCTGGACGTCCCAAGGCCTCGACCCGCTCGTTCAAGATCGGCATAGTG
>CAVWKY010000002.1:0-125190 GCA_963755775.1 uncultured Actinomycetes bacterium | reverse complement strand
GAGCCAAGGTGACCGACTTCGGCATCGCTCGCTCGCTCGAGTCCGACGGCCTCACGAAGACCGGTCGGGTGCTCGGCACCACCGACTACGTCGCTCCGGAACAGGCAATGGGCCGGGGCGTGGACGTGCGCGGCGACGTGTACTCGCTGGGCGTCCTTCTGTACGAGATGCTGACCGGCGAGGTCCCCTTCCAGGCCGACACCCTCGTGGGGGTCGCGATGAAGCACGTGAACGAGCAGATGCCCAACGTGCAGGACCCCCGGCCCGAGGTTTCCTCCGCGCTCGCGGCGGTGATCGAGCGGGCGACCGCCAAGGATCCGAGCAAGCGCTACCTCGACATGGTCGCGTTCCTCAGGGACCTCGAGGGGGCGCTCGAGGTCGAGGTGGCCCGCAGTGGCCGGTCGCACGGCGAGGCCACGAACGTGCTCGATGCGGTCCCGTCTCGCCGCAAGCTGCTGACCCCCCGGCGGATCTCGACCGCCGGGGTCCTGCTGGTGCTCGCAGCGACCGTGGCGGCCCTGCTGATCGCGGCGCTCACCGGAGGCGACGACCGTGGCGACGGTGACGCCGCGCCGTCGGGCGGTCGAATCGATCTCGCGGGCGCGCAAGCGTTCGATCCCGACGGCGACCCGCCGGGTGAGGAGCACAACGACGAGGTCGATTTCGCGATCGACGACAACCCCGATACGACCTGGACGACCGAGAGCTACACCGGGTCACCGGTGATCGAGGACGCGGTCGGCAAGCCGGGAGTTGGGCTGATCGTGGATGCCGGCCAGCCGGTCACGGCACGCAAGATGACGATCCGCTCCGACGTCGGCGGATGGAGCCTCGACGTCTACGGCGCCGATTCCGGCCCGCCGACCACGCTCGAGGGTTGGGGCGCGCCGATCGGATCCGCGGACGACATGAGCACCGACCAGGAGGTGCAGCTCGACGCCACGAGCCCCAATCGCTACTACCTCCTGTGGATCACCACCCTTGCCTCCGGCGACGGTGGCTACAACGTCGCGATCGGCGACGTGCAGCTCGCGGGCTGAGCGCGATTCAGAACTCGAAGCTGCGCTGCTTCTCGTACCGCTCGACGGCGAGCTGCACGAGGCGGTGGCACAGCTCCGGATACGACATGCCGTCCGCCTCGAACAGCTTTGCGAACACGCTCGTCGAGGTGAAGCCGGGAATCGTGTTCAGCTCGTTCACCAAGACCTCGCCGTCCTCGCGAACGAAGAAGTCGCAACGCGCCAGCCCGGACCCACCGATTGCGCGAAAGACACTTGCGGCCAGTTCCCGGACCCGCATCGTCTCGGCTTCGCCGATCCGGGCCGGGACGATCAAGTCCATGCCACCATCGGAGTACTTCGCCTCGTAGTCGTACCAGTCGGCGTGGGTGACAATCTCGCCGGGGGGTGAGGTCCGCGGCTCGTCGTTGCCGATCACCGAGCACTCCACTTCCCTGCCCCCGCCGTGGCCCTCGATGATCACGCGTGGGTCGTGGCGGCGAGCCAGCTCCACCGCTTCTTCCAAACCCTGCTCGAGGTTGGTGACCTTTGAGATCCCCACACTCGATCCCAACCGTGTGGGCTTCACCCAGAGCGGCAGGCCCATGGCGGTGGCCTGCTCACGCCACCCGTCGCCGCCCGCCTCGCAGAACGGCACTTGGGGGATCCCGTCAAACGCGAGCAGCCGCTTGAAGACCAGCTTGTCAATCGCCAGAGAGGCGGCGAGCACCCCGGGCCCGGCGTAGGGCAGGTCGAGGCACTCGAGCATCCCCTGGACGGTGCCGTCCTCGCCGAAGGGCCCGTGCAGCACGGGAAACGCCACCTCGGCGTCGAGCAGACCGCTTCCCGCCCGCAGCTCGATCTCTCGCCCCTCGAGGGTCCAGCGCCCGTCCCGCTCCAAGCGCACCGCAATCACCTCGTGCTCGGCGGCGCGGAGCCCCTCGGCCACCGACGCCCCCGACTGGAGCGAGATCTCGTGCTCGCTGGAGCGCCCTCCGCTGAGCACCGCGACCCGCATCAGGGCGGGGTCGTGTCGGTCGTGGTCGTGGTGGGGGGCGGCGCTTCGAACTGGCCGACGAAGATGGTCACGAACTCCCCCGCTTGAAGCCGCGTGCCGGCGCTGGGTGACTGGTCGAGGACCACATCGTCCTCGTTCTCGTCGGCCGTCGTCTGCTTCACGACGCGAACCTTGAGGCCCGTCGCGGTCAGATCGGCATCGGCCTCGTCGCGCGATTGCCCGACGACGTTCGGCACGATCGCCGAGCCGGCTCCGGTCGAGACGACGATCGTCACCGCGGTGTGGCTCTTGACGGCCGTGCCCGCGACCGGATCCTGGGCGATCACCTCGCCCTCGGGGGCATCGGAGTCGCGCTGCTCGACATCGGGGATCAACCCCAAGCCCCGAAGCTGGCTCTCGGCGAGGTCCTGCTGCTGGCCGATGACCGCCGGGATCTCGACCAGCTTCGGCCCGCTCGAGATCAGCAGCGTGATCGTCCTTCCGCGCGTGACCTCAGTCCCTGCTGAGGGCTCCGTGTCAATCGCCAGGCCAGCCCTCACCGTGTTCGAGGGCCGGCGGTTCACCGTAACCGTGAATCCGGCCTCCTTCAGCCTGCTTCGGGCACGTTCCTCGGGCTCTTCGGTCACATCGGGCACCACCAGGGTCGCCGGCCCGAGCGACACCGTGATGGTGACGGTGGACCCTTCGTCAACTCTTTCGCCTGCGCTTGGATCCTGCTCCAAGACCTTGCCCACCGGCGCGTCCCGGGACACGGACCTCACGGCGACCTCGAAGCCGGCATCCTCGAGGATTGCCTCGGCTCGGGCTCGGTCCTCGTCGAGCACGGTGGGCACCAGGACCGAGTCAGGCCGAGTGAGCAGCAGGGCCACCAAGCCCCCCACGAGCAGCAGCAGGAGCAGCGCCAGCGCGATCAGCCGCGCGGGGGTGAAGAAGCCGCGTTCCTCCGGAGGGGGTTCGGATGGGGGCTCGGCGGGCGGCGCCCCCGCGGCGGCCGCGACCGCCGCGTAGGAGGCGGTCCCCCCCAACGCGGCGCCGCTGGGGTCGGCCTCGGCGGTGTCGAGCGCGGCCAAGAACTCGTCGGCGGACGCGTAGCGGTTGGTTGGGTCCTTGGCCAGGGCCTTCAGCACCACCGCGTCGAGCGCCCGGGAGACCGCCGGGTTCAGCTCGCTGGGCGGCCGGGGACGCTCGGAGACCTGCTTCAAGGCGACGGTCACCGGCGACTCAGCCTCGAACGGGACCCGGCCGGTGAGCGCCTCGTAAAGCATCACGCCGATCGAGTAGATGTCCGACGCCGCGGTCACCGGGAGCCCCTGTGCCTGCTCCGGGGACAGGTACTGCGCGGTCCCCAGCACCGATCCCGTCTGCGTGATCTCCGATGCGCCGGCGCGGGCGATCCCGAAGTCCGTGACGCGAGCGCGTCCCTCCGCGTCAACCAGCACGTTCTGGGGCTTCAGGTCACGGTGGACGATCCCGTTCGCGTGCGCGTACCGCGCCGCGCCGAGCACCTGCCGCACGATCTCGACCGCCTCCGGGGCCGACAGGCCCCGCTCGATCAGGTCGTTGAGCGACGCCCCCTCGACGTACTCCATCGCGATGTAGTGGCTGCCGTCGTAGGTACCGCGATCGAAGACGCCGACCACGTTCGGGTGCTGCAAGCCCGCCGCCGCCGAGGCCTCGCGGCGAAAGCGCTCCACGAACTGCTCGTCCTGCGCGAAGCGCTCGTGCAGGAACTTCAACGCCACCTGGCGGTCGAGCATCGGGTCCTCGGCGCACCACACGTCCGCCATGCCGCCGGAGCCCAGGCGGCCCAGCAGCCTGTACCGGCCGGCGACCAGCGTCTCGGCCTCGAGCTTCATCCGTTCAGGAGGCTCTCCAGCACCTGCGTCGCGATCGGCCCCGCGACTTCACCGCCGAAGCAGCCTTGGCAGCGCTCGATAGTGGCCGCGACTGCGATCTGCGGGTCCTGCGCCGGCGCGAAGCCGATGAACCAAGGCTGGTTGAGGCCCTCGAGGTCGATCTCGGCCGTTCCGGTCTTGCCGGCGAACACCACCCCGTCGACGGTCAGTCCGGTCGCGGTTCCCTCCTGGGTCACCCGGGTCATCATGTCCGTAAGCTGGGCAGCCGCCTCCTCGCTCATGACCCGGTCCTGCTCATCGGGATCCAACTCCCGAGTCGTTCGCCCGTCGGGGTCGGTGGCCTCCTGGAGGAAGGTGGGTTCCATGAGCACGCCCCCGTTTGCCACTGTTGCGGCGACCTCGGCCATCTGCAGTACGGAAGCCAGCGCCTGGCCCTCGGCCCCGCCCTGGCCGATAGCAACCCGCCCGACATCGAAGTCGTCCCGCACCAGCTCCCCGTCGGCGCTGATCGCACCGCTCGCGGCCATCTGGTCCGGCGGATAGTCGAGCTTCGGGTCCGCATAGAAGCCAAACCGCTCCATGTACTCGACCATCGTCCCGGTGCCGAGCCGCTCGCCGACCTGCGCCCAGTAGGTGTTCACCGAATTGGTCAAGGCGTCGGTCGCGGTGATGTCACCGAAGCTCTGGCCACCCGCGTTCTGCAAGTCGACGCCGCCGATCTGCTTTGGCGAATCGGAGTTGATCACCGTGTCGGGTTGAATCTCACCGGAGTCGAGGCCCGCAGCAGCGGTCACGACCTTCATCGTCGACCCGGGTGGATACACGCTCTGCGTCGGTCGATTGAGCAGGGGCGAGCCCTGCGCCTTGTTCAGGCGTGTGAACTCCCCCTCGTTCTCGAGTCCGTTCGGATCGAATCCAGGCGAAGACGCCATCACCCGTACCGCGCCGGTATCCGGCTCGATCGCGACCACCCCCCCGCCGACGCCGGGGGTGGGCGCGTTGGCCGCAATTGCCGACTCGAGGCCCTGAGTGGCGATGCGCTGCGCCTGCGCATCGATGGTCAGGGTCACGTCGGAGCCCTCCTGGGTCGTGCCGCGGATCTGGTCGATGATCGTCGCGAACTCGTTCTCCTCCCCGACCAGCAAGTCGTTCTCCGACAGCTCGATGCCGGAGCGACCGACGTCGACGAAGCTGTAGCCGACGGGGTTCCCGTACAGACTCCCCTGCGGGTAGCGACGAACGAAGACGGGGCTTCGCCCCCCGCCAGTGGGCAGGCTCTCGGCCACGAGCTCGCCGTCGACGGTGGTGATGGAACCACGGCGGATCTGCTGCTCAGCGATCAGCGGCCGCCGGTTCTCGGTTTTCTGCTCTAGCTCCTCGGCGTCGAAGACGGCCCATTTCGACGTGAAATAGACGAGCGACGCGAAGAGCAGCAGCAGCAGCCCGAAGATGCGGACAATCGGGGCATTCACGCGGGCACCTCCGCAGGATCGCCGCGAATCTGCCCCGCGGGCGGCGGGCGGCGGGCACGGTCGGAGACCAGCAGCAGGATCGCGACCAGGACGAGATTCGCGACCACCGAGCTGCCGCCGTAGGAGACGAACGGCAGGGTGACCCCGGTCAGCGGAATCACCTTCGTGACGCCGCCGATGATCACAAACGCCTGCAGCGCAAAGACGGCCGTCAGCCCGGCGGCGAGCAGCTTGGAGAACCCGTCGGAGGCCATCACCGCGGTCTTGAACCCCCGGGCCGCGATCAGGGCATAGATCAGCACCAGGGCACAGCCGCCGAACAGACCGAGCTCGGAGACGATCACGGCGTAGATGAAGTCGGTGTGCGGCTCGGGGAGGATCGAGCCGCAGTATGGGAAGGCCTCCGTACAGCTTTCGGGGAAGAATGGCCCCGGCAGTCGCAGCAACGACTCGCCAAGGCCCGTCCCGAATAGGCCGCCGTCGGCCTGAGCGAACAGCGACTGCTGGACCTGTCCCGCTCCCTCCGGCGCATCACGGGCGAACGGGTCGAGCCAGATGTCGACCCGGTCGTGAACATGGGGCACCGTCGTCGAGAAGACCGCGGCGCCGACGACGAACATCGCCAGCCCGATGACGACGTAGGAGAGCCGCGCTGTGGCCACGTAGATCACTGCGAGGAAGGCGCCGAAGAACATCAGCGAGCTGCCGAGGTCGCGGATGAAGACGAGCATCAGCATCGCCGCCCCCCAAACGACCAGCAATGGGCCGAGGTGCTTGAGCGGCGGGATTGTCAGCCCAGCCACCCGCCTGGCCGCAACCGAAAGCAGCTCTCGGCGCTCCGCGAGATAGCTGGCCAGGAAGATGACAACCCCGATCTTCGCCACCTCGGCGGGCTGGAAAGAGAACGGACCGAAGTCGAGGCTGAGATAGGCACCGTTGGTCGCCTGCCCGCCAATCCCTGGCAGGAGGGGCGCCACCAGCAGCAGGATGGAGCCGGTGGCAATCACGTAGCGGTAGCGCTCGAGTACGTGGTAGTCGCGCAGCAGGATCAAGGTCAGCGCCATCAACCCCACACCGAGCAGGAACAACGACGCCTGCTTGACGGCCAGCTCGTCGTCGATCCGGTAGAGCATCACCAGCCCGACCCCCGCCAGGGTGGCAACCAGGGGAAACAGGTAGGGGTCCGCGTACGGCGCCCGCCATCTGATCACCAGGTGGGTGCCTACGCAGATGGCGAGGAAGTAGGCACCGTAGATCAGGCTCAGGTCGCCGATCTGGCTGGACTCGACGATGAACGCCGCCGTGAACCCGCCGGTGACCAGCACGGCGACCGGGATCAGCGCCAGGAGCTCGCGATTGCGGGCGCTCATCGCTGGCCGCCACCGCGGTCTTGCTGCTTGCCGCCGTCTTGCTGCCCCTCGCCCTGCTTGCCGCCTCCTTGCCGGCCACCGCCGTCCTGCTGTCCGTTACCGCCTCCCCCCTGCGGCTTGCGCGCCGGTGTCGTGGCGGCCAGCTCCAGGTCGTCGATCAGATCGAGCCGCGTCGTCACGCGAGCGCAGGGTGTGGTCGGTCGCGCTGTCGCGCCGGTTCGCCGGGATCGCGGACACCTGTACCGGCGCGGCATAGACCTCCGAATAGAGCTCGATCCCCAGCGGCAGGTCATAAGGCAAGCCGCGATAGAGGCCCACGCGACCACCTGAATCCGTTCCCAGGAAGTACACCTGCCGCAGTCCGTAGAGGGCCGCGACCACGAGGGCCGCGACCACGAGGGCCGCGACCAGCGCTTTGACCGCGCGGCGAGGCCAGGCGCGGGGTTCGGCACGGGCCTCGCGATCGTGCCCCGCACGACCTCGCAGCCCATCCCGGTCACCGGCCGCCCGCGCCACCGATTCGGCTGTGAGCCCCGCTTCCTCGGCGGTGGGACCGATCAGGGTTCGCTGCGCATCGGTCTCGGTCGGCGCCTCGGCCTCCTCCAGATGAAAGGCGACCACGGTGATGTTGTCCCTGCCGCCGGCCTCGTTTGCCTCACGAACTAGCTGGGAAACCGCCTTGTCGAGGTTGCGGGCGCTTGCCAGGATGGCCGCAATCCGGTCCTCCCGGATCATCGTCGTGAGCCCGTCCGAGCACAGCAGGTAGACGTCACCTGGCCGCGCCTGGTAGGTCATGGTGTCGACCTCGACCTCGCGGTCCGGCCCCAGGGCTCTGGTGATGATCGAGCGCTGGGGGTGATCCTCCGCCTGTTCCGAGGTGAGCCGGCCCTGGCGCCGAAGCTCCTCGACCAGCGAGTGGTCCGCGGTCAAGAGCTTCAGCTCGCCGTCTCGAAACACGTAGGCGCGACTGTCGCCGACGTGGGCGAAACTCACCTCGTCGTCCTCCACCATGGCGGCGGTCAGCGTCGTCCCCATCCCCGAGCGCGAGGAGTCGGTTTGCGCAAGGCGGTGGATGCGAGCGTTGGCCATCCTCGCGATCGCCCGCAGGTAGGCCTCTGGCGCCTCGTCGCCCCGCTCCACCGGCTCGAACGACTCCGCAGCGAGGCGCGAGGCCACCTCGCCCGCCTGCGCCCCGCCCATCCCGTCGGCGACTGCGAACAGTGGTGCGCGAGCGAAGTAGGCGTCCTCGTTTGCGTTGCGCTGACGTCCCGTGTCCGTACGGTGGGCCTGCTCGACGATTCGCAGCACTATTCGATTCCCGGCACCTCGAGCTCGAACCGGAACTCCGTGTCGCCGATTCGCAGCTCGTCGAGGTCGTTGAGCTCCGTCTCACCGTCGAAACGGCTCCCGTTCAGGAACGTCCCGTTGGTCGAGTTCATGTCCTCAACGTAGTAACTGGCCCCTCGGGAATAGATGCGCGCGTGGATGCCGGACGCGTAGCGGTCATCGATCCGGATGTCGGCGTCCGTGGAGCGGCCGATTGATGCTCCTCCGAACAGGTCGAAGCGCTCCCCGGGGTCGAGCCCCCCGCCGCGGGCGACCGCCAGCGCGGCGTCGGTCGCAGCCGCCCGTCCGCCGGGACCGACCGGATGGAACCCGGTCGCTTCGGGAGCGGGCGCGGTGGTGCGCCGCAGCTCCTTGAACGCGCTTCGCGCGACCCAGAACAGGAACAGGTAGAGGACGGCGAGGAAGCCGAACTTGAGCGCTACCGCAACCGGCTCGGTGTCCATCTCAACTCGCTCCGTGCCCGGCACGGTCTCGCCCAGGCATGCCGCGATTGGTCATTGCTCGATGTCGAAGCTGAACCTCGTAGTGCCCAGCGTGACCTCGTCACCGGGCGAGAGCCGTGAGCTGTCCACCGGCCTTCCGTTGACCTTCACCCCGTTCGTCGAGCCGAGGTCGACGATCTGCCAATCCCCGGTCGAACCCCGCCGCAGCTCGGCGTGCCGGCGCGAGACGTTGGGGTCGGAGAGCACGCACTCGCACCCCCGCGAGCGGCCCAGGACGGCGATCGGGCCGTCCAGCACGTACCGGCGATCGTCGAGGTTGACGATCGCCCTGGTCTCGATCAGCCGGCCAGCCGGGCGCCGCCGCTCACGTCGCGTTTGCTTGGGCGGGACCGTGTACACCATGGTGTGCCCCTGATCGCCCTGCAAGGGCTCCTCGCCCTGGCGGGCCGGCGGCTTCACCAGCCGCGTCTGAATCCCGAACTCCCCCAGGCGCAGCCGCTCGTCGGTTTCGAGCTTCACCTCGGGCCGGGTGAGCAGTGCGTAGTCGTGGCGGCGGGCATGCTCGAGGAGATAGCCGGACAGCTCCTGCTCGAGCGACCGCTCGTATCCCTCGAGCCGCTGGTGGTCCTCGGCCGACAGCCACACGGTGTACTGGTTGGGGACGTAGACCCGCGATACCGACGCCGCGCGGTGGGCGTCCATCTCCTTCGCGAGCTTGCGGGCTAGCTCGACCGGTTGGACCTGCGACGAGAAGGCGCGACTGAACACCCCCTCCACGAGGTTTTCGATCCGTTGCTCCAGGTTTCGAAGAACGCTGATGCGAAAGCTCCTTACCCGGGGGCAGGGACGGGCGCGGGCTCGCGCTGACGCCCATGCCCAGTGCCGGGCGCTGCCAATCCTAAAGTGCCGCCCGTCGTAAGTTTCGGCGTCGCGGCGCGCCAAGGGAGCCCCCATGCAACCGGGCTCGATGCCGAAACGCGCCGCCTTGCGAGGTTCGGTCAGGCAGGGTTCACGCCTGGATGGCCGGGCGGGCGTGGGGGATGGGTGCGGAGCGCCCTTCGGGACGCGGTGGGCGGCGCCAGAACTCGAGAATCACGGCCGCCGTGGCCGCCGCCGCGATCAACACCGGCCGGCCGGCGAGCTCCCCGCCGGCGACCAGGCTCAGCGCACCCTCCAAGCCCGCCGCCCACAACAGCGCTCCCAAGAGCGCCACCGCCAGGTGCCCAGCCCGCAGAACCACCCCGAGCAGCGCGGCGGCGAGTGCGATCACGGCCGCCCCAAGCAGAGCCTCCGGACCCAACAGGGAGGACAGCAGCGCGGCGGCGCCGGTCGTCGACTCGGTCCAGCCCTCGGGGGGTTGCGGCGCGGCGCTCCCGGCCGGTCCGAGGTCAAGCGTTGCGGCAGCGGCGAGGAGCCACCACCAGCCCAGCGCGCCGAGGACGGCGCGCTCCCGCACCGTGCCGCGCGCCCCGGCGACCGCCGCATACACCGGGGCCGCCGACACAGCGCCGAGGAGGGGACCAAGGATCGGCACGCCGGCCCAAGCCAGACTGGACGCGACCAGGATGGCCGGCACGGTGAGCGCCCCGAGCACCAAGGCCAGCCCGGGCCGACCTGCCGCTGCCGCGATCGCCGCGATCGCCAGCCCCCACGCGGTGAGCGCGACTAGCTGGCCGGCCCGCAGCCACGCCACCGGCTCGCCTGAGGCGGTGGCGTGTCGTAGGGACGGGACCGGGCGTTCAGCGTCCAGAGCGGCGACCGACGTCTCCAGTCCGTCGTGGAGCTCTGAGAGGACGGGACGCGCCTGCGGGTCAGCGTCGAGACACGCGTCGATGCAGATGGTCAGCGATTCGGGGAGATCCGGGCGCCGCTCGCGGAGCGGCGGGACCGGCTCGCCGATCTGCCTGGCGGTGTGGGCCGGCGTGGCGCGGGCGACCGGGTTTGCGCCAGCCCACAACTCGTACAGGGTCAGGGCAAGCGAATAGGTGTCGGCGGCCTCGCCGGCGGCCTCGCCCTCCGCCTGCTCCGGTGCCATGTAGGCCAGCGTCCCCACCACCTCGCCGCTGTGAGTCAGCGTGGGAGCGCCGGCCAGGGAGGCAATCCCGAAGTCCATCAGTTTCGCCCGGCGACCCAGCGCGTCCTCGGCACGGACGATCACGTTGTGCGGCTTCACATCGCGATGAATCACGCCACGCTCATGGGCATGGGCCAAAGCGGCGCACACGTCCGTGCCGAACTCCGCGGCCTCGCGATCGCTGAGATCACCCTCCCGGGCGAGCTCAGCCAGCGTGGGGCCCTCCACCAGCTCAGTGACCAGAAGCGCCCGCCCGCCAGCCGAGCCGAGCTCGTACAGGGTCACGATCCCGGGGTGGTTCAGGCGAGCCGCGGCCTGCGCCTCCCGCAGTACCCGCCCGGCGTCGACGCCCGCGATCTCCTTCACCGCGACGTGGCGCTGCAGCCGCTCGTCGAACGCTCGGTAGACCGTCGCCATGCCGCCCGAGCCCAGCCGATCGAGAACCCGGAAGCGTTCCATGACGAGCTCGCCGACCATTCCGGGTCCAACTTCGCCGCCGTGCTCCCAGACCCTCCCGTGAGTCGCAACGCTTTGTGCGCTGCCCACCCTCAATGGGCTCCGCTGGGCCGGCGGGTCATACTCTCCGCGTCGAACGCAGCCACATGCGTTCACCTACACGGACGGAGTCCGCTTGGCGTTCGGTGACGAGGAAGAAGCACTAGCACCCCAAGGCCGCCGCGGCTCGTACGACGGCCGCCGGCGAGACCACCACCGCCAGGTCCTGGTGCGCCGGGCCGTGGGCGCCGGGGTGGTGGTCCTACTGCTGATCCTGATCGTCCTCGGGATCAGGGGCTGCCTGGACGCCCGCAAGGAGCGTGGATTCGAGAACTACGTCAGCGACCTGAACGCAATCGCGGCCCAGTCGAAGCAACTGTCGGAGGACTTCTTCAACCGTCTCAGCGACCCCGGGAACCTGAGTCCCTTGAGCTTGGAGGCCGAGATCAAGTCCTATCGCGGCAGCGCCGAGGGCCTCGCGGACCGGGTGGACTCACTGGACACACCGGACGAGCTCCAGGGAGCCCAGAGCGAGCTCGAGCTCGCCTTCGACTTGCGCCGCGACGCCCTCACCGGCATCTCGGACAACATCTCCACCGCCCTCGGCACCCAGGGGCGCGCTCAGGCCGTGAACGCGATCGCGGACTACATGCGCTACTTCCTTGCCAGCGACGTCCTCTACCAGCGCGCCAGGACCGAGATCGACGCGGTGCTGGAGGATCAGGGCATCGACGAACGGGCGCCCGAGAGCATCTTTCTCACCGACCCGGAACGCTGGCTCGACTCCCTGCAGGTGACCTCCGCTCTGGCCCAGGTCTCAGGCGGAAAGCAGGCAAGCGGCGGCACCCACGGCCTCGCGCTCTACCAGACGATCATCAAGCCCGGCGACGTGAGCCTCGACCCCGCCGCCGCCGCGACGGTCAGCGGAGGCGGGCCTCCTCAGATCGACGTCGAGGTCCAGAACCAGGGCGATTCGGAAGAGGCGGATGTCGGCGTCAACTTCGAGCTCACCGGTGGCAGCCAGACGATCTCCGGCGACACGACCATTCCCCGGATCGCCGCCGGCGGCATCCAGACGGCGACGATCCCGATCGACCCCGCCCCGGACACCGGCCAGCAGTTGACCCTCGAGGTCACCGTGACTCCCGTGCCCGGCGAGCAGATCGCCGACAACAACCGCTCGACCTACCAGGTCACGTTCGAGTAACGCCGACCGGCACCGCGTGACTTCAGCCCGCCATTGGGCAACGAGGGAAATCGGATCGAGGGCGCGTTCGGTGCCGCCCTGCCCTTCCATCGTTATGCGGGTGCAAAGCAGGACAGCTCGATGCTTGACCATAGACTCGGGCGGGTGACGATCCGCGTCGCCTACCTGGGGCCTGCCGGCACGTTCTCCGAGGATGCGCTGCAGGCGGCCGCCGGGGACGCGGAGATCGACCCGCGCCCCTCGGCGAGCGTGTACGAGGCAATTCGAGCCGTGGCCGAGGACGAGGCGGATCGGGCCCTGGTGCCGTTCGAGAACTCGATCGAGGGCGCGGTCCGCTCGACCCTCGACACGCTCGCCTTCGAGGCGCCGTCGGTGACGATCGCGGGCGAGCACGACCACCCGATCACCAGCAGCCTGATCGCCCGAAGCGAGCTTCCTTTGAATCGGATCGAGGTGGTCCTCTCGCATCCCCAGGCCAGCGCCCAGTGCGCTCGCTTCATCCGCGAACAGCTGCCGGGGGCGCGGGTGCGCGCCGCCGCGAGTACCGCCGAGGCGGTGCGCGAGGTCGCCGCCAGTTCGGAGCCATGGGCAGCGCTAGGCGCCGCGTCCGCGGCTCGCATCTACGGGTGCGTCGTCCTTCGCCAAGCGGTCGAGGACACGCCCGACAACGTCACCCGCTTCGTCTGGATAGCCCCGGAAGGCACCAGGGCGCAAGGCGGCGGGCCGTGGCGCACGACCCTGGTGTTCTCCGAGCTGGGCGCGGATCACCCTGGAGCACTGGTCGAGGCACTGACAGAGTTCTCCAGCCGGCAGGTGAACCTGACGCGGATCGAATCCCGCCCGCGCCGGCGGGGGCTCGGCCGCTACATGTTCTTCATCGACCTCGACGGGGCACGGGACGAGCCCGCGGTGGCCGAGGCAATCGAGGCGTTGCGCGGCAAGGCCGAATCAGTGCGAGTCCTGGGCAGCTATCCCGTCGTCGCGAATGGGATCCCGGGCGCCTAGCCCGGCGGAGCGAGAGGGGGCGCCCTCTACAATCCTGGCGCCATGGACACCCAGGCCGACCCGCACGTAGCGCTCCAGGGCGGGGCTCCGGAGCGGGGGAGGGCTGTGCAGAGGGTGGGGGACCACGTCAATGGATACGAGCCAGGCTCGATCCAGACGGCCCAGCTGAATGGACACCGGCCACACGTCGCCATGGGCGGCCGGGTGCTCGTACTCAACGCCAGCTACGAGCCGATCAACGTCTGCAACGTCCGGCGGGCGACGGTGCTGCTGCTCAAGGCGCGCGCCGAGCTGATCGAGCGGGGCGACGGAGCGCTTCATTCAGAGCGCCTGACGTTCGATCGGCCCTGCGTGATCCGGCTGATCCGCTACATCCGCATCCCTCGCGACGTCCATCGACGCAAGATCACGCGCAAGGCCGTGCTGGCTCGCGACGCATGGACCTGCCAGTACTGCGGCTACCAGGCGTCGGGTCTGACCGTCGACCACGTGATCCCGCGCAGCCGCGGGGGGGAGTCCGTGTGGGAGAACATCGTCGCCTCGTGCGCCCCGTGCAACCGCAAGAAGGGCAACCTCACGCCTCGTGAGGCGCGGATGCACCCCCGCAGTCGTCCTCGGCCCCCCGGGCCGACCGTGTTCATCCGGCTCGCCAGCCCGCGGATTCCGAACGCTTGGCAGCCGTACCTCGTCGCCGCTTAGCTGCACGAAAGCGCGCGAAGGGCCGCCTCGAGGACGGCCCTTCGTCGCTGGTGCGGTCTGGTAACGAGCTGGAGACTGGCAGCGGGGCGGGACGTTTCCCCGCTTCTCCTACTCGCCGGTGCCCGGGGTGGATTCCACCGGGCGGCCCGCGGGACTCCGCCCATCCGCAACGGGCGGGAGCACCGTGCCCCTCGGACCACCTAGCGGCCCTGCACCTCCGGTGTCCCAGAAATCATCTGACTCAAGTTAGGACCACCTCCTTTCTCCGGTACCTCGATTGAAGCAAACCGGGGAGTCGGCTGCGACTCAAGGGCGTCCGCGGACCCTGGCGTATTGCTCCGAGAACTCCCTCAGCAACCACGTTCGTCCCAGCTTCGTCGCCAGTCGCGGCGCGCCGGCGTTCAGCCACACGAGCGGTCGTACCGGTCGGGTACTGACGATCACCTCCGACAGGTTCTTGCGGATCGCCCGCACCACTGCCCCGCCGACGGCCTCGGGAGTCACGGTCCCGATCATCCCAGGGGCGGAGATCTGGTCCTCGAAGCGTGCCCACATTCCGACCCGGCTGACGAAGCTCGGGCAAATGACCGAGAAGCCAACCGGGTCGTCACCGTTCTCGGTTCGCAGCGCGTGCGTGAACCCCACGATCCCGTGCTTCGTTCCCGAATAGGCGGCAAGGTAGGGCGCCGGCACCCTCCCGGCCAGCGAAGCGACGTTCACGACGTGGCCGCGGCTCCGCTCGAGCATCCCCGGAAGGACGATTCGGGTCAGGTCCATCGTCGCGACAAGGTTGACCTGGACGATCGCCTGGAGCTCCTCTGCGGTGAGGCTCACGAAGCTGCCCCCGAACTCGAGCCCGGCGTTGTTGACCAGGATGTCGACGGGGCCCAGCGCCTCGGCGGCCCAGGTGGTCAGGCGCTGCCTCTCGCTGGGGTCGACGAGGTCGGCCGTTGAGTGGATGACGGAGACGCTACGACCGCTCAACTCATCCGTCAGGAGGCTGAGCTGCGTCTCCTCGAGATCCGTCAAGGCGAGATTGACGCCCTCGACCGCCAGCGCGCGGGCAATGTAGGCGCCGAGGCCGCCCCCGGCGCCGGTGACGAGGGCGTTGCGGCCGCGAAGCTCGTCCACGGCCGCGCAGCCTACCCCGAGTGCTTCCTCCGGGTGGCTTCCATTCCGTCCGTGGGCTGCCCGTCCGCCTGCGCCACCTCGGCCTCCTGCAGGCCGTCGGGCGTGACCTCGGCCCCGTCCTCGACCGTGTCGTCCCCCTCGACCGTGTCGTCCCCCTCGACCGAGGCCGCGGACTCGACCACCAGGGCGACGGCGCTGACCCGATCGTCCTCGCGGAGGTTCATCACCCGTACGCCCTGCGTAGCCCGGCCCATCTGCGAGATGCCGCCCGCCTTCGTCCGCTGCACCATCCCATTCTCGGAGATGAACAGCAGGTCCTGGTGCTCGCGAACGATCAAGGCGCCGGCGAGGCCGCCCTTCTTCGCGGTCAGCTTCGCGGTCAGGACTCCCTTCGTGCCACGCCCCTTGACCGGATACTCGGCCACCGCCGTGCGCTTGCCGTAACCGTTCTCGGTGACCACGAACAGCTCGGCGTCGTCCTTGGCCACGTCCATCGCCAGGACCCGATTTCGCGCGCCGTCCACCTTGCCCGCGACGTTCATCCCCTTGACTCCGGAGGTGTCACGGCCCATGGGGCGCACCGCCTTCTCGCTGAAGCGCGACGCGTTCCCCGACTTCGAGACCAGTAGCACGTCGTCGGCGCCCGACGTCAACCGAACCTGTACCAGCTCGTCGCCGTCGCGGACCTTGATCGCGATGATCCCGTCCGCCCGGATCGGGGTGTTGTAGGCCGGGAAGTCGGTCTTCTTGACCAGCCCGTTCGCGGTGGCGAAGACCAGGTACTTGCCCTCCGAGAAATCCCGCGTCGGTTTCACCGCCATGACCCGCTCTCCGTCGCGGAGCGGCAGGACGTTCACGAGCGCCTTGCCCTTCGACGTACGCGCCCCCTCCGGTAGCTCGTACACCTTGAGGCGGTACACCTTGCCGCGGTTGGTGAAGAACAGCATCCAATCGTGGGTCGAGCAGATGTGCAGGTGCTCGATGTAGTCGCCCTCCTTGAGGTCCATGCCCATCACCCCCACGCCGCCGCGGCGCTGCTGGCGATAGGTCGCCAGCGGCAGCCGCTTCACGTAGCCGGAATGCGTAATCGAGATGACCATTTGCTGGTCGGCGATCATGTCCTCGATGTCGACGTCGCCCTCGGCGAAGGTGATCTCGCTGCGGCGCTCGTCGCCGTAGCGAGTCGTGATCTGGCCGAGCTCGTCCCTGATCAAACCGTCGATTCGCGACTCGTCGCCGAGGATCTCGCGGAGGCCGGCGATCCGCTGAATGAGCTCGCCATGCTCGGAGCGGACCTTGTCGGACTCGAGCGCCGTCAGGCGCTGCAGGCGCATGTCGAGGATCGCCTGCGCCTGCTCGTGGGACAGCTCGAAGCGGTCGATCAACCCGGTCCGCGCCGTCTCGGGGTCTTCGGAACCACGGATCAGGGCGATCACCTCGTCGAGGTTGTCGAGCGCGACGAGAAGCCCCTCGAGGATGTGCGCCCGGGCCTCCGCCTGGCGCAGCTCGTGCTGAGTGCGCCGGGTCACGACCTCGCGCTGGTGCGCGACGTAATGGTGGATCAGCTCCCGCAGTCCCAGCGTGCGCGGCACGGCGTCCACCAGCGCCACCATGTTCACCCCGAAGCTGGTCTGCATCTGGGTCCGCTTGTAGAGCTGGTTGAGGACCGCCTTTCCGACCTCCCCGCGCTTGACCTCGATCACCAGCCGCATCCCCGAGCGGTCCGACTCGTCGCGCAGGTCTGAGATCCCCGTGATCTTCTTCTCACGTACCAGGTCCGCGATCTTCTGGATCAGCCCCCCGTCGCCGCCCTTCTTGACCATGAAGGGGAGCTCCGAGACGATGATCGCCTCCTTGCCGCCCTTGATGGGCTCGATGTGCGCCTTGGCTCGAACCTGGATCGACCCACGTCCGGAGGCGTATGCATCGCGGATTCCCTGGCCGCGCATGATCAGCCCACCGCCGGGGAAGTCGGGGCCCTTCACGTGCTCCATCAATCCGGCGAGGTCGATCTCCGGGTTATCGATGTAGGCATTGACCGCGGCAGCGACCTCCACCAGGTTGTGGGGCGGGATGTTGGTGGCCATCCCGACCGCGATCCCGGAAGATCCGTTGACGAGCAGGTTCGGGAACCGCGACGGGAGCACCAGCGGCTCCTGCGCCTTGTCGTCGTAGTTCGGGCCGAAGTCCACGGTCTCGGCCTCGATGTCCCGCAGCATCTCGGTGGCCAGCCGGTCCAGCCGCGCCTCCGTGTACCGCATGGCGGCAGCGGGGTCGTCGTCGATCGAGCCGAAGTTCCCCTTGCCGTCGATCAGCGGGTAGCGCATGGAGAAGTCCTGCGCCAGGCGAACCAGCGTGTCGTAGATCGCCTGATCGCCGTGCGGGTGGTACTTACCCATCACCTCGCCGACGATGAAGGCGGACTTCCGGAACGGTCGGTTGGGCTGCAGGCCCAGGTCGTGCATGGCGTAGAGCACCCGGCGATGCACCGGCTTCAACCCGTCGCGAACGTCGGGCAGCGCGCGACCCACGATCACGCTCATCGCGTAATCGAGGTAGGAGGAGCGCATCTCGTGCTCGAGCTGGCGGTCCTCTATCCGTCCAGTCAGAGCCGCGAGCGACCCTTCCATCTCAGCGCCTCCGATCAGACATCGAGGAAGCGGACGTCCTTCGCGTGCCGCTCGATGAACACCCTCCGCGGCTCGACGTTGTCCCCCATCAGGTCCGTGAACAGACGCTCGGCCGTGGCCGCGTCGTCGATCGTCACCCGTTGCAACGTGCGCGACTCCGGGTCCATCGTGGTCTCGCGCAGCTCCTCGGCGTCCATCTCTCCGAGGCCCTTGAAGCGCTGGAGGTTGATGCCCTCCTTCGCAAGGTCAAGCGTCACCTGCCGCAGCTCTCCGAACGACAGCGCCTCACGGTGCTTGGAGCCCAGCGTCACCTGGAACGGCGGGCGCCCCACCTGCTTGACGAGCTTCGCGTGAACGTCGGCGAGGCGACGGTACTCCGTGGACTTGAACAGGGCGGCCGAAAGCCTGTGGGTCCGGGCGAGACCGGTTGCGCGGTGGATCGCCTTGATCACGAGCTCCTCGTTGCTCGCGGTGATCAGCTCGGTCTCGAACGGCTCCTCCTCGGGGTCGGGCCGCTCGACGAGCTTGCGAACGGCGGCGATGCTGGCGGCTCCCTCGTCCAGGATCTGCGATTCGAGCAGGAAGTTCACCGCCTCGTGCCCGAACGTCGCCTGCAGGGAGGCGGTCCAGCCGTCGTACTCCTTGAAGTCGCGTGTGAAGCGCTGCCAGCGAGCGGGTGTCCACGAGCGGTTCTTCGCGGACCCATTGGTGTAGGAGAACTTCTCGAGCTTGTCCCGCAGCAGCACCTCCTCGAGCTCGGACTCCTTCTCGATGTAGATCTCCTGCTTTCCGTTCTTGACCCCGTACAGCGGCGGCTTGGCGATGTAGATGTAGCCGGACTCGAACAGGGCCGGCATCTGGCGGTAGAGGAACGTCAGCACAAGGGTCCGGATATGGGCGCCGTCGACGTCCGCGTCGGTCATCAAGACGACCTTGTGGTACCGCAGGTCCTCGAGGTTGAACTCGTCGTGGATCCCGGTGCCGATCGCCGTGATCAGCGCCTGGATCTCCTGGTTCGAGAGGACCTTGTCGATCCGGTTCTTCTCGGCGTTGATGATCTTGCCGCGCAAGGGGAGGACCGCCTGCGTGTTGCGGTCGCGCGCCTGCTTCGCCGAGCCGCCCGCCGAATCCCCCTCGACGACGAACAGCTCCGCGTCGCGGGGGTCCTTGACCGAGCAGTCGGCGAGCTTGCCGGGCAGGGTGGAGTTCTCGAGCGCCGACTTGCGCCGGGTGAGGTCGCGCGCCTTGCGGGCCGCCTCGCGAGCCCGCGCCGCATCGACCGCCTTCTGGAGGATCCGCCGCGCCTCGCCCGGGTTCTCCTCCAGGAACTCCGCGAGCTTGCGGTTGACGGTCTCCTTCACCAGACCCTCCACCGGCGGGTTGCCGAGCTTGGTCTTCGTCTGGCCCTCGAACTGGGGATCGCGGAGCTTCACCGAGATCACGGCGGTCAACCCTTCCCGGACGTCCTCACCCGACAGGTTGTCGTCGCGCTCCTTCAGCAGGCTCTTCTCCCGAGCGTAGGCGTTCAGCGTGCGGGTCAGCGCCGAACGGAATCCCGACAGGTGCGAGCCGCCCTCGTGCGTGTTGATGTTGTTGGCGAAGCTGAACACGGACTCCTGGTAGGAGGAGTTCCACTGCATCGCCACCTCGACCTGCCCGTCGTCGGTCTCGCTGTCGAAGTAGACCGTCTTGCGATGCAGGGCGTCCTTGTTCTCGTTCAGGTGGCCGACGAAGTCGACGATTCCGCCCTGGTACTGGAACGTCTCCCTTTGGCCCGCCCCGCGCTCGTCAACCAGGTCGATGCGCAGGTTCCGGGTCAGGAAAGCCGTCTCCCGAAGCCGCTCCGAGAGGGTCTGGTAGTCGAGGACCACGTCCTCGAACACGTCCGGATCGGAATGGAAGGTAATGATCGTCCCGGTGCCCTGGACCTTCTCGCCCCGCTTCAGCTGACCCTGGGGCTCCCCGCGCACGTAGTCCTGCGTCCACTTGCACCCGTCACGGCGCACCTCGAGGTGAAGGCGCTCCGACAGCGCGTTCACGACCGAGATCCCGACGCCGTGCAACCCGCCCGAGACCTTGTACCCGCCGCCGTCCCCGAACTTGCCGCCCGCGTGCAGGGTCGTCATCACGACCTCGGCAGCCGGACGCTTTTCCTTCTCGTGCTCCTCCACCGGGATCCCGCGCCCGTCGTCGGCCACCGTGACACCGTTGTCCGGATGCAGGGTCACGGTGACGTGGTCGCAATGGCCCGCAATGGCCTCGTCGACCGAGTTGTCCACCACCTCGTAGACGAGATGGTGGAGGCCTCGCGGACCGGTGGAGCCGATGTACATCCCGGGCCGGCGGCGCACGGCTTCGAGACCCTCCAGGACAGTGATGTCCTTGGCGCTGTAGCCGTCGCTCGCGGCGCGGCCGCGGGTGCCCGGCTTGGGGCTCTTCTTCGGCGTCTTCGGTGCGGCGGCCTCGGTGCTGCCGCCGCTCCCGGCCTTGGTGTCTGCCACTCAGTCCTTTCGGTTCGCTGGCGCGATCGGAAACCCTGGCGTCATGAGAAACCCCGACCGACCGGCGCGCCGCCAGAGAGGCTGGCCAGGCGGTTCGGGGCGTACGTCCAAGTTCACATAAGGATACCAGGAACGGGCCTCGGAAAACCCCACAGGGGCGCACGAAATACCTGCAAACTACGCATAAAAGTGGAATCAGCCGCCAGGCGCGGAGGGAGGGCGATCGGCGGTGAACCGAAGGGCCCTGACGGGACCATCGGGCGAATCGCCTCCCGACGCCGAGAGCGCCGCGTTCAGGCGCCTCAGGAGCTCCGGCGAGAGCAGGTCCAGCTCCTGCGCCCAGGTGGCGGACCGGCAGGCGACGGTCACCACCCCATCGCGCTCGGCCACCGGCTCCGCCTCTGCGGCCACGCGAGCGCCGGCTACGGACGCCCAGGCGCCCTGGACCCCGGCGAGCAGCGTGACCGGCTGGGCTCGCTCCCGCACGCCGCCCAGCGCCGCAGCCAAGGGACGTGGTCCGCGGCGGGGGCTCATGCAGCGAGTGGGCTGGCCTCTGAGGCCCCACCCTTGGGCGCAGCTAGCGGCTCGCCCGTTCGCAGGGCCACCTCGGTGCGCTCGCACCCCCGGGGAAGGTGGTCGGGCTCCGTCGCAGTCACGACCGCTTGCCCGCCGCCCTCGGCCAGCCGCTTCGCAAGCTGCGCGCGCCGCCCAGCGTCGAGCTCGCTCATCACGTCATCGAGGAGCATCAGTGGAGGGCTTCGCCGAGCGTCAAGCAGCGCTCGTCGCTCGGCGAACAGCAGCGCCAGGACCGCCGTGCGCTGCTCTCCCTGCGACCCGTAGCGCCGCACGGGCCGTCCGCCAACTCTGACGGACAGCTCGTCGAGATGAGGACCGTACCCCGTGAAGCCGCGGGCCAGGTCCGATTCTCGCCGCTCGCGCAGCGCCGTCGCCAGCTCCTCCGCATCGGCGACGTCGGCACGAGGCACGTAGCGAAGCTCGGCCGCGGGCGACAGGCCGAGATCGGAGGCAGCGGCCTGGAACTCCGCCGCCAGAAGGTCGGCGGCTCGGCGGCGAGTCTCGATCAGCTCCATGCCCAGGGCCGCGAGCTCCCGGTCCCAGGCGACCAGCGAGTCGAAGCCCGCAATGCCCGAGCGGATCCGCCCCAGCAGGGCGTTTCGCTGCGCCAAAGCCCGGCTGTAGCCGCGACGAACCTCCGCACGCGCCGGCCAGATCGCCCCACAGAAGCGATCCAGGTGCGCACGCCGCACGGCGGGTGGGCCTTTGACAAGCGCGAGCCGCTCGGGCATGAAGATCGCCAGCGCCGGCCGCAGCTCGGCATGCTCCGCCACTGCCGGGCCGTCGTCAACCAGGTGACGGCGCTGCCCGGAGCGCTCGAGCGACCACAGGAAGAGGTGCGCATCGCCGCCCTCGTCCGAGACTCCCACCTCAGCCCGAGCGAGGTCCTCTTCGAAGGCGATCACTTCGCGCTCGTTTCGGGTCCGGCACGAGCGCCCGCTGAGCGCCAGGCAGATCGCCTCCACCAAGTTCGTCTTGCCGGACCCATTCGGGCCCCATAGCAGGGTGACCCCATCGCCGACCTCCATCTCCCCCGGGACGAGGTTCCGGAAGCCGCGGGTGCGGAGGACCGTGACGAGCAACGTGGACAAAGTGTCCTGCCCGTCCGCCCGGGTCGTCAGACGTTGAGCCGGATCGGCATCACGAGGTAACTGAAGTCCTCGCGGCCCACGGGCTGCAAGAGACCCGGTCGCAGCGGCGAGCTCAGCTTCATCGCCAGCTCGTCGCCGTCGATGCTCTCGATGCCCTCGATCAGGAATTGCGGGTTGAAGGCGATCTCCAGTGGCTCACCGGAGTACGGCGCCGGCAGCGCCTCGCTCGCGTCCCCGACCTCCGGCGTCTCGGCCGCAACGGTGAGCTCCCCCTCCGCGAACGCGAAGCGCAGCGGCGCGTTTCGCTGCGCCAATTGGCTGATCCGTCGCGCAACCTCCAGCAACTCGGTGCGAGGCAGTCGTACCTCATGCTCGAAGGACTCCGGGATCAGTTGGCGCCAGCTCGGGAACTGCCCCTCGATCAGCCGCGAGAACAGCACCACCTGGCCGGCTTGAAACACGGCCTGGTTGCGAGCCAGGGAGATGGCCACGTCCTCCGCGCCCTCCTGCGCCACGATCCGCGCCAGTTCCCGCAGCGCCCGTGCCGGGACGTTCGCCTCGATTGGCTCCGACAGCGTCGTGTCCAACTCCGCGTGCTTGACGCTCAGCCGGTAGGAATCCGTGGCGACCATCGTCAATCGATTGCCCTCGACTTGAACGAGAACCCCGGTCAGGATCGGTCGTACCTCGTCCCTCGAAGCAGCGCGTGCGACGCGCTCGATGGTCTCCGCGAGCGGCGCCGCTGGGAGCCGCGCCGCATCCTCACCAAGCTCTGGCAGGCGCGGGAAGTCTTCCGTCGCGAGCGTACGGAGATGGAACTGGGCGCCGCCCGCTGTCAGCTCAACGTCGCGCTGCTCGAAACGCAGGGCTAAGGTCACCTCTCCGGCAGGAAGGCTACGAACGACGTCGGAAAGCAGACGCCCTGGAAGCAACAGAGTGCCTTCGGTCTCGACGGATACGTCCCTGGCGTCAAGAATCAGCCCAAGCTCCGTATCGGTGGCGGAAAGAGTCAGCCCGTCGGACGTAGCGGCGAGTTTGACGCCACTTAACGATGGCAGCGTCGTCCGAGTCGAAACGGCGCGCCCAACGACCTGTAGGGCAGAGAGCAAGGAATCTCGAGATATCGACAAGTTCATCGTGGGTGAAGCATTCATCTTCCTATCTATCTCAGATGTATTAGGGGTGGTGGAGGGCGGTGGAGAAGTGGAGCTCATGGCAACGTGATGCGGAATGGAGGAGTGGGTGGGGCTTGTGGACTGGCGGTCGATTGGTGGAGAGATAGCGTTTGAAGGGCAAGAGGGGATCCCGGGTTGTTGATCTGGTTGCGCGCTCGGTTGAGCATCTCAAACGAGTCGGATCCGGGATCGAGTTGCTTCGACACGGTGCGTACGGCATGGATCACGGTGCTGTGATCTCGCTGGAAGGCGCGGGCGATCTGGGCGAGGGAAAGAGACGTCAGGTCTCGCGCCAGGTACATGGAGAAGTGACGTGCTTGCGTAACTCGTGCCGTGCGGTTCGGTGATAGCAGCTCGTTGCGAGCAACGCCGAGCGTGGAGCAGACCACCTCCTGGATGGATTCGACGCTGGGTGCATCTTGGGAGGAACCGTCGGAGTCGGAACGATCGTTGGCCGGCTGCGGGCTGTGAAGCGCTTGGCGCGCAAGCGATGGCGTTACGGGCTCGCTGAGCATGGACGAAACAGCGGCCACTCGTGTCATCGCTCCCTGGAGGCGTCGTACGTTTCCAAGCACGAGAGCGGCGATTTCCCGCAGTGCTGTGGGGTCGTGGAGGTCCAGACGAGCCTCCACGGCCATTCGTGACACCAGCGCGGTCCTGGTTCGAAGGTCGGGTGACTGAAGCTCGACACACAGGCCCCATGCGAAGCGGTCACGAACCCGGTCCGCGACCCGCGCGATCGCTTCCGGCGGGCGGTCGCTCGAGAGAACGATCTGCTTGCCGGCGGCGTGGAGGGCGTTGAAGGTCTGCACGAACTCCTCCTGGGTCTGCTCCTTTCCTTCCAGGGCCTGGACGTCGTCGATCAGCAGGGCGTCGAGCCTGCGGTAGCGCTCCTTGAAGCGGTCGGGTCCGTCATGGCGGAGAGCTGCCACGAAGTCGGTCGTGAACTGCTCCGCGGTCGTGTAATGGACGGTCAGCTCGGGCCGGCGGCGATGCAGGTAGTCCACGATTGCACCCAGCAGATGCGTCTTGCCGAGTCCGGGAGGGCCGTGGAGGAACAAGGGGTTGTAAGCCTCGCCCGGGAGCTCGGCGACAGCCAGGGCGCTGGAGTGAGCGAGCCGGTTGGCGGGTCCGATCACGAACCGCTCGAAGGTGTGGCCGGAGTCGATCGGTGCCGGGACGACGCGGGTCTTCGGATGCTGCCGGGTCGTCTCCCGGTCTGTCCCGCCGTTCTCCGCGATGAAAAAGACCCGCTCGAGGCCAGTGCCGCTTCGTTGCATCGCCGCTTCGATCGCCCCGCAGTAGCGGCGTTGGACCCAGGCCCGGGCGGTGCCCGGGGCGCTCACGAACAGCGTCGATTCCTGCCTCGAGACGGCCTGGAGGGGCTCGATCCAGAGCTCGAATGTGGAGGGTGCCAGGCTGGCTCGCAGGTCCGTGCGGACCCGCTCCCAATCCAAGTTTGCGTCGTCGTGGCGGGGATCCGTGGGCACGGCGGGCGATCATAGGCCCGCGATCAGGGTGCGTTTTCGACACCTCGATGACGAGCGCGCATTTCGCGCGAAAAGAATCGAGGCGGCCCGAAAAGTGCGCCTGGTGACGCGCCGTATACTGCGGCGCCGGTCGTGAAGCGGACCTACCAGCCGAAGAAGCGCAAGCGGGCCCGAACCCATGGGTTTCGCGCCCGCATGCGCACGCGCAGCGGCCGCCAGATCATCAAGCGCCGGCGCCGCAAGGGTCGTAAGCGGCTGACGCCGTGACCCCCGGCGAGCGCCGCAGGCGAGGCCGCCTGTCGCGCAGCGGCGACTTCGAGCGCGTTTACCGTGAGGGCCGCTCGCATGCGAACCGGTTCCTGGTGCTGTACGCGTTTCCGCGCCGCGACCGCGACGCCGACGGAGTCGAGGTGCGGCTCGGGGTCTCCGTGAGCCGGAAGGTCGGCGGCGCCGTACAGAGGAATGCCGTGAAGCGATCCCTGCGCGAGGCATTCTGGTCGCTGGGCGATGCCCTCCCGCCGGCGCACGACTTCGTTCTCGTCGCCCGCCCGGACGTGGCGGGGCTGCTCGAGCGGGAAGGCGGTCGTGGCCTTCAGGCAGCGCTCGAGGAGTTGGTGCGAGACGCTGGGGCCCGGGGCGAGAATCCCTAGGCTGGCGTAAAACGTGAAACGCGCACTGCTCGCCATCGTCCTCGCCCCCCTTCGTGCCTACCGTCGCTGGGTCTCGCCGGTCCTCCCGCGCCGCTGCAAGTACGAGCCGACTTGCGCCGCCTACGCCGAGCAGGCGATGCGCGAACTGGGGGTGTTTCGTGGCGCCCTCGTTGCTGCCTGGCGGCTAGTTCGCTGCAACCCGTTCAGCCACGGCGGCTACGACCCGGTCGAGGCCCGCCGGTGGTTCAAGCCGAAGTCGGGGGTGCCCGCCTGATGCTGGTAGCGGCCAATCCACTCCAGCCGCTCATCGACCTCGCGAACTCCGTGCTGACGTTCTTCCACGACGACGTCGGCACGAGTTGGGGCGTGGCGATCATCCTGCTGACCTTCGTCACCAGAATCGTGATCCTGCCGTTGTCCCTGAAGCAGATTCGCTCGATGCGCTCGCTCCAGGCGCACCAGCCCGATATCAAGAGGATCCAGGAGAAGTACAAGGACGACCGCCAGCGGATGCAGCGGGAGATGATGGACTTCTACCGCGAGAACAAGATCAACCCGTTTGCCTCGTGCGTGCCGCTGCTTCTTCAGCTGCCCGTGTTCCTCGCGCTCTTCTACCTGCTTCGAAGCGACGAGTTCAAGGACGAGATTCAGGGCGATCCGAGCTTTCTCGGGATCCCCGACCTCTCCGAGACCGCAACCGGCACGGCCCTGGTGGTCCTCATCGTCCTCTACTTCGTGACCATGGTCGGCTCGACATCGATCATGGCGTCGTCGGCCGAGGGAGCGCAGAGGTGGATGATGTACGCGCTGCCGGTCTTCTTCACCCCGTTCATCATCAGCTTCCCGGCGGGGCTGATCGTCTACTGGATCACGACCAACCTGTGGACGATGGGCCAGCAGTGGGTGGTGAAGCAGGTGATCCCGCCGCCGCCGAAGCCGACCGAGGCCGAAGCGGAGGTGGCGAAGGCCCCACCTCCGCCGCCACGCAAGAAGAAACGCCGGCGGTGACTCAGCCCGACCGGGGCTGATCCGCCTACAAGCGGCGCGCGCACGCAGGCAGCGCGCGCCGGGCCAACACTCTTATTTCGACGGGCAGTCATCGGCTCCTCCTCTTTAGACTCGCCGGGTGGTGAGCGGCGGAGAAAACGGGTTTCCGGAGCGGCCTGCGGAGCGTGTGCGGGCGATCCTCGAGCGGGTCGTGGATGCCCTGGACGTGAACGCCGAGGTGGAGGTCGAGGAGGACTCCGAGCAGATCGTCGGCCGGATCGACGGCGATGACGTCGGTCTTCTGATCGGGCGCCGCGGCCAGACGATCGACGCGGTCCAGCTGCTCTGTTACCGGGCCGCCTTTCGGGGCCTTCAGGAACGCAAGCGCGTGGTGGTCGACGCCGCCGGGTACCGGGTGCGACGCCAGGAGACGGTCGAGCGCCAGGCCAACCGGGCCGCCGAGCGGGCGCTCGAGACGGGCAGGGAGATCGAGCTCGAGCCCATGACGCCCCCCGAGCGACGAGTGGTCCACCAACACCTCAAGGATCGCGCCGGCGTGGAGACGTTCAGCGAGGGCGACGAGCCCGAGCGGTGCGTGATCGTGGCGCCCCTGCTCCGCGATTGAGCGCGGAGCACGACCTCACCGGGATCTCCGACGAGGCGCGCGAAGGGCTGCGCGCTGTCCTGGCCCTGCTCGCCGAGGACCGCGGTGCCCCAAGCGCGGTTCGCGACCCCGAACGGGCGTGGCGCGTCCATGTCGCCGACTCCCTGAGCGGCTTGGAGGTCGAAGCCCTGCGATCGGCGAGCCGGATCGCGGACGTTGGGTCGGGAGCCGGCTTTCCGGGGCTGGTACTGGCGGTGGCATTGCCAGACGCCCGGGTGGACTTGCTGGAGTCGAATGGGCGCAAGTGCGAATTCATGACTCGGGCGATCCAGCGGGCGGCGATCCGGAACGCGCGGGTCGTCTGCCGCCGCTCTGAGGCCTGGGCCGCCGAGCGCCCGCCGGAGGGGGGGCGCGACGATTACGAGGCCGTGACGGCGCGCGCCGTGGGGCGCCTGGCGACGCTCGCCGAGCTCGCGTCGCCGTTGCTCGTTCAGGGCGGCGTGCTGGTGGCTTGGAAGGGCCGCCGCAACCCCGAGGAGGAGGCAGAGCTTCATCGGGCGGCCGGCAGGCTCGCGGTCGAGCCGCTGGCAATCAAAGCGGTGGGCCCTTACGCCGGCTCGCGGCATCGGCACCTCCACGTGATTCGGAAGGACGCAGCCACCCCTGACGATGTACCGCGTCGCCCGGGGATGGCCAAGAAGCGGCCCTTCGGGCGACGCTGAATCATCGGATGGTGCTTGTAAGGTCGGCGCCGTATGGGGTTCGTGTATGCGGTCGCCAATCAAAAGGGCGGGGTCGGCAAGACGACCACGGCCGTCAACGTGGCGGCCTGCGCGGCGGCCGGCGGTGTTCAGGCGCTGCTGTGCGACCTCGACGCCCAGTGCAACGCGACCGTTGCCGTGGGGCTCGGGCGCGACAGCCGGCCCTCCTCCTACGACTGCCTGATCGGCGAGTGCTCGGTGGCGCACGCCGCTCGGCCCGCAGGCCCGGACAATCTGTGGATCGTTCCGGCTAACGGAGATCTCGCCGGGGCCTCCGTCGAATTGCCGCGAGTCGAGGGCTTCGAGCGGCGCCTACGCGAGATGCTGGGCCCCGTCCGAGAGCGGTTTGCGATCACGCTCCTGGACTGCCCTCCGGCGCTCGGCCCCGTGAGCGTGAACGCCCTGGTGGCCGCCGATCGCGTGATCGTCCCGGTGCAAGCCGAGTACCTGGCGCTCGAGGGCCTCGTCCAGTTCCTGGACACGCTGGCCCTCGTGCGGCGCGAGCTCAATCCGGGTCTGGTTCTGACCGGCGTCGTGATCACGATGCACGACGAGCGGACCAAGCTGGCCCGCGACGTGGAGCGCCAGCTTCGCGAGCACTTCGCCGAGCTCATGTTTCGCACTGTCATACCCCGCAGCGTCCGGGTGGCGGAGGCCCCCAGCTTCGCTCTCCCCGTGATCGCGCACGCGGGGGCCTCCCGGGGGGCGGGCGCCTACCGGGACCTGTCGGCGGAGCTGCTCGAACGCGAGGCGGCAGGAGAGGCACGGATCGAGCGCGTCGTGGGGAAGAACTCTCAAGTAGAGGTTGAGGGCGGTGCCTAGCGCCGGGCTCGGCCGAGGTCTCGCCGCCATCCTGCCCGAGGTCGGCGCGGAGGAGGAGGCTCTGCGCGACCTGCCGGTGGAGATGATTCGTCGCAACCCCGACCAGCCTCGAACGCGCTTCAGCCCCGACTCGATCAAGACGCTCGCCGCCTCGCTGGCCGAAGCGGGCGTGATCCAGCCTCTGATCGTCCGGCCGCTCCCAGACGGTCGCTATGAGCTAATCGCCGGCGAGCGCCGCTGGCGAGCCGCTCGAGCGGCCGGACTGCAGACGGTGCCCGCGATCGTGCGTGACGAGGACGAGGCGCGCCGTTTGCAGACGGCGCTGATCGAGAACATGGCCCGCGAGGACCTCAACCCGGTGGACGAGGCGCGGGCGTGTGCCGCGCTGGTCGAGGATCTCGGCGTCACCAAGGAGGAGCTCTCTCGGCGGCTTGGCCGCAGCCGTCCTTCGATCTCGAATCTTGTCCGGATCCTCGATCTTCCCGAGGAGTCGCTCGAGCTGATCGCATCGGGCGAGCTCAGTGAGGGCCATGGACGGGCGATTCTCCAGGCTCGGGGGAACGACGTCCGCCGTGAGCTGGCGCGCGAGGCGGTCGCCCATGGATGGTCCGTTCGGGAGACCGAGCGCCGCGCCAAGAACGGCTCGTTGGCGAAGCGGCGGAGGGTCGTTCCCCATCCGGACAAGGAGGCCGCCCTGACTCGTGCGGAAGAAGCGCTCGAGTCGGCGCTCGGCACCGGCGTGCGGGTTCGCTCCGCCCGCCACGGCATCCGGGTGGAGCTCCACTTCGAGGACCTCGAGGAGCTGTTGAGGTTCGCGCGCGAGCGCGGCGGGGCGTACTAGGTCCGATCTCGATCGGGCCGCTCTCGGGCGGTCAGTAAAGAGGGAGCTTTGGGGAACCCGGTCGCCACACTGGGACGTGGAGGACCGCTCGTTTCGGGACGCTCGTGACTTTCGACGTGTACAGGACGTTCAAAGTCACGAGCATGCCGACCTACGGCCCCAATCGCTCGATCCGCCAGCCGGTCCCAACGCGGGTGTAGAGGAATCGGTCGTGCAGACGCCCCGCCTGGCCCTGCCAGAACTCGAGCTCCTCCGGACGCACGGCGTAGCCGCCCCAGAACTTGGGGCGCGGGACCGGGCCGTTGCGGAAGCGCTGTTCCACCTCCGCTAGGCGGGCGTCCAGCGCGGCGCGGTCGGGGAGCGGCCGGCTCTGGGGGGACGCCCAGGCCCCGATCTGCGATTCCGGCGGTCGACTGCGCCAGTACTCGTCCGACCCCGCAGCGGACAGGCGTTCAACGGGGCCACGGATTCGCACTTGGCGGTCGAGCTCGCGCCAGTAGAGGACCAGCGCGGCTCGGGGCACGGTAGCCAGTTGCCCCGCCTTCGCCGACTCGAGGTTGGTGAAGAACCGAAAGCCCTCCGGCCCGAAGCCCTTGAGCAGGACCATGCGAGCATCGGGAGCTCCGTCGGCGTCCGTCGTGGCGAGCGCCATCGCATGGGGGAGCGGGATCTCCTGCGCGGCCCGCCGGTACCAGTCGCGGAACTGCTCGATCGGGTCGTCCGCGAGCACCGCGCGCTTCAGGGGCGGCATGTCGGGACGTCGCGGCATCGCGGTTCCACCCTAGTTGCCACCGACGCCGAGCGATTCCGGCGCACGCGGCGCGTGGGGGTGGTGACGTCCCCGTAAAATGAGCAGCGCGCGGGCGATTAGCTCAGTCGGTCAGAGCGCCTCTCTGATAAGGAGGAGGTCCCTGGTTCGAGTCCAGGATCGCCCACTGTCCGGAGTGCCCTTTCCGCCAGCGCTACGTCCGGGCTCGGCTGGAGGCGACCCGCTTCATGGCGTCGAGCGACTGCTCGAGCCAGTTTCGGAAGTACCTGTTGCCGGCGACCCAGTCGAAGACCCGATACTGGAGCTTGGCGGGCTCCATGCCGAACCGGGCGTCGACGAAGGTGCCGTCCTGGGCCTCGGTGAGGACCCAGTGGACGTAGGTGCCCGTGTTCAGGCAGCGGATCAGCAGCTCCTTGCAGTCCTCCATTCGATCGACCCGGAGCAGCATCTCATCGCGCCCCACCGGCCCCTGAACGACCTCGCGATAGGTGCACGATGGCTCGAAGTCCCCCTCGCACTCCACCTCGAGCACTCTCGGCCACCACTCGGGGTGGCGATCGACGTCCTCAAGCAGCTCCCAGACCACGTCGACGGGGGCGTCGATGAAGCTTTGTTGACGCGCATCGGACATCTGGCGTCGATTATCGCCGCTCCTATAATGGCCCGCAGGCCAGGCTGCGGAGCGGCCCCCGGGAGACGACCTTGCAGCAGATGCAGATCTACGGCGTGAGCTTCGACATGGTTGGCAAGCAGCCGATCGTCCTCCTGAAGACCGTCGATGGAAACCGGTTTCTGCCGATCTGGATCGGCCACCCCGAAGCCGCGGCGATTCTGATGAAGCTCCAAGGCGCCTCGACGCCCCGTCCGATGACGCACGACCTGCTCTCGGACCTGCTCGAGCAGCTGGACGCGAAGTGCGAGCGGGTGGCGGTGACCGAGCTGCGCGACAACACCTTCTACGCGTCGATCACGATCTCCATGAACGGGTCCGAGCTCGAGATCGACTCGCGGCCGTCGGATGCGATCGCGCTCGCGGTTCGCACCCAGGCGCCGATCTTCGCCGCCGACGACGTCATCGACGAATCCTCGATCGAGTTCGAGCACGAGGTGGAGGACACCGAGGAAGTGGTGGAGAAGTTCAAGGACTTCCTCGACCAGGTGACGCCTGAGGACTTCGCCAAGGGCGAGGAGTAACCCGCCGCCTGCACCGCCCTCCTCGCCACTCGGGCTGCCGACCCGCGAGGTTCAGCCAGGGAGCGTGGCCGAGGGAACCGCTCCGCGCTCTGCGGCCAGGTCCAGGATCCGGCCGCAGAGCTCCTCGAAGGAGATGCCTGCGGCCTCCGCCGCCATCGGCAGCAGCGATGTGTCGGTGAGCCCCGGGATCGCGTTTGCCTCCAGGACCTGGGGCCCGTCAGGGCCGAGGATCAGGTCGACTCGTCCGAAGCTCTCGAAGCCGAGGGCGTCCCAGGTTCTCATGGCGGCGTCGAGCACCGCGCCCTCGGCGGCTCCGAGGTCGGCTGGGCAGACGTATTCGGTGCGGCCGATCTCATAGCGGGCCTCGTAGCTGAAGCGGTCCTCCTCGCGTGGGCGTGCTTCGACCGCGGGTAGGGCGATGCCGTTCACGAGGGACACCGCCAGTTCGCGCCCGTTCACGTGTTGCTCGAAAAGCACACGATCGTCGTAGGAGAACGCGGCGACGAGCGCCTCCGGAACCTGATCAGCGCCGCCCGCAAAGCGAACCCCCAGCGACGAGCCACCCGACGCAGGCTTGATCACCAGCGGGAAGCCCAGCCGAGCCTCGATCTCCTGGAGGGCATCGGCGGCGCCCAGCTCCCGAAACGCAACGGCGTTGAACGCAGCCCAGTCGGGCGTGGGGACCCCTGCGACGCGCAGCTCGTGCTTGGCGGCGACCTTGTCGATCGAGCGCATGCAGGCCCTCACGCCAGGGCCCGTGTAGGGGACCGCGAGGATCTCGAGCAGCTCCTGGACGGTGCCGTCCTCGCCGCCTTGTCCGTGCAGCGCAATGAAGGCGGCGTCGGGGCGCTCCTCGCGAAGGTTGCTCACCAGGTCCGCGCCGACGTCGAGCCCGACCACATCGTGGCCGAGGGACGTCAGCGCGTCCTCGACCCGGGCGCCGCTTCGCATCGAGACCTGGCGCTCCAGCGATCTGCCCCCCTTGAGGACGGCGACCTTCATCGAGCGGGCTAGGTCTCCTCGCGCCGGCGGCGAAGCGGGACGACGTCCCCATGCTCCGCCGGGAGTTCGCGGTGGCTCGGCGAGCCCGCGCCCGACGGCGACGGCAGGGGGTGTTCGCCTGTGATGGTCTGGTAGAGGGCGACCTGCTCGCTGACCACCTTTCCGATCCGGCGGATCCCCTCGCGAATCCGGTCCTCGTCGAACCCGGAGAAGTTGAGCCGCATCGAGCTCGCGCCGCTCACCCCATCCACGTATGCGGCGGCGCCGGGAACGAACGCGACGTTCTCCCGCAGCGCCTTCGCAAGGAGGTCGGAGGTGTCGATGTACGAGGGCAGCGTTGCCCATACGAACATGCCGCCGGCGGGGCGGGTCCAAGTGGCCTCCTCCGGGAAGTGGCGCTCGAGCGCCTCGAGCATGGTGTCCCGACGGCTCCGGTAGACGGCGCAGAGGCTGTCCACATATTCCCGCCAGCGATCCTCGGCGAAGTACTCGAGGGCGAAGTACTGGGCCAGGGTGGAGGTGCACAGGTCGGTGGCCTGCTTGCCGAGCGCCATCTTCTCCATCACGGGCGGAGGAGCGACGGCCCAGCCCAGCCGAATCCCGGGCGAGAGGATCTTCGAGAGCGTCCCGATGTAGATCACGTAGTCGCCCCCGTCCAGGAGGTAGAGCGGGGTCTGGGGCTCGCCCTCGTAACGCAGCAAGCCGTACGGGTTGTCCTCGATCAGCAGGACCTCGCGTTCGCGCGCCAGCTGCACGAGACGGCGGCGGCGGTCCGCCGACAGGGTGACGCCCGCGGGGTTCTGGAACGTGGGGACCGAATAGATGAACTTCGGTCGCCGCCCGTCCTTGGCGAGCCGATCGAGCAGCGTTGCGAGCTCGTCGATCTTCATCCCGTCGTCGTCCATCTCGACCTGGTGTGTGTCGGCCTGGTAGGAGCAGAACACGGGCACGGCACCTGGATAGGTCGGTGCCTCGCAGATCACGGGATCGCCGGGATCGACGAGCGTCTTCGTGATCAGGTCGATGGCCTGCTGGCCGCCGGTGGTGACGATGATGTCCTCAGGGTCTGGCGCCATCCCCTCTGCCGCCATCACGCCGCGGATCGCGGCCTTCATCTCCTTGAAGCCCTCGGTGGGCCCGTACTGGAGCGCCTCCGCCGCCGATTCCTGCGCGATGCGCGTCATCTGCGCCGCGAAGCTCTCGGGCGGGAAGGTCGTGGTGTCGGCTTGGCCGCCCGCCAGCGAGATCACCTCCGGCCGCGCCGTGATCGCCATCAGGTCGCGCATCGCAGAGGAGCGCATGACCCTGGTCCGCTGGGCGAAGAGGCCCGCATAGCGCTCTAGGTCGTGTGCGGTCTGGTGCGCACGGCGGTGAGCGGGTAGGGGGCGCCCCCCGGGCGTGGTCGGCGAATCGTGGGGCTCGGGCATGGCGCCAAGTGTGTCGCAGGGACCCGACTGCTGCACTGCCCTGTCGCTAACCTGCGCCGCCGCGGATGGATCTGGGGGAGTTGAAGTCGAGGCTCCGCGGGGAGCTGGTGGGGCCTGGCGAGGACCGATGGGACGCCGCCAGGCAGGCGTGGAACCTTGCGGCGCAGCGTCAGCCCGCCGCGGTCGTCTACCCGACCGAAGTGGAAGACGCCGCGGCGGCGATCGACTACGCGCGGCAGAATGGCCTGCGGGTCGCAGTGGAGGGCACCGGCCACGGCGCCGTCCCGCTGGGACCGCTCGAGGACGCGCTGCTGGTCAGGACCGACCGGCTCGTGGAGGTGGCGGTTGATGTCGAGCGCCGGGTCGCGCGGGTGGGGGCCGGCGTGATCTGGCGGGATGTCCTCGATGCCACGGGCGAGTCGGGGCTCGCAGCGCTCGCGGGCTCCTCCCCGGACGTCGGCGTGGTCGGCTACTCGCTCGGCGGCGGCCTCGGCTGGCTCGGACGCCGCTATGGGCTCTGCTGCAACAGCGTCACGGCGGTCGAGCTGGTGACGGCCGACGGCGAGGCGCGCCGCGTCGACCAGGATCACGAGCCGGAGCTGTTCTGGGCCCTGCGGGGGGGCGGCTGCGGCCTGGGCATCGTCACGGCCATGGAGATCGGGCTGGTGCCGGTCGGCGAGGTCTACGCCGGCAGCCTGGTGCTGCCGGCGGGTGACGACGCTCGGTCGATCCTCCAGGCCTATCGCGAGTGGGCCGAGTCCGTCCCGGACGAGCTGACCTCGATCGCCAGGTTCCTGCACCTCCCTCCGCTGCCCGAGGTGCCCGAGGAGCTTCGCGACCGGCCCTTGATCACCCTCGGAGCCTGCTACGCGGGGCCCCCGGAGGAGGGAGCTGCCTTGGTCGCTCCGCTCCGCGAGCTCGGCGAGCCGGTGATGGACCTGTTCACGACGATGCCCGCGTCGCAGATCGTCACCATCCACATGGACCCCGAGGAGCCCGTGCCCGGGTTGATTCACCACAAGCTCCTGCGCGAGCTGCCGGAGGAGGCGGTTGACGCGTTCGTCGACGTGGCCGGGCCCGGCTCAGGGTCTCCTCTCCTGGTGGCTGAGCTGCGCCAACTCGGCGGCGCCCTGGCGACGGAACCCGAGAATGCTGGAGCCCTGTCGCACCTCGACGGGGCGTTCGTGTGCCTGGGAGTCGGCATCGCCATGGCCCCCGAACAAGTCGAGCCCGTGAACCGCCACCTGGACGCGCTGACGGACGCGCTTTCCCCGTGGGGCGCGGAGCGCGACTACTACAACTTCGCCGAGCGCGCTGCCGAGCCAAGCGCCCTGTTTGGGCCGGAGGCGCTGAAGCGCCTGTCCCGGGTGAAGTCGACCTGGGACCCCGAGGGGCTGTTCCGGGCCACGCACCAGGTACCGATCGCGGTCTAGGACGCTTCGAGGCGCGGAGCTCCAGACCCGCTGATGCCGGCCGAGGAGCCGCCGGGGCGGTACAGTGCCCTCGTGCTCGGGGTGCGGGCTGGGATCAGCGTCCTCGTCGCTTGCCTAATGGCAATGGCGCTGCCTGGCGGTGCCTTGGCGACCGGGAGCTCCCTGTACCGCGGCCCCGCTCCCCGACCCGGACCGGACATCCTCTACCGGGCGCCGGCGCAGGCGCCGCAGCTCTCCAACGCCCCCGGTTGGAGCGCCAAGCCGATCTTGATCTCCGGCGCCAGCGCCTACCGCGCCGGCGAGTTCCTCTATCAGGACTACCTGTATGACGACCACGGGGCGAAGGCGCCTTCGCGCGATCCCGGGGATCCGAGGACGTCGGGCGACAGCTTCTCGCGACGGAACGGCACCTACACCTATCCGACGGCCCCGGTCTACGCGAACAACGCCGCCGACCTGGTTGAGCTTCGGGTGGAGCCCGGGCCCGAGTCCACCGCCTTCCGGATCACCTTCAACACCATGAAGCAGCCGGCGCTGGTGGGGACGACGATCGCCATCGGAGGCTCCGCGCAGCCGCGCGACTTTCCACATGGAGCAAACGCGAGCGCCCCGGCGAGCCTGTTTCTCACCGTCCACGGATCAAAGGCGGACCTGATCGACGCCGCCACTCGGCGGCCCATCCTCCCGGCTCCGCAGGTGTCGGTGGACAAGGTGCGCCGCCAGATCCAGGTCATCGTTTCCCACCGGGCGTGGAACCCGGGCCAAGCCACGGTCCGCCTGGCGGCGGGCGTCGGCCTGTGGGACACGTCGGCCGGCCGCTATCTGGTCCCCCGCGCGCGCCGCCGACGCGGCCCACCCCGGCGGCGCCGGCGGCCTGGCGAGCCCGACCGCCTTTTTCAACGCCGCCTTCCGCTTCGCTGAGCCCTGGCAACAAACCTTCCCGCCGGACACCGTGTTCGCCGATCCGGCCTGGTGGCGCGATCGCCAGCAGGGCAACGCGCTCGCCCGCGGAAACCTGAGCCCGTTTCACGCCCTCGTGGACTTCGGCAAGCTCGAGCGCGGCGTCACGGACAACCTCTTCGGGTCCCCGCAGGGCGTTCCGCGCTTCGGGCCGATGAACCGCATCCTCGCGAGCCACTTCGAGACCCAGCAGGGCGCCCAGTACGAGTCGACCTGCGGCCAGCCCACCGACTGCAAGGGGGAGCTGCGGGGACGGCTTCAGCCCTATGCGATCTACATCCCGAGGAAGCCTCCTCCAAGTGGCGGCTACGGCCTGACCCTGCTGCTTCACTCGCTCGGCGCGAACTACAACCAGTTCTCCGACAGCCGCAACCAGTCGCAGCTCGGCGAGCGGGGGCCGGGGTCCATCGTGATCACGCCCGAAGGCAGGGGGCCGGACGGCTGGTACTGGGGGCAGGCCGGGGCGGACACCTTCGAGGTCTGGGCGGACGTCGCCGCGCGCTATCCGCTGGATCCCGAGTGGACTTCGCTCTCCGGCTACTCGATGGGTGGTTACGGCACCTACAAGTTCGCGACCCAGTACCCGGACCTCTTCGCCCGCGCGAACCCGGTCGTCGGGCCACCCGGGCTGGGAGTCTGGGTGCCGCCCTCGCCGCCGCAGCCCGGCGGTCAGGCCAGCAACACCAACCGCATGCTCGCCTCGGTGCGGAACGTCCCCTTCATGATCTGGAACGGCACCGAGGATGAGCTGGTCCCGGTCGCCGGTCCGGTCGCCCAGGCGCGGACCTTCGACAACCTCGGCTATCGGTACGTCTTCGACCTGTTCACGAGCGCCGATCACTTCGCGCTCGCGGTCAACGACCAATACGCCCCGGTCGCGAGCTTTCTCGGCACCTCCAAGGTCCAGCGCAACCCGGCCCACGTCACCTACGTGGTCAACCCGAGAATGGACTTCCCGGTTGCCGGCACCGTTGCCAACCACGCCTACTGGGTCTCCGGTTTGCGCCTGCGCAACTCCACCGGGGGCGCTCCCCTGGGGAGGGTGGACGCGCGGTCCGAGGGATTCGGCCTGATGGACCCGACGCGGAACCCGACCCAGACGAGCAGCGGGAGCCTGCAGGGGGGGAACCTGGGGCCCTTCGCGTACACCGAGCGCAGGAAGACCTGGGCGCCAGGACGCAGCGCGCCGCGAAGGAACGTGCTGCATCTGGACACCCACAACCTCGCCGCCCTGACGATTCATCCCGTACGCGCCCAGCTCACCTGCCACCCGCAGCTGCGGGTGACTACCGACGGCCCGCTTGCGGTGACGCTCGCGGGCTGTGGCCGCACCCTCAGGTTCGGCTAGCAGCCGAGCGCCGTCGCTAGCCTTACCGTTCGCGGATGGACCTCTTCCTCGCCACCTGCCAGGGAATTGGCCTGGCGCTCGCGGCCGGCACCTTCGCCGGTGCCTCCGGGCGCCGGGGCGTCGTCGGTTTCGTGCTCGCCGCGATCGCGGCGATCGGCGGCGGGCTGCTGTTCGGGGCCTCGCTCGCCGCAGCCGACCATCCGGCGTGGCCCGGGTGGCCGGTGGGCGCGGCGATTGCCGTGGTGGCGTTCGGAGTCGTGAACGGCGTCGTCGCGGGCGCTCAGGCGCGCCACGAGGGCGCCTCGTCGGTGGGGATCATCGTCGCCCTGATCGCCCTCGTCCTCGCCGCGGTGTCGCTGTTTCTTGAGCCGCTCGCCCTGATCGCCGTGGCGGCGATCGGCTGGCTGGGATCGGCACGGCACCGGCGAGCCCAGCGCAAGCACGAGGGGCTGCGCGTGCTCAGGTGAGCCTCGCGCCTTCGCTGCCGTCACACTCAGATCGAATGCCCGCCGAGCGAAAGCTGTGCCTGGTCGTCGTGGACTCCCTGCGAACCGACATGCTGCTGCGTGCGATCGCGGACGACCTGGCGCCCAACTTCGGGGCCCTCGTCGAGCGCGGCGCCTTGATCGAGGATTGCGTGTCGTCCTTTCCCTCGGTTACTCCCGTTGCCTGCTCGGAGATCGTCACCGGCGCCGGCCCAGACCGCCACGGGATCAGCGGGATGAACTGGTACCACCGCGCGGAGCGGCGCTACGTCGAGTACGGATCCTCGTTCGAGGCGACCCGTGCGTTTGGCCTGTTCAGGACCCTGTACGACACCGTCTACAACATGAACATGGCCCACCTCTCGCACGAGGTGGAGACGGTGTTCGAGCGGCTGGGCGATGGCGGGGTGCGGACGGCGGTCACCCCGTTCCTCATCTACCGTGGCCGCCGTCGCCACGAGCTGAGCCTCGAAGGCCTGATGCGCCGCGTGGCGGTGGCCGCGAACTTCCGTCACGCCGTTTGGGGGCCGGATGAGCTCTTCTACGGCGAGCTCTACGCCAGCCGGAGGGTTCCGTGCAAGCCAACCCTCGCCCGCCCCGGTACGCGCGACGCCTACTCGGCCTGCGTCGGCCGCGAGCTGGTGCGCGAGGACCTGTACGACTTCCTGCTGTTCTCGCTCCCCGACAACGACCACCACACCCATGTCCACGGTGTCGGGGCGATGAGCGACTCCATCGCCCATGCCGACCGGAGCTTCGGCGAGCTCGTGGACGAGGCGGGGGGCATGGACGCCTTCCTCGACACCCACGCGGTGATCCTGGTGGCCGATCATGCGCAGACGGACGTGGACAAGCGCGTGCCGCTTGCTGAGGCGCTGGGCCAGGACTGGACGGTCCTCGCCCCGAACGCCGGGCCCACCGCCTCGGCTGAGCTTGCGGTGAGTCCCACGGCGCGGGCGGCCGGCGTCTACGTCCTCGCGGAGGGCAACCGCGGGGCTCGAGTTCACCGCGCGGTGCGCAGACGCCTGCGGGCCACGAAGGGCGTCGAGCTGGTGGCGTGGCTCTCGTTCGACAACGGCGCCGAGCCCGAGGCCGTCGTACAGCGCTCGCGGGGCGAGCTTCGCTTTCGGCCAGGCTCCCAGGCCGTGGATCGGCGGGGCGCCGGCTGGGACCTCGACGGCGATCTTCGCGTGCTGTCCGTCGCCTGTCCCGACGGGATCCTCGACAGCGGCACCTATCCGGACGCTTTGGGGCGACTGTGGGCGGCGCTGCGGGCCCCGAACGCGGGCGACCTGCTCGTCTCGCTGGCGCCGGGCTACGAGTGCGTCGACTGGGGCGGCGCCACGCACGTGGGCGGTGCCAGCCACGGGGCGCTGCGGGCGGGCGACTCCCAGGGGCCGCTGGTGCTCTGCGGGTTCGACCAAGGCGTGGAGGAGGCCCGCGACCAATGGGCCATTCGCGACGTCGCGGGGCTGGTGCTGGAGCACTTCGGGGTCGGGTCGAGCAGCGACGGCGAACTTGCCGCGGAGCCGTTCGCCGGCGTCCCGGCTGGGGTCGAGGGATGAGGGGCATCGAGGGCCGAGGCCCGACCGTCGAGGTCCCGAAGGCCCGGGCCGAGCCGGCTCGAGCGCCGGGGCGGACGGAGCGCGCCCGTGACGCGACGGCCCGCGCCGCCGACTGGACCTGGCAGCTCGCGCTTCGGATCCATCTCGGCACCCGCAAGCCCGAGAACTGGGTACAGCTGTTCAAATTCGGGGTGGTCGGGGGCACCGGCTACATCGTCAACCTCGCCGTCTTCGCCCTGTTGACCCAGGGGCTCGGCCTGCATCACATCTCCTCCGCTGTGGGTGCGTTCTGCGTCGCCGTGACCAACAACTTCCTCTGGAATCGCCAGTGGACCTTCCGCGCCACTGACGGCCATCCCGGATTCCAGGCCGCTCGCTTCTTCACCGTCAGCGTTCTGGCGCTGGGTGTCAACCTCATCCTGCTGTACCTGCTCGTGGACGTCGCCGGGGCACCCGAGCTGCCCTCCCAGGCCCTCGCCGTGGCTGCCGCGATGCCGTTCAACTTCATCGGTAACAAGCTGTGGACCTTCGGGAGAAACGCGGTCTGAGCCACCCAGCGGCGAGCGCCGCATTCGCCGGCGCCGCATTCGCCGCGTCACTGCTCGTCTTCACCTCTTCCTCGGCGGCGCAGGAGACCCCGGCTCCCGGCTCGACGCCGGCATCGAAGAACGGATCGGCGACGACCGTCACCACAGGTCCCCAACGATCCACGAACCTGACCCGCGCCGACGCGATCCGGATCGCCCGCCGCGATCCGAAGGTGGGTGAGCAGCGAGAACGGTACGGCCCACTGAGAGCCGAGGCGGAATCGAAGCCGGGCACCTGGCAGGTCGACTTCTACGCCGGCGGGGCGAATCGGGCGCAGGTGATCGTCGACGACGCCAGCGGCACGGTGCGCGAGTCGTGGACCGGCTACCAGGTCGCCTGGCAGATGGCCCGCGGATACCCGGACCAGTTCGGTCACAAGCTGAACGCTCCCTACGTGTGGCTGCCGCTGGCGGCGATCTTCCTGCTCGGCCTGCTGGACTTGCGGCGCTTGAGGCGGGTCGTCCATCTCGACTTGCTGGTCCTGCTGAGCTTTGGGATCTCGGAGGCCTTCTTCAACGACGCGAACATCGGCGTCAGCGTTCCGCTGGCCTACCCGCCGCTCATGTACCTGCTGGCGCGGATGGCGTGGGTCGGGTTTCGGGGCACCAAAGAGGGCCTTCGACCATCCGCGCCCACCGTCTGGCTGGCGGTCGGGAGTGCCTTTCTGATCGGCTTTCGGATCGCCCTGAACGTCGCCGACTCCGGGGTAATCGACGTGGGCTACGCGGGAGTGATCGGCGCCGATCACATCGCCCACGGCGAGCCGATCTGGGACGGGTTCCCCTCCGATAACCCCTTCGGTGACACCTACGGGCCGTTCAACTACCTCGCCTACCTGCCGTTCGAGCTGGCGCTTCCCTGGCATGGCACCTGGGACGACCTCCCGGCGGCCCACGCCGCCGCCATCTGCTTCGACCTGGCCACGCTTGCCGGGCTGTTCGTGCTCGGCCGGCGCCTGGCCGGAAACCGCCTCGGGATCATCCTCGCGTTCGCCTGGGCCGCGTACCCGTTCACCGCGTACGCGCTGCAGTCGAACTCCAACGACGCCCTGCTCGCGGCACTGCTCGTGTGGGCCCTGGCCCTATTCGCATCGCCGATCAAGCGGGGCTTCCTGCTCGCGCTTGCGACGCTCGCGAAGTTCGCTCCCATTGCCCTGGCTCCCCTGTTCGCGACCGGGGAACGCGGGGTGCTCGATCGGGCGGGAGGCGGCCTGCCCGTGTCCTCCAGGCTTCGCGGACTGGCCTACTTCTCACTTGCGTTCATGGGCACGGCGGCGCTGCTGCTGGCCCTGCCCACGATCGACCCCGGGCTCGCGAGCTTCTACGAGCGCACCGTGAAGAGCCAGCTCAACCGCGACTCGCCATTCAGCATCTGGGGACAAACCGATTCGCTCGAGTGGCTCCAGACCCTGGTCAAGGCTCTCGCGATTGGGCTCGCCGTGATTGTGGCATTCGTCCCGCGCCGCCGTTCCGTGCCTCGGATTGCTGCGCTTTCGGCGGCGATTCTGATCGCGGTCCAACTCACCGCCGAGCACTGGTTCTACCTCTACATCCCCTGGTTCTTCGGGCTGCTCATAACGGCGCTGGGCGCGGAGGGAGAGTCGAAAGGAGAGACTTCTGCCCGCGGCGGCGCGGCGGCGCACGGAATCCGACGGCCCCTCGGGTCGATCGAATGAGTGGTTGGGCACGCATTGGGATGTCAATCGCTCATTCGACGGCGCTCATCCGGAGGTCAGCTCGAGCGCCTGTGCGACGAACTCGCGCAGGGGCGGCAAGAGCTGCGGCGGCACCCAATGCCCGGCGTCGGTCTCGAGGTACTCGATCTCGAGTCCGCCGTCGGCCATGAGCTGCCTCGCCTCCCGCGCGAAGCGGACGTCGATGACCGGATCGTTGCGTCCGTGGTGGACGAAGGCTGGCAGGCCTCGTCTGGACTCGAGCTCGGGGCTCCAGCCTTCGACCGTTGGGACGAAGCCACTCAGCGCGACGATTGCCGCGGGCGAGGGGCGGCCTTCGCCGAGGGCCACGGCGTAGGACATCACCGCGCCCATCGAGAACCCGCCGATCACGGTGCGATCCCAGGCGATGCCACGGTCCTCGAGCAACCCATCCGCGAAATCGGTCAGCAGGCGGTAGCTGTCGGCGAAGGTCTTGGGATCGGGGAAGCCGACTCTGGGGACGAGATACCAGTGCCGTCCACCCGGCGGGACGTTCGTAAGGGGGGCGCCGGGCGTCACTCCCAACAGCCGGCGTTCCGGGTCGAGCTCGTCGAGCAGTCCGCGGAGGTCGTGCTCGTCTGTGCCGCGCCCGTGATTGAGGACGAGGGCTCCCCGGGGATCGCCCTGCGGCTCGCGGATCAGGTGGACCAGGCTCACCCGCTCCTCCTCAGCAGCTTGCGCAGCCGGTGGCGAAACTCGAACACGTCGCGGGGCAGCCAATCGGTGTGGTCGTTTCGCCATCCCTCGAGGTCCTTGAAGAATCGGCTCTCGTTGGCCATCGAATGGCCGATCACGTCGCGCATCCTGACCCCGAACCGCTGCTTGAGCCAGCCCACGAGCCGTAGGGCGGACCTGATCTGGCGATGGCGATGGAGGATCTGGCGATCGGCCCAGCGTGAGCTTGGGCCTGCCTCCTGCACCATCTCGACCCCGATCGCGCGGTGGTTCAGCCCGATCGCGTGCCGGCACCGGATCCCCGGTCGCACGAGCCGGTGGATGCGCCCGTTCTTGGCGACCACGAAGTGCGAGCAGACCCCCGGGCGCTCGCCGCGGTTGGGGGCGTTGGCGGCGAACGTCTCCCACGCGGACCTGTAGGTCGATCCCGCGGTGAAGTGCAGGACGATCACACGGTGGTTTCGCAGCTGCCACCGGCGCCTTCCGTAATGGCGCTTGGAGTAGGCGGCCATCTGGTGGCGCCGCTTTGCTTCGTACGGGATCGGGTCACGGTCGATCCGGGGCCGGCCGACCTTTGCTGGCGACGCCTGCGGCTGTCGGTTCGGTACGTGACGTTCATGCGGGCGATCTCGCGACGCGACCTTGGCCGTCGCGCGAGCGTGGCGTCGCGCCCGTCGGTTTGGGAGCTCGCCCCCCGGCAGCTCGACGACGAAGGCGGTGCCCGGCAGCCGGTGGTTCTGCCAGCTCGTCGCCGTGCCGTGAAGGTGCTGGCCGCGACAGCGCTTCGTTGGCAGTCCTGAGAGGCGGGCATAGCGGCGCTGCGCCGGCGCGGGCCCGTGACAGGGCAGCAGGACCTGTCCCCAGGGTTGGTGGTACCAGATCGTGACCCGCGGCTTCAGACGCGTGGCGAGCCGCCTGAGAGCTCTGCTCTCAGGCTCGGAGAATGGGCGTGGGCCCGGATCCTCGGCGCTGGAGGCGGCCGCGCCGCTCCAGCGGTAGGAGAAGTTGCGGTTCAGGTCGACTCCGCGGGCGTTTTGGCGTCGGTGGGCGTGGACACCGTCCGGGTTGATCGTCTTGACGACCCACAGCTCGGCTCCCCGGAGGTTTCGGTAGCGACGCTTCAGGACGCGAACGACCTCGTGTCCCTCGTTCTCGTCTCCGTGGATCGACCCCACCACCAGGGTCTTCCGCGCCGCGTTCGGATCGCCAAGCCGCACCGCTCGCAGCGGATTACCGCGCACCGAGCGCCCAAGTGTCACGCTGCGGCGCACGACCCGGAACCGCCGCTCTGCCGGGGTTGGATCGCTGACGCCGCCGACGATGGCACGGACCCTGAACGTGTGGCGCCCGCGCCCCAGTCGCCAACTGCGGTACGGCGACGAGCATGGCCGCCACCGTCCGCGCGCAAGCGAGCACTGAAACCGAGCCGAGCGATCGCTTGGCGAGTCGAACCGGAATCGAGGACGGCGCTCGAACGTCTTCGGCCCCGGGGCAGCGGTGATCCGAGTCGAAGCTTCCGCGGCGGTGGACCGGGTGGTGGCAGCGGCAGCGTGGCCGAGCAGGCCGGCGAGCGTCGCCAACGCGGCGCCGACGATCGCCGGCAACAGCCGCACGTGCCCCTGCATCGCGGGTGGATCGTAGCCGCGCCCGGGGCGCTAGGCCGCTTCGATCACGCGCTCGAGGTCGGCCACCGACTTGGCGAGCTCGTCCGCGAGCGGCCCCGGAAACCGCCGGCCAAAGACCTCCGTGAGGGAGCGGTAGTACCAGAGCACCTCGTCGCGCCCGGCGTTGAAGCGCTCCCACAGCGGCTCGCCGAGCTCGCGGTAGTCGAGCAGGATCGTCCGCACGTTGTGGACCTTGTCGGCAAGCGAGACGTGGAGCGCCGGGGCGGGCGCATGCTCGAGCCGTGCCAGGTAGCTCTCCTTTCGCTCCCGCCACGGCGGTTCGGGCTCGTCCAGGTGGTCGCTGCAGTGCTCCACGATGTCGGCAACCTTGTCCCCGAACTGGTCGCGAATCCCCTGCAGCGTCGCGCGTCCGCCCTGGTCCTCGGCGGAGTCGTGGAGCAGGGCGGCGATGGCCTCGTTCTCGGACCCTCCATCGTCGATCACGATCGAGGTGACGCCGAGTAGGTGCCCGACGTAGGGAATGCCGGACCCCTTGCGCGTCTGGGTTCGGTGCAGCTCGAAGGCGAGCGCGAACGCGTGAGCGAAGCGCTCCCCGAGCCTCGGTGCGGCCGACTCGTTCACGGGCGGCGATGCTAACGCCGGGCTAGCCAGGCGCGGGAACCAGCACTTGGTCGATTGAGTCGGCGAGGCCGTCCTCGCGGACCTCGACCACCACGGAGTTCACCCAGAGGTCCTCCTCGGCGGTGTCGAACTTCACCGGCATCTGGGTCCGAAACGACTCGAGCGCCTGCTCGCGGCGCACCCCGATCACCCCCGCCCGTGAGCCTGTCATTCCGACGTCGCTGATGAACGCGGTGCCGCCCGGCAGCACGCGGGCGTCGGCCGTGGGGACGTGGGTATGAGTGCCCAGGCAGGCGGCGGCACGGCCGTCGAGGTGCCAGCCCATGGCGACCTTCTCGCTCGTGACCTCGGCGTGGAAGTCGACCACGACAGCATCGACGTCGCCGTCGAGCTTGGCGAGCTGAGCGTCAGCTTCCGCGAACGGGGAGCGGGCGACGCGAAGGTGGACCGCACCGCTCAGGTTGAGGACCCCGACGCGCATCGCCGCGGCCGTGACGATCGTCGTCCCGCGGCCCGGATTTCCGGCCGGGTAGTTGGCGGGCCGCACCACCCGCTCGCTGCGATCGAGGAACTCGTACGCGTCGCGGTGGCGGTAGACATGGTTCCCCGTGGTGATCACGTCGACGCCCGACTCCAGGATCTCAGTCGCCGTCTTCTCGGTGATCCCCAGCCCGCCGGCGGCGTTCTCACCGTTGGCGATCACCAGGTCGGGCGAGTGGCGCTCACGGAGCTCCGGCATCGCGGCGGCCAGCCCGGCACGACCGGGACGGCCGACGATGTCGCCGATGAAGAGGACGCGCACGAGCGAGGGAGCCTAGATCAAGCCGCCCAGCCCGCGAGGACGCCAACCGTGCGGTCCCTCCCCCTCCGGGACCGCACGGCCGGCGCGCTTGGGTTTTCAGCTTGGCGAGGTGCGATAGCCGTTGGCCATCGCCAGCTCTCGCTGAATCAAGGCCGCCAGGTCCCCGGCGCCCGTGGCACGGACGGCAGGCCAGCGCTCGGCGACCGCGAGATAAAGACCGTTCGAGGAGTCCTCGCCGTGCTGGGCCGCCTCGTCAAGGCCGCGGAAGACGCGGGGCGGATGCCAGCAGCTCAGCAGCCAGCTCTCGCCCACGAGCAGCTGGACCGGTTCGAAGACCGACGTGATCTTCCCTCCCCCGTTTCCGTCCGGGTCGCGCCGCAGATGGCGCACCCGAAAAGTGGATGTGATCCGGACATCGCTGTTGCGGTAGCTCCCACCCGCGGCGAAGCGTTCGGGGGTGACCAGGTCTCGGGCCATCTTCTCGTTCAGCTGCCCGCCGCAGATCGGGTCGAGCAGCGCCATCGCCTCCCCCTTCTGAAGGCCTTCCCCGTAGATGTCGACCCATCGGATCGCCTGGGATTGCTCGAGGTCCTGCAGGGGGAGCGGCTCGGGAGGCCGATGCGGCATCCAGGCGCTCGCTTGCCGAATCAATCGCGGTCGCCTGACCCCCCTGCTCAGCCGCTCGGTCTCCCTGAGCCGCTCTACCCCTGGTGTTGCGGAAGCTCTCATCGGTTGCCTCGCTCCAGTAACAAGCCCGGGTAATGGAAGTTGCGCCGCGCGAGCGATAGCCGTTGAAACTGGTCGGGTCGCTGCATCCGGGGTAGCCCGGATCGTCCACCGTCTAGCTTTCCTCGCCGTGGTCGGCGACTCAGGCAGCGACACCTCGGACGGCACGGTGATGATCGAGGCGCGCGGGCTCGTCAAGCGCTTCGGCGAACGCGTGGCCCTCAAGGGCGTGAGCTTCGACGCGCACCCGGGCGAGCTGCTGGCGGTGATCGGCCCGAACGGGGCGGGTAAGACGACGCTGCTCTCGATCCTCGCGGGGATCAGGCGCCAGGACCACGGCAGCGTCAGCCGTCCCCCAGGGGAGATCGGATGGATCCCCCAGCAGGCGGCCCTCTATCGGCGGCTGACGGTGACCGAGAACCTGCGCCTGTTCGCCCACCTCGAGCGGGTCGCCGACGTCGATGCGGTCGTGGAGGAGATGCTCGAGCAAACGGGGCTCGCCGAGCGCAGCGACGACCAGGTCGGGACCCTATCGGGCGGAAACCAGCAGCGCATCAACATCGCCATCGGCTTGCTGGCGCGTCCGCGCGTGCTGCTGCTGGATGAGCCGAGCGCCGGCCTGGATCCGCGTCAGCGGGAGCGGCTGTGGGAGTTCGTTCTGGCGTTGGCGGGAGCGGGAACCACCGTGATCTTCTCCACCCACAACATCGCCGAGGCCGAGCGATACGGACAGCGGCTGCTGGTCCTCGCCGACGGGGAGGCGCTATTCGACGGCACCTCGACGGACCTGCACGCCGCGGTTCCCGAGTCGGGCGCGCGCGACTTCGAGCAGGCCTTCGTCGCCTTCCTGCGGGACCGAGGCCACTGAGCTGCCGGGCATGCGCTGGCTCTTCCTCAAGGACTTGCAGATCCTTCGGCGCTCGCCGCTGGTCACCGCGCTGCTGATCGCCTATCCCGTGACGATCGCCATCTTGATCGGCTTCGCTCTGTCGCGAGGCCCCGAGACGCCGCGGGTGGCCTTCCTCAACCAGGTACCCGAAGGCGAGCCCTTCGTCCTCGCCGGCACCGAGTTCGATATCGCGGGCGCTCGGAGCGAGTTGTGCTCGCGGATCGACTGCGTCAGGGTGTCCAGCGAGCGTGAGGCCCGTGAGATGGTCGAGTCCGGCGACGCCCTCGCGGCGTTGATCTTGCCGCCGGACCTGATCGATCGGCTGGAGTCGCTGGGCTCGCTGGCGCCCACGCAGCCGACCGTCCGGGTCCTGGTCAACGAGGAGGACCCCGTCAAGGCGCGTCTCGTGGACGATCGGATCAGCTCGCTGATCACCGAGGCGAACCTGCGGATCTCCGAGCAGGTGACCCGGATCTCGGCCAACTACCTGAGCCTGCTGCTCAGAGGCGGGAGCTTTGACCTGCTCGGCCAGACCTTCAACGTTCTCGGCCTCAAGAACACCGAGCGCATCCTCGAGGCGCTGCGATCGGACTTGCCCGCGAAGAGCCCCGTCAGTGAGGATCTCGAGCGGGTGATCCAGTTCTCGCGGCTGGCTCGGCAGAACCTCAACCTCGCCAACCCACTGCTGAGCTCGATCGCCCATCCGATCGAGGTGCAGAAGGAGGTCCTGTCGGGCTCGCCCCCAGGCCTGGACTCGTTCGCGATCTCGGTTGCCACGACCGTCACCCTGATGTTCGTGACCGTCCTGCTGGTGGCCGGCTCGCTGGCGCTGGAGCGGGAGGAGAACGCATTTGCGCGCCTGACCCGGGGGCTGGTCGGGCGAACGGCACTGCTGGTGGAGAAGGTGGTGTTGGGGGTGGTCCTGTCGATCGCGGTGACCTTGCTCATGCTGGCCGGGCTCTCGCCTTTCGTCGACATCGACTGGTCGCGGTTCCCGCTCTTCGGAGCGGCAATCGTTGCCGGCGGGGCTGCCTTCGCCGCCCTTGGTGCGGCGATCGGCGCCGCCGCGCGCGAGGTCCGCGCCAGTTCCCTGCTCGCGTTCATGATCGCGTTGCCGATCGCGTTCGTGTCACTTGTCCAGTCCGGCACCGTGAGCCCCGCCCTCTTCGACGTGATCGAGGTCCTTCGTGCGCTGTTCCCGTTCCATCCCGCCCTGGATGCGATCTCGGGTGGGCTGGACGCGGCTGGGCCGGCGATCGGCGCGCCACTGCTCCACCTGGCCGCCCTGGTCGTTGCCTACGGCGTCCTCGCCCGGCTGGCCCTGCGCCGGTTCGCCTGAGCGGCTCGGCGGGCGCGGCCGGGCGGCCACCGTAGAATCACGCCCGTGAGCTTTCCCGCCACGCGCATGCGGAGGCTGCGGCGGACCAAGGCCCTGCGTGACCTGGTGCGAGAGACCGAGCTGTCGCCGCGGCACCTCGTGCAGCCCATGTTCGTGGTCGCCGGCGAAGGGGTGCGCGAGGAGGTCCCCTCGATGCCCGGCATCGAGCGCTTCTCGATCTCCGAGCTGGTGGCGGAGGCGACCGAGCTCCAGGCGGTGGGGATCCGCGCCGCGATCCTGTTCGGCATCCCATCCTCCAAGGACGAGGCCGCCACGGGCGCCTACGATCCGGAGGGGGTGGTCCAGATGGCGGTGCGAGCCCTGAAGGACGCGCACCCCGAGCTGGTCGTGATCACGGATGTCTGCCTGTGCGAGTACACGTCGCACGGCCACTGCGGAGTGGTTCGCGATGGCGAAGTGGACAACGACCTGACGCTCGAGCTACTGGCGAAGACGGCGATCTCGCACGCCCAGGCGGGCGCGGACGTGGTGGCCCCAAGCGACATGATGGATGGCCGCGTGGGGGTGATTCGCTCTCAGCTGGACGACGAGGGGCACTCCAACGTCTCGATCATCGCCTACAGCGCGAAGTACGCGTCGGCCTTCTACGGCCCGTTCCGCGTAGCCGCTGAGTCCAGCCCCGAGTTCGGGGACCGACGGGGCTACCAGATGGACCCGGGTAACGCGCTCGAAGGCGTCCGCGAGGCGAAGCTCGACCTCGAGGAGGGCGCCGATGTGGTGATGGTGAAGCCGGCGACGCCGTATCTCGACGTGATCCGTGACATCAAGGCGCAGACCGGCGCCCCCGTGGCCGCCTACCACGTCTCCGGGGAGTATTCGATGCTCAAGGCCGCCGCACTGAACGGCTGGATCGACGAGCGCTCGGCGGTCCTGGAAACGCTCACCGCGATCAGGCGGGCCGGCGCAGACCTCGTGCTCACCTACTACGCCAAGGACGCCGCGGCTTGGCTTTGAGCGGCTCCAGCGCGCCACTTTCCAAGCCGCGGCCGAAGGTTCGCTCGCGCAGGGACGGAGCCGCGGCGCCGCTCGACGAAACCGACAAGCTCCTGTTGAACCTGCTCCAGTCGAGCTTTCCGCTTGAGCCCGAGCCGTTCGCCGCCGTCGCGCGGGACTCGGGGCTGGAGGTCGAGGAGGTCCGCGCCCGGACCAGGCGGCTTCTCGACCAGCGGATCATCCGCGAGATCACCCCGATCTTCGACACCCGGGCGCTCGGCTACGCCTCGATGCTCGTCGCCGCCAAGGTCGATCCGGGTAACCCCCACCGCGCGGCCCAGGTCGTCAACGCGCATCCCGGCGTCTCCCACAACTACCTGCGCACGCACGAGTTCAACCTCTGGTTCACGATCGCCACGCCGCCGGACTCGGCGCTTGGGATCGAGGGCACGCTCGAGGTGCTGCAGCGAGAGACGGGGGCTGAGTCCCTCCGCCAGCTGCCCACCCTGACCCTGTTCAAGATCAACATGAACCTGGAGATGGAACAGGGGACGGAGGCGCTCGCCGCCGCAGTCGACGCGGCGCCGCCCCGCGAGCTCGGCCCCCAGCCCTACGACGACACGGACGTCGCCGTGATCCGCGCGCTCCAAGGCCCGATGGCGGTCGTGGACCAACCGTACGCCGCCGCGGCCGAGCAGGTCGGAATGGAGACCGACCGTTTCCTCGACCATCTCAAGGGGATGGTCGATCGAAAGCTGCTTCGCCGGGTGGCCGCGATCCTCTATCACCGGCGGGCCGGGTTCTCTGCCAACGGCATGGGCGTCTGGCGGGTGCCCGAGGAGCAGGTCCTGGAGGTCGGGGGCAGGATGGCGGCCGTGCGCGGGATATCCCACTGCTACCAGAGGCCCACCTATCCGGACTGGCCGTACTCCGTGTTCACGATGGCCCACGGACGCTCCAAGGGGGAGTGCGATGCGATCCTGGACCGGATCGCCGCCGAGCACCACCTGCACGGCGAGAACCGCGCCGTCCTCTACTCCTCCACCGAGTTCAAGAAGGTGAGGCTGCGCTATTTCACCGACGAATACTCCAACTGGGAGCGGGAGCACGCCGGGGGATGACTGAGGCCTCCTCGGGCCTCGACACGCGCACCTCGGAGGTCCTCTACGCTCGCGCCGCCGGCCTGCTCCCGGGCGGGGTCAATTCGCCGGTCCGGGCGATGAAGGCCATCGGTCGCGATCATCCGCTCTTCGTGCAGAGGGGTCGGGGCTTCGAGTTGATCGACGCCGATCATCACCGGTACATCGACTGGGTCTGCTCGTGGGGCCCGCTGATCCTCGGCCATGCCCACCCGGATGTCGTGGCCGCGGTCAGCGACGCCGCCGAGTCGGGCACCAGCTATGGCGCGCCGACCGAGGGCGAGGTCGAGCTGGCCGCGGAAGTCTGCGAGCGCATCCCGTCGGTGGAGATGGTGCGGATGGTCAGCTCAGGCACCGAGGCCTCGATGAGCGCCCTGCGCCTCGCGCGAGCGGCAACCGGCCGCGACAAGGTCGTGAAGTTCGCGGGCGCCTATCACGGACACGTGGATGGGCTGCTCGCGGAGGGCGGATCCGGGCTGGCGACGCAGGGGATCCCGGCCAGCCCGGGCGTGACCGAGGCGCAGGCGGCCGACACGCTGGTCGTGCCCTGGAACGACCGCACGATGGTGGCGGAGGCCCTGTCCCGAAATCAGGTCGCCGCGATCGTCTGCGAGCCGATCGCGGCGAACATGGGGGTGGTCCCGCCGGATGCCGGCTACCTCGCGTGGCTTCGCGAGCAGGCCGATGCCCACGATGCGTTGCTCGTCTTCGACGAAGTGATCACCGGGTTTCGCGTTGCCCGCGGCGGCGCGCAGGAGCTCTATGGCGTCTTGCCCGACCTGACCGTCCTCGGGAAGGTGCTGGGCGGGGGCCTCCCCGCTGCGGCCTTCGGCGGAAGCCGAGAGCTGATGGGGCGGGTGGCCCCGGCCGGGGACGTCTACCAGGCGGGGACCCTGTCGGGCAACCCGCTCGCCGTAGCCGGAGGGCTCGCCACCCTGGAACACCTCGACGCCGGCGCGTACGACCGGCTGGGTGCCCTCACCGAGCGTCTCGCCTCCGGGCTCAGGGAGGGGGTCGCCGGGCGTCCCGTCCAGATCGCTTCGGTCTGCGGGCTCGTGACGCCGTTCTTCAGCGCCGATCCCGTTCGCGACTTTGCGGGAGCCTCCCGGTGCGACCTCGACGCCTACGGGCGGTTCTGCCGGGCTCTGCTCGACCGGGGGGTCTATCCGCCCGCGTCGCAGTTCGAGGCGTGGTTCGTGTCCCTCGCCCACGACGAGGCGGCGATCGACCGAACCGCCGCGGCCGCGGCCGAGGCCTTCGACGTCGCGCTCGGGTAGGCGGATAGTCTCGCCCGCCGATGGCCGACCGGACCCCCGCCCCGGAGGACTCGCTGCACGCCCTAGCCGCGCTCCTTGCGGCGGAGCGCTCCGTGATCTCTCTTCACGCCAGCGCTCCGGAGGATGCCGAGCCGGCGCTGGGCCTGCTGGTCGCCGTGGGCGAGCGGGCTGCTCGGAACCCCGGCGCGTACGCGCTGGTGGTCGAGTCGATCCGTGAGGGCTACCTGCTCCACTACGGCGAGCCGCGCGTCGTGGTGGGAGCGGACCCCGATCTGGCTCTGCTCGCCGGCGACTACCTGTACGCGCGCGGCCTCGAGCGGCTCGCCGCGCTCGGCGACTTGGAGGCCGTACGTGAGCTCTCCGACCTGATCTCGCTTGCGGCGCAGCTCAATGAGGCCGACGAAGGGGACGGTGGAGCGGCAAGCGCGCTCTGGCTGGGCTCCGTGGTGGCGGTGGCCGCGGGGACGACGGACCCGCATGAGCAGGCGAAATCGGCGCTTCGCGACGGCCTGGCCGGCGCGGCGGGGTCGATGTGGGAGGCGACGAGTGTGGCGGCCGCCGCGACCGGCCTGAGCGATGGCCTGGACCGGGCGGCCGAGGCGATAGGCTTCGCCAGGTAGGACCCGCGTGGCGCGAGGCTCGAACAAGGAGACCGATCTGCGCCGAGCGCGGACATCCCCTGGAGCCTGAGACGTGGCCGACGCCGCCGACAAGAGCAACGGTCCCACCGGCGACGGTGGCCTTCCGCAGGCCGACCCGGCTGGGTACTTCGAGGGCGAGTCGATGACTCGCCGCAAGGCGCTGAACGTGGCCGTCCAAGCGGTCGGCGGGGTGGCGGGCGCAGTCATCGTCCTGCCCGCCGTCGGGTTTGCGGTGGCGCCGATCTTCGACGAGCCCGAGGAGCGCTGGGAGAGCGTCGGCCCGGTCAGCCGGTTCCGGCAGGACACCTACAAGCCCGTCGTCTTCACCTTGGTGGAAGGCGTGGGCGAGGCGGGCAAGACCACCGCCTACGTGCGGCGTGGCAACCCGAAGAGCTTTCCCGACGAGAGCGCCGACACCTTTATCGCGATTTCGAGCCGCTGCGCGCACCTGGGTTGCCCGGTGAAGTTCGTCACGGTCGCCAACAACTTCATCTGTCCCTGCCACGGAGGGGTCTACGACTTCGAGGGCAAGGTCCTCGGCGGGCCTCCGGTGCGCCCGCTGGATCGCTTCCAGACCAGGGTTCGGGGCGGCCAGGTGCAGGTCGGCCCTCGCTACAGCGTCACCTCGCAGCTCGATCCGGTGCGCGCCCGCGACCCGGGCGAGTTCACGGGCGGGATCTGGAACGTTCTCTATCCCCCGCGCCCCGACACCCTACCCGCGCCCTAGCCAGCCGCGATGAAGCTCCCCGACCTCATTCCCGCTCCCCTCAAGAGGCCGCAGAAGCCCGGCACCGGCAACGGCACCGGCCCGGGGGACCGCCTCAAGGACACCCCCGCCGACCTGATCGGCTGGGTCGATGAGCGCACCGGCGGGAGCAGCTTCCTCACGGCGATGCTCTTCCGGAAGGTGCCAAAGGGGACCAACTGGTTCTACACGCTGGGCTCCGCGACCCTGTTCGCGTTCGTGGTGCAGGCGGTGACCGGGGTCTTCTTGGCGATGTACTACACGCCGTCGGCCACCCAGGCGTACGCGTCGATCACGCACCTGACCAACGACGTCTTCCTCGGCGAGTTCGTGCGCGGCATGCACAAGTGGGGCGCCAGCGTGATGATCATCTTGATCTGGCTCCACATGGCGCGCGTGTTCGTGTTCGGCGCCTACAAGTACCCGCGCGAGCTGAACTGGGTGATCGGGGTCGTGCTGCTGATCCTCACCATGGTCATGGGCTTCACGGGTTACCTCCTGCCCTTCGACCAGCGCTCGTTCTGGGCCACCGTCGTCGGCGTGAACATCACCGGGACCGGGCCCGTGGTCGGCCCCTACCTGGCTGACTTCTTGCGCGGCGGCGCGGAGTTCGAGCAGACTACCCTGGCGCGCTTCTACGCGATCCACATGCTGGTCGTTCCCGGCCTGATCATCGCCCTGATCGGCGCCCACCTGTACCTCGTCGTGAAGCTGGGCACGACGGCACCGCCCTGGCTGCAGCCGAAGCGGACCAAGGCCACGGTCCGGGAGGAGCGGGTGTGAGCCCCGTGCGCGAAGCGAGATCGATCGTGGGCGAGCTGCGCGAGGAGCGCTTGGGATGAACAGGGCTGAGAAGGAGGCCTATCTCCGCGGCTACGAGCGGCTGAAGAAGGAGGGCAAGCCCTTCTTCCCTTATGCGGTGATGAAGGACTCGATCATGGCCCTGATCGTCGTCCTGGTGATCGCGATCATGGCCCTGGTGCTGGGTGCCGAGCAGGGCCCGAAGGCCGATCCGACGACCACCACCTACACGCCGAGGCCCGAGTGGTACTTCTTCTTCCTGTTCGAGGTGCTGCGGGTGATCGAGCCCGCCGAGCTGACGCCCATCGCCACGATCGGGGTCCCCACCGCCGGCATGGTCGTGTTGCTGCTCCTTCCCTTCTTCGATCGCGGGCCCGAGCGGCGGCCGGAGCGACGCCCGATCGCGATGGCGGTGCTCTTGATGACCGTGGCGGCGATGGCGTACCTGACCATTGCCGGCGCGGTGGCCGGCCCTCCCTCCGAGATCGAGCTGGAGGTGGCGCCGCAGTATGAGCCCGGCAAGGAGCTGGTGGCGCAGTCGGGATGCCTGGCCTGCCACAAGATCGGCGACAGCGGCAACGGCACCCTGGGGCCGGACCTCACGGAGATCGGCGCCAAGATCCCGCGCAACGCGATTCTGCGCTCGCTCGAGGCCGGGCCGGGCATCATGCCCTCGTTCGACGACTTCTCGCGGAAGCAGCTCGACCAGATCTCGGATTTCCTGGCGTCACTGGACTGATCGGGAGGCGGGCCTCGCCGGAGGACAGTGCGGGCGCGGGTAACCTCGCCTCGATGAAGGCCGAGGCTGAGCCGGCCGGAGCAATTACGGGCGCGGGCGCGCCCGGCGACTCGCCGGAGTTCGCCATGCAGGTCAGGGCGATGTTCGACCGGATCGCCGGCGTGTACGACCTGATGAACACGGCGATGACGGCGGGCATGCATCATCGTTGGCGCGACCGGGCCGCCGACCGTGCTGGGCTGGGGCCGGGCGACCGCGCGCTCGACGTCTGCTGCGGCACCGGCGACCTCGCCTTGGAGCTCGCCCGCCGTGTCGGTTCGCAGGGCTCGGTTGTGGGCTGCGATTTCTCGGAGCCGATGCTTGAGATCGCCCGCCGCAAGGCTGCCCAGCAGGGTGCGTCCCAGGTCCGCTTCGAGTGGGCGGATGCACTGGAGCTGCCCTACGACGACGGCTCCTTCGACGCGGTCACGGTCGGGTTCGGGATCCGCAACCTCAGCGCCCTGGATCGGGGATTGGCCGAGATGACGCGGGTCCTGAAGCCGCGCGGGCGGGTCGTGATCCTCGAGATCACCCAACCGCGCCGCCCGCCGCTGTCCAGCTTCTTCTCGCTGTGGTTCGACCGCGCGGTGCCGCTGTTGGGGGCACTGGCGGGAGACCGCCGCGCATACACCTATCTGCCTCAGTCGGTGAAGCGCTTCCCGGCGCCGGAGAGACTGGCGGCGATGATGGCCGCCACCGGGCTGAACGACATCCGCTACCTGATCATGGCGGGGGGGATCATCGCGATCCACTCCGGCTTGCGGGACGAAGCGAGGTGAACCGGTCCGCCGTACCCCCGCCGGTCACCCTGGTCCTCGAGGCCGCCAGCGCCTGGCTGCCGGCGCGGATGGAGGCCGTCGAGGATCGGCTTCACCGGCTGTCCGAAGGTCACGGCGAGGTGCTTGCCGAGGACGCGGAGGCGACGCTCGCGGCCGGCGGAAAGAGGCTACGCCCGATGCTGGTCCTGCTCAGCGCTGGGCCGGGGGCGGGCGAGCCGGCGATTCGGGGGGCGACCGCGATCGAGCTCGTTCACATGGCGACCCTCGTTCACGACGACGTTCTCGACGCCGCTCCGCTTCGCCGGGGCCGCCCCACCGTGGTCGCGCGCTCTGGGCGCCGGCGGGCGCTCGCGCTCGGCGACCTTTTGTTCTCTCGGGCGTTCGCGGAGCTGGGACGGGACGGTGCCGAGGACCAGGTGGAGCTGCTGGCGAGCGCCTCCGTGGCGCTCGCCCTTGGTGAGCTCGCCCAGCGGCGAGATGCCTTCGACGTCATGATCTCCGCGCGGCGCTACCTGGAGCGCTGCGAGCTGAAGACCGGGCGCCTGTTCGAATGCGCCTGCGTGATCGGGCGACCGGGTAGTGGCGACGAGGCCGACAGGGTCGCCCTCCAGGTCTTCGGACGCGAGATCGGGCTCGCGTTCCAGCTCCTCGACGACGTTCTCGATATCACCGGCCCGCCCGAGCGCACCGGCAAGGCGCGTGGCACCGATCTGCTGGACGGGACCGTGACCCTTCCGTTCATCCTGGCCCGGGAGCGCGACGGCTCCCTCGCGGAGCTCGAGCTGGAGGGGCTCGACGCCGAAGGAGCCGCGTCGGTTTGCGAGCGGATCGCCTCCACCGGGGTGCTCGAGGAGGTCAGAGCGGGAGCAGGCAGGCGGGTGGGGCTCGCGAAGCGGGCTCTCGAGGGCTCGAAGCTCGACGACCGTCAACGTCAGCTCCTCGAGCTGGTCGCCGACGGCGTCGTCGAGCGCTACTCCTAGAAGTCTTCCGGAAGGATCTGGTCCGCGTTCAGGGCGCTGACGAAGCGCTCGATGTGGTCCTCCATGTTGGCGCGGACCAGCATGGCGAGGTCCTCCAGCACGGACTCGGTCCCCCGCTCGAGCGCCTCATCGAAGCGATCCACGACGGACTGGCCGTAGCAGCCGCCGCCGTTCCACTCGCACTCTGGGCAGCGAAGCGCCACGTGCCAGTCGCGGTTGCTCGCCGGCGCCCAGTCGGTCGGGTAGACCAGTTCGGAGTCGCACGCGGGGCAAACGTGGAGGTCGTCGTCCTGCCGTGGGGTGGTGGTCGCCAGCCGCGTCTCGAAGATGCTCGGCTCGAGGCCACGCTCCAAGGCGGTGCGGCTGCGTCGCTCTGTCTCCCTCTCTGCCACGTCGGATCGTCTATCGGCGGTGCCCGACCGATGCTTTAGAAGGAACCTTCCACGATCAGGTCGGAGATCCTTCCCGGCTCGTTGGGCCGGTCCAGTCACCGTCGCGGCTGCAAAATAGACTCAGCTGCGGATGGTCCTCAGCGACCGCAGCATCAGGGCGGAGGTCGAGGCCGGGCGCATCGTCGTCGAGCCGTTCGACGAGGCGATGATCCAGCCATCCAGCGTCGACGTCCGCGTCGACCGCCGGTTTCGTGTCTTCCACAACGCGCGCTACCCGTTCATCGACGTGCGCCAGCCCATGGACGAGCTCACGGAGGCGGTCGAGATCGCGGACGCCGATCCCTTCATCCTCCATCCGGGTGAGTTCGTCCTGGGCCAGACGCTCGAGCGCGTGCGTCTACCCGACGACATCGTCGCGCGGCTCGAGGGAAAGAGCAGCCTGGGTCGCCTCGGCCTGCTGATCCACTCGACGGCCGGATTCGTGGACCCGGGTTTCGAGGGCAACCTGACCCTGGAGCTCTCCAACGTCGCCAACCTGCCGGTGACGATCTACTACGGAATGCCGATCGGCCAGATTTCGTTCGTCCGCCTGGACTCCCCGGCGGAGCGCCCCTACGGGTCGAGCGAGGCCGGCAGCAAGTACCAGGGCCAGGCGGAGCCCACCCCAAGCCGCTTCCACCTGAACTTCGAGCGCTAGCGGCCAGCGCGAGTACCATCTGTTCCGATGCCAAACGTGGGACCCCTCGAGCTGGCGATCGTCCTGATCATCGCTCTGGTGATCTTCGGGCCGAAGCGCCTGCCGGAGCTCGGACGCTCGATGGGCCGCGGAATCCGTGAGTTCAGGTCCTCGATCTCGGGCAAGGTCGGCGACGAGGAGTCGCCGGCGGAACCGGCCCAGATAGAGGGCGCGGAGGAGACCGGCGAGCCCGTCGAAAGCGAGGTCGTCACCGACCGGCGCTCCTAGTGCCTCGGCTGCGGGCCGCAAAGTTCGAAGATCAGCTCACGCTGGTCGAGCACCTCGACGAGCTGCGAACGCGCATCCTGGTTTCGCTGGCGGTGCTGCTGGTCGCCTGCGGGCTGTGCTTCTGGCAGAACCACCTGCTGCTCGAGATCGCGAACGAGCCGCTGCCGGACGGCCGCGAGCCGATCACGTTCGGGGTCACCGAGCCGTTCATGACCACGCTCAAGGTCTCGATCTACGGCGGGCTCCTGATCGCGCTGCCCTTCCTCCTCTACCAGGCCTACGCATTCATGCTGCCCGCCCTGAGGCCGACGGAGAAGCGCGTAGTCCTTCCCTTCCTGCTCCTCGTCCCGCTCCTGTTCATCGCCGGCGTTGTCTTCTCCTACTTCGTCGTCCTCCCGGCCGCTACCGAGTTCCTGCTCGACTTCAACGATGACCAGTTCAACATCCAGGTGCGGGCGAGCGAGTACTACAGCTTCTTCATCCTCACCCTGATCGCCCTGGGACTCGTGTTCCAGGTGCCGATGGGGATCCTTGCGGTCACGCGACTGGGGATCGTCTCCCCGCAGGAGCTGGCGCGCAACCGCCGCTACGCCTACCTGGCACTGGCCGTCGTGGCAATGTTCCTGCCTGGCACCGATCCGGTCACGATGCTGATCGAGCTGGCGCCGCTGCTGGCCCTGTTCGAGCTCTCCCTGGTGCTGGCTCGGTTCTTCGGCACGCCGGAAGAACCGGAGGTCCTGCCGCCTGAGCCCGAGCCAGCGAGCCCGGCTAGCTAGGCTCCGGACGTGCTCTTCGACCTTCAGGGCAAGCGCAGGCGGTTGGTGCAGGTGGTCTACGCCACCCTGGCGGGATTGTTCCTGATCGGTTTCGTCGGCTTGGGGATCGGCAGCGAGGGCTCGCCCGGCGGCATCCTCGACGCGATTGGGTTGGGTGGGGACGGCGGCAGCTCTGGCTCGCTCAGCGACCAGTTCGACGACCAGATCGACTCGGCGAACGCCGCGCTGGCTAAAGACCCGCAGGACACCGCAGCCCTGCTGAAGCTCTCCAAGTACGAGTACTTCAAGGCGAAGCAGGGCGTAACTCAGGACCAGACGACGGGCGAGATCAGCGTCAGCGAGGACGCCCACACCGAGCTGGGCACCTCGGTCGATGCCTGGGAGAAGTATCTGAAGGTCAACAAGGGAAAGCCCAGCCCGACGATCGCCACCCAGATCGTTCAGGCTTACTATCCCCTCCTCAATGACCCCGGAGGTGCTGCCCAAGCGCAGCGCATCGTTGTCGAGGACCAGCCCAGCTCCGGCTCCTACGGCGAGCTCGCCTTTTACCTCTACGCGTCGTTCGACATCTCTGGAGGCGACCAGGCGGCGCAGAAGGCGGTGTCGCTGGCGCCCAGCTCCTCGCGTAAGACGACCCAGCAGCAACTCGACGAGATCCGCACGCAGGCCGTAATGGCCAAGAAGCAGCAGGCGAAGGCGCAAAAGAACGCTCCTACTACCCCCGGCTCCAATCCGCTCCAGGACCCATTCGGCGGGGTCGGCGCGGCACCGTAGCCCAGGGGCGCCTCGCTACCATCGCGCGCGGGGCCGTTAGCTCAACTGGTAGAGCAGGAGACTCTTAATCTCAAGGTTGAAGGTTCGAGTCCTTCACGGCCCATGGCATACACAAGCGGGACGCCGCCTCCCGGGGTTGCGTCTCGGGTAGGCCCTCGCTTAGATTCTTGATCTCCGGGTGCCTTCACGAGCAGCCAGACGAGGTCTGGCCCCTCGGGGATCAGGGAGTCGCGGGCCGGTTCACGTAGGGACGGTAGTCCCGGCAGGGCTGCCCCCTGACGCCGGGACACGGCGGGAGCCCAGTGGGAACGCTCACGCCCGGCACCATGGGCAGGATCAGGCTGGACGGCATGGCACGGGAGTGGGCGATCGAAACCGTCGCGTGCCCACCCGCTGGCTGCGTTTCCCCAAACGCCCAGATGGGCTGGTCGCCGTTGGGGGCCGTGATCGTCACCCGGATCCGCGAGCCGGCACGATATGTGTGCCCCTCGTAATAGAGCGGGATGGTGACTGGGACGAAGCGGTTGGGCGGCAGAGGTGAGACGTCGGACGCTCGCAGGCTCAGGACCGGTTCGAGCAGGGTGCTCTTCTGAGGATCGAGCTTTCGCTCGTTCCCTCGCACCCAGCCGTTTTGCACGAAGGTCTCCTTGCCGTCGGGCCTCACCTCGGAGATCGTCGCCTGGAGGTCGACGTTCGGAGTCGAGGAGCGAACCCACGCACGGACGGCACCCGCGCCGATGACGATGTTGTTGCCACCCAGCCGCGGGGTCAGGTAGGACACCGCGCTACCGGCCGGTGGCCGCCGCCAGTTGTAGGGCGGCGTCGCAGTCCACAGGCCGTTCTCGCCGGCTCCGGTGTCGCCCGTGAAGTTGGTCAGCGGCCGGGCATGGGGATCCCAGTCGAACGAATCGGCCCCCGCGGCTGCGGGCGGCTGGCTGCGAAGCGCGCCCCCCGACGAGAGGTACCAGAACCGTGCCTTGGTGCCCGGAATGGGGAGGCTCGAGAACGAACGCTCGAAGGCGGGTTGCGGTTGGCCGGGCTGGGTGCCTCCGGCGCCGTTCTCAAACAGGATCCGAATCGGCTTGAGTTGCTCGAATGCGGCCTTCGCCCGCGCATACGTCGGCTGCGCTTGAATCGGGTCGGGCGGCAGCGTGACACCCGGAATCCCCATTGCAACCTGGTAGATGACCGGGGCGCCAGCGTGGACTGCCGCCGCGTTGGTGATCGGCGCACGCCGGGCTACGTAGAGCTGAAGGAAGTCGTACCAGCGGTTGAACGTCTCCGGAGCGAGCGAGTCGACATGGGTGCCGTTGGTGAATGTGAACCACTTGCGCTGGGTGCCGGTGAAGTGCTTTGCCAACGCCGGGCAGTGCCCGCCCGTCTGCTCGTCGGTCCACTGGCAGGCCATGTAGGTCGGCACGTTGATCTTGTCGACGAACGTGATGGGCGCCAGCGGGTCGGCGACCTTCGGCACGTAGTGGTCGTTGGCCCGGATCTTCGCCAGCAGATTGGCTGCCTCGCCGTGCAGCGCCTGGTTGGCCTTGCAAATCTGGTCGCCCTGCTGAATCCGTTGGTAAGCCCACGGCTGTCCAGTGTTCGGCCCTGCCGGCTTCGCGTCGTGAACTCTCTCCAGAGCCCACTTGAGGGCGAATCCGGTGTTCAGGATGCCGCCCGGATAGAGGGTGGTCTGCGTGGAGTCGAGCACGGAGAGCGGCGAGATTGCGGCCAGGCTCGGCGGCCGAAGCTGGGCGGTGAACAGCTGGCTGATGCCGCCGTAGGAGATGCCCATCATCCCGACCTTCTGATGTAGAGCCCACGGCTGGCGAGCGATCGTCTCGATCACGTCGTACCCGTCGAGGTTCTGCAGCGGCTCGAAGAAGTCGAAGGCGCCGCCTGAACAGCCGGTGCCTCGCATGTTGACGTCCACCACCGTGAACCCCATCAGGTTCGCGAGGATCGAGATCCCGCTCTGGGGGCCCGCCGGGTCGGCGTACCCGTAGCCCGAGTACTCGATCAAGGTTGGCGTGGGACCGCTCGGGACCGGCGGCGGATCAGCGCCCGGAATGGCGTTGGTGACGTCCTGTGGCGGATGCACGTTGATTGCCAGCCTGGCGCCATCGCGGGTCCTCAGGTAGCCATAGCCATCGGGGCGGATCGCCTGGTCGTAGATGTCGGTGTTCGGTGGTGCCGGCCGCGTCGAGAGCACCGTCAGCGGCCCGGAGGTGGCACCTCCGCCGGTGACGCGAACCCGGTACTTGGTGCCCGGCGCGACGTTGCGAAACAGCAGACCGCCCTGGGCATTGGCCTTGTCCGTGGCGACCGTTTGCCCCGCGCTGTTGACGAGCGACATCTGCTTGCCCGGCGGTAGCTGCGTCACATAGACCTGCTCGACGCTGCCGTGCGCGGTGAACGCCTGGGCGGTGGCAGCTCCGGCCATCAAGGTGATCGCCAGGGCGGCGGCAGCGAAGAGAGACCGCGCTCCCCACATCGTGCCTGCAACTTAATCACGCTTCGCCCTTCCGCGTCGCATCGCGAGTCCCGATGCCGTCAGACTTCGCCACATGGCGCTGCCATCGACTCCCGCCGACCGAGCGGACCTTGGCACGCGAACCGTGCTTGGCATCTCGACGCTGCTTGCGCCGCGTCTTGGCGGCAAGGCCTTCTTCCTCGGTCCCGATGACAACCCATCGGTGCCGATGTGCTCTATGCGCCAGGGCTGGGGAGCACGGGAGCTCAAGGTTGAAGGTTCGAGTCCTTCACGGCCCATGAGAAAGCCCCGCTAGGCGCGGTTGTTCTCTGCTTGCAGCGATTCCAAGCCACCGCTGGGGGCTACGTGGCGCTGCTCAACGCGGCCGTCCGGGAGGCGGAGCGACACCGAATCCGCGCAGCCAACCAGTAGGCGGTCGCGTGACCCCCGGGGTGTGAAGTGAGCGCCCTACTCCGACAACCCGGCGGCTTCGAGAGCGTCGGCCCGGCTCTCGAATCCCTGGCACCTGACGACCTTCCCGTTGAGGAGGGTGAACAGCGAGCCGAACTCCTGTTCAAGCGCAACGCCGCTCCTGGTCCCGGTGCCGATGAACCGGCTCACAACGACCACTTGGTCGCCTCCTCCGTCGATCAACTCCTTCGCCTCCATGCGAAAGCCGCCGAAATGGTCGCGGAATTCCTTGGCCCATTCGAGGACTCCCTCATGTCCGACATATGGTTCCTTCCTGAGCGCGGACACGTAGTTGATCCAGACGACGTGAGGATCGAGGAGCTCCAGGAACTCCGCGCCTTGCGACTCGTAGACCTGCCGCACGATCTCCACGTTCTCCTGCGACATCGCTTACTCCTGCAGCCCGACAGCTTCGAGGGCCTGCGCGCGGTCTTGGTGCTCCTCGTATCTGGTGATCCGTTGATCCTTGATCGTCCACACAGCTCCGCGTGTGTGCTCCACCCACGCTTCGCTTCCCTTCAGCCTGCCTCGTTCGCGGATCGCCGTCACAACGCGGTCCGGTGCCGTGTCGATGACCTCGAGTGCCTCCACTTCGTAGGCGTCCCAGGTGCCGACCCACTGCTCCAGCGCCTCGATGATGCCGTCGCGGCCCCATAGACCTGAGCCTCGGGGTTGGTACGCGAGATGTCGAACTCGATGCCGGGGTCCGCGACCTCGAAAAAGTCCTCGGCATTTCGCATGTCGTAGCCGGCCGAGAGAAACCCGTCGAGGGCGCGGCGCACGATGTCCACGTTCTTCTGCGACATCGCCTACTGCGAGATTCCCGCGACTTGGAGGGCCTCGGTCTCGGTCCGGAACATTCGAGCGCGAATCACCAGACCGTCGCAAAAGTCGAGCAGCTGAAAGAACTGGGGCGACTCCACCACGACTCCGCTCCCGGCGACTTCGCCACTGACCCGCAATCTGGCAAGAACCAGGTGCTCGTCGATCGCTCCGCAGTTCTCCAGGTGCATTCGAAAACCCTCGAACATGTCGATCCAGGCCTGAAAGAACCCGAGGACGGCTTCAGGGCCTCGATAAGTCCCTGCATCGGGAAACGCGTCAAGCGTCGTCCACTCGACATCAGGGTCCAAGAGTTTGACCGCCGTATCGATGTCGCGACTATTGATGGCGTCAATGGCCCGTACGACGCGCTCGACCTTCTCCTCCTGCGACATCACCCGCAGTATCTCGCGAGGAGGCACCCGGTGCTACACCCGCAACCCGGCGGTTTCGAGGGCTGCCTAAAGGGAAAGCGCCCGGCTCACACCGGGCGCTTCCTCCAGCCGTTGGGTCGCAACAGGCGCGACCCGCTCAGAGGCGACCCGTCAGTCCCGCTCCACGCTTCCGCACTCGGCGCGGTTGACGATCGTGTCGTTACGGTCGGCGCGGATCTCGTCGCCCCCCGTGCAGACAATCGTGTCGGCGGGAGTCGGGTTGCCGCCGCTGTCGCGAGCATCGACCTCATCGGCCTCGGGCCCGCCCACGAAGGTGTCGACTCCGTGGCCGTCCCTGAGGTCGTCGACCCCGGCGTTGCCGGTCAGCCTGTCGTTGCCGTCCTGGCCGTCGACGTTGCGCGTCCCTCTTCGCCGTTCAGGACGTCGTTCTGGGTCCGCCCCTGGGCTCATCGCGACCGTCCCCGCCCCGCAGCCGGTCGGCGCCGCGGTTGCCGTCGAGGTTGTCCCTCCCCGTACCACCGCTGACCTCATCGTTGCCGTCCCTGGCCTCGACGAAGTGGTTGCCGCCTAGAGCCGAGATCTGGTCGGCCTGGTTCGTCCCCCGGATCACGTCGTTGCCGTTGGTGCCGGTGATCACCGCCGCCGCCGCCACTGCGGCAAAGGCGAGCGTCGCGACCATGGCGGTCGCCACCGGGGTGACGCGGCGCCTTCTACGGGGTGCCCTTCTCATGCTCTCCTCCTGTCAGTCGAGTTGGACCTTCAAACCCCGGCTTACCCGCGAATGGCCAAATGTTCATGCCGTGGGCCTTCGCCGACGGCGGGCCGCTGCGCAGGAGCCGGGTTCGCGCCAGTGTCCTGGAGGCAGGCAAAGCGGCTCCCAAATGCCACACAGGCGCGGGTCATCCTTCGGTAAAGGGCTGGTAAGTCACCATGCCCTCACTCCACCAAGATCGTCTTGATGGTCGGGGGACCGCAGCTAATAATCGCTTAGTGCCGCGTGGAGGAACGGCGCCGCCTCAGCATCGCTTGGCCAAAGGTTCGACCGAGGTGTACCGGGTGGCTTACCAGCGCCGTGAGTTGGCCCCCGACGGAGTTCGGGTCGCGTGCAACGCCGAGTCCTCGCAGGACCGTGAGCAGGTCGTAGTAGACGCGCTCGCACACGAGCTGGTCGTGTTCGAACACGTAGATGCCGCATACTCGGACCCGAACGAAGCGACCTGTGGCAGGCAGGCCGTGATAAGTGCTCAGATGCGTGCCGGAGACCCACGCCTCCTCGGCAACCGCGTCCTCGCCGTGATGTGCCGCGATCGGCTCGACTGTGAGATCGGGGATGCCGGCGAAGTTCTCGCCGTGGTAGTGGCGGACGGCATCCTCGCCGTCGAAGATCTCACCGGTCGGGACGATCTCGTATCGGGGGCGGTGAAACGTCGCGATGACCGCATCGAGATCGTGCGCGTTCTCGGCAGCGGAATGCGCCTCGATGACCGCCTCGCGCGCGCTTTGGAGCTCCAGATCGGTGGCAGCCGACACGCAACGATCGTATTGCAGGCCGGATGGGCAAAGGGCCTGAGCACGCGGAGGGCATCCACTCCGCCCCGATAGCCTCGCCCGCCATGCGGGTGATCGTCGTCGGAGCCGGGGTGGCGGGGCTGACGGTTGCCGATGCCCTGCGCTGCGCTGGTGCCGAGGTCACCGTGCTCGAGGCGCGCGATCGGATCGGCGGGCGGACCTGGACTGCCCCGTTCGGGCCTGGCCTGATCGATCTCGGGGCCGCCTGGGTTCACGGTCCGGTCGGAAACCCGCTTGCGGAAGCCCTCGCGACCGCTGGGATCAGCACTCGAAACGATGGGCCATACCACTCGCGAATGGCGGTGTGGGCGGATGGTTGGGCCGACGGCCCCGACGCTACGGCGCTCACGGCTGCCGTTGAAGGCGACTGGGATCCCTCGGAAGCACTGGCGGCACTCTCGGGCAGCGATCGCTTCGTCGATGGCGTGGAGTGGTTCCTGGCCGATCGCGAGCTGGATGGGCGTGCCGGCGAGCTGGCCAGATTCGGGCTTCTCTGGGTGTGGGGCGCAATGTTGTTCGCCGCGCCCCCGGATCGGATCTCCCTGGCGGGTGCCGCCGCATACGCGTGGGGCGCTGGGGGCAACCTCGTCCCTGCAGGGGGGTACCGGACGCTCGTCGACCGATTGTCCGCTGGGCTAGACGTGCGACTCGGGACCGCCGCCACCGTTGTCCATGACCGCGGCAGCGGGGTCGATGTGGATTCGGACGGCGGCACGTTCGAGGGCGACCAAGCAGTGGTGACGGTCCCACTGGGTGTACTGAAGGCTGGAACGCTCGCCTTCGATCCTCCGCTTGGCGCAGGTCACCGCGAGGCGGTGAAGCGGCTGGCAATGGGAACGCTGGAGAAGGTCGTCCTGCGCTTCCCGGAGCGGTTCTGGGGCGGGTCGGTGCGGCAGATCACCCACGTCGCTACGGACCATGCCTTCCCGGATTGGGCCGACTTCAGCCGTCACGTCGGATCGCCCACCCTGGTTGGCTTCTACAACCCGGCCGTGGCCCCGCACCTTGCCGAGCTTTCGGTCGAGCAGCGAGTCGGACCCGCGCTCGACGTCCTCCGCAAGATGTTCGGGTCGGTACCCGATCCGGACGAGGCGCTCGTCAGCGACTGGACGCGGGACAGGTGGGCACTTGGCTCGTACAGCTACGTGCCGATCGGGGCCGCCGTCGACGACATACGTTGCCTCGCCGAACCCGTCTCAGACCGAGTGCAGCTGGCGGGAGAGGCTACGGTGCCGGAGTACCAGGGGGCGGCGCACGCCGCGTTCGTTTCGGGGCTCAGGGCGGCCGGTCACGCGCTGGGAATGCGACCCGAACGGCTCTCCCTCGGCGTGGTTCCGCCACATTGGCTTGCCCAGATCTGAAGCGGTGCTCGGCGTAGTTAGCCTGCCCCGCCCTGCGCGAGGCCGGCGTGCTCCCGAGGTCAACGCCTCGCGCAGGTCGGTTCCCCCCAACAACAGGCGGGCGAGGTCTGCCGACAGGTCGGCTTCCTCGCGCCGCCCCTCCGCTTCGTCTGCCCTGGTGCGGGCAAGGTCGGCGACCCTCGACGCGAGCACGGCTGCCGCAAAGAAGACTCCCAGCGCCACGTAGTTCTGTGGCTCGGCGACCGAGAAGCCACCGGTGGGCGGGATGTGGAAGAAGTTGAATGCCAGCGCACTGGCGAGCGCGGTGACAAGTCCCAGGCCGAGGCCCCAGTACGTGGACACCAGCAAGACCGCCAGCATGTACAGGACGCCGTTCGATACCTCCGGGGTGATCTCGCCCAGCGGGTAGATCACGGCGGTGGTTGCCATCACCGCGCCCAGGGCGATCAGTAGTCCCAAAGCGCGCGAGCGGGGCTTATCGCGCAATCGCAGCGAGGCGCGGCGGGGTGCTTCGCTCGGTGAGCTCGTTGAACGAACCGTCACACCGTGACGGTAGCTCGCGGGAAACACGGGATACTCGCCCGCGTGAATTGGCAGACGCGCGCGAAGCTATCCAAAGCGCCTGGCCGCGTGAATGTTTCCGGCCGTGGCCGCAGGGGCTTGTGCCCCTGCGGCTCGGAGAGCCCTACCTCAGACGGGCTCGGTCCAGCGCGCGGTCAGGTGGTAGAGGATCACCACGTCAACGAGGATGATGATGAACGCCCACAGGGGGGCGGCCGGGAAGATCCAGACCTGCGAGATCGCGTTCAAGGTGACGAAGAAGACGGCAGCCCAGCGTGCCGCGCCGGAACCCGTGAGGAGTCCGAAGCCGGTGAACCCGACGATCAGGCCGAGGACCAGCGTGACCCATCCCCAGGTGGTGAGGTCGGCGATGATCGTCCCATGGCCCCCGACGATCACAACGTCGTCGTTCAACACCGCCCCGAGGCCATAGAAGAAGTTCAGCGAGCCGACCAGCATCATCATCAGGGCGGCGAATACCACCCATCCGCTGGGTTCCCTGTCCTGTCGCGAGTTGCCACGGGGTTCCTTTCGTCTGGGACTGAAGCTCAGACGACGGGTTCGCTCTCGCGACCCGAAAACCTGCGTATCTGGAGATCCGGCGCTAGGCGAGCGCCCGCTGCTTGATCCGGTCGAACTCCGTCTGGCTGATCGTTCCCGAGTCGAGCAGCTCCTTTGCCTTGGCGATCTCCGCGGCGGAACCACCCGCAGCGTCCTTCACGTACTGGTCGAAGGCCTGCTGCTGCACTTGGGCAGATTTCACGCTCCGCTCGCGCATGCCGTCGTGCTGGGCGATCAAGTAGATGAGGACGCCGAGGAACGGCACGACGATCACGAACACGACCCAGGCCGCCTTGCCCCAGCCGCTCATGTCGTGGCGGCGGAAGATGTCAACGAAGACGGTGATCGCGATCCAAATCCAGGCAAGCCAAGCGAAGAACAGGATCATCGTCCAAAGGACTTCAAGGAACGGATAGTCGGCCGCTATCAGCATTGCTCTCCCCCCGTGGGCGTGTCGATTGTGACGACCCTATACCGCGCGGCGGACTATGGGGACGCGGGGCGGCCCTGGGCCTCGATGTTCCCCTCCATGATCCCACCCGCCGGGCTGGATGTTTCAACCTCCGCGCGGGCGCGCGAGAGGTCCGCCGAGATCCGGACGATCGCCGAGGCAAGCGGCGCCGCGAGGATCAATCCCACGGCGCCGAACAGGGCCCCCCCGGCGATCGTGAGCGACCAAGACCGCGAGGGGATGCAGGCCCAGCGCCGCCCCGTACGCGACCGGCTGAACGATCTGCTGCAACGGCCCGTTGGAGAGCAGCTGGATCACGACCATTCCGCCGCAGCGTCCGTCCCCGACCCCGCCGAGCGCGATCAGGACCGAGAAGGCGCCGGCGGTCCACGCCCCGAGATAAGGGACGTAGCCGCCGATGAAGGTGACCACCGCGATCGTGCCCGCCAGCGGCACCCCCAGCACCAGAGCGCCGCCTCCGACCAGGACGGCGCTGAAGGCCGCGACGATGGTCACTCCGAGGAAGTAGCCGCGCAGGACTGCGGTGTGCGGCTCGGTGATGGTGTGGGCGACGTCCGGCGGCACGCCCATGTGGCGCTCGCTCCAGGAGCGGATCGTGGGACCGTCCTTGAGCAGGAAGATGAGGCTCAGGAGGGTCATCGCCAGGAAGAAGGCCAGCGAGGAGAGCTTCTCGATCCCCGTGGCGACCCCGCCGAGCAGAGCGTGGAAGCTGTCGCTGGCCCCCGAGCTGATGTCCTGGTTTGCCGCCTGCGGCCTTGCCGTCGCTGACGCCGAGGTCCTTGAGCCAGCCCTTCGAGCTTGTCGGCGGCGCCGGTCAGCTGATCGCTGATGCCGGACGTCTCGCTGCCGATCCCGGTGAGGACCAGGTATCCGGCGAGGACGCCGGCAGCGACGATCCCCAACAGGACCAGGCCGGTGCCCACGAGCCGCGGCACGCCGTGGCGCCCGAGCAAGGAGACCAAGGGCTCCGCCACGGCCGCGATCACCCCTGCGACGATCAGCGGGATGAAGATCACGTGAGTCAGCGAGAGGAGCCAGACGATCCCGACCAGCAGCAGAATGACGCCGACCAGAAGCCACGCGGTGAAGCCCGCATCGCGAAGCCAGCCTGGGGCGGCGAAGAGACCTGAGAGCTGGCCCGGATCGATCTCGACGAACTCGTCGCGATCGTCGCCCTCGCGACGACGGCGAAGGCGGCCGCGAATCATCGGTCGAACCCCTTCATGATGGGCACCTAATCACACTCTTCATGGACCGCCTGACCTACATCGGCCACGCAACCACCCTGCTTCGGCTCGACCACGCTCTCGATCCTCACCGATCCCGTGCTGAGGAGGTGGCTGGGCCCGTTGCGACGGCAGGGGCCCCAGCCGGAGCCCAAGCTGCCGGACGATCGTCGACGCGGTGCTGATCTCGCACCTGCACCGCGACCATCTCGACCTCCCCTCGCTGCGGCGCCTCCCGACGGGCACGCCGCTGGTGGTCCCGCGTGGCGCCGCCAGGTGGATCGCGAAGGCGGGCGCCGATCAGATCCGGGAGATCGGCCGAGGAGAGACGATCTCGGTCGGCGGAGTCGAGGTGACGGCGGTTCCGGCCGTGCACGACGGGCGCCGCGACCGCTGGGGAGGCGGCGAATCGAGCCGCTCGGATACCTGATCGCGGCGGGGGCCGGACCGTCTACTTCGCCGGCGACACCGACCTGTTCCCGCAGATGTCCGACCTTGGCCCGCTCGACCTGGCGTTACTGCCGGTCTGGGGCTGGGGCGCCTCGGTGGGGCCCGGGCATCTCGACCCCGAAGCGGGCCGCGCGAGCGCTGACGCTGCTTCGCCCTCGACTCGCGGTGCCGATCCACTGGGGCACCTTCTACCCGGCCGGCCTGCGGCGGCTGCGCCCGGACCCGCTGGCCCGGCCGCCGCTCGAGTTCGCCCGCCTGGCGCGCGAGCTGGCGCCGGAGGTCGAGGTACGGGTCCTTCAGCCGGGCTCCGAGACATCACTGGAGAGCCGATGAGAGCGCGCCGGAGGATCAGCCGCGGACGCCTGGGCGGCGCTGCGGGTCCTCCTGCTCTGGCTGCTGATCGCGCTGATCTTCTGGGCGTTCGTGGCCGTGGTGCCCGGGATCGCCGTGCCCAGCTTTGGCGCGGTCCTGCTGACCACCGCTCTGATCGCGCTGCTCAACGCGCTGCTCTGGCCGCTGCTGATCCGGCTGCTGCTGCCGCTGACCGTATTCACCTTCGGCCTCGGCTCGCTGGCGCTGAACGCCGCGATCGTCTCGATCGCGATCAAGCTGGTCGACGGGACCGCCCCGGATTTCCTCGGCGCGATCCTGGTCGCCTTCCTCCTCTCGGTCAGCCTGATGCTGCTGGCGCCGGCGCTGAGCATCGACGACGACGCCAGCCAGCTGCGCGTCGTCCGCCGCCGGGCTCGCCGGCGCCCTCGAGGCCGCTCGCACCGATGTCCCCGGGGTGATCCTGTTCGAGATCGACGGGCTCGCCGAGCCCGTCCTGCGACGGGCCCTCAGCGAGGGGCACGCCCCCACCATGGCCCGCTGGCTCGAGGAGGGGAGCCATCGGATCGTCCCCTGGGAGTGCGACCTCTCCTCTCAGACCGGCGCCAGCCAGGCGGGCCTGCTGCTGGGGAGCAACCACGACATGCCCGCCTTTCGCTGGTACGAGAAGGAGACCGGGCAGCACGATGGTCTCCAATCACGGCAAGGACGCGGTCGAGCTCGAGCGGCGCCACTCCGACGGCGGCGGCCTGCTGGCGGCGGGTGGCGCCAGCCGCGGAAACATGTTCTCCGGAGACGCTCCTCACTGCTCGGCGACGATGAGCGTGTCTGCGCGACCGGCAGCGCTCCAGCGCGCGGGAGTACTTCGCCTACTTCGCCGATCCCTATGGGTTCACCCGCACGATCGCCCTCTACCTCTGGGACGTGCTGCTCGAGCTCCGGGCGGCGCGCCGCCAGCGGCGGCGGGGCGAGGAGCACGTCGACCGCGGTGGCGCCTATCCGTTCATGCGGGGCGCGATCACCGTGGTCATGCGCGACCTCAACGTCGCCACCCTGCTCGGCGACATCGTCGAGGGCATCCCGGTCGTCTACTCCACCTTCGTCGGCTACGACGAGGTCGCGCACCACTCCGGGGTCGAACAGCCCGACGCGTTCGCGGTGCTCAAGCAGCACGACGCTCAGCTTGCCCGGCTGGAGCGCGCGATCGAGATCAGCGCCTCGCCCGTATCACCTCGTGGTCCTGTCGGACCACGGCCAGAGCCAGGGCCGGCCGTTTCGCCAGCGCTACGGCCTCGAGCTCGAGGAGCTGGTGGAGGGCGCCCTCGGCGATGGCGACGTGTACGCGCCGCCGGCCCCCGACGAGGGCATGAGCTCACGTTGGCGGCGCGCTGACCGACGCGCGGGACGAGGACACGGCGGGAGGCAGGATGCTTGCTCGCGCTACCCGCGGCCACCTCGTCGACGGCGAGGTCGTCCTCGGGCCCAACCGCGAGGCGGCCGAGGAGTCGCGCCGGATGCGTCCAAGCACGCGGCGGTCGTGCTCGCGTCCGGTGGCCTGGGATTGATCTCATTGCCGCAGCGCGAGCACCGGATGTCGGTCGGCGAGATCGAGTCGCTGCATCCGCGGCTGATCGAGACGCTGGTCGACCATCCCGGGATCGGGTTCGTGATGGTCCGCGCCGACGACGGTGGGCGCGTCGTATTGGGGGCGAAGGGAACCCGTCGCCTCGATGACGACGCAGGTCACAGGCGAGGACCCGCTGCTCGACTTCGGGCCCAATGCCGCCGACCACCTCCGGCGCACCGACGGCTTCCCGCACTGCCCCGACATCCTCGTGAAGTGCATGTACGACCCGGAGGCCAACGAGGTCGCCCCGTTCGAGGAGTTCATGGGCTCCCACGGGGGGCTCGGGGGCTGGCAGAGCCGCCCCTTTGCGCTGGTGCCGGCCGCGCTGGAGCGAGCCGAAGGCGCCGATCGTCGGCGTGCGGGCGATGCACGACACGATCCGGGGCTGGCTGGCCGAGACGGGCCTCGATCTGAAGCCGCACTCCGAGAGACCGAGCGCCTCCTCGTAGGAGGCGGTGGCTTCAGGCGCGCAGCGGCTGTGCGACGCCGGCGCGGTGGCATTCCAGGCAGGCCTTCCAGCCGTGGCCGTGGTGGGCCGGGTGGTGCCAGCGTGCCGTGTGTGAGCCGCAGAAGTCGCAGCGAACGGCCGTGTCCTCCTCCGCCCGCCGCGGAGAAGTCCGCTCCCACTTTTGAACCGAATCAGCGAACAGAGATGCGCCGAGTCCCCGCATTCAGGTTTCCCCCTCGTTCCTGCTTGAGTCCGTCTCCCTGAGCCTGGAACGCCTCGCGTCCTCAGGCTTCCGTGTCCATACGGATCGGCAGGTGGGGCCGGGGACTGAAGAGCGCTGGCCGAATGGAGGAGGACCTGGAATGGCGGCGGGGTCCGCGACGGTCGGCGACCCAAGTCCCAGGCGCCCAGCTGATTTACCTGCAGCCGCAGTCGTGCCGATGAAGACCCGGAATGAGGCTTGCGACTCGATTGGGCGCAGGGCGGCTGCTGGTTTGGGCCCTGCTTGCGGGGGCCGTCATATGCGGGGGCCGCCTACGCCGCGTACATCGCCGCCGGAGAGCCGGCTGAGCTCGCCGACGTCGCGGAGCTCTGGGGCTATCACGCCACTCTCGTGTTGGCGAGCTTCGCCTGCTTCGTGCGCGCCGCAGTGGTGCGCGACCAGAGAGCCGCGTGGGGAGCGGTTGGCCTCGGCCTCTTGTGCTGGACTGCTGGCGACCTCTACTGGACGCTCGCGCTTTCGGAGGCCAAGCGGGTCCCTTACCCGTCGCTCGCCGATGCCGGCTACCTCGCCGCTCTGCCGTGCTTCTACGTGGGGATTGCGCTCCTGATCAAGGAGCGCGTTGGTCACTTCACCGCAGCCAACTGGCTGGACGGGGCGATCGGGGGGCTCGCTGCGGCGTCCCTCGCCACCGCCCTGCTGGCGCCCGCCCTGGTCGGGCTCACGCACGGAGATCCGACGGCGGTCCTCACGAACCTCGCCTATCCCCTCGGTGACATTCTCTTGATCAGCGCCGCGCTCGGGGCCTTCGTCCTCAGCGGCTTCCGAGGTGCCGGTGAGCTGCTGTTGATCATCGCCGGATTGATCGTCTGGACCCTGGCGGACGGCGTGTACCTCTATCAGCAGGCGACATCCACCTACTACGGCGGTTGGCTCGACGAGGTGTGGCTCGTCGGCGCCCTGCTGATCGCGGGCGCCGTCGCGCTTTCCTTCAGCCATCGCTCCCGGCGAGCGCGTGTCTACAGCTCGCAAATGGTGTTTCCCGCTCTGTTCGCGACAATCGCCGTGGGAGTCCTCACCTGGGATCACTTCAGTCCCCTTCACGAGGTTCTCGATCTGGCTGTCGGCATCGACGCTTCTCGCGGTGATCGTGCGCATGTGGATCAGCTTCCGGGAGAACGCCACCTTGCTGGCGGCGCTTCACGACGACGCCGTCACGGACTCGCTGACCGCGCTCGGCAATCGCCGCAAGCTGATCGACGATCTCGAAGTCGCGCTCGAACGGGGACGACGTGCGCCGCATAGCCACGTTCTCGCCCTGTACGACCTCGACGGCTTCAAGTCGTACAACGACACCTACGGCCACGCGGCGGGCGACAGCCTCCTCCGGCGCCTGGGAGCCAGACTGGCCACAGCGGTTGAGCCGGCCGGCCGGGCCTACCGCCTCGGGGGCGACGAGTTCTGCATCCTCGTGCCGGCATCCGCAAGGCAAGTCGGCGGGATCCTGGAGGCGGGCCGAGAGGCGCTGAGCGAGCAGGGGGAGGGATTTCGTGTGGGGGCCTCCGCGGGCGGCGTCCTGCTCACGGCGGAGGCGATGACCTCGAGCGACGCTCTGCGGCTCGCCGACCGTCGCATGTACTCGGAGAAGAGGACTCGCGGTGGACGCGTTCACGCCCATCCCCACGAGCTGCTGCTGACGATCCTCCATGAGCGCGAGCCCGAGCTCACCGATCATCATGAGGACGTCTCGCGCCTTGCCGTCGCGGTCGGCCGGGAGGTCGGGCTCGATGCGGAGGAGATCGACGTCCTGCGGCGGGCGGCCGAGCTCCACGACATCGGCAAGATCGCGATTCCCGAGGAGATCCTGCGCAAGCCCGCGCCCCTCGACGAGATGGAGTGGGAGCTGATGCGCAAGCACACGTTGGTTGGCGAGAGGATCCTCGCCACGTTCCCGTCGATGGCCCCCGTTGCCCGGCTCGTCCGCTCCTCGCACGAATGCTGGGACGGCAGGGGCTACCCGGACGGCGCCGCGGGCGAGGAGATTCCAGTCGGCGCCCGGATCATCTACGTCTGCGACGCATTCGACGCGATGTGCAGCGAGCGCCCTTACTCGACCGGCCGTGACGTTGACGGCGCGATCGCCGAGATCCGGCGCAATGCGGGCACCCAATTCGACCCGCGCGTGGTCGAGATCCTGTGCCGGATAGTCGAGTCCGGCGCCTACGGCGACCCGAGCGCCGAACGCGCCCAAAGGCCGCAGGCGGCCACATCGGTCCAGCCGGTCTCCTCGTAGCGTCGGACCCTCGACGGCGCTGTCACTGCGTCGCCGGATCGCGGCGCGCACCCCGGCCGATCAGCAGGATTGCGAACACAGCGCCGACGCTCATCAGCAGCCCGATCACGAACATCCCCAGGCCCACCCAGATCGCCCAGCCGAGCTTCACGCCGACGTCGGCCTCCGCGTCGATGCTGCGAGCGGCGTTTGCGTTCATGACCACGGCGGTCCAGCGACCGAACTCCGCGTCCCAGGTGAGCGCCTGCTCCCCAGACCCCTCGGCCCGTGCCACCCAGAAGTTGTGCCTGCCCGGCGGCGTTCGCGGCGCGCTCCCCCGGTGCAGGTCGAACTCGGGGTCGTTGCCGTCGAAGTCGATCAGCTGGTCGTGCGCCACGCGAGCCAAGTAGCGATCGACGTCGGCGTCGGGCCCAATGCCGACGAACAGCGGCCTCTCGCCATCCACTTGGACTCGGACCTTGCCGAGGACGTCGTCCGGAGCCCAATCCACCTCATCGGCGCCGAGATCGATGTCCTCCGTGGTGATCGCGTAGGTGGCGCTGTCGAGGTGGTGGCGGTCCGAGGTGAAGTAGCCGCCGTCGTCGCGGCCGAAGGCGTAGGCCGCCATCACGGCGATACCCCCGGCCAGGAGCGCCAGGCCGATCAGGCCCCCGATGCTCGCGAACACCATCCCGAGCACGCGGCCCACGGTCCAGTTCGAGCGCGATCGGTCCGGGTTCGCGGTCTCGCTCGAGATCGAGCGCTGCTCCTCCCGATTGCCCACGCCCCCCGACTACCCCTATCCGACAGCCGGAAGCGGTCGGTCGCAGTAGGACGCCTCAGGGGGCGACGTACTCGACGTGAAGGACCGGCGGGGCTCCGGCCTCGAACGAGGTCGCGGTTCGTCTCCCGGTCCCGGTGGCGATCACGGTGAGCGCGTTGCCGGGAGCCCAACCGGAGCGATCGACGACCTCCTGGATGACCGGTGCCAGGTTCGGGGTGAGCTGACCGGCGCCCGCTGCGCCCACAGTCGTCCAGGCAGGCGGCGACCAGGCCACCGAGGCGAGGGTTCGCGGGCGCGACGAGATGTTGAAGGCGCTGGTGGCGATCGGCGGCGAGTTGTCCGCTCGCTCGGCTCTCAAGCCGAGCGTGGCGGCCTTCTTTCCGATCTCGTCCACGGTGAACTGCACGCGCGCGCTGACGACCGTCGAGCCCTTGGGGACCTGCACCCCGGTGAACCGAAGCGCTGCGGTGGCCGGCATGCTGGCGGACCCGGTCCCGAGCTCGATGTCGGCGGTGCTGCGGTGCATGGTTCCGCTCAGGGTCTCGTCCGCGTCGATTTATTCCGCCGCGTAGGTCGATGTTCTGCATGGTTTGGTAGGTCCTGCGCCGGCGAACTCCCTGAGTTGCCGGGTTGATCACCACTTCGCCTCTGCTCTTCGCAGTGCTGCGGGCACGTGGTTTGCGTCATCTGGCGGATGGGTACCGGAACCGGCATGGCGCGCGACGACCTCAACGACGACCGCATTACGGGCGACGGCGACTTCCGGCTGCTGATCCTCGCGACCTCATCTCACATCAGCGAGCCCGTCCGGCGTGAGATCGACCGCCGGGCTGGGGGCCGGCCCACCCGGACGATGGTGGTGGTGCCGGCGTTGGCTGGCTCTCGCTTCGAGCAGGCGACCGGGGACGTCGACGCCGCCATCGGCCACGCCGAGGAGGAGCGAGAACCGGCCGCCGAGGAGGCTCAGCAGGCGGGTGCCAAGCTCGTGACGGAGCCGCGAATTGGGGACTCGGACCCGATCCTTGCGATCGAGGACGCTCTTCGCGAGTTCCCGGCACAGGAGATCCTGATCGTCACCCGGCCGGCCGAGGATGCGGCCTGGATGGAGGAGGACCTGTTCGACCGCGCCAGGAAGCGCTTTCGTCTGCCAATCGCGCACTTCGTCGTCGGTCCCGATGGCCACCAGATCCTCGACGCCGAACGGGCGGAGGCCGAGCCAGCGGGCCCAGACGATGCGGAGGTTCGAGATCGCTCACAGAACCTCCCGCCGTTCTCGATCCGCGACCTGATCGGTGTCGTGGTAGCCGTCGTCGGGACGATCGTCCTGATCGTGCTCGCGGCATCCTGCGGCGACTTCTCGGAGGAGGGGGGTCTGACGGAGGGCGGCTTGAGTGGCTGCGCCGCGCGGGCCTTGATCGCGGGAGTGGTCGGCCTGGCGAACCTCGCGCGTCGTCGGACTGATGCTGTTCCAGACCGTCCGGTATCGCGGCTTTTGGCGGAACTTCTTCGCCCAGCTTTCGCTGTACGGCACCTTGGCTGGAATCGTCGCGGCGCTCTTGATCCAGCCGTAGCGTCTGAACGGGTATCCCGGTGCGGTTGGCGGGTTGGCATTAGGCCGGTCTTAAGCGTTCGTCGGCCGTGCGTGCAGGGGGACTGACTGGGTAGGCAGGGGATAGGAAGCCCATGACGGATCCAGTCTTCAGCGACCTTCCCCTCGAGACCGCGAGCGCTCGTCGGGCCCGGGAGCTCCTCGAGCCGTTTCGCGAGGTCCTCGGCGAATCGGCATTTTTCGACCTGCGGTTGTTGGTGAGCGAGCTCGTGATCGAAGCGCTCAACGCCGAGCCCGGTGCTCAGCGTCGGCGTGTCGAGATGCGAGTCGAGTTGCGCGACGATCGAGTTCACGCCCAAGTCTCGGCGGATCGTGGCGCCTACCGGCTCCCTCCACGGCACCCCGAGCCGGGCGACCCCGGTTGGGCCCTGTACTTGGTGCGCCGGTTGAGCAGCCGCTGGGGCTTGCGCCGCGAGCCCGAGAGGTCGCTGGTGTGGCTCGAGATGCCCCAGCAGGCGTAGGACCGGACGCCGCGAGGGCCGCGCCCGCCGCTGCGCCGAAGCCGCTCAGCCGGTTTCCGACTCGGCCTTGCGTTCCGCCTTCGCTGTCTCGGCCGCCGCCCGCAGGCGCTCCGCCTCGTCAGTCGCCGCGAGGGCTTCCTGGGTCTTGTCGATCGCCTCGGCCTTCTTTTCGGCCGCTTCGAGCCGGTCTTCCTCGGCTTGCTCGTCGGCATGCTGGCGCTTCCTCGCCGCGTCCCTCTGCGCCACGGCCTTGCGCGTCTCGGTCACCCGGGCTGCCGCTTGCTTGGTCTGCCGGGCCGACTCGCGGACCCGCTGACTGCGTTCCTCGTAGCGATCCTCCGCTACGCCTCGCTGGCGCTCGGCCGCGGTCTTAGACTCGCGAACCTCGGCATCGGCCTGGTCGCGCAGCTCCTCTGCGCGCGTTCGGAGGTGAACAGCGCGCTGGCGCTCGTCCACGGCTTCGTGGCGCCGCTTGGCGTCGTCGAGCAGGATTCGATCGCGCAGGATCGTGCCGGCGGCGCTCCGGGCGCTTGCGTCGGTTCGCTCGACGGCGAGCTGAAGCCTTCTTCCCACTTGCCCCGGCCCCAGCAGGGAGAGCGCCATGCTGGCAGGAAGACGCGCGACGGTGATCACTCCACCGACCGTTGTCGACCTCAGGCTCATCGTGCCTCCTTCTCGTCGAGGGCCGCGGCGTTCGCCTCGGCTCGCCGTGCCTCCTGCTCCAAGCCGGCTGCCTCCTCGTCCTTGCGCTCGGCCTCCTCCTCAGCGCGCTCTTCTCGGTGCTCTGCGATCGCCTCCTCGTTTCCCTTCGCCGCGCGGGCGTCGCGAATCTCCGCGGCGGTTCGGGCGTCGGCTCGCTGCTTCGCTTCTGCACCCTCGCGCTCCGCCGCTTGCTCGCGTGCACGCTGTTCTATCCCGGACTCGAGCTGCGAGCGCTCGTCCTCCGTTTCCGCCTTGTCGCGCTCGAGCTCGGCCTCGCGGTCCGCCTGCTCAGCCTGTCGCTGCTCGCGCACGGCTTCCTGAGCGGCATCCACCTGGCTCTGCTGGAGGCGCCCTTCGCGTGCCAGGTCGCGATCGTCAGCGAGCTCGCCCGCTACCTCCTTTGCCTTGCCGACGGTCTTTCCCAGGGCGCCGCCGGCGACTTTCTCTTGATCGTCTGCCTTGGTCATGGGCTCGCTTCCTCTACTCGCGTTTCTTTCAGCCATCACGCGGGGGACCACCGGTCCCCGCCGCGGCGGACCGTCTCTGACGGCCGCTTCGGGTCGGTGCCGCAAGAATCTCCCTTACCCACGCCCGGTGGTCGCAAACGACTTTTGAGCGCCTTGGTCCCCCTCGTCGCGGTTTCGTGGATCCCAATCGGGGAATCCGTACGGAGGGAGATGAAGAGCACCCGCGAGACATCCGTCACCGAGGTCGACCCGGAAGGGCGGCCGGTCAGGACGAGGCGCAGCAGGATCCGCCGCGATGCGATGGCCGACGAGGCCGCCGAGCGCGAACGACGGGCCGGCTCGCTCGCCGTCATTACCGACGGCTTGGCGCGCCTCGTTCGCCTCGTGGCCTCGGTAATCGCGGCCATCATCGTGGCCGGGATCCTGCTGGTCGTGTTCGAGGCGAACCCGGCCAACGACATCGTCAACGCCGTCCATGACGCCGCCCAGGCGCTGGTCGGGCCGTTCGACGACATGTTCACGCTGGACGACGCGAAGGCGGAGGTCGCCGTCAACTGGGGGATCGCCGCCCTCGTCTACCTGATCGTCGGCATGCTGGTCGCCGGGTTCATCGCCTGGATCGGGGAGGCCGGACTGCGCCGCGAACGCGCCGTCACCCGCCCCTGAGGCGCGCGCGCTCAACCCGCCGCCGCTGCGCCGGCGCGGGCTTGAGCTCCGGCATCAGGGCGACTGGGGTGGCCCGGTCAGGTGCCGTTCAAACGTCCGCTCCAGCGTCCTCTCGTGGTGTGCCCCGGGTTTCGTCTTATCGAGCCTGACGGTCGCCTGCCGCCGCTCGATCAACAGGCTGCCCACCTGGTTGTCGAAGAACGGGCCCTCGCAGATCCGCCACCGGATCGGCGGCTCCGGGGCCCCGGCGCCGAGGGCGAGGGATCGAGCCATGCGCTCGACGGGGCGCTTGGTGGCGGCCTTCACCGCGGCGCGCTCGCGGCCGTCGAGTGGATTTCGAAACGGGGAGCAGGTCGCCTGGTAGACGCCGCTGCGTACGTTCGCTTCGCGACGAAAGCCGACCTCCGCGAGGTACGCATGGTGGACGTCTCCGGAGAGGACCACGATCGAGGCGGGCGGCTCGCCTCGCCGGCCCGAGCCGACCTCCTCGAGCAGCTTCGAGACGCGGTCGAACGAACTGCTGAACGACCCCCAGTGGTCGAAGTCCCATGCCCGCCGCAACCGCTCGCCGAGCTCGGCGGCGCGACGACCCCAGGCGCCGTCGCAGACCCGCTCGTTCCAGGCCTCGACATGATGCATTGCCGGGGTCAGCAGGAACGGGTCCGATGTCGCCAGCAGCAGGTGGTCGAAGCCCCCGCGCGCGTGATCGCTGATCCATTCCCACTCGTGGTCGTCGAAGATCGAGCGCCGCCGCTCGTCAAGGACACGCCCGGCTCGGGAGTCCATGACGATCAGGCGCGTGCGGCCGAGGTCTCGGCAGTAGCTCCACCGCGTTCCCTCGCCGGTCTGATGAGCCCCCTCGGCGAAGTCCTGGAGGATCCCCGTCGCGTCATCGACGTCCTGGATCCGCTGCCAGACGACGTTTTCGGCGAGCTCGCGCGGCGAGAGGTTGCCAAGGTGCTGGTAGACCCAGTAGCTCATCGAGCCATCGACGGCCCTCATCCGCCACCAGTCGTGACGGTTCATCTCCTCGACCCAGGACCGAGAGATGTTCCAGTCGTCGTGCATGTCGTGGTCGTCCCAGATCATCGAGCAGGAGACCGTGGACAGCAGCCAGCGGATCAGCGGGTCGCCCCATGACTCGTGGTAGAGCCACGTGTACTCCTCGAACGTTCCAGCCTCCTCGTAGGGAGGGCGCGTGGTGTCCCGCTCCCAGCGGATCTTCGCCCGCGTCACCGGCGATCCCTCGTCCACGTACACCTGGTCGCCCAGCAGCATCAGGACGTCTGGCCAGTTCTCTCGCGTTCCCCTGATCATCTCCCGCGCCAGGACATACAGAGCGTCGAACTCGAAGCCGCGGTCGTCCTCCTCCTTGCTGAGCGTGTACGGGGGCTCGTGCGGCATCGAGACGCGGCAGGAGCCGAAGGCAATCCTCATCGGCGCCTCGGGATCGATCGTGTGAATTCGACTCGGTGGCGCACTGTGATCGGGGATCGGCCATCGCCGCTCACCGTCCAATCGGACTTCGTAGTCGTAGCTGCCGCCGGGCTCCAGGCCGTCGACGCAGACCAGCGCGTAGTGATGCCTGCGGACCTGGAACGTCCGGGCGCTGCACCCGAGGACCTCGACCTCGCACCGCTCGTCGGTCTCCACCCAGACCGTGGCCTCGCGCTCGCCGACGTAGCGCAGCACCGGGCCGAGGACAAGGTGCGCCATGACCGAGGATCTAGGCCCGGGCAGCCGTCGCCGACTCGCGGACCCTCTCGATCCCCTTCAGCTCGACCACCCGGCCGCTGGCCTTCGCGAGCCTCTCGGCCTCGTCGAGGAGCTCGCCGGCACCCGGCTCGCCGGCGGCGATCCTCGCCTGGGCGAGGGTCCGAAGCGCTCGCGGAAGCGCCCAGAGCAGTCCTCGCTCCCGAGCGATCGCGATCGCACGCTCGGCTCTCTCCAGCGCCTCGGGCACCCTGCCGACCCCGACCAGCGCCTCGGCGATCAGCGCCTCTCGCCAGGCCTCGGCCTCGCCGCCCTTGCCCATCGCCTCGCGGTAGAGGCGGTCGCCGCGCTCGACGGAGTCGAGGGCGCCCTCCGCGTCCCCGCGCTCCAGCCGCACGAACCCCAGGTTGACCAGCGCCCAGCATCTCGAGAAGACGTCGCCGAGGCGCTCCGTGAGCTCGTAGTTTCGCTGGGCGAGCCCGAGGGCCGAATCGAGGTCGCCCCGCATCGCCAGCAGCACGGCGAGGTTGCCGCGGGTCCAGCTCTCGGTCTCGGGGTCGCCCTGCTCGGCCGCGATCCGCAGCGCCTGTCTCGAACAGCTCCTCGCCGGCGTCGAACTCGCCACGGTCGCGCCGGATGATCCCCTTGGCCATGATCGCCCACGCGTACGGGCAGCCGATCACGATTCCGTTTCCCGCGCTGTGGTCGTCTCCCGCGATCTCGAGCGCCTCGTCGACCAGTTGCTCGCAGCGCTCGAGATCGCCGGCCACCATGTACGAGTACGAGCCCGCGGTCCGGATCGCCACGCGAAGGGCGTCGTCGCCGGACTCGTCCGCGAGAGCGATGGCCTCGTCGGCGGCCTGGGTCCACTCGCTCGCGGGCTGGTCCAGCCCCGGGCGCGCCGACTCGAGGAAGCGCAGCAGGGTCAGCGAGCGCAGGTCACCGGTCCTGGCGGCGATCTCGCGGGCCTCCTCGACCAGGGCGTCCACCCGTTCCTTCTCCATCCCGAGCCTCCAGGCGTAGTCGAGCTGGAGCAGCCGCGAGAAGACCCCGAGCGCCGCCGTCTCCTCCGACTCCGGCAGCTCCGAGGCGAGATCGCGTGACCTTTCCCCACAGCCGCATCGCGTCCTGCGGGTGGCTGTAGCCGGCCCAGTGCGCGGCGCGGGCGTTCCAGCGCGCCGCCTCCAGCGTCTCGCCGCCCTGCTCCAGGTGCTGGGCGATCAGCGCCGCGAGCTCGTCGTGGCGGTCGGAGTTGAGCTCGATCATCGCCCGGGCGGTCGCCGCGTGCGCGGTGGCCCGCTGCTCCCCGAGCTGGGAGCCGTAGGCGACCTCGCGGGTCAGCGGGTGGCTGAAGGCCAGCACCCGCTCGGGGTAGATCTCGGCCTCGTAGAGGAAGCCGGCGCCGATCAGCTCCTTCAGCCCCTCGGCGAGCGCCTCGTCGTCGAGCCCGGAGACGATGCGAAGCGCCGGCTCCGGGACCTCCTTGCCGATCACCGCCGCCGCCTGCAGCAGCGCCTTCGCCGCCGCCAGGCGGTCGATTCGGGCCGCCAGGATCGCCTGGACGGTGGCCGGCACCCCGGTGTCCTCCACCGGCTTGGTCAGCCGGTAGGCGCCGCGCTCGCCCTCGAGGTTGCCGGCCTCGACCAGCTCCCGGACGACCTCCTCGATGAAGAACGGATTGCCGCCGGTTCGCTCGTGGATCAGCTCGGCGAGGCCGTCGATCGAGGGATCGCCGCCGGCCAGGTCGGCCAGCAGCTCCCTGGTGGACTCGGGCCCGAGCGGCATCAGCGTCGATCCGCCGGTACACCGGCGAGTCCGCCCACTCGGCCTCGTACTCCGGCCGGAAGTTGACCACCGCCAGGGTCGCGGTTCCCTCCACCGCGCCGACCATCTCGGCCAGGAACGCCTCGCTGCCCTCGTCCATCCAGTGCAGGTCCTCGATCACGTTGACGACCACCTCGGTGCGCCCGGGGACCCGGTAGAGGCGCCTGATCACGCCGCGAAGGAGCCGTTCCCGCGCCTCGGCGCTCACCTGCGGCGCCGGGCGCTCCGGATCGGGCACGGCGAGGAAGTCGAAGACGAGCGGCAGGTCGTCCGCGAAGTCGGGATCGAGGAGCAGCAGCCGGCCGGCGATCTTCTCGCGCGCGACCCGCTCCGAGTCGCGGTCCTCGATCCCGAAGTACCCGCGCAGCATCTGCAGCACCGGCAGGAACGGGATCGCCTGGCCGTGCGCCTGAGCCTGGGCCTCGTAGACCTCGATCCCGCGCGCCCTGCATCGCTCCGCGAACTCGTGGCAGAGGCGGCTCTTGCCGACGCCGGGGTCGGCGACCACGCCGATCACGCCGCCACGCCCCTCCTTGGCCCGCTCGAGCGCCTCCTCGAGGACCTCCATCTCCTCCGCCCTGCCGACGAATCGGCTCAGCCCACGCTCTCGCGAGAGGTCGAGTCGCGATCGCGCCGAGCCCGCCCCGATCAGCTCGAAGACCTTGATCGGACGGCTCGCCCCCTTGACCTCGAACTCGCCGAGGTCCTTCAGCTCCAGGTAGCCGCGCGGCGAGGTCTGCGGCGTGCTCGGTGAGGTAGGCCTTGCCGGGCTCCGCCAGCGCCTCCATGCGCTGCGCCAGGCCGACCGTGTGGCCGACGGCGGTGTACTCCGGCTTATGGTCCTCTCCGATCGCGCCGGCGACCACCTCGCCGGAGTTGATCCCGATCCTGACCGAGAAGCTGAGCCCCTTGGCGCGGCGAAGCTCGCCCGCGTACTCGGAGACGAGCTCGCCGATGTGAAGCGCCGCGAAGCAGGCCCGCGGGGCGTGGTCCTCGTGCGCGATCGGGGCCCCGAACAGCGCCATGATTCCGTCGCCGGTGAACTTGTCCACGGTGCCCTCGAACCGCCGCACGCCGTCGGAGAGCAGCGAGAAGAAGCGCTGCATGATCTGACGCCACTCCTCGGCGTCGGTCTGCTCGGCCATGTCCATCGAGCCCATGACGTCGGCGAACAGGACGGTCACCTGCTTGCGCTCGCCGTCGAGCGGCGCCGCCTTCCTCCTCGACCGGGGCCTCTGCGGCCGCGCGCGTGCCTCCACGAGTTGCTGCCCGCAGGAGTTGCAGAAGCGCTGGCCGGCGGGATTCTCGGCGCTCGCAGCTCGGGCAGCGCTGTGGGCGCTCGAGGCTCGCACCGCACGACCCGCAGAATCGCGAGTCCGCTGGGTTCTGGGCGCCGCAGCTACCGCAGGTCGCCGCTTCCGGCTCTCGGATGCTCATGCAGCCTCCATCCCGCGGCAAAGACTATGCCTGTCGCCGCTCTGCGGCGGCCCGAGGCCATTCGACCGGGCCGTGCGCGGAAGGGCCCTCGACGGCTAAGCGGCGCGCGCGACGCCGTGGGCGATCAGGCTCTCTCCCGTCTCGGCGACCGTGTCCTCGATCGGGCGAGGCGACCATCCCAGGCGGCTCCTGGCCTTCTCCGAGGAGAGGTCGGTTCGTTTGCCGAGGCCGCCGACGACCGAACGGATCCCGGGATCGAGCAGCGCCATCAACCGCACCAGCAGGTTGGGAATAGTGCGCGTTGGAACCTTCGCTGCCCGCTCGCCCAGGCGCTCGCGCAGGATCTCGCCGATCTGCGACATCCAGAGGAACTCCGTACTGGCGATGAACCGCTCGCCGCCCGCCTCGGGCGCCGTCATCGCTCGCAGCTCGAGGTCCGCGACGTCTCGGACGTCCACGAGGCCGAACCCCAGCCTCGGTACCCCGGGGGTGCCGCCGAGAAGCCGCTGGACCGCCTGCAGCGAGTAGGAGAGGTCGTCGTTCAGCACCGGCCCGATGATCGCGCCGGGGTTGACCACCGCCAAACGGTCCTCCTCGCCTCGCTCGCGCGCCAAATCCCACGCGGCTTGCTCGGCGATCGTCTTCGAGCGGACATACGGCGTTAGACCCTCGGCGTTTGGATCGGTCCAGTCTTCCTCCGTCAGCGGCCTGTTGCTCGCGCCGTCGCTCAATCTGATCGCCGCCACCGACGACGTGACGACGACCCGCTTCACCCCCGCGTCGAGGCTCGCGCGCAGGACCCGCAGGGTCCCCTCCCGCGCGGGGACAATCAGCTCGTCGGGATCCTTCGGCTGCTTGGGCGGGAACGGGGAGGCGACGTGCAGGACGTAGTCACAGCCGTGGACCGCTTCGGTCCACCCGTCGTCGCGAGTGAGGTCGGCGGCGAGCACCTCCAGCCGGTCTCCCGGGTCCACCTGGGAACCGACGTCGGCTCGCACCTGCGGCTCGCGGGAGAGGCTGCGAACCGTGGTCCGCACGGCGTGTCCGCGGCGCAGGAGCTCGATCACGCACCAACCACCGAGGAATCCGGAGCCGCCGGTGACCAACGCCGTGGAGCTCGGAGTCGCAGCCATCGCCACCCACAACCCTAACCGCGCTGAGAGGGATGGTGGGGGACGACCCATTCTTTGTCCCGCTTACAAGAGTCGCCCCCCGTTGGCATCAACGCTCTTGGGGCCCGATAGTTGCTCGATATCGGATTTTCGAGTCAAAGAGGGGGGCTAGCGGTGGAGCGCGATTGCGGCGACAATAGGCGTCGATGAAGGTCATCGTCCTGGGCGGAGGAGTCGCCGGAATGAGCGCTGCCCACGAACTGGCCGAGCGCGACGTCGAGGTGGTCGTCTACGAGACCCGCCCGATCCCGGGGGGTAAAGCCCGGAGCCTTCCGGTACCAGGCTCGGGACAGAACGGCAGACGGGATCTCCCGGCCGAGCACGGGTTTCGCTTCTTTCCCGGGTTCTATCGACACCTTCCGGACACCATGAAGCGAATCCCGTTCGCCGGGCAGGACAGCGGGGTATTGGGCAATCTGGTCTCCACCAGCAGAGTGCAGCTGGCGCTCGAGGGACAGTCCGAGATCGTCACCCCGGCACACTTTCCGTCCTCGTTCGACGACCTCGGGCAGGCGTTCGACTCAGTGCTGGGCCATGCGACCGCGCTCGGGATCCCACCCCAGGACCAGGCTCGCTTCGTCAACGCGCTGGTTCTGTTGCTGACGAGCTGCAAGGAGCGCCGGTTCGCGCAATACGAGCATCAGAGCTGGTGGGACTTCTCAGGGGCCGAGCGGCGCTCCCCGCAGTACGGGAAGTTCCTGGCCGACGGCTTGACTCGCAGCCTTGTCGCCGCCAAAGCCCGGGAGATGAGCGCCCGCACCGGCGGCGCGATCCTGCTGCAGCTCCTGTTCGACCTGGCCCGACCCGGGCGCCAGGTGGACCGCGTGTTGAACGGGCCGACCAATGACGTCTGGATCGATCCGTGGCTCGCTTACCTGCGGTCGCTGGGAGTGGACTACCAGACCGAGCACCAGGTCCAGGGCATCCACACGAGCGGCGAGAGCGTCAGTCACGTCAGCGTCGTCGCTCACGGCCGCCGCTTCGACGACGCGGCCGACTTCTACGTCGCCGCGGTGCCGGTCGAGGTGATGCGCCTTATGGCCACCGACGACATGAAGCAGGCAGAGCCGCGGCTTGCCGGGCTGAACGCTCTGCGGACCCGGTGGATGAACGGGGTCATGTTCTATCTCGATCGGGACGTGTCGGTGGTTCACGGGCACAGCCTGTACGTGGACTCCCCGTGGGCGCTCACCTCGATCTCGCAGCGGCAATTTTGGCCCGGGGTCGACTTCGGAAGGCTCGGAGACGGGCGGGTCGAGGGCATCCTGTCCGTTGACGTCTCCGACTGGGAGGCACAGGGGATCAACGGCAAGCAGGCGATGTACTGCTCGAGCGAGGAGGTCTGCAGCGAGGTCTGGGCTCAGCTCAAACGAAGCCTCAACGACGCTGGGATCGACGTGCTGGAGGACGCGAACCTGCTGCGGGCGTTCCTCGATCCGGGCATCGTCTACCCGAACCCGACCGCGGCGCACAACCTCGAGCCCCTGCTCGTCAATACCGCTGGTTCGTGGGACAGCCGGCCCGAGGCGACGACCGCGATCGAAAACCTCATGCTCGCCTCCGACTACGTTCGCACCCACACCGATCTGGCGACGATGGAGGGGGCGAACGAGGCCGCGCGCCGGGCCGTCAACGGGATCCTCGACCGGGCCGGCTCCACGCAGCCTCGCTGCGACGTGTGGCCGCTGTCGGAGCCTGAGATCTTCGCTCCCGCACGGGCACTCGACCGCATCCTGTTCGCGCTCCACCGTCCGCCGGAACCACCGGTCAGCTTTCGCGAAGACGGCGGCATCGAAAGATCGGAGCTCTTCTCGCTCGGTGCGTCCATTGCCGACCGGCTCTCCCGGCTGTGGTAGTGGCGATGTCCGGCGAGATCGATCGTCTGCGTGATGCCTACGACGCCCTGAATCGCGGGGAGTGGGATCGCTCCGAGGAGTTCCTGGATCCGGAGATCAGCTGGCACTTCGTCGAGGGCCAGGGACCCGACGCGCCGCAGACGCTCACGGGCAGGGACGAGATCGTCAACTACTGGGACGCTTCTTCGCCGCCTGGGAGGAATGGGAGATGGTGCCGGAGGATTTCGTCGAGGCGCCGGGCGGCAAGATCCTGGTGTCGATGCACTTCCACGCTCGCGGGGTCGGGAGCGGCTTTCCGATGGAGCTCGACTACTGGCAGGTGATCGCGATGCGGGAGGGCAAGGTGCATCGCGTCGACAACTACCTCAGTCACCCACGCGCGCGGCACGCCTGCGGGCTCGACGATTGAGCCGGCCCATGTCCGAGCGCTGACAGTCGATCAGGGGTGTGGCTGCGCTGAGGGCGCGCTCACGACCGCGCCGTCTCCCACCGCGAATCGCGCCCGCAGCGCCTTCTTGTCGAACTTGCCGACCGAGGTCTTCGGGACCTCGTCGACGAATTCGAAGCGCTCCGGGATCCACCACTTGGCGACGCGTCGGGCGAGGTGGGTTCGCAGGGCCTCCACATCGACGTCGGACGATCCCCCGGCGGACCACACACGCGCACGGGCGCTCGCCCCAGCGCTCGTCCGAGACCGCGATCACGGCGGCCTCGATGACGTCGGGGTGGGCCATGATCGCGTTCTCGAGCTCAACCGAGGAGATCCACTCGCCCCCCGACTTGACGAGGTCCTTGGTCCGGTCCACGAGCTTGATGAAACCGTGGGGCTCGAGCTCGGCGACGTCACCCGTGCGCAGCCAGCCGTCATCGGTGAACTTGTCGTCGCCATCGGGTCCGCGGTAATAGGCGCGCGCGATCCACGGGCCACGGACCTGAAGCTCTCCGCCCGGAGGCCTCGTCGATGCGGAAGTCGATCAACGGCAGGATGCGCCCCTGCGTGGCTCGCAGCGGATATGCCTCGTCCTCCGGCAGCGGGTGAGCCCGCCGGAAGCCGGGAGGTGGCGGCAAGCGGACTGGTCTCGGTCATGCCCCAGCCCTGCACGAGCGGTACCCCGAAGCGCTCCTCGAAGGCGCGTATCAAGGGCTCGGGACGGCGGAGCCGCCTGCCTTGAGCTCCCGCAGGCTCGAGAGGTCCGGCAGGGGGTCGAGCTCCAAGAACGCCGTTCCAGATCGTCGGCACGCCGGCGCTCCAGGTGACTCCTTCGGCCTCGATCAGGTCGGCGAGCCCGCCTGCGGGCTCAGATCGGGCCCGGGCAGGACCTGCCGTGCTCCCACCATCGTCGCGATGTATGGGATGCCCCAGGCCATCGCGTGGAACATCGGCACCACCGGCATCACCGAGTCCGCCTCGCGAATGCCCATCGAGTCCGGCAGCGCCGCTCCCAGTGTGTGGAGGACGATCGAGCGGTGCGAGTAAAGCACCCCCTTCGGCCGTCCCGTGGTGCCGCTCGTGTAGCACATGGCCGCCGCCGTGTTCTCGTCCAAGTCGGGGAACTCGAAGCCGGGATCGCCGGCTGCGACGAGCTCCTCGTAGTCCAGCGCGCCCGGGCGCACGCCGGCCCCGTCGGGCATCAGAACCTCGCTATCCAGGCCGTCGAAGCTCGGCATCGCCTCCGCCAGCGACGCGTCGAGGAAGATCACCCTGTCCTCCGCGTGCTCGACGATGTAGCGGAGGTCCTCCTCGAACAGACGGATGTTGAGGGTGTGAAGCACCGCTCCCATGCTCGGCACCGCCAGGTAGAGCTCGAGGTGGCGCAGCGAGTTCCAGGCGAAGCTCGCCACGCGGTCGCCCGGCTCCACGCCGAGCTCCGCGAGCGCGCGGCCAACCGCCGCGCGCGCTCGACGACCTGCCCGTAGCTGCGACCGCTCGACCCCGTCCTGGGTCCGCGCGATGACCTCGCGGTCGGCGAACACCGCGCTCCGCCCGCTCCGCGACCTGCTTGACGAGGAGCGGGCGGTCCATCATCAACCCGTCCATCGGGTCACCGTCCTCCGCTCGGTCCCACGATGCGGCGAGAGTCTATTTGCCGGACGCGGTCGTCAGGCCCGAAAGCCACTTCAGGCGCGCCTGCCCCTCGGCGCCCGGTCCCTGCGTCCCCCGGTGATCTGGTAGCTGACGTACCAGAGCAGATGTCGGGTTGCACCCACCCCGATGTTCAACGGGACGAAGATCCTCCGCATCAAGCATTCACTCTATCTACATGGCGGGAGGCCCATTTCTTTCACCGGCCGGCACATTGGGCGGGCCTGGTAAGGGTTTCGAGCATGAAGGTGATGGTCGTGGGCGAAGCGGCGACCTCGACGCCGCACGGCGCGCTCTGGAGGCGGATCGAGGGCTGGACGCGCGCCGGCCCGCCGGGAGGCGCCGCACGGCCGGAGGCGGCGAAATAGAGCAGATCGCGGCCGCCCTGTCGGCTTTGAGAGACGTCGCCGAGCAGGGCCGAACGCGGTGCTGCTCGGCTCCGCGCTCGAATCCTGGCCCTGGCGGCGGTGCTGGTCGCCACCAAGGTCCGGGCATCCCGCGGCCGCGATCCTGAGGACCGGTCCGGCGACGCGCGAGGCCGGCGTGAACGGCCGCCTGATCGGGCAGCTCGCCGACGCCACGCTGGCCGACGACCCGCGCGGCGATCGCCGCCTGGCTGCGCGACTGGGCGCGTCGTAGCCACGGGAACTCCCGGATCGATCGCGGTCGCACCTAACCTTAGCCGCCATGAAGCTCGGGATCATCGGGCTGGGCTACGTGGGGCCTGCCGCTCGCGGTCGCCTTCGCCGAGGCGGGATGCGACGTGGTCGGCGTGGACGCCGACCCGCGACGCGTCGAGCGCCTGCGCCGCTGCGAGTCGGACGTCGAGGACGTGCCCTCGGAGCACCTCCGCGCGGTGGCGGAGCGGTTCACGGCCACGCGACGAGTACCGGGCGCTCGCCGCCTGCGAGGCGGTCGTGATCTGCGTGCCGACGCCGCTCGCCAACCACCGCGAGCCCGACCTTCAGCTACCTGGTCGACGCCGCGACCAGCTGTCGCGCGTACTCCACGAGGGACGGCTGGTCGTGCTCGAGTCCACGACCTACCCGGGCACCACGCGCGAGCGCCTGCTGCCGATCCTCGAGGAGTCGGGCCTTGCCGCCGGCCGCGAGTTCAACCTCGCCTACTCGCCCGAGCGAATCGACCCCGGCCGCACCGATCACACGATTCGGACCACGCCGAAGATCGTCGGCGGGATCACCGAGGAGTGCCGCCGCCGGGCGGCCGAGCTCTACGGCCGATCTGCGACGAGGTCGTCGAGGTCTCCTCGCCGGAGATCAGCCGAGCTCAGAAGCTGCTCGAGAACATCTTCCGCTCGGTCAACATCGCGCTCGTCAACGAGCTCGCGCAGCTCTGCGACCGGATGGGGATCGACATCTGGGAGGTGGTCGACGCCGCGGCCACGAAGCCCTTCGGCTTCATGCGCTTCGAGCCCGGGCCCGGGATGGGCGGCCACTGCCTGCCGGTCGACCCCTTCTACCTGGCGTTCAAGGCCCGCGAGCACGACTTCTACACCGAGTTCATCGAGCTGGCGGGAAAGCTCAACCAGGCGCAGCCGCAGTTCTGCGTCGAGAAGATCGAGCGGACCCTGAACGACGTCGGCAAGCCGGTGCGCGGCTCGCGGGTCCTGCTGCTCGGGGTCGCCTACAAGGCCGGCGTCGGCGACCTGCGGGAGTCGCCCGCGCTGAAGATCATCCAGAGCCTGCGGGAGCTCGGCGCCGAGATCGCCTACCACGACCCGCATGTCCCGGAGCTGCCGAGCTCTCCCTGTCGTCGGTCGACCTCGACGAGGAGCTCCGACGCGCCGACATCGCGTGCATCGTCACCGCCCATCCCGAGGTCGACTACGAGCGGGTCGTGCGGGAGGCGCGAGCTGGTGCTCGACTTCCGCGGAGTGACCCGAGGGGCATCGAGGCGCCGAACCTGGTCCGGCTGTGAGCCGGGCGCTCGCTAGCGGTCCTGCGTCAGAGCCGCACGCGCGGCGCCGCGCCGATCGGCTCACCGTCGGCCTAGCCGGGCTCGCGATCGCCACCGCCGGGACGGTGATCGCTGGGAGGGCGCTCGGCTGGCTCGCCGCCGGCGCGGCGCCGCTCGCTGCGCCGCCGACCCCGGCGGGAGTGTTCGGAACCGCCGAGCAGGCGCTCGAGACCGCGGGCCGGGCGACCCAGGACACGGTCGCGGTCGCTGGTCGAGGGCTACGAGGCGACGCCGCGGCACGAGACCGTGCTGTTCAACCTGCTGTCGGGCTTCGTGTTCGGCGTTCGCCCTGATGCGGCTGTCGACGGCCGGGATCCGGGCGGGCTGGTGGCCCGTCGGGAACGTCCGGCTGGGCGGCCGCCACATCCACCACTTCGTTCCCGGGATCCTGATCGCGTTCGCCTCCGGCGCCCTGGCGCTGCTGACCGACAACCCACGCGTCGAGCAGACGCTGGCGGTGCCGTTCGGCGCCGGGATCGGTCTCACCTTCGACGAGGCGGCGCTGCTGCTCGACCTCCGCGACGTCTACTGGACTCGGGAGGGCGTGCTCAGCGTCCAGGTCAGCTTCGGCTTGGCCGCGACGCTCGGCGGCACGATCCTCGCGCTGCGGATGCTGCGCCGCGGCGAGGAGCGGGTCGCAGGCCACGGGTCGGATCCCGCGCTGAGCTCACCCGCGGCCATCGGATCGGTAGCGACGCGAACAGCTCGCCGTCCTCCTCCAGCAGCCAGGCGAGCTCGAGCGGCCGCTCGAGCTCCGGCAGGCCGACCGCCAGCCCCGGCCCGTCGCCGCCGGCGAGCTTCGGCGCTTGGGTGACGAACAGCTCGTCCACCAGGCCGGCGTCGAGCAGCTGGGCGTGCAGGTGCGGGCCGCCCTCGCAGAGCAGCGCACGCACTCCGCGCTCGCGCCGCAGCTGGCGACAGCGCGTCGGTCAGGTCCACCTCGCCCTCGTGCCGCACGACGCGGACCGAGGTCGCGGGTCTCGGGGGCTCGACGCTCGGATGCGGTGAAGATCAGCACCCGCCCGCCGCCGTCGGTGAACAGCGCGGCGTCCCAGGGAATGTCCAGCCGGCCGCTGACGATCACCGTCAGCGGGATCGTGCGGCAGCCCGCTGCCGTTCGCGCCGGGCGCGCTTCTCGGGGATCCGACACGGCCCGGCCGTAGCGCTCGACCCGCATCGTCCCGGCGCCGATCATCACCGCGTCGACCTTCGTTCGCAGGCCGACCAGCATCTGCGTGTCGGTGTCGCTGCCGATCGGGCCCGAGCGGCCGTGCAGCGTCGCCCGGCCGTCGAGCGTGACCGCGAAGTTGGTGATCACGTAGGGGCGCTCGTCATGGGCGCAGCGAGATCAGGTCGAGCTCGCCGAGCTGCTCGGCGACGGTCGTCGGCGCCCGGGTCGGGAAGCAGGCGGCGCATGCCCGCAGGCTATAGCGAGGCTAGTCGGCCGACTCGATCTCGGCGAGGTGCTCGACGTTGGCGCGGTCGTCGGCCTCGGCACTGGGCTTGGTCCCGAACCAGGCGTCGAGGATCTCGCGCAGCTCGGCCTCGGAGGTGGTGCGCAGGCTCAGTGCCAGGACATTGGCGTCGTTCCACTTCCGGGCCCCCGCGGCGGTCTGGGCATCCCCGCACAGTGCGGCGCGAATCCCCGGGACCTTGTTCGCCGCGATGGATGCACCGGTGCCAGTCCAGCAGCAGACGATCGCCTGCTCGCTTCGGCCCTCGGAGACATCGCGCGCAGCGATCTCACTGGCCCACGCCCAAGTCGTCGCGCTCCCCCTCGTCCAGGGCGCCGTGCGGGATCGGCTCGTGGCCGCGCCTGCGCAGCTCCTCGACCACCGCCTCGGCGATCCCGGTCCGCTCGTCTGCAGCTACGGCGATGCGCACGTGGAACAGCTTAGGAACCTCGCCCGGACGATCGGCCGCAGATCACTCGAGCCAGCCGAAGCGGCGTCCGGTCGAGGGCTTCGAGGCGCTCGACGTCGGCACGGAACAGCTCGGTGAGTCGGTCGCGCAGTTCCTCCGGAACGACGGGCTTCGGCGCCTCCCCGGCGTCCGGATCGTGAACCAGGCGCTCCACCAGCCAGCGCAGCGACTCCGGCAGGCGGTCGAAATTGCGATCCAGCGCACGGAGTCCCGGCAGGCGAACTGCGCGGTCCAGGACGCGAAAGCGCCCGCCGGCCTTGGCGGTGCCAGTCTCCCACTCGCGCTCGAACTGCTCCGATGTGAACCCGGGATCGACTCCGAGCAGCTCGAACACCCTCCGCATCGTGGTGGCGCGGTCGCGCTTCAGCTCCTCGCGGGTGACGACCTCGATGCGCTCGGCGCCGAACGACTCGAGGTAGGGCTCCAGCTGCAGGAAGTAGCGACTGCGTGCGACGTAGCCGCTGTCGGGGTCGGATAGCGCCTCAGCGAGCGGGCGATCGTCGTAGCCCCCGCCCACGTTGTGGAGGTAGTGGGAGAGCATGCGGTCGATGGGATTGCGGACCACGTAGATCAAGCGGACATCCGGAACCACCGAGCGCATGCGCTCGGCGACGCCGTGAAAGCGAGAGCGGATCGTGTAGTGGGGAGAGCTTTCACCGCGGACCGGCGCGGACGCCGTGAAGTGGCTGGCGTACCAGTCCTTGCCCAGCGGCCAGTTGAGCTCCTCGACGAAGAAGTTGAGCTCCTTCGGCCGCGACATCTCGACCTCGGGGTGGAGGTTCAGGTAGTGGTGGAAGCTGGTCGTCCCGCACTTCAGCCCTCCGATCACGACCAGGTTCGGGAGCGCGCCCTGCGGTCCACGTCCACGTCGCGCCCGCCGTCGTTCGGTGGCGAAGCGTTGATGGGCGCGCGCCACCATCGCCTCGTCGGCGGCGTCGGGCTGCGCGCGGCGCTCAGCCGGCACCAAGCCGTTTTGCCGCCTCGCGAAGGTTCTTCACCGTGGCGGTGGCCGGCTTACGACCCTCGAGCTTCTCGCCCTTGCGGTTGACCCAGATCACCGGGACGTTCATCTTCAGGAGCGGCGCGACGTCTGTCTCGTAGTCACTGGCGATGTGGAGCCAGCCCTTCTTCCCTCCGAGGCGCCGCGCGCACTCCTTGAAGTGGGCCGGGTCCGGCTTGTAGCTGCGGACCTGCTGCGCGGTGACCACCAGGTTGAGCTCGGTTCGCAGGTGGCGGCGCGAGACGCCGAGCAGTTTGTCGTCGATGTTCGAGACGATCCCGAGCTCGTAGCGCTTGGCCAGCCGGTCGGTGGCCGCGTTCGCCTCTCGGAACGGCATCCACCGCGCCACGCTGTCCGGAAGGAACTGGGCGCGCGAGGGCTCGATCTCCCAGCCGATCTCGTTCGCCGCGCGCACCGCGGCGCGTCGGAGGACCTCGGCATAGAGCTCGTACGAGCCGCGAATGATCTCGGCCTGGATCTCGAAGAACCGCTGGATGAACGGGTCCTCATCGAAGCTGAAGCCGTCCCGCTTGGCTTCGGCGGTGAAAGCCTCTGTGATTCCGCGCTCCCAGTCGATCAGGGTGCCGTAGCAGTCGGTGGTGACCCACTTGATGTCCTTGAGTTTCGGTAATGGCATCGGTTACTCGCTGGCGCGGCTGGGGTCCTCCTCGACGCTGATGGGCACCGGGCCCGGGGCGCGGGATTATGCCAAGCGCCCCCATTTCGGCTGCCGTTGTGCGTTGGATAGGCTCCCGCGCCTTGGATCTCCTCGAATACCAGGGCAAGCAGCTCTTTGCCAAGCACGGTGTCTCGGTCCCAGACGGTCGCTACGCCGATACCGTGCCGGCAGCGGTGGCAGCCGCCGGGGAGGTCGGCTACCCGTGCGTGATCAAGGCGCAGGTGCGGATCGGCAAGCGCGGCAAGGCCGGCGGAATCAAGATCGCCAACGACGAGCACGAGGCGTTGGAGCACGCCGAGGCGATCCTGGGCATGGAGATCAGGGGCTTCACCGTCCACGAGGTCTGGGTCGAGCGTGCGTCGAAGATCGACGCCGAGTACTACGCGTCGATCGTCCTCGACCGGTCCCAGAAGAAGCTCTTGGCCATGCTCTCGCGCATGGGAGGCATGGACGTCGAGGAGGTCGCCGAGACTGACCCGTCCGCCCTGGTCAGGCGTCACGTCGAGCCCGGAGATGAGTTCACGTCCGAGGTGGCCCGCGAGGTTGCGCTCGACGCCGAGATCGACGACGACGTCACGGACCAGGTGGCTCAGCTCCTGGTGAAGCTGCACGACGTCGCCTTCGCCGAGGACGCGACCCTGATCGAGGTCAACCCCCTGATCGTCACCTCCGACCGCGAGGTCGTGGCGCTCGACTCGAAGGTCACCATCGACAACAGCGCCCTGTATCGCCACGAGGAGCTGGCCCAGTTCCGTGACCGCTCCGCGGAGGACCCGCAGGAGGAGATGGCCAAGGAGCGGGGGCTGACCTACGTGAAGCTCGGCGGGAATATCGGGATCCTCGGAAACGGCGCCGGTCTTTGCATGGCCACCCTGGACGTCGTCGCTCAGGCAGGCGGCAAGCCGGCCAACTTCCTCGACGCTGGGGGCGGGTCGAAGGCCGACGCGATCGTCGCGGCGCTGGAGGTGATCACCTCCGACGAGAACGTAAACGCGATCCTGTTCAACATCTTCGGTGGCATCACCCGCTGCGACGAGATCGCCAAGGGCATCATCGAGGCCTCATCGCGGATCGACATCGACGTGCCGCTCGTCGTGAGGCTGGACGGGACCAACTCCGAGGTGGGCCTGGGCCTGCTCGCCGAAGCGGACCTGCCGAACCTGCACGTGGAGAAGACGATGCTGGGCGCCGCCCAGCGAGTGGTCGAGATCGCGAGCGGCTGATGGCGATCATTGTCAATGGGGAAACGAAGCTCGTGATCAGCGGGCTCACCGGGCGGGAGGGGAGCTTCCACGGGCTCCGGAACCGCTCGTACGGGACCGACGTGGTCGCCGGGGTCACCCCGGGAAAGGGCGGCCAGGACGTCGAGGGGATCCCCATCTACAACGAGATCACACAGGCGGTAGAGGAGCGTGGAGCGAACACCTCGATGATCTTCGTGCCGGCGCGGTTCGCGGCCGCCGCGATCAGCGAGGCGATCGACGCGGGCGTCCACACGGTGATCGCGATCACCGAGGGAATCCCCGTCTTCGACATGCTCGAGGTCTACTGGAAGGCAAAGGATGCGGGGGTGCGCCTGATCGGCCCCAATTGCCCGGGCGTCCTCTCGCCTGGGAAGGCGAACGTCGGGATCATCCCGGCGCAGTTCTTCGATCCGGGCGGGATCGGCGTGGTCTCGAAGTCGGGGACCCTGACCTACCAGATCGGCAACGAGCTGAAGCAGGCGGGAGCCGGTAACTCGTCGATCGTCGGGATCGGCGGAGACCCGATCGTCGGCTCGGACTTCATCGACGTGCTGACCCTGTTCGAGAACGACGATGAGACGGAGCTCATCGTGATGGTCGGTGAGATCGGCGGCGACGCCGAGGAGCGCGCCGCGGACTTCATCGCTGAGGAGATCTCCAAGCCGGTGGTGGCGTACATCGCTGGTTTCACCGCCCCTCCCGGAAAGCAGATGGGCCACGCGGGGGCGATCATCTCCGGCTCCTCCGGCACCGCCGAGGCAAAGAAGCAGGCTCTGGAGGCCCGCGGTGTTCGCGTCGGCCGCTCACCCACGGAAACGGCCCAACTCGCCGTCGAGGCGATCGGCGCCCGGGCGTAACGTCCGCATCCGCAGCGCCTGGCACAGGGCCTCGTGCCGGATCCGTGTCCGTTCCTATACTCGGCGCGTATGGCGGCTGAGGTGATCAGCTTCGCGCGAGGGGCGCCGAGCGCCGACATTCTGCCCGTCGAGGCAGTGCGGGAGGCTGCCCAGGCGGCGCTCCAGGACGACTGGGAGCGAGCGCTGTCCTACGGCACCGGGATCGGCCATCCCGGCCTTTGCGAGTGGGTTGCCCAGCGCCACGGCATCGACGACGCGGGCCGGGTGATGATCACCAATGGCTCCCTCGAAGCCGGGGCGATGCTGTTTCAGCATCTGGTTCGGCCCGGCGATCGCGTGATCGTCGAGCAGCCCTCCTACGACCGGACCCTCCTCCTGCTCGAGCGGCTCGGCGCCGAGCGCATCGGGGTGCCGCTTCAGGACGACGGGATCGACATTGAAGAGCTCGAGCGCGCCCTTGGCGGCGGGCAGGTAAAGCTCGTCCACGTGATCCCGAACTTCCACAACCCGGCCGGGTGCACCATGTCGGTCGCCAAGCGTGAGCGCCTGCTCGAGCTTGCCCAGGAGCACGGGTTCTGGATCTTCGAGGACGACCCCTACCGCGAGCTCTCGTTCGAGGGCGATCCGCCGCCGACCATGCTCTCGCGCGACGAAACCGGCAGGGTGATCCACGCCTCCTCGTTCTCGAAGACCGTCAGCCCGGGCGTGCGAGTCGGGTACCTCGCCGGGCCCGACGAGGAGATCACAAGGCTTGCCAAGCACGCCAACGAGATGTACATCTCGCCGAACATGCTGGCCGAGTCGGTGGTCTGGGAGCTGTGTCGCTCGGGTGCCCTCGATCGGAACATCGACTTCGTCAAGGGGGCGCTGCGGGAGCGTCGCGACGCCCTGGTCGAGGCGCTTCGCGACTGCTTGCCGGAGTCCAGGTTCGTGGTCCCCGGTGGCGGCTACTTCCTGTGGCTGACGCTGAAAGACGACGTCGATTGCGCCGAGCTGCTGGCCGCCGCGCTCGAGTCGAAGGTCGCGTTCATCGCCGGCTGCGACTTCATGCTGGAGGGCGGCAGGTCGAGCCTTCGCCTGTCCTTCGCGAGCGTGCCGCCCGACCGGATCTCCGAGGGCGTGGAGCGCATCGCCACCGCGCTGGACGGGCTAAGGGCCGCAAGCCCGGCCTAGAGTCGCGCCGCTGCGCCGGGCCCGCCGACTCCGCAGTTCGAGCAAGTCCCGCCGGACTTTTACCACGCGGTTACACGGCGCTTAGGAAGCGTCGCTACGGTCGCGCAAGTCCGGCAGCCGCCGGTCCACCAGTCCCGACTACCAGGAGGTGGCTTCGAGATGACCCCGATTACGTTGGTCGAAGGCACGCGAAAGCTCGATCCCGTGAGCGAGCGCAACCTCGCCGAGAGGCGCTTCTCCGCGCTGGCGTCGGCGGTTCGGGAGCACCAGGCCTCGGTGCGGCGGCGCGAGTACACCATGCGGCCTTCACGACCAGGCGCTCTACCGCCGCCTACGCCAGATCTGCGGCGAGATCTGAGTCAGCGGCCGTAGCGGTCGCTGGAGAGCTCGAGCTGCTCCGGCAGAGGCGGGCGCGGAGGCGGCGCGGGATCGGCGCGGACGGAGACGGTCTCGGCGACGCTGCGCGAGACGACGTGGCTGCCGTCCTCGGACGCCAGCACCACCTCGTCCTCGTCCGAGCGCTCCAGCGTCCCCTCCAACCCAGGCCGAAGCCCGGCCCGCTTTAGGTAGTGGAGCAGCTCCTCGGCCTCGTTCTCGAACCTGAGCACGTACACGCTGGCGCCGGGCTCGACGTCCGCGAGGAGCGCCCCGCGCTCGCGCGCCCCGTCCACCAACGGATGGCCGTGGGGGCAGGTCTTGGCGTCTCCGATCGCCGCCAGCATCCGCTCCTCCAGCACCGGCGACATCGCGTGCTCCAGCCGCTCGGCCTCCTCGTGGACCTCGTCCCAGGGCACGCCGAGGACGTCGGTGAGGAAACGCTCGATCAGCCGGTGGCGGCGGACGATCGCCTGGGCGTGTGCCCGGCCGTCGGAGGTGAACGCGAGCGACTTGTCCTCGTGCCGGTCGACGTAACCGTCGTTCTCCAGCCGGCCGATCATCTCGTGGACCGTCGGGGCGGAGAGCTGCATCGCGCGAGCGATGTTTGCCCCGGTGATCGGCAGCCCCGCCTCTTCGAGCCAGAACATGCTCTGGAGGTACTCCTCCTCGGCGACCGTGGCGTGCTCGTGGGTCACTCCCCGATGGTAGACGTCCGCGGACAGCCACCCGGGTCCCACGGGCTCGTCCGTGAGACCGGGTTTGACCCTCGGGTTCGTGCCGGCGTGAGCGCGAAGTGAAAGGATGCCGCCGTGCGGATCGAGCCCGGCACGAGGGCACTCGTCACCGGCGCCTCGCGCGGGATCGGCCGCGCGCTGTGCGAGGCGCTGGCGTCGCGGGGCGCCCGATTGGGCCTGATGGCTCGCGGTCGGGAGGGTCTCGAGGAACTGGCCGCGACGCTCCCGGAAGGCCACGGTGGACCGCATGTGCCTCTGGTCGCCGATGTCTCCAAGCGAGCGCAGGTCGCTCGCGCGGTCGATCGGTTCGCGAAGCGAGCCGAGGGCCTCGACCTGGTGATCGCCAACGCGGGCGTGGCCCACTACGGCCCGTTCGCGGACACCGAGATCGAGCGGGCGGAAGAGATGGTCCGCGTCAACGTGCTCGGCACGATCTACACCGTCGGGGCCGCGCTTCCACACCTTCTGGACCGCGCCAGTGGACACATCGTGATCATGTCGTCGGGCGCGGGCGTTCGAGCCTTTCCGTCCGCTGCGGTATACGGCGCCACGAAGGCGGCCGACCGGGGGTTTGCGGAGGCGCTTCGGCACGAGCTGTCGGGAACCGGCGTCTCGGTGACGACCGTTTTCCCCGGCGAGGTGGAGACCGACCTCCACGCCCACGAGCGAAGCCTGCTACCCGACTGGCGCCGAAACGAGGACGAGCTGCCTCCCACGGTGGTCGCCCGGGCGGTGGTCGACGGCGTGGAAGCGGACTCGCGCGCTGTCTACGCTCCCGGCGTGGTCCGGCTGCTGGGCGTGAACGGCCTCGCCCCTCGGCTGACCGACGCGCTCCTGCGCCGCATCAGGGGAGCGACGGCGGCGCCCCGGCGCGACTAGCGGCTCTCGGCGAGGGTCGAGATCACCGCCTCGTAGACGCCGTCCCCGTTGCTTCCCTCGGTGACGGTCACGTTGGCCCGTCCAGCGATCGCCTCGCGCAGGCCCGGGTCGCGCTCCGGCCCGTTGGCGACCACGTAAAAGCGCCCCACCGCCTCCGCGGCGTCCAGGTCCTCGAGCGAGTCGCCGGTCGCGATGCACTCATCGGCGCCGTAGCCGCGGGCGCGCATGTGAAAAGCGACGGCCTTCGCCTTGCTGGCGCCCCCTGGGACGAGGTGGTAGGCGTGGGCGGGCCCGTCGATCCCCTCCATCGGTCGCGCGATCGCTCCGTTGTCCAGGAACCTGAGGTCGCCGTGCCCGCGCTCGGCCAGCAGCGAGTTGGCCTCCGCGACGTCAACCAAGCCGCGAAAGAGATGCGAGAGCTGGCGCTCGCGGTGCCATGGCCGATGCCACTCCAGCCGTCCTGGGAATCGCTCGAAGAGGAGGTCGGGGATTCCCGCCGCCATCATCTTGTCGGCGGGCGTTCCGTCGTCGTCGGGGACCCAGTCGCCGGTGAGCAGGGTTCGCTCGCCGTCGATCATCACCCCGCAGCCGGCTTCGTAGATGTAGGAAGTCTGGGTAAGCAGGCCGGCGATCGCCATCACCTGTGCCTCGCGCCGTCCCGACATGATCACGACCTCGACCCCTGCCCGGTCGCAGGCCTCCAGGGTGCGTGCCTGCTTCAGGGAGAACCCGCCTTCGGCGTCGCGAAACAGCGCGCCGTGGTGGCCGAGGAGGGTGCCGTCAAGGTCGATGTAGAGGCAGCGCAGCGCCACGGCGCGCAACGGTACACGGGGGGCTGCCGCGCTACGTTAGGCGCAGGTTGACTCGCTGGCGCCTTGCGGATCGCGTGCTCGAATTCCCGCCGCCAATGGCCGCGGGGATCGTCAACGTCACCGATGACTCGTTCTTCGAAGGGGCCCGCAGCGGCACTCCGGAGCAGGCGGTCGCGGACGGGATGGCGCTCGTCGGGGCCGGCTTCGATCTACTCGACGTGGGCGCCGTGCCGGCGGGCAGCGGGCCCGCCGTCTCCGTGCGGGAGGAGGCCGCTCGGTTGATCCCCGCGGTCGAGGAGCTGTCCCGGCGCGCGCGGGTACCCGTGACCGCCGACACCTTCCGGCATCAGGTCGCAAGCCAGGCACTCGATGCCGGAGCGGCGGCGATCAACGACATCTCTGGCGGCGCCGACCCGCAGATGCTGGAGCTGGTTGCCGAGCGCGGCTGCGGCTACGTGCTGATGCACATCGAGGGGCCGCCACGCGTCGATCGCGAGCCGCAGGGCCACCGGGACCCGGTCGCGCACCTGCTTCGCTGGCTCGAGGAGCGAATGCAGTTGGCGCTCGACCGCGGCGTGGCCGAGGAGCAGATCGCGCTCGACCCGGGGCTCGACTTCGACCTCTCGGTTGACGACGACCTCGAGGTCATGCGGCGTCTGGGCGAGTTGCGAGAGCTGGGGAGGCCGCTGTTCGTGGCCCTGTCGCGCAAGGACTTCCTCGGCGCCGTGCTGGCGGGCTCATGGGAGAACCGGGTGCCGCCCGCCGACCGCGAGTGGGCGACCGCGGGGGCAACGGCGCTCGCGGTGGACGCCGGAGCGGAGATCGTGCGCCTGCACGACCGCAGCGCGCTCGACGCGCTGTGTACCGTGGCTGCAATCCGCGGTAGTCCGTCAACCGTGGACGACTTTTCGGCCTCATGCCAGTGAAAAGCTCGGCCACGGGTGTGCCTCAGACCTTCAGGACTTCGGCGCCCGATGGCTAGCGCCGCTGCCGCCACGGGCTGGGAGCGCGCGATCGAGCCTGCACGCCGCGACGGCCGGCTGGTGGCCGAGGGGGTGGAGGAGGCGCGGGATGCCGATCGGGTCGGGATTCCGGGGTCGCTGACCGCGGAGCTCGCGGCCGCGCTGCCGGCGGCGGGGATCGACGCCCTCTACTCCCATCAAGTGCAGGCGCTCGAGGCGGCCGGCGCGGGCAACGTGATCATCACCAGCGGCACCGCGTCGGGTAAGTCGCTGTCGTTCAACCTGCCGGTTCTCGACCGCCTGGTCCGCGATCGCGCCGCCCGGGCTCTTTACCTCTATCCCACCAAGGCATTGGCCCAGGACCAGGCCCGCAAGCTGTCAGCGCTGGGGCTGGCGCAGATCCGTCATGCGATCTACGACGGCGACACGCCCCGCGACGACCGCCCGCAGATCAGGCGCCGCTCGAACCTGATCCTCACCAACCCAGACATGCTCCACGTGGGCATCCTTCCCCACCACCGCAGCTGGGGTGACTTCCTGGCCGGGCTCGAGCTGGGTGGTGGTGGACGAGGCCCACACGTATCGGGGGGTGTTCGGTTCGCACGTCGCCAACGTGCTGCGGCGCCTGCGCCGGGTCGCCGGGCTGTACGGGCCGACCCCGCGGTTCGTCATGGCATCGGCGACGATCGCCAACCCGGTCGAGCTCGCCGAGCGCCTGGTGGGCGAGCCGTTTCGGCTGGTCGACTCCGATGGCGCGCCACGGGCCGGCGCGGCGGATCGGCATGTGGAACCCGCCGGTGATCGATGAGCAGCTCGATGACCCGCCGCTCGGTGCTCTCCGAGGCGGCCGAGCTGCTGGCCGATCTGGTCAGCGAGGGGCTGCGGACCATCTGCTTCCTGCGCAGCCGGCGGGGGATCGAGCTGATCCAGCGCTTCACCCGCATGCGGCTTGAGGAGCTGGGACGGCCGCGCCTCGCGCGAGCGGATCGCTCCCTATCGCGCCGGGTACACGCCACAGCAGCGCCGCGAGATCGAGGCACGCCTTGTCGACGGGGAGCTGCTCGCGGTGGTGGCCACGGACGCGCTCGAGCTGGGCATCGACATCGGGGAGCTCGATGCGGCGATCTGCGTCACGTTTCCGGGGACCGTCGCCAGCCTGCGGCAGATGTGGGGTCGCGCCGGCCGGCGAAGCGAGGGCCTGGCGCTCTACGTCGCCGGGCAGGACGCCCTGGACCAGTTCTTCTGCCGCCATCCGGAGGAGTTCCTGCAACGACCGGTGGAGGCGGCGATCCTCGATCACGAGAACGAGCGGATCCAGCTCGCCCACCTGCTCGCCGCCGCCTACGAAGTTCCCCTCTCGGATGGCGACGGGGACGTGTTCGGCGATGCGCTGGCGCGAGCGGGCCGACGCGCTGGTCGCGATCGGCGAGCTGCGGCGCGGCCGCGAGGACCGCTACCTGCCTCGCGGCCCCCGCTTTCCGCGGGCGACATCTCACTGCGCTCGGCATCCACCGACTCGGTGGCGGTTGTCGAACGGGCCTCGGGGGAGCTCTTGGGTGCTGTGGAGGCCGAGCGGGCGTTCACCACCGTCCACCCGGGCGCGGTGTACCTGCACCTGGGGCGCTCCTATGAGGTCCGCGAGCTGGACATCGACGCGCGCCGGGCAGTGGTGGATCAGTTCGGCGGCGACTGGTACACGCAGCCGAAGAAGGAGACCGAGGTCTACATAGAGCGGATTGCCGAGAAGAGCGACGATCCGCTGGTCCACGGATCCGGCCTCGAGCTGTTCTTTGGCGAGGTGTCGGTGACCGAGCAGGTGATGGCCTTTCAGCGCAAGCGCCTGTCCGACCACGAGGTGATCGACATGGTCGCCCTCGACCTGCCGGAGACGAACTTCCCTACCCAGGCGCTGTGGTACGTGCTCCCCGAGCGTCTGGCAGGGCCGTCGGCTTTGCCTTCGGAGATCCTGCTGGGTGCGCTTCACGCCACCGAGCACGGACAGATCGCCGTGCTCCCCCTGCTCGCGATGTGCGACCGCTGGGACATCGGCGGCCTGTCGACGAACGTGCACTTCCAGACCGGCAGGCCGACGATCTTCATCTACGACGGCTACCCGGGCGGCGTGGGGATCGCGCACCGCGGGTTCGAGCTCTTCGAGCGCTTGGTGGCGGATGCCGCGAAGCTGATCGGCGAGTGCCCGTGCGCGGACGGCTGCCCGTCGTGCGTTCAGAGCCCGAAGTGCGGGAACCTCAACGAGCCCCTTCACAAGCAGGGTGCGCTCGAGCTGATGACGACGATGCTGTCCCTGGGCCGGGAGCGGAGCTGATGGCGCGAGATCGACAGGTCGCGGTGATCGGCAAGGGGACGCCGGACGAGGAGCTCACCCCGCTCGCCGAGGAGGTGGGGCGCCGACTCGCCGAGGCCGGTGTCGTGGTCGTCTGCGGCGGCCTCGCGGGAGTGATGGAGGGGGTGGCCCGCGGCGCTGCCGAAGCCGCGGGCACGGTGATCGGCATCGTCCCGTCGAGCGCGCTCCAGGACGCGAATCCTCACTGCACCTACGTCGTCGCCACCGGGATCGGCCACGCTCGAAACCTGGCGGTGGTCTCCTCCGGCGAAGCGGTGATCGCGATCGGCGGCGAGTGGGGGACGCTGTCGGAGATCGCCTTCGCCCGCGAGCTCGGCCGCCCCGTCGTTGCCCTGTCGAGCTGGGAGGTGAGCGGCGGCGGAACGATGCGCGGCGGGCCCGGAATCGAGGTCGCCGCCGACCCCGCCCAGGCGGTGGAGCTCGCGCTCTCAATGATCGGCAAGGAATAGGCGGGAACCCCGCTGTCGCCGCCCCTCGATGATCGCGCGTCCCTCGCTAGCCTTAGCCGCGCCGGCGAGGTAGCTCAGTTGGTAGAGCACACGACTGAAAATCGTGGTGTCGGCAGTTCGATTCTGCCCCTCGCCATCCATGACTCGGGGCAGACTGCCTCCCACGGCTCGCCGTCCCGGCTCGCCTGCAGTTCGATTCTGCCCCTCGCCATCGGCCCGACCCTCGCCGCGAAATGGACGGGTTATTGCCGATATGCGGCAGGAACCCGTCCAGACGCGGTGATCCGGGCGGTTTGACCTGAGATCGAGCGGGCAGTCGCTCCACACTCCCTCGGTGGGAGCAGCGATGAGCGAATCCAGTCGATCCGATCGGGGCAGCGGCGACGAGCCGGCGACCGGCCCGAGCGACCGGCCCGAGCCGAAGGCCGGGCCGAGCAACCCCGCCAAACTCAGCCTCCGGGCATGGTGGGGAGTGCTCAAGCGAACGGTGGGCCAGTTCCGGGACGACAATCTCACCGACTGGGCGGCGGCGCTGACCTACTACGCGGTGCTGTCGATCTTCCCGGCGCTGGTGGTGTTGATGTCGATCGTCGGCCTGGTGGGGGACTCGGCGACGCAATCGCTGCTCGACAACCTGGCGGAGCTCGGGCCCGGCCCAGCCACCGACATCGTGAGCGGGGCGATCAGAGAGGTCTCATCGAGCCAGGGCGCCGCAGGGGTCGCGTTGATCGTCGGCCTCGCGGCCGCGTTGTGGTCGGCCTCGGGCTATGTGGGGGCGTTCTCCCGCGCGTCAAACGCCATCTACGAGATCGAGGAGGGCCGACCCTTCTGGAAGCTGCGGCCGCTTCAGCTCGCGATCTCGATGCTCTTGATCATGCTCGTGGCCGTTTGCGCCATCGGAGTGGCGGTCACCGGCCCGCTTGCCGAGCAGGTGGGGAACCTGTTCGGGCTCGGGAGCACCGCCGTGACGGTCTGGGACATCGCCAAGTGGCCGGTGATCGGGATCGCGGTGATGACGCTGCTCGCGGTCCTCTACTACGGAGCGCCGAACGTGCGCCACCCTGGGTTTCGCTGGATCACGCCCGGAGGGGTGCTGGGGGTGGTGTTGTGGCTGGTGGCGTCGGCGGGCTTCGCGCTCTACGTCGCCAACTTCGCTTCATACAACAAGACCTACGGCAGCCTCGCCGCAGTGATCGTGTTTCTCATCTGGCTGTGGATCTCGAACCTGGCGGTGCTGCTCGGAGCCGAGTTGAACGCGGAGCTGGAGCGAAGCCGCGAGGTCGAGAGCGGCGTGCCGCCGGAGCAGACGCTGGCGGTGGAGCCGCGCGAGGAGCCCGACGAGGCCTGAACGGGGGCGAGTCGGCGTCCGCCCCCGTCTCTACCGTTGGCGAGCTATGAGTCAACAGGCTTCGCTGACCGATCAGTCCGCCCACGCGGAGAGCTCTGCCAACGGCCACGCCCCGGCCGCGCGCGTCTGGGTCCGCGACCTCACCGACGGCCAGATGGTGACGGCGGTGTTCGGCGTGCGCGAGCGGGAGCTTCGCCAGCGCCGCAATGGGGAGGCCTGGCTGAAGCTTGTTGTCTGCGATCGCTCGGGCACCGTCGAGGCGGTTGCCTGGGACGAGGTCGAGGAGGCATTCGAGGCCGCCGTGCCGGGGTCGGCCGTCCACATCGGAGGCCGCTTCGCGATCCATCCCCAGTACGGGCCAAAGATCACGGTCGAGTCCATCCGGTCGGCCCGCTCGGAGGAGTTCGAGGCGGAGGACCTCGCCGATGGTCCCCGGGTCGCGGTGGAGCGGCTGGAGGCGGAGCTCCGGGAGCTGCTGGGAACGGTCCAGAACCCCCTGCTTCGGGACCTGCTGGGTCGTTTCTTCGATCACGGCTCACCTGTGTGGGCCAGGTTCCGCGACGCGCCGGCTGCGAAGTACTACCACCAGGCGTATCGCCACGGGCTCCTCGACCATACGGTCTCGGTCGCGCAGGCGGTCAGCGCCGCCGCCTCGGCCTTTCCGGGGATCGACCGCGACGTTGCCGTGGCCGGAGGGCTCCTGCACGACATCGGCAAGACGATCGCCTACAACGACGACCCGCTGGCCATCGACCTCACCGACGCCGGCCGGCTCCAGGGCGAGATCCCGCTGGGCTACTACCTGGTGCGCCGCGAGATCGAGCGCATCGACGGCTTCGACCCGCATCTGGCCCAGGCCATCCTCCACATCATCCTCTCGCACCACGGCACGCTGGAGAACGGCTCTCCGGTAACCCCGGCCACCCGGGAGGCGACGCTCGTACACGCGATCGACAACCTGGGGGGCAAGCTGGGGAGCTTCGACCGAATCGAGCGGGCCCTTCCGGACGGGGAGGCCTGGTCGCGGTTCGACCGCGGAATCGACGCCGCGGCGTACTTTCGCTCGCGGGCGGCGTAAGGACCAGCGGGCCTCCAGCCAGGGGGCATCGGGCAACTACCGCGTTTGCGCCGCAAATACCTGCTTTCTGGCATGTAATCGCGGTACCTCAAGGTAGGCCCGTTGAGGGGCGGGAAGCCCGTTCATAGACTGAAGGCAGTCGGTGGTCCCGTGGGCCGCCGGCGTCCATATCGGGTGAGCGGTCCGCGATCGGTCGCCCGGGACGGGCAGGCGGGGACCCGCCTGGGGGTAGGGCAGAGGAGGCCAAGCTGATCGTGAATCCGGTTGCGCAACGGCAGGGATCGCAGGGCGAGAGCCCGCGCGGTGGCTCCGGCGATGACGTCGTCACTTCGAGCATTGCGCGGCGACGGATGTTCCTGGCCCTGGAGAGGAAGCGGGAGTCGCTGGTCGTTGGCACACGTCGCCAGCTTCGTCCTGGCAAGCGCTACGAGGATCTCTGTCTTCTGAAGATGGTGACCCACCTGCAGCGCGACTACCTCAGCCGGGCGCGAAAGGACGAGGCACAGCCCGACGGTCGCCCGCGCTCGGACACGGCACGGGCCGAACGGGAGGTCCCGGAGTGGGCGATGCCGTGGGGTCCCGGCTGCCTGGTTCAACTCCAATCCGACCTGCACAACTTCGACGAGCGGCTCGAGAATGCCCGCCGTTGGCTGTCCGCCGCAGGCCAGGTGGCTGCCGAGGCTCGGGCGTTGGACCGCTTTGCGAGGCTGATGGACCAGATGGCCGAAGGCCTCGAGGCCGCCCGGCTGGGGGTTCCTGAGTGGGCCTCGCGCAGGGCGCTCACCGAACGGCGCCGGGCAAATCGTCGCAAGGCGGCGAAGCCTGCACGTCGTCGCGGGATTCAGCAGCGTCGCTCGCACGGATCGGCCCGCGACCGGAGCTCAGGTGGCCGCGCGGCGACGTCGGCTCGCAGCAGGTCGTCAGGCAACGGCCGCATCGACGTCAACGAGGCAACCTACGAACAGCTCAGGTCGCTGAAGCTCTCGACTACACAGAGCCGCCGACTGCTCGCCTACCGCCAACGGATCCAGGGCTTCACGTCGCTGAACGAGCTCGACGCGATCCCCGGGTTTTCCAGCGCGGCCCTGGAACAGCTCAAGCAGCGGATCAGCACCTAGGGCCAACCGCACAACCAGGCCCGCAAATTGCGCACAAAGCGCGCGCCGCGCGCCGGTGTCAACCGGCGGCGCGCCTCTATTCTCCCCGTCGTGGCCAAGGACACCGAGAAGCTAATCCGCCAGCTCTCCCTGATCTCGTTCCTGATGGCCAACGGGCGCCCTGTCTCGGCGCTGGAGATCAAGCGCGAGGTCGAGGGCTACAGCTCGATGAACGAAGACGCCTTCGCGCGCCGCTTCTACGCCGACCGAGCGGAGCTCGAAAGCCTGGGAATATCGCTCCAGGTGGAAAAGCCGGCCGAGGGGTTCTTCGAGGCCGAGCTCTACGCCCTGCCTCCCGAGAACTACTACCTGCCCGCGATCGAGTTCACCGACGGCGAGCTCGCCGCCCTGCGGACGGCGCTCGGGCTCCTGGACGGGGAGTTCGCATATGCCGAGCCGCTGCGCCTCGCGCTGCAGCAGGTCTCCTGGGGCCGTCCCAGCCCGCTGGAGGAAGTGGATTCCGTCTCGATCGACGTCAAGCTCGCCCCGTCGGGCGGCGGACACGAGCTGTCGCAGCGCCTCGCAAAGATCGAGACGGCGATCTCGCGACGCAAGACGATCGAGTTCAGCTACTACTCGATGCAGCGCGACGAGGTCTCCGACCGCAAGGTGGACCCCTACCACCTGGTCTTCCGCAACGGCCAGTTCTACTTGATCGGCCACTCCCACGAACGCGACGAGGTCCGCGTCTTCCGGCTCTCGCGGATCCGCGCCAAGGTCTCGTACGCGACCAAGGCGGAGCACGACTTCGGCCCACCCGAGGACTTCGACCGGCGCGACTATGCGTCGCGAGCGGACTGGCAGATGGGCGAGATCTCGGGGACCGCCAAGGTATTCGTGCGAGAGCGGATCGCGTGGCTGGTCGAACGGGATTTCGGCGGCTACGGCACCCTGCGCAAGGCCGCCAGGCGAGACGGCGTCTCCGGCCGCGGCTCGATCTATGAGACCGAGTACGCGTCTCCCCGCCTGCTGATCTCCTGGGTGCTCAGCTGGCGTGAGAACGCGACCCTGCTGGAGCCGAAGGACTTGGCGAAGGAGGCGAGCGAGAGGCTTGGGCGGTTGCGCGACAGGCATACCGGCGAGCACTCGATCGCGAAGACCGTCACCCGCCCATTGGCCGAGGCGAACGGCAGGCCGCGCTCGACAAACGGTCGCTCCGAGTCCGTGATCCGGCCGGAGCGATTCGCCCGGCTCGTCACCCTGGCCGGGCTCCTGATCGGGGCTGCGCGCGACCACTCCCGGCTGTCCGTCGAGACCGTGGCCGAGGAGCTCAACGTCAGCCACGATGAGCTCCGCGAGGACATCGACGTCCTCAACGTCGTCAACTTCGGCGGTGGGACTTACGTGCTCTACGCGGAGATCGACGGGGACGAGATCGAGGTCGACCCCGACACCTACGGAGACAACTTCGCCCGCCCGGCCCGCTTGCTGCCGCTCGAGGCGAAGGCCCTCGTGGCCGCGATCGACCTGTTCGGCGACCACCTGCCGCAGGCGAGCCTCTCAACAGCGAGGCAGAAGATCGTGGAGGCGCTGGGCCACGATCCCTCGCAGGAGGGTCTCGAGATCGCCCCGGGCCGTGACGACTCGGACGTCGTCCACACCGTGAACGACGCGATCGAGGGCCAGCGCGTCCTCGAGCTCCACTACTACAAAGAGAACGAGGACGAGTTCGTGAAGCGCGAGGTGGAGCCGTATCAGCTCGTGAGCGGCCCGGAGGGCTGGTACCTCGGCTGCTATGACCTCGGGCGAAGCGACACCCGCCACTTCCGGCTCGACCGAATGAAGGAGGCCCGCCTCACGCGGCGCTCGTTCGAGCCGCGCGATGGCACCGACGACCGGCTAGCCGAGCAGGAGTGGCTCGTGCATGGCGAGGTTGGAAGCGCCGGCGTCGCCAGGGTCTGGGTGTCACCGGAGCGGGCGCGCTGGCTCCGCGAGGAGCGCACGGTGGTCGAGGAGCTCGGCGACGGGGCCGTGGTGGTCGAGTTGCCTTACGGGTCGATCGATTGGCTCGTCCGCGAGATCCTCAAGGGCGTCGGCGACCTGGTGGTGCTGGAACCCGATGACGCCCGTCAGGCCGTGCTGGCAGCCGTAACCGGCAGCCGCTAGCGGGCGAGCTCGTCCAGGGCGTCGGGCAGTTCGCTGAGGTCCAGGAGCTCGGCGGCGCGGGGCAGCCCGCTCGACTCGGCGAGGCGGTTGATCCACACCGCCGCCAGCCCCAGCCGCGCGGCAGGCTCGATGTCGTGGAAGAGGCTTGCAGCCACATGAACGTGACGGTCGGGGGTGGCGCCGGTCTCGGCGAAGAAGCGCTCCCAGTGCCCCGGCGCCGGCTTGTATGAGCCGGCCTCGCGAGCGGTGATCAGGGTGTCGAACGGCACCCCCAGCGCCGCCACCGACGCGTCCAGCAGGTCGGGGTCGGTGTTGGAGAGGACGGCCAGCCGCCAGCGGCGCTCCCGCAGCTCGGCGAGCGCCGGCGGGACCTCGGCGAAGGGTGGCCAGGACGGGAGCGATTCGGCCAGCGCGTCACGGCGCCGGGGCGGCAGCTCGAGACCCTCGATGGCCGATACAGCGGCCAGGCAGCGACCAAGCACTTCCCGGTAGCCCAATTCGGCGTGCTCCTGCACGCGAGGCTCGACCTGGTGGTGAAGGTCCAACAGTCGGGCGGTGCCGGCCGTGGGCCAAAGGGACGCGAAGGCGTCGCGCAGGCCGCCCTCCCAGTCGATCAACGTCCCGTAGCAGTCGAACGTCGCCCACCGGTCGGCCATCGAGGCGAAGACCCTATATTCGCGCCCATCGACTCGCCACCGGGCCACCCGGAGATAGTCAGGATCGTTGCCCCCAATCCGGGGCCGATGACGCTCGAGGGCACGAATACATACGTGGTGGGCACCGAACCCGCCTACGTCATCGACCCGGGCCCCGCCGACCCCGCCCACGTGGATGCGGTTCGCACGGCGGGCGCGAGGCGGGGAGGCATCGCCGGGGTCCTGCTCACCCACTCGCATGCTGATCACTCGGCCGCTGCGCCGATGCTCGAAGCCGCACTCCTGCTGGGAACCGTGGGCAGCGGCGACGAGAGCTCGAACGACCCCGGGGCCGGCCGCGACCAGGGCGGCCACGAGCTCTCGAGGGTCGGTCCGTTCGAGGTCCTCCCCACACCCGGTCACGCCGTGGACCACGTCTGCTTCCTGCTGGGGCGGGTCGGATTCTGCGGGGACCTCCTCCTCGGACACGGGTCGAGCTTCGTGCCGCCCGATGGCGGCTCCCTGGCCGCCTACCTCGACTCCCTGGAGCGCCTTCGGGCGGTCGGCCCGGAGCTGCTCTGTCCCGGGCACGGCCCCTACATTGAGGATCCGTCCCGAAAGATCGACGAGTACCTCGAGCACCGCCTGATGCGAGAGCGGGGGCTGTTGGCCGCACTCGAGGAGGGGAACGCTCGCGGGCGCGGCTGCTCGACTCGGTCTGGTTCGACGTCCCGCAGCCGTTGCGGCCCGCCGCGGCGATCGTGATGGAGGCGCACCTCGAAAAGCTCGGCGCGGAGGGCAGGCTGCCCGTCGACGTGACCGACTAGCGCCTCCCGGGGGCGCGAGCCCGGGCTCTCCGTCCGATTCGCATCGCGAACGGCTGGACTGCGGGGCGGCACGCGCCCGCAACTGCCTAGAGTTGACGACCGTGAGGGCGGTTGAAGCCGCAAAGCGATTCAGCATTCTCGGAGCGGCGGTCGCGGCTCTGGCGGGAACCACCGCCGCTGGGCTGTGGCACCAGCTCTTCCGCAGGCCGCTTCCGAGGACAACGGGACGCCGGTGCGTGAGCGGGCCGGTGGGCGAGGTCGAGATCGCCCGCGATCGCTGGGGAGTCCCTCATATCCACGCCGGGACCAAGCACGACCTGTGGTTTGCCGAGGGCTTCTGCCACGGACAGGACCGCCTGTGGCAGATCGACCTCTATCGGCGAATCGGCGCTGGGAGGTTGGCCGAAATCGCGGGTCCGGCGGGGCTCCAGACCGACCGATTCATGCGCACGCTGGGTTTGCGGCGGGCGGCCGAGCGGGAGGCGAGTGCCTTGGAACCCGAGCTGCGAGCCGATCTCGACATCTTCTGTGAAGGAGTCAACGCCGCCGCGGCCGATCGGCCGCTTCCGGCCGAGTTCCAGCTCCTGCGGATCGGGTTTCGAGCGGTTCGTCCCCGCCGATGCGCTGACCCTGGCGAAGCTCTTGTCGTTTGGCCTGTCGACCAACTGGGAGCGCGAGCTCCTGCGTGCCGAGATGAGCCGCGAGTTGGGTACCGAGCTGACCGTGCGCCTGGATCCGAGGTATCCCGCGGGCAATCCGGTGGTCCTTACGCCGCTGGAGGCGTGGACGGGTGACGCGCTGGGGCTTGCGGAGCAGATCGCCCGAGTCCGAAGCACGATCGGCATGGCGGTCGAGGCAAGCGGATCCAACAACTGGGCGGTGTCGCCGGATCGCGCTCCGCGACCGGCGGCCCGCTGCTCGCCGGCGATCCTCACCTGCCGCCCAGCATGCCCGGGATCACGTACCAAGTCGGGCTTGTACCTGGGAGATCGGTTCTGCCGAGGGGCGTCGCTGCCGGGCCTACCCGGCGTGACCATGGGCCAGAACAACGACGTCGCGTGGTCGTTCACGAACGTGATGGCGGACGTCATGGACCTGTTCATCGAGCGGATCGAGGGCGACACCTACGAGTTCGAGGGCGAGTCGCGGCCGCTGCGGCTGATCGAGGAGGAGATCGTCGTCAAGGGCCGCTCCGAGCCCGAGCGGCTAGTCGTCCGCGAAACCCATCACGGCCCGATCGTCAACGAGGCGCTACGAGCCGACGATGCGAGCCGCTGGCCCTGCGCTTCACGGCCCTCGACTTTCCGGGATCACCCGCGCGAGCCTTGTGGTCCTGGACGTCACCAGTGGGCAGGAGTTGGTCGAGCTGCTCGACGAGCATGCGCATCCAGTGTCGAACCTGGTTTGGGCCGACCGCCATGGCTCAATCGGCTACAAGACCGTCGGTCGGCTTCCCGCCCGGCGCGGCGATTGTCCCGACCTGCCAAAGCCCGGCTGGACGGGCGAGCACGAGTGGGACGGCTGGGTCCCGTACGAGGAGATGCCCGAGCTGACGGACCCGGACGCGGGCTTCCTGATCACCGCCAACAACCAGATCGCTCCGGACGACTATCCCCACCACATCACGAGCGACTACCTCGACGGCTACCGGGCGCGCCGATCGAGCAGCTGATCACCGCGCAGCGCGCGAGCACGACCTGGAGAGCTTCGAGGCGATGCAGACGGACATGCTCTCGATTCCCGGACTGGAGACCGCCCGCCGGCTGGCGCGGCTGCGGCCCCGCGACCAGCGCGAGCTGGCGGCGATCGAGCGGCTTCGCTCGTGGGACGGCACGCATGGCGCCGCGACTCGATCGCGGCGACGATCTACCAGGCGTTCACCCTGCGGCTAGGGCGAGAGGTCGACCCGGGCCGCGATCGGCGACCGCGACCTGGCCGAGCGCTGGCTCGACCGCGCCGACAACGGCTTCATCGCCCACGTCACCTCGCCCTGGCGCTGGCAATCCCACCTGCTCGCGCTCTGGGAGGAGGGGGACGAGGAGCTGGTCGGCCGCCCCTGGGACGAGCTCGCGCTCGATGCGCTGCGCGGCGCGCTCGACGACCTCGACGAGCAGCTTCGGGCCCGACCCCGACGCATGGCGTTGGGGCACAGGTTCACCCGCTCGTCTTCCCGCACGCGCTCGGCGAGGCCAACCCCCTGTTTGGCTGGATCTTCAACCGCCGGCTCGAGGTGGGCGGGGGCCAGGAGACCGTGGCCAGGTGGGCTGGGACCCCAACGATCCGTTCACCGCGATCTGGGCGCCCTGCTGGCGGATGGTCGCCGACCCGGCGCGCCCGGAGCGCTCGCGCTGGCAGGCGTTCACGGGCCAGTCGGGCCACCCGGCAGCCCGCACTACGACGACCTTCAGGCGGATTGGCTCGACGGGGCGGACCCAGCCGATGGCGGGCGAGGGCCCGTGGCGCGAGCTGACGCTCGAGCCAGGCTCCTAGGCGGGCCGTCGATGCAGCCGCCGAGCCGAGATCAAGCTCGACCGACGACGAGCAGCGCGAGCTGATCGAGTCCGAGCGCGTCGTCGTGGTCTCGAGCCATGGGTCCGCGCGGCTGGCCGCACTCGATGCCGCTCTGGTACGTGCCCCGCGACGGCGAGATCTGGATCTACACCTACGCCAAGTCGCAGAAGGTCCGCAACCTGGAGCGCGACCCGCGCGCGACGCTGCTTGATCGAGACCGGCCACGAGTACGGCGAGCTGCGCGGGGCCTGAGATCGAGGCCGAGGCCGACATCCACCGCGACCTCGAGACGGTCTTCGAGCTCGCGCGCGAGCTGACGGTCCGCTACTCGGACGGCGTCGCCTCGGTCGAGGGCGATGCGCGCCGAGGCGCTCGAGGCCCAGGCGCGCAAGCGGGTCGCGATCCGCTTCGAGCCGCGGCGGATCGCCACCTGGGACCACCGCAAGCTCGGCGGCACCTACTAGCGGGCCGCAGGCCTGCATGCGCCCGCAGGGCGCGCGCCGCTGGCCTCCCCCTATGCTTCCCGCGCGATGGAGAACCTCAAGGGCCTGATCCTCTCGGGCGGCGAGGGAACGCGCCTGCGCCCGATCACCCACACCTCGGCGAAGCAGCTCGTGCCGGTGGCCAACAAGCCGGTGCTCTTCTACGGGATCGAGGCGCTGGTCGAGGCCGGCGTGACGCGAGATCGGGATCGTGATCGCGCCCGAGACCGGGGCGAGATCGCGAGCGCGGTGGGCGACGGCTGCGGCTTTCGGCGCGTCGATCACCTACATCCGCCAGGACGAGCCGCTCGGCCTCGCGCACGCGGTCCTGACCGCCGAGGAGTTCCTCCAGGACGGGCCCTTCGTGATGTACCTCGGCGACAACCTGCTGCGCGACGGGATCACCGACCTCGTCGAACGCCTTCCGCGCCTCGCGAGCCCGATGCCCTGATCCTGCTCACGCGGGTCCCCGACCCGGGCAACTACGGCGTCGCGGAGCTCGACGGCGAGCGCGTGGTCCGCCTGATCGAGAAACCCAAGGACCCGCCCTCGACCTCGCGCTGGTCGGCGTCTACATGTTCGGCCCGTCGATCTTCGAGGCCGCGAAGGCGATCAAGCCCTCGGGGCGGGGGGAGCTCGAGATCACCGACGCGATCCAGTGGCTGATCGACGGCGGCAAGCGGGTGGAGAGCCATACGGTGACGCGGCTGGTGGAAGGACACCGGTCAGCTCGACGACATGCTGGAGGCGAACCGGCTGGTGCTCGAGGACATCGAGCGGCGGATCGACGGCGAGCTGGTCGACTCGAAGGTCGAGGGCAGAGTGGTGGTCGAGGCCGGCGCTCGGCTGGAGCGCGCCCTGGTCCGCGGCCCGGCGATCATCGGCGCCGACGCCCGGATCACCGACGCCTACGTCGGCCCCTACACCTCGATCGACGCCGGCGTCAGCGTGTCGCGCGCCGAGGTCGAGCACTCGATCCTGCTCGCCGGGTCGCAGCGTCAGCGACCTCGGCTCGCGAATGGAGGCCAGCCTGCTGGGACGCAACGTCGAAGCTGTCTCGCGGCGACGGGCTTCCGAAGACCCTGAGGATGATCGTCGGCGACAACGCGGAGATCAAGATCCCGTGAGCGTCGATCCGCTACCCGTCACCTCCCGCGAGACGCCTCGATGAAGGTCCTGGTCACCGGGGCCGCCGGGATGCTCGGACGCGAGGTCACCGCCGCCTGTCACGCACGCGACAACGAGGTCGTGGCGCTGGCTCACGCCGCCCTCGACATCACCGACGCCCGCCGCCGTGGACGCGCGCTCTGACCCACTACCGGCCGGACGCGGTCGTCAACTGCGCCGCCTTCACCGACGTCGACGGCGCCGAGGACGACGAGGCCGGAGCGATGCGCGCTCAACGACGAGGGCAGCGGCGATGGTTGCCGGCGGCTGCGGCGAGCATCGACGCCAAGATCGTCCACCCGTCGAGCGACTACGTCTTCGACGGCAGCCGGAGCGAGCCGCTACGTCGAGTCGGTCTCCCTCGCCGCTCTCCGCCTACGGTCGCTCCAAGCTGGCGGGCGAAACCTCGGTCGCGGTCGCCAACCCCCGGCACTTCATCGTGCGCTCGTCGTGGCTGTTCGGGCGTCGGCGGAAAGAACTTCGTCGAGACGATGCTGCGGCATCGGCGCCGAGCAGCCGGAGGTCCTGGTGGTCTCGGACCAGGTCGGCTGTCCCACCTACACGCGGCACCTGGGAGAGGCGCTCGCCCAGCTGATCGAGGGCGAGGACTTCGGCATCCACCACATCGCCGGCGGTGGATCGTGCTCGTGGTACGAGTTCGCGCAGGAGATCTTCGACCAGGCGGGCGTCGAGTGCCGGGTGATGGCCGGGACGACCGAGATGCTGGCGCGAAAGGCGCCCCGCCCCGCGTACTCGGTGCTCGCCAGCGAGCGCGCCGACCCGATCGACGCTTCCGGACTGGAGGCAGGGGCTGGCCGCATACCTCGCCGAGCGGCGAGCTGGGAGGCGGCGGCGTGAGACTCCTGGTCGCCGGCGGCGGCCGGGTTCATCGGCTCCGCCTACGTGCGCCAGCGGCTCGCCGCCCACCCGGACGACTCGGTCCGCGTGCTCGACAAGCTCACCTACGCGGGCCGGCGAGAGAACCTCGACGGAGTCGACCGCGGACCGCGTCGAGCTGATCGAGGGCGACATCGCCGACCGGAGGCGGTCGACGCGGCGGTCGAGGGCTGCGACGCGATCGTCAACTTCGCCGCCGAGTCCCACGTCGATCGCTCGATCCACTCGCCCGGCGAGTTCATCCAGACCGACGTCTTCGGCGCCTTCGTGCTCGCTCGAGGCGGCGCGGCGCGGCGGGGATCCGCCACCTCCAGGTCTCAACCGACGAGGTCTACGGCTCGATCGAGTCCGGGTCGTTCACGGAGGAGTCGCAGATCGACCTTCCTCCCCGTACTCGGCATCGAAGGCCGGCGGCGACCTGATCGTCGGCGCCTACCACCACACCTACGGCGCCGACGCGCTTGATCGTGCGCGGCTCGAACAACTACGGGCCGCGGCAGCACCCCGAGAAGCTGATCCCGCTGTGCATCCTGAACGCGCTCGCCGGTGACCCGCTGCCCGTCTACGGCGACGGGATGCAGGTCCGCAACTGGATCTTCGTCGAGGACTTCTGCGCCGCGATCGACCTGGTGCTCGAGCGGGCGAGGCGGGCGAGGCCTACAACGTCGGCGGGCCCGACGAGCTCCCGAACATCGAGACCGTGAAGACGATCCTGGAGCTGACCGGGCGCGACGAGTCGCTGATCGAGTACGTCACCGATCGACCGGGGCACGACCGCCGCTACTCCCTGCTCCTCGGACAAGGTCGCGGGGCCTCGGCTGGGAGCCGCAGGTGGGGTTCGCCGAGGGGCTTGCGCGCACGGTCGACTGGTACCGCGACAACGAGTGGTGGTGGGAGCCGATCCGCTCCGGCGAGTACCGCGAGTACTACGAGCGCCAGTACGGCACGGCGCTCGGATGAGTGCCGCGGCGGCTCGAGACGCAGATCGACGGCTCGTCCTGATCGAGCCCGAGGTCCACGGCGACGAGCGCGGCTTCATGGTCGAGACCTTCCGCGACGACGCGTGGCGGGAGCTCGGCGTCGACGAGCGACTTCGTCCAGGACAACCACTCGCGCTCGGCGCCGCGGCATCCTCCGCGGGCTCCACTTCCAGACCGCGCCCGGCCAGGCGAAGCTCGTCCGCTGCCTGTCGGGGCGGATCTGGGACGTGGCGGTGGACCTGCGCCGCGACTCGCCGACCTACGGGCGCTGGGAGGGCCACGAGCTCGACGACGAGCTCCACCGCCAGCTCTTCGTGCCGGTCGGCTTCGCGCACGGCTTCTGCGTGCTCAGCGAGGTGGCCGACGTCGCCTACAAGCTCTCCAGCTACTACGACCCCGCGACCGAGGCGGGCATCGCCTGGGACGACCCGGACGTCGGGGTCGAGTGGCCGATCGCCGACCCGATGCTCTCCGAGCGCGACCGCACGCGCGCCGCGCCTCGCGGAGATCGCCGACGAGCTTCCCTGGTAGCGCCGGCGCGGCGCCGTCGATCCGGCCTCGCCGCCGGGGTCTCGCGCCCCGGCCGATCCGTAAGATCGGAGGGTTGAGCGCCATGCGATCCGAAGACCCACGAATCCACCCCGCTGGAGCCCTTCAGCGAGCCCGTCAGGCGCTGGTTCCAGGCGTCGTTCGAGGCAGCCGACGCCGGCTCAGGCGACGGGTTGGCCGCCGATCGCCTCGGGGGACAACACGCTGATCTGCGCCCCGACCGGCTCGGGCAAGACCCTGGCGGCGTTCCTGTGGGGGATCGATCGGCTGGCCTCGGAACCGGAGCGCCTCGGGCAGGGGGTGCGGATCGTCTACGTCTCGCCACTGAAGGCCCTCTCCTACGACATCGAGCGCAACCTCCGGGCGCCCCTGAAGGGGATCGGCGCCGAGCATCTCGGTAGGCCTGCGCACGGGCGACACCCCGCAGCGCGAGCGCCAGGCGATGCGGCGCAAGCCTCCCGACATCCTGATCACGACCCCCGAGTCGCTGTACCTGATCCTGACCTCGGGGGCGCGTGAGATCCTCACGGGTGCCGAGGCGGTGATCGTGGACGAGATCCACGCGGTCGCCCAGATCGAAGCGGGGCGCCCATCTGGCGCTGACGTTGGAGCGGCTGTCCGCACCTGGTGAGCGCGAACGAGCGGCCGCGGATCCTCCAGCGGATCGGGCTCTCGGCGACGCAGCGGCCGCTGGAGCGGATCGCGCAGGTTCCTGGTCGGCCCGCGCCGGCGATGCGAGATCGCGGACGCGGGCAGGCGAAAGGAGCTCGACCTCGAGATCGTGGTGCCGGTCGAGGACATGACCGAGCCCGACGCCTCGATCGAGAAGCGCCGCGACGGCGGCGATTCCGGGCATCGCTCCAGGCGACGCCGACCTCGACCTGCGCCGACCACGCGCTCGATCTGGCCGGCGATCTACCCCGAGCTCCTGAAGCTCGTCCGCGAGCACACCTCGACGATCATCTTCGTCAACAACCGCCGCGGTGCCGAGCGGCTGGCGAAGCGCCTGAACGAGCTGAACGCGAAGAACCGCCACAGGAGCTCCCGGCCACCGAGCACGCGGGGCACGCCGAAGGTGGATCGGGTGGAGCTAGCGACGAAGTTGCGGTAGATGCGGAGGTGCCTGCCGCCACGCCGGAGCCCGAACCCGCCGGAAACGTAGCCGCAGGCGAGGCTTCCGGCGGAGTTGTTCCGGAGATCGCCAGAGCCCACCACGGCTCGCTCGCCCACGAGGAGCGCACGGTGGTCGAGGAGCTCCTGAAGTCGGGACAGCTCCCGTGCCTGGTCGCGACCTCGTCGCTCGAGCTCGGGATCGACATGGGAGCGGTGGACCTGGTGATCCAGGTCGAGTCCCCGAAGTCGGTGACCCGCGGGCTGCAGCGAATCGGTCGCGCCGGCCACACGCTCGACGAGGTCTCCGTGGGGCGCATCTTCCCCAAGTTCCGCGCCGACCTGCTGGAGTGCGCGGTGGTCGCGAAGCGGATGCGCGAGGGCGAGATCGAGGAGACCGTGATCCCGCGCAACCCGCTCGACGTGCTCGCGCAGCACCTGGTCTCGATGTGCGCCGACGGAGAGTGGGACGTGGACGAGGTCGAGCGGCTGGTCACCGCGCGCGGAGCCGTTCTCGGAGCTGTCGCGCGAGCAGCTCGAGAACGTGCTCGACATGCTCGACGGGCGCTACCCGTCGGATCGCTTCGCCGAGCTTCGCCCCCGCCTCGTCTGGGATCGCGCCGCCGGGACCGTGCGCGGCCGCCCGGGGGCGCGCCAGCTGGCGGTCACCAACGCGGGCACGATTCCCGACCGGGGCCTGTACGGCGTCCACCTGCCCGACGGGCGCCGGGTCGGCGAGCTCGACGAGGAGATGGTCTACGAGGCTCGGCCCGGGCAGACGTTCCTGCTCGGGCGCGACCACCTGGCGGATCGAGGAGATCACCCGCGACCGTGTGATCGTCACCCCGGCCCCGGGCGCCCGGGCGCGGTCCCCTTCTGGAAGGGCGACGGCGTCGGGCGGCCGGCGGAGCTGGGCAGGGCGATCGGCGCCTTCGCGCGCGAGGCGGTCAGCGCCACCCCCGAGCAGCTCGCGGCCGAGTACGACCTCGACCGGCGCGCCGCGGAGAACCTGGTCGCCTACCTGCGCGAGCAGCAGGCGGCGACGCGCGTAGTCCCCTCCGACGAGACGGTCGTGGTGGAGCGCTTCCGCGACGAGATCGGCGACTGGCGGCTGTGCGTGCTCTCCCCGTGGGGCGGGCGGGTGCACGCTGCTTGGGGCCTAGCGCTCTCGGCGCCGGATCCGCGACGAGCACGAGCTCGAGGCCGACGCGATCTGGTCCGACGACGGCATCGTCGTCCACCTGCCCGACGCCGACGAGCCGCCGCCGGCCGACCTGGTGCTGATCGAGCCCGACGAGATCGAGGACCTGGTCGTTCGCGAGCTCGGCAGCTCGGCGCTGTTCGGCGCCGCGCTTCCGCGAGAACGCCGCCCGGGCGCTGCTGATCCCGCGCGCCTATCCCGGCAAGCGCACGCCGCTGTGGCAGCAGCGGCTCAGGCGCAGAGCCTGCTCGAGGTGGCCAAGGACTTCCCTCGCTTCCCGCTCGTGCTCGAGACCTATCGCGAGTGCCTTCGCGACGTGCTCGACCTGCCGGCCCTGGAGTCGCTGCTGCGCGACCTCGCCTCGCGTCGGATCTCGCTGGTCGAGGTCGAGACGCCGACCGCGTCGCCGTTCGCCTCGTCGCTGCTGTTCGACTACGTCGCGACCTACATGTACGAGGGCGACACGCCGAACGCCGAGCGGCGGGCGGCGGCGCTGTCGCTCGACCGCGAGCTGCTGCGCGAGCTGCTCGGACAGGAGGAGCTGCGGGAGCTGATCGACCCCGAGGCGCTGACCGAGGTCGAGGACTCGCTCCAGCACCGCGCCGAACTCGCCCGCGCGCAAGGACCGCGACGCGCTGCAGCAGATCCTCCGCCGGCTCGGCGACCTGACCGTGGACGAATGCGAGCAGCGAGTCGCGGAGGGCCACTCGGCCGCGCACGATGCTGGACGAAGCTCGAGCGCGAGCGCCGCGCCGCGCGAGTCCGCGTCGCGGGCGAGGAGCGCTGGATCGCGTCCGAGGACGCCGGCCTGTATCGCGACGCTCTCGGCGTGCCGCCGCCGCCTGGGCTGCCCGGACTCATTCCTGGCCGAGGTGCCGGACGCGCATGCTCCCCCTCGCCCGCCGCTATGCGCGCACACGCACGGGCCGTTCCCGACGGCCAGCTCGCCGCGCCGCTACGGGGTCGACCCGTCGGCGGCGCTTCGCGAGCTCGAGCGGGCCGGAGAGCTGGTGCGCGGCGAGCTGCTTCCCGGCGGCACCGAGCGCGAGTGGTGCGATCCCGACGTGCTGCGCCGGCTGCGGCGGGCGAGCCTCGCCCACCTGCGCAGGGAGGCCGAGGCCGTGGACCCGCGCGAGCTGGCGCGCTTTCTGCCGAGCTGGCAGAACGTCGACGCCCATCGGCCGGCGGGCGCCGGGCCCGATCGGCTGCGCGAGGCGCTCGTCCCGCTCCAGGGCGTGGCGCTCACCCCGGAGGTCTGGGAGCGCGACGTCCTGCCCCGGCGACTGGGCGCCTACAGCCCCGCTTGGCTGGACGAGCTCTGCACCGGCGGGGAGGTGGTGTGGATCGGAGCGGGGGCGCTGGGCCGAAGCGGCGGCAAGGTGGCGCTCTACTTCCGCGAGGACGTACGCCTCGCGGGACCGCCGCCCGCGAACGCTGAAGCTCGAGCCCCCGGGGGCGAGGCCCACGACGCGATCCGCGAGCTGCTCGGCGCAGCGGCCATGCTTCTGGGTCGACCTCGTCGGCGATCTCGAGCTCGCCCGCCGAGGAGCTGCATGCGGCGCTGTGGGACCTGGCCTGGGCCGGCGAGGTGACCAACGACGCCTTTGCTCCGCTGCGCGCCCCCCGCCTGCGCAGCGTTCCACGCGCGAGCGAGCGCCGAGGCCGGCGCTTTGCCGCCCGACGCGCGCGGCACAGGCCAGGCCGTGCAGGGCCGCTGGTCGCTCACCACGCCGCTGTTCGAGAACGCCCCGCCGGCGGGCCCGCGGCTTCGCGCCCAGGCCGAGCTGATGCTGGAGCGCTACGGGATCGTCACGCGGGAGACGGTCCTCGCCGAGGGGGTCCCCGGCGGCTTCGCCACCCTGTACGGCGAGCTGTCCAACCTGGAGATGCTCGGCACGGCGCGGCGCGGGTACTTCGTCGAGGGGCTGGGCGGCGCCCAGTTCGCGCTCCCCGGGGCCGTCGAGCGGCTGCGCTCTCTGCCCCAGCGCCGAAGACCGCTACCTGGTGCTGGCGGCGACCGACCCCGCCAACCCCTACGGCGCCGGGCTGGCGTGGCCGAAGCGCGACGGCGCCGGGGGCCGGCGGCCGAGCCGCACGCCCGGCGCCTACGTGCTGCTCCGGGACGGCGAGCCGCTGCTCTTCGTCGAGCGCGGCGGACGCGGCATCCTGCGGCTCGCCGAGCTGGATGGGATGCGCTCGCCGAGGCGCTCGGGTGCTCGCCGAGGCCGCCCGGACGGACGCCTCCCAGGCTCGCGATCGAGCGCCTCGACGGAGAGCCGGTGATCGGCTCGGGCCTCGAGGAGACGCTGATCGAGGCCGGCTTCTCGCGCCAGCCACGGCGCCTCGTCGCGTCGGCGTAGCGGCGGGCACGCTGCTCGACCCCTGAGAGCGGGATAATCGAGCGTGCGGAGGACCGAGAATGAGTCCGCCGATCCGGTCGAGCTGCTGGCGCGCGTGCCGCTGTTCTCGGAGCTCTCTCGAGAGGAGCTCGAGCGGATCGCCCGCGTCGCGGTTCCGCGTTCGTTCCCGGCGGGGTCCGTGTTTCCACGAGGGCGACCGACCGATGCCTGCTACCTGGTCCGCTCGGGAGACCTGCGGGTGACCCGCGAGCACCCCGACGGGCGGGCGATCGCGCTGGCGACCCTCGGTCCGGGGGACCTGTTCGGCGAGCTCGCGATGCTGGACGGCCAGGCCCGCTCGGCGAGCGTCGAGACCCTCTCGGACTCGGAGCTGCTGGCGCTTCCGGCGCCCGACTTCCGCCGCCTGCTCGCCGATCACCCGGAGATCTCGGTGAAGCTGGTGGCCGCGCTGACCCGCCGACTGCGGGAGACGAACGAGCGGGTCTCCCGGCAGTCCTTCCAGACCGTGCCCGAGCCGGGTCGCGGGAGTGCTGACGCAACTGATCGCCGAGGAGACGGCGTCGGAGGGCCGCCAGGGGCGTGACGATCCGGATGACTCAGGCCGACCTTGCGCAGCTCGCGGGGACCTCGCGCGAGAGCGTCAGCCGCTTCCTCGCAACGCTGGAGCGCGCGGGGGTGGTGCGGGTCGGGCGCGGCCGGGTCACCGTGCTCGAGCCCCGGCGCCTTCGCGCCTACATCTTCTGATGCGCCGCGCCCCGAGTGGCGCCGAGTTCGCCGCGCAGCGCGGCGAGATGGTCGAGCACCAGCTTCGCCGGCGGGGGATCGGCGACGAGCGCGTGCTGGAGGCGATCGCGACCGTGCCGCGCGAGCGCTTCGTCCCCGAGCGCTACCGTCGGCGCGCCTACGCGGACTCGGCTCTGCCGATCGGCGACGGGCAGACGATCTCCCAGCCCTGGATCGTGGCTGCGATCTGCCAGGCGCTGCGCTGCAGGGATCGGAGCAGGTGCTCGAGATCGGGACCGGCTCAGGCTACTCGGCGGCGGTGCTGGGGCTCTTGCCGCGCGAGGTGATCACGATCGAGCGGGTGGCGGAGCTCGCTGAGGCGGCGCGGGAGCTGCTCGCCGAGCTGGGGGTCACAACGTGGAGGTCGTCGTGGGCGACGGCAGCGCTGGCCTCCCGGAGCGCGCGCCGTTCGAGGCGATCGCTGTCCACGCCACGGCACCCTGCCGCCGGCGCACCCTGATCGAGCAGCTCGCCGTCGGCGGTCGCCTCGTGGTCCCGATCGCGACCGACGCGCCGACATGCTGACCATGTTCCGGCGGCTCGCGGGGCAGGTCGACCCGAAAACCGGCGAGGGCCTCGAGCGCGAGGTGATCGGTCCGTGCCGCTTCGTGCCCTTGATCGGGAGCGAGGGCTCTCCCGAATGAGCAGGGACAATCACGTTAGGCTGCGCCTCCCCATGGCCGGCGGCCCCTTGCGCTCAACTTCTTCTCGCCCGCCTTTGTCGACCAGTTGAACGAGGACGCAAGACCGCTACGATCCGGCTCGGCGACAAGTCGCGCAAGTACGAGCGCGGCCAGGTCGTCTGGATCACGGTCGGCTACCAGCACAGCCCGCGCGAGAAGATCTTCGCCGCGGTGATCGACGACATCGAGGTGAAGCGCGTCCGGGATCTCTCGCCGCGGGACATCGAGCACGACAATCCCGAGTTTCGCCGCCTCGACGAGACGGTCGGCTTCTGCGCCAGATATACGGCCGGGACATCGGCCACGACGACACCGTGACGGTGATCCGGTTCTCGCAGGTGGTCGAGTCGGTCGTCCCCAATTCGGTAACGGTGAGACGCCGTCCCAGAACTAGGACCGGTGTCGGAGTACAGC
>CAVWKY010000001.1:0-166009 GCA_963755775.1 uncultured Actinomycetes bacterium | reverse complement strand
AAGCGGACGACCGCGTTCGCGCCTGGTCGCGGGCCCTGGGCAAGACGGTGATCGAGGTCCCCGACCAGCCCGGCTTCGTCGTCAACCGCCTCCTATTTCCCTACCTGTTCGACTCGGTGCGGCTGATGGAGCGCACCGGCATGGGCGCCGCCGACATCGACTCGTGCATGAGGCTGGGGGCCGGGTATCCGATGGGGCCGCTGCGCCTGCTCGACTACATCGGCCTCGACGTGGCCGCCGCGATCGGCCAGAGCCTGTTCGCCGACACCGAGGAGAGCCGCTACCGCGCTCCCGGCATGCTCGAGCAGATGATCGGCGACGGCAGGCTCGGTCGTAAGAGCGGCATGGGCTTCTACGAGTACGACTGAGAGCTCAGGCGGCGGTTCGCCGGTGCTTGCCGGCGAGGTCCCAGATCACGTCGGCCTCCGAAATGCCCTGACGCCGAGCCGCCTCGGCGACGTCGTTCCATGGAAGCTGCGCCTCGGGGAGCTCGTCCCAGCGGGCCAGATCGAGTGCCTCCAGCGCCCCCCGAAGAGCCGGCCCGAGGTGCTCTTCGGTGCGAAGGATTGCCCTCAGGACCTCGAGCTGCTTATCGGTGAGCTTCACTACCCACATGGTCGCCCCTTCAGGTAGGTGAGCCGGTCCGCGCAAGCTAGAGCGATTCACGGACGGAAGGGGGTGCTCCGAAGACCGCTAATTGCGGCCTTGGGGCTCGCCCGCGCTCGGCTGACGCGGGAACTCGCCGGTGGGCGATGAGTGGATGCGGACCGCGACGATCCGGTTGTCGCGCACCGACTCCACCCTGACCTCGTATCCGTTCGCGCGGATCCTGTCGCCCCGCTTCGGCAGGCGCCCGAGCTCCGAGAACACATAGCCGCCGATGGAGTTGAACGCGTCCGAGGAGACCGGGAGCTGGATCCCGGCGTCCTCCAGGTCGCCGAGGGACACATGGCCCCTCACGTACCAGTCGCCGTCGGTCAGCTTTCGCATGGAGCTCGCGCGCGGGTCCGTCTCGTCCTCGATCTCGCCCACCACCTCCTCGAGGATGTCCTCGACGGTGACGATGCCGACCGTGCGGCCGTACTCGTCGGAGACCACGGCGATCGAGCTGCGCTGACGCTGCAGCTCCGCCAGCAGGTCGTCGAGCGGCTTCGTCTCGGGGAAGATTGGCACGTCGCGGATCGCGGGCTCGATCGAGGTGTCCGGCCCGGCGTTCATGTAAAGCCGGACGAGGCTGTTGTTGTGCACAACCCCGCGAACCCGGTCGGGGTTGTCGTCCTCGATCACGATCAGCCGAGTGTGTCCCGTGGAGACGCAGCGCTGCAGCGCCTCCTCGACGGTCTCTGTGTCGTTCACCGTGATCACCGCCGGGATCGGCGTCATTACCTCACGCGCCTGCTGCTCGTGGAGGTGAAAGACGCCGCCCAGCATCCCGGCCTCGCCGGCGTCGAGCACGCCCCCGGTCGCCGACTGGCGGATGATCGCCTTCACGTCCTCCTCGGTGTGCTCCTTCTTGAGCTCGTCGGGATCGACGCCGAACAGGCGCACCACCGCGTTGGCGATCCTCGTCAGCGCGACCGTGAACGGGGCGCTGAACGTCCGGAACGCCGACAGCGGCCGCGCCAGGGCCCTGGCGGTTGCCTCCGCCCTCGTGATCGCGAGCATCTTCGGGACCTGCTCGCCCAGCGCGATGTGGATCGAGGTCACGAAGGTGAACGCGAGCGCCACCGAGATCCCAACCGCCACCCCGTGCGACAGACCGCCGAAGATGGGCTCCAGCAGCCGAGCCAGCGAGGGCTCCCCCAGGAAGCCGATCCCGATCGAGGCCATGGTGATCCCGACCTGGCACGCGGACAGGTACTCATCGATGCGATCCATCTGGACGAGGGCCTGCTGCGCCCCTCCGGCGCCCTCTTCCGACAGGGCCACGAGCCTCGCTCGCCTGGCGCTGACGAGGGCGAACTCGGCTGCGACGAACAGCCCATTGATCGCCACGAGGACCAGTAGGAGGATGAGAAGCAGGACGCTCACGGACGCCGCCGGGGGCGCTTACCCAGGTTCCGGGCACCGCCTATGTCCTTCGTACTTCGAGGAGGGTGGTCGTCGTCCATGCGAGGACGGTCGCAAGGTACCAGAGCCCCATGGACGTATCCGCAGGCCGACGAGGGAAGGCACCGGCACTCGCGCGCGGTGGGCGAAGCGGAGAACCACGGACGCGGCACTAGAGTCCTTGGCGATGTCCCCGGACGCTGTGGAATCGGTCGGCGGCCGAGGCGCCGAGAGCCCGCGGCCCGCCCAGCATGAGCAGGACCAGACCCCGTACCTCGATGCGATCCTCGCGTACGCGCAGCGGGGGCCGGGCCGCTTCCACGTCCCGGGCCACAAGGGCGGATACGGGGCCGACCCCGCGGCGATCGAGGCGTTCGGCTCCTCGGTCTTCGACCGCGACATCCCGGCGGGGATCGAGGGCATCGACGTCGGCCCCGATTCTCCCTTCGAGCGCGCGCAATGCCTTGCCGCGAGCGCCTGGGGCGCCAAACGGAGCTGGTTCCTGGTCAACGGCGCCTCCCAGGGCAACCACGCGGCTTGCCTGGCGCTTCGTCACGCCGGCCGCAGCGTCGTCGTGCAGCGAAACGTCCACTCGAGCACGATCGACGGGATCGTGCTCGCGGGGCTCGAGCCGAGCTTCGTGGCGCCGGAGCTCGACCCCGAGCTCGGGATCGCGCATTGCCTGACCCCGGAGGCGCTCGCCCGCGCCCTGGATGGCGCCCCGGGAGCGGTGGCGGCGCTGACCGTGTCGCCGACCTACTTCGGCGCCGTTGCCGACGTCCTGGGCCTGGCCCGGGCATGCCACGAGCGAGGCCTGCCGCTGCTGGTCGACGAGGCCTGGGGCTCTCACCTGCGGTTCTCACCCCTGCTCCCCGCGAGCGCGCTGGAATGTGACGCCGACCTCGTCCTGTCCTCGATCCACAAGCTGCTCGGGAGCCTCACCCAGTCGGCGATCCTGCACCTGGGAGACACGGGCGCGATCGACGAGGACGTGGTCGACCGATGCGTGACCCTGACCGAATCCACCAGCCCCAGCGCGTTGCTGACCGCGTCGCTTGACGCAGCGAGGCGATACGCCGCCGTGCGGGGCGAGGAGCTCCTCGCCGAGACCCTGGTCGAGATCGAGCGGATCCGCGCCCAGATCCAGCAGATCGATGGGCTCGATGTCCTGGACGAGCGACTGGTCGGTCGGCCTGGGGTACACGGCTGGGACCCGCTGCGGCTTTCCGTGGACGTCCGCGGCATCGGACACACCGGCACTCGCCTCGCCGCCCTGATGCGCGAGCGCGACGACGTCAACGTCGAGCTGGCGTCGGAGAACGTCGTCGTGGCCACGTTCGGCCTGGGAGAGGCGGCCGAGCCGAGCGGACAGCGCTTCGTCGACGCCCTGCAAAGGGCCGTCGAGTCGCTGGGCGCCGACGAGCACCAGCCGAAGCAGCCGTTCACGCCTCCCCCTCCCTGGGGGAGCCTCGACTTGCCTCCCCGAGAGGCGTTCTTCGGGCCGCAGGAGGTGGTCCCGTTCGATCAGGCGGTGGGACGCGTCGCCGCCGAGTCGCTGGCCGCCTACCCGCCTGGGATCCCGAACGTGCTTCCCGGCGAGCGCTTGACGCGCGAGACGGTGGACTACATCAACGAGGTGGTCGAGCACGGAGGCCGGGTCCGGGGCGCCGTGGACCGAAGCCTCGAGACGATTCGGGTGGTCCGCGAGTGAGTCGCGGCGAGGCGGCGTCCTCAGCGGCCGACCCGCCCTGGGGCGTCGACTCGGAGCACGGGCAGCTCCTGGACGTGCTCGCCTGTTCTCCCGACAACTTCCGGTGGCTGCCAACCAGCGCCATCTCCCGCGCCACGCTGGACAGCGGGCGGCGCTTCGACGCCGAGGGGGCCAAGCGCCAGCACACCGCGATGGTCGCCGCCTACGAGGAGGCCGGCGTGCGAGTCCACTTCCTCGACCCCGACCCGGCGCTTCCATACCAGGTGTTTGCCCGCGACTCCAGCGCGATGACGCCGAAGGGCGCGGTGATCACCCAACCGCACCAGTGGTGGCGGCGCGGCGAGTACGCGTCCGTTCTCCGCTTCTACCAGGAGAACGAGGTTCCGATTCGCGGCATGATCACCGCCGGGGCGCTCGAGGGAGGCGACGTGATGGTTCTCGAGCCGGGCTGTGCGGTGATCGGCGCGGGGGAAGCCCGGACGCAGGATCGCGCGGCCCACCAGCTCGCAGGATGGCTGGCCGAGGACGGCTGGGAGGTCCGGGTGGAGCCGATCCCCGAGCGCTTCGTCCACATCGACGTGCTGCTCGGCGTGCTCGCGGAACGGCTGGTCGCGGCCTGCACGGACGTGCTGGGGTCGGGGTTCGTGGCCTGGCTTCGATCCCGTGGGTTCGATCTCATTGAGGTACCGGCGCAGGAAGCGTTCGAGCTCGGGGCCAACGCGATCTCCCTCGGCGATGAGCGCGTGCTTTCCACACCGAGCGCGAGCTCGCTGAACGCGGCCATGCGCGCCCACGGGTTGACGGTCGAGGAGGTCGACCTCTCCATGTTCACCCTGGGAGGAGGCGGTCCCCACTGCCTGGTGCAGGCGCTCCGTCGCCGGCGCGTGGGGTGATGGGCGACGGGCCATCAATCGACGCGGGGCGGGTGATCGCCGATCTGCGCGAGCTCGAGCGGCGCACCGCCGGGCCCCTGGGGGCCGAGCGAGTCTGCTGGGGCGAGGGGTGGCGCAGGGCGCGATCGTTCCTGGGGGAGCTGCTCAGCGAGGTGGGCCTGTCGGGTGAGCTGGACGCGGCGGGGAACCTGTGGGCCTCGCTGGAGGGACAGCGAGAGCCGGCCCTGGCGCTCGGCTCCCATCTGGACTCGGTTCCTCAAGGCGGGTGGCTCGACGGCGCGCTCGGCGTGATGGCGGGGCTCGGGGTGCTCAGGAGCTGGGCCCGGGAGGGTGAGCGTCCGGGGCGGACGCTGACGCTGGTCGATTGGGCCGACGAGGAGGGAGCCCGATTCGGCCGCAGCCTGTTCGGCAGCTCCATCTTCTCGGGCACGCTCGACCCCGACCAGGTGCGAGGGCTGCGCGACGGTGAGGGTGCGCTGCTCCCCGAGGTCCTGGCGAAAAACGGCGTCGACCTGGAGCGCGCAGCCGAGGCTGCCGAGCGCCGAGGTCGGCTGGCCGCCTATCTGGAGCTTCACATCGAGCAGGGGCCGGTGCTCGAGGCCGAGGGCCTGCAGGCCGCCGCGGTTCTGGGCTGCGCCGGAGTCGAGCGCCACCGGGCGCGGTTCAGGGGACGCGCCTCGCATGCCGGAACCACACCGATGGACCGCCGCCGCGACGCCGGCCTTGCCGCCGCCGAGCTGGCACTCGAGGTGGAGAGGATCGGGACGGGCCACGCCGGGGTGGCGACCATCGGCTCACTGGCGCTTCGGCCGGGAATCCCGACCGCGGTGGCCGGAGGGGCCGAGCTGGTGGTCGACCTGCGCCACCCCGAGGCCGGTGAGCTGGCAGCGATGCTTGCCGAGGTGCGCGAGGCGGGCGACGAGATGGCGGCGCAGCGCGGATGCGTGGTTGCCTGGGAGCCCACCTGGAGCATCGAGCCAACCGCGTTCGACCCTGGCCTCATAGCCGCTGCGCGCGAGGCGTGCCGGGAAGCCACTGGGTCCGATCGCGAGCTCACCAGCGGGGCCCTCCACGACGCCGCCGAGGTCGCTCGCGTGGTCCCCGCGGCGATGATCTTCTGCCCCTCCAAGGAGGGGATCAGCCACTCTCCCGAGGAGGACACTTCGGAGCGCGACCTCGCCGCGGCCATCGAGGCGTTCGGGCTGCTGGCGAATCGGGTGCTCTCGGCGTAGGCGGCATCACCCGCCCGCCCGGAGTCCTCAAATCGGCCGGACCCGGAAGCGCTGCTCTCCAGTCCGCTCCACCTGGGTCCCGAGCGGATGGCCGGCGACGGCCAACCGCCCGGCGATCCACTCGGCGTCCTCGCCGACTGCGAGCTCCGTCCGGCAGAAGTCGAGAGTGAGGCCGACAAGCTCCAGCTCGGCGTCCGCGTCGCCGGGCCTCCAGAGCGCCAACAAGCCGAGGTCGTTTCGCAGCCGCTGGTCAATCGCGTAGTCGTCGAGCGCGTCACCGAGGTCGAAGACCGCTGGCCCAGCGGCGCTCCAGCCGACGCCGTGAAAGACGTGCGCGGAGTGCCCCACGACCAAGCCGGCGCCGGCCTCGTGCATCTGCTGGGCGGCCCGGCGCTGCCATGCCGCGGGCTTGGTGGACATGTTCGGTCCCCAGTGAGGGAACGCGACCACGTGGTCGCACTGGCGATCGAGCCAAGCCAGTTCGGCGGCGAGCCAATCGGGGATGCCGCGGCCGAGGTCCGCATGGGCGATCCCGGGCGAATCGTGGCCGGCGGCGAACTGGTGGGGATGGTCGGCGACGGCGGCCAGCCCGACACGAGCGTCTGCGGCCTGCACCACGCCGCCGCGGCGCGCAGCCGATTCGCCGCGGCCGGCGCCTGCCACGGCAATCCCCGCCTCGTCAAGCAGCTCCAGCGTTTCGATCAGCGCCTCGGTCTCGTAGTCCAGGGCGTGGTTGTTGGCCAGGCCGACGATCCTGGTGCCGATGGCCTGCAGCGAGCTGACCGCTTGCGGCGGCGCCCGGAAGAAGAAGGGCTTATCGGGGACGCGGGCGGTCGGTTCGCCGCCGTCCGAGATGCAGCACTCCAGGTTGCAGACCACGAGGTCACACGAGCGGCATAGCTCGCGGATCTCGGGCGCCCAAACCTCCTCCGGCGCGACGTCCGCGAGTCGCTCGCCCACGGCACGCCCCAGCATCACGTCCCCCAGGAGCGCGACCGTCGGCGCCACTACCGCGCCCGCTCAGGCCGCCGTGGACGCTCCGCCGCTACCCCACGTGGACCGCGTCGCCGCCGTGCTCCTCGAGCGTGTTCCCGATCGGCGGGATGGGGTGGTCGTGGATGATCCTCGCCATGTGAAGCAGGTTGTGGGCGCACCAGGAAGCTCGTGCGCTGCGTGTAGGGGTGCTCCGGGCCGTCGGCGTCCAGGTAGGAGGGGCCTGGCCCGGCCTCGCCGACCCAGTAGGTGTCGGCGTTGGGAGGAACGACGCAGCCCAGGTGCGTCATGTTGAACAGCGTGGACTCGGCGCACGCGTGGGCCCCGTCCTCGTTTCCGGTCACCGCCACCCCCGCGACCTTGTTGTACAGCGGGTACTGCCCCACCTCGTTGCGCTCGTTGTAGGTGCCGTCGAGACGCTCGATCACCATCTGGGCCACCGACGAGCGATGGCCGAACCAGATCGACATCCCCACCAGGAGGATGTCGGCGGCCTTGATCTTCTCGAGGATCCCGGGCCACTGGTCTCCCTCCCCTTCGTCCGAGGTGACCCCGAAGGCGATCTCGTAATCGACGGGGCGAAGGATCTCGGTCTGGACCCCGTGCTCGGCGAGGAGGTCGAGCACGCGGGTCATGAGCGCCTCGGTGTGCGACCTCTCCGGTGACTTCTTGAGCGTGCAGTTCAGCCCCAGGGCCTTGAGGCCGGCTCCCGCGTTCGCGTCCAGCTCCGCCAAGTTCCTCTCCTTCCTCCAGCTCTCCGAGCCCGGTTTCCGCTTCGTGCCGGCGCAACATATCCAGTGGCGGCCGGCCGGCCTGACCGCCCAGCCCCTGGTCAATAGCCTTTCGGCAATGAGCGCCTTCGAACAGGTCACGGGGCTCGCGGTCGAGGCCAGCTCGTACGAGCTCGAGAGTCACGATCGCGAGTACTCGCCAGAGTTCACCCGCGGCTCCACGGTGATCAGGTTGAAGGGGAAGGGGCAGGAGGGCATCGGCGAGGACGTCGTCTACGACGTGCTGGACCACATCGCGCACCGCGACGCCGGACCCGTCCACGACCTCAGCGGCCCGCGGACGCTGGGCGAGCTGTCCGAGCTGCTCGGTGAGCTCGACCTGTTCGCAACCGCGGCGCCGGTGCGCGAAGCATCGCGCCACTATCGGCGCTGGGCGTACGAGAGCGCGGCACTCGACCTCGCCCTGCGCCAGAACGGGATCTCGCTCCACGAGGCCCTCGGGCTCGACCCGCGGCCCGTGACCTTCGTGTGCTCCACCCGCCTGTCGGCGTTCGGGGACGACTCGCCCTCCTCCACCGGCCCCGTTCGCCGGAGGCTCGAGAAGTACCCCACGCTTCGGTTCAAGCTCGATCCCGAGAACGACTGGGACGACGACCTGATCGCCGAGCTGGCCGAGATCGCGGGGCTGGACGTCCTCGACCTCAAGGGCCTTTACCGTGGCACGCCGGTGGACGTCGAGACCGATCCGGACCTCTACCGCGCCGTGGCAGAGGCCTTCCCTACGGCGTACCTCGAGGATCCCGACCTGAACGACGAGACCCGGCCCGTGCTGGAACCCCATCGCGACCGGATCACGTGGGATGCCCCCTTGCACTCGGTCGCCGACATCGAGGCGCTCGAGCACCAGCCCAGCGCCATCAACTCAAAGCCATCGCGCTTCGGCTCCCTGTCGGAGCTGTTCGGCGTCTACGGACATTGCGAGCGCCGCGGAATCGCGATCTACGGGGGCGGCCAGGGGGAGGTCGGCCCCGGACGCGGGCAGATCCAGTACCTGGCTTCGCTGTTCCATCCGGACACGCCGAACGACGTCGCGCCCTCGGGATACAACAACCCGGCCGTCCCGGACGGCCTGCCCTCGAGCCCCCTGGAGCCATCCCCCTCGGCGACGGGCTTTCGCTGGGGCGAGTGGGCCGATCGCTAGACCGAGCAACCCGCCTGGTCCGCAGCGGGGATAGCCTGGAACGCCAACCAGACCAGGAGGTCCGATGCCAGCGAAGCCCTTCGCCGACGCCCTCAACGAGCAGATCGCCAACGAGTTCGGTGCCCATCAGCAGTACATAGGCGCCGCCGTCTACTACGAGTCCGAAACCCTCCCTCGCCTCGCCGCCTTCTTCTACCGCCAGGCGGTGGAAGAGCGGAACCACGCGATGATGATGGTCCAGCATCTCCTCGACGCGAACCAGGAGGTCCGGATCCCCGACATCGAGTCGAAGCTGACCAGCTTCGACGACGTCGTGTCGCCGGTGAGAATGGCCCTCGACCAGGAGCAGCGGGTCACGGCGGAGATCAACGCCCTCTTCAAGCTTGCCCGCGACCAGGGCGACTACCAGGCCGAGCAGTTCATGCAGTGGTTCGTCAAGGAGCAGGTCGAGGAGGTCTCGATCATGACCGACCTGCTGACCGTCGTCGAGCGCTCCGCCGACAACGCGCTGCTGGTCGAGGAGTACCTGGCACGGGAGAAGCTCGGTGAGGAAGGCGCAGATCCCACCGCGCCGCCTGCCGCCGGCGGCGCCCTGTAGCCACGATGCGACGGCGCTTTCCAGCGATTAATCGGCGACGCTCGGCCGGTCTAGACCTCTGAGCGAGGCCATCGATAACGTGGCCGCAGCTCGCCTCGAAGCCGCTTGAAGAGGAGGCCGACTTGAGAGCACTCGCATCGATCGTCACCGGACGCCGCACCAAGTGGCTGATCCTGCTCGCCTGGGTGATCGCGTTCGCGGCCCTGATGCCGCTCGGCAGCAAGCTCTCGGACGAAACGGTGGACGACACCGCCTCCTACCTGCCCCAGAGCGCCGAATCGACCGAGGTCGTACACATCCTCGACGACGACTTCTCCTCCGGCGAGACGACTGTCGGCCTGATCGTCTATGAGCGCGAGGGAGGCGGACGGCTCACCGCCGCCGACCAGCGGCTGATCGCCCAGCAGGCGTCCGAGATCCAGGCTGCCGGCAAGAAGGTCCCGCTGACCCGGGCGCCATCGGTCCCGTTCACCCGCGGCGCTCCCCCCGACCTCGTCTCCGCGAATGGGGACGTCGCCTACACGGTTCTCACCGTGCCGACCAACTTCGACAAGGCGGCGGACTGGGGCAAGGAGATCCGCGACATCACCGGCGAGCGGGCCGGCGGCATGCGGATCTTCCTCACCGGCGACGTGGGCTTCTCCACCGACGCCCAGGAGATCTTCGGCGACCTCGACGCCAAGCTGCTGGGGGCGACCGTGCTGCTGGTCCTGGTCCTGCTCGGGTTGATCTATCGCGCCGTGCTGGTCGCTCTGACCCCCCTGCTCGTCGTCTTCTTCTCCTACACGGTCGCGACCGCTTTCGTCTACCTCTACGCCAAGTCGGGCGCCGACGTCTCCTCGAACGGCACCACGATCCTGGTCGTGCTGATGTTCGGGGTCGGCACCGACTACAGCCTCTTACTCGTCTCCCGCTATCGCGAGGAGCTGCGCCATATCGAGGACAAGCACGAGGCGATGGGCCGCGCGCTGCGCCGCACGGGCCCGACCATCCTCGCCAGCGGTCTCACCGTCTCCCTGGCGATGCTCGTGCTCGTCCTCGCCGACACCGGCCTCACGAAGTCGCTTGGCCCGGTGGCCGCGATCGGGGTCGCCTGCGCGATGGTCGCCGGCCTCACTCTGCTCCCGGCGCTGCTGACGATCTTCGGTCGGACCGGCTTCTGGCCACGGCGTGCGATGGTCGAGTACGACCCCGAGCACGTCTACACGGCGCGGCAGGGAGTCTGGCGGCGCTTTGGCGACAAGGTCCTGGAGCGACCGGTTCCGGCCTTGCTCGTGACCGTGGTGGCATTCGCGGCCGGCGCCCTCGGCCTGTTCGCCTACAAGGTCGACTACAGCACCACCAACTTCTTCAAGAAGTCCGTCGACAGCGTCGAGGGCTTCGAAGTGCTGCGCAGGTCCTTCCCGGCCGGCACCCTGGCGCCGACGACGGCTCTGGTCGAGCGAACCGACGGGTCGGTGAGGATCAGCGACGTCCGCCGCGCGGTGCTGGCGATCCAGGCCGTCGACGGGGTCGCCAGAGCTACCCCAACCGGGCTGCGCTCCGAGGACGGCCGCTACGCCTCGATCAACGTGATCCTCGACGGCGACCCCTACGTGCAGTCCACCTTCGACGCCGTGCCGGCCATCCGCGACAGCATCACTGATCTCAATCCGGGGGTCCACGGCCTGGTAGGCGGCGGAAGCGCGATCCAGTACGACCTCGACCAGGCGATCGCAAGCGATCTGAGGTTGATCGTGCCGATCGCGCTGGCGGTGATCGCGGTCATCCTCGCGATTCTGCTCTGGTCGCTGGTCGCGCCGCTGGTCCTGATCGCGAGCGTGATCCTCTCCTTCCTCTGCACCCTCGGCCTCTCGATGCTGTTCATCCGCTACGTGGTCGGGGACCCCGGCATCGACGCATCGCTGCCCACCTTCGCCTTCATCTTTCTCGTCGCGCTGGGGATCGACTACACGATCTTCCTGATGGCCCGGGTGCGCGAGGAGTCCCGCCGCCACGGCACGCGAGAGGGCATGCTGCGCGCCCTCTCCGCCACCGGCCCCGTAATCACGAGCGCCGGCATCATCCTCGCCGGCACCTTCTCGGTCCTGATGACGCTGCCGGTCACCTACACCTTCGATCTCGGCTTCATGGTCGCGCTCGGGATCCTGCTGGACACGTTCATCGTGCGCACGATCATGGTCCCGGCCGCAGTAGAGCTGCTCGGTGACCGGATCTGGTGGCCGTCCACCGCGGATCGCGGCGGCGCCCTGCGCGAGAAGTCGCGCGCGGAGGTGCAGGCCGAAGCAGCGCCCTGACCCGGGCGACCCGCTAGCCGGAGCCTGCGGCCGCGTCCGCCTGGGCGCCGAGGTCGCGGTTCTCGGGCACGAACTTGCTCGCCGTGAAGGTCGCGCCCTGGGGATCGGCGATGACGGTCATCCTGACCCAGGGGGCGTCGAACGGCGGGATCACGACCCGGCCGCCCAGCTTCCCGGCCTGGTCCGCGATCGCGTCGGCATCGTCCACCCCGAACGTCACTCCCCAGTGCGGGGGATTGTCCGGTTGGTCGTCACCGATCGGGTTGAGGGACGCGACGACGTCCTCGAACCCCGGCGACGCGCCCATCTCCGCGATGCTCTTGCGGAGCTCGGGATTGTCACGTTCGAGGTAATCGCCGTAGCCGGGCAGGGTCCACATCTCAAAGCCGCCGGGCAACTCGAGGGTCTGCCAGCCGAAGACCGCGCCGTAGAACGACTTCGCGCCGTCGGGATCACGGGTATTGAGGTCGTTGAAGACCACCGAGCCATGCTCGTTCACGATCTGCGAGCCCTTTTGCTGCTTGGCCTGCCAGACGCAGAATGTGGCCCCCTCAAGGTCCCCGAACACGGCCATCCGCCCCGCGTCCATGACGTCGAACGGCTCCATAAGGGCGCTGCCGCCGGCTTCGCTGACCCTGGCGGCGGTCTCGTCGGCGCTGTCAACCCACACGTACGTGTTCCACATGGCCATCGGCGGCGCAGCCTCCGGCAGGGACCCGACGGCTGCGACGTCGCGGCCGCGCAGCCGTGCGATGAAGTACTTCCCCGGAGAGTCCGCGGGCATCACGTCCTCGAACTCCCACCCGAACAGGCCACTGTAGAACTCGACCGCCGACTCCGGGTCCGGTTGGCTCGTGTCCACCCAACAGGGCACGCCTGGGATGTATCCGTCTCGCTCCGGCATCGCTGCTCCTTTCTCGCTGCTGATCCGCACGTACGCTACGGAATGCGCGGCGCGGACTGGTCCTCGCCGCTCGCCCGCTCGCGACGTAAACCGCCCCCACCTCCGTCGGACTTTAAGGTCAGTCGGAGAAGAACTTGGCCGCGAGCTGGTCGATCGTCCCCATCGTGCGCATCGTTGTAGGGCCGATCAACTTCTCCACCGCGGACAGGTCGAGGCCGGCATCGCGAGTGCCGCCGCTCGGCAACCAGTGAAGCTCGCGGTCCCCGAACCGCAGCGCGTCGTCATCCGTCGCCAGGCGCAGGACCTCGTCGCGCGCCCGGGCCGCGGGTCTCTTCGACAACAGCAGAACCTGGTGCTTCCCCTTCGACGCCTTCAACTGAGCCGGAGCGAACGGGCGTTGACCGGCGAGCTCCCGAACCTCCTTCGCCGAACGCAGGAAGACCGTGACGTCGTATCCCAGCGCCGCCTCCAAGGCCTGCTCGATCCGGGGACGCAGTGCGCTTGCGCGCTCGCCGCCCGCGGCAAATACGACGTTTCCGCTCGTCCGAAACGTCGCGACCTCGTCGAACCGCAGCTCGCCGAACAGCGTCCGAAGCTCGGCCCCACCAACTCGCCGCTGCCGCCCGAGGTTGATTCCCCGAAGAAACGCTGCGTACTGCGAGCTCATCGGCGCGGCCGTCTTAGCCGGCGGTGCCCGTCGTCGTGGCCGCCCGGGTTCCTAACGCTGGCGGCAGTACGCGAAGGCGGTCACCGGGCTCGGGTTCGGGCCGAAAACGCTCAGTGCGGAGGTGCGCCACACCCGGCCGCCCTGTGCCCGTTTGGACGTGATCGCAGCAGTCGCCTGCGGTTGTGCCCCGAGCCTGACGTGGCCGTCGAACCCACCGGAGAACGCCTGCCTTCCGTTGCCGCACCGCACGTCGAATGTGCGCGATGACCCAACCGGCGCTACGACCTCCCTTGACTTGGTGACGAGATCGAAGGGCACCGCCGCGCAGTAGGCATAGGCGATCAAGATGCCGGGCCGGTTCTGATCGTTGATGTTGAGCCCGACCGCCTTCCAACGACGGTCGCCCAGCCGCTTCGAGGTCAGGGTGATCAGCTGCGGTCCCTGTTCAGGGGAGAACCGATAGGTGCCGAAGCCGCCGCCGACCGCACTCGTCCCGTCAGCGCATTTGGCAACTGCCGCACCCCGGCTGTTTGCCTCGACCGAGGTTCTCGCCGACTCGACCTCAAGCCCGTGGTCGTTCTGAGCGCAGTAGGCGAACGAGACCAGTTCGCCGTCCTGGTTGCCGAAGTTGAGGGCCCGCGCCTCGATCTTGCGCTGGCCAACCCGCCTCGATCCGATCCGGCCGATGGTGGAACCAGCGTTGGGGTTGAATCCCGGCGCAGCGAATCCGCCTGCCACAGCGCTCCGATCCCCTGGGCACTTCGCTCGAGCCTTTCCGATCTCTCCCGGCGCGATGGTCTCGCCGTGCCGGACCGCACGCACGGCCATCGCGACCGAGCTGCCCGAAGCAACGGCCAGCACGGCGGCAAACAGGACCACCCGGCCCAGCCGTACCCTGCTCCAGCTCCGGTTTCTCATCGTGGCTCCTTCTCGCGTCGGTATTCGCACAGCATCGGACTCGCCGTACGGTTCGCGGTCAGAAGCCCCGATCCTCCGCCACGCCATCAACGGACGTCGTTCGGGCCCGGCAGCAAGAGATCACGACAAACCGGTGACCCACGCGGACGTCCGCGGCCACCGTCGCAGGGCACCGCCGCCCTTCCTGTCCGCTGCGGCGGTTAGCCTCGCACGCGCTCCAGGCAGCGAAAGGAGGGCGTTTTTGAAGCTCGTGATCGGCATCGTCCGACCGGAGAAGGCGAACGACGTATTGGAGGCTCTCTATCGCGCCGAGGTGCGCGGGGCCTCCCTGAGCCGGGTCCAGGGGCACGGAGGCGAGCTGGACCGGGTCGAGACCTACCGCGGCACGACCGTGCAGATGGGGCTCGCCGACAAGGTCCGCTTCGAGATCGCCGTTTCGGACCCCTTCGTCGAGCCGACGATCGAGGCGCTTTGCGCGGGCGCTCGCACCGGCGAGGTCGGTGACGGCAAGATCTTTGTGGTTCCCCTCGAACGGGCGGTGCGGATCCGCACCGGTGAGACCGACCACGGCGCCGTGACGCCGGTCGGAGGCTGATATGCCGAATCTGATCGCACAGGCGGCGCGGATCGACACCGGCGACACGGCCTGGATGCTGGCCGCAACGGCGCTGGTCCTGATGATGACCCTGGCGCTGGGCCTCTTCTACGCGGGCCTGGTGCGCTCCAAGAATCCCCTCAACACCTTCATGATGTGCGTCGCGTCGATCGCCGTTGCCACCGTCACCTGGGCCGTGATCGGCTACTCGTTCGCCTTCGCCGAGGGCAACGACATCATCGGCGGCTTCGACTACGCCTTCCTCAGCGACGTCACCCTCGAGCCCCGTGAGGGGTCGACGATCCCCCATCTGCTCTTCTTCGCCTTCCAGGCGACCTTCTGCATCATCACCACGGCGCTGATCTCGGGCGCGGTCGTGGAGCGGATGCGCTTCAGCGCCTTCCTGGTCTTCTCGGCGCTGTGGTCGGTGCTCGTCTACGCCGTGCTCGCCCACTGGGCCTTCGGTCCCGGCTGGCTGCTCGAGGGCGGAACCCTCGACTTCGCCGGCGGCGTTCCGGTCGAGATGGGCTCCGGGTTCTCGGCCCTCGCGGCGGCGCTGGTCGTCGGCGCTCGCAAGGACTACGGGCGCCAGGCGTTGCTGCCCCACAACACGGTCTATGTCCTCGTCGGGGCCGGGCTGCTTTGGTTTGGCTGGTTCGGCTTCAACGGCGGCAGCGGCTTCAATACCGGGGCCAACTCGGTTCTCGCCTTTACCAACACCCTGCTCACGCCGGCGACGGCGCTGCTGGTCTGGTTCGGGCTCGACGCGATTCGCGGTCGCAGGGTGACCGCGGTCGGCGCGGCGACGGCGATCATCGTCGGCTGCGTCCTGATCACTCCCGCCGGCGGTTTCATCAGCCCCGGCTACGCGCTGCTGCTCGGCGCGCTGGGCGCCCTGCCCTGCTACGCGGTTATCGCCTGGCGGCCACGGACGCGGGTCGACGAGACGCTCGACGTGCTCGCCGTGCACGGGATCGCCGGCTTCTTCGGCATCCTCTTCATCGGCTTCGTCGCCCAGGTCGGGTGGAACGGGGTGTCGGACGGTCTCTTCTACGGCAACGCGTCCCAGCTCGGCGACCAGGCGAAGGCGGCGCTGGCGGCGCCCGCCTATGCCTTCGGCGCCACCTACGTGCTTCTGCGGCTGATCGGAGCGGTGATGCCGCTGCGCGGTAGCGAACGCGAGGAAGCGCTGGGGATGGACGTCGTCTACCACGGCGAGGAGGCCTACGCGAGCGGCGAGGGAGCGATCCTGATCACGCCGGAAGCAGGCGTCGAAGAGGATGTTCCGGTCGCCCAGCCCTAGTTGCGGACGCCATCGCTCACTCGCCTTTGCACAAGGGGTATGGATCGCGATCGGGTAAGTACTGCCTCCACTCGCCTTCGGTCAGCTCCCGTCCAGCGATTGCGCAGGCGGCCTCGCGCCAGTGATCCGGATCCAGCGTCCAGGAGACCGTCGCGCGGTCCACGCCCGTGGTGACCAGTCGGTCCCCACTCGGGGAGAAGGCGGGACGGTTGGCGAGGAAGTGGTCGATGTTGAAGGTTTGCTCGGTGAGCGGCAGCTCTCCAGGGACGAACGTCCCGGCGAACGCGGCCCCGTTATCCGCCCGCCACAGCTGCGTGGTCGAGAAACCGCCCCGGCTCGTCGCCACGAGTGTTCCATCCGGGCTGTACGCGACTCCCCCGATCAAGCCCTGATCGCCCTCGAGCGCCGCGAGCGGGCTGCCGGGACACTTCCCCCCGCTGCCTAGCGCGCGCTACTCCCGCAGCCCGGCGGCTTTGAGGGCATCCGCCCTTTCAATGAACGCCTGCGCCCGGATCGCCTTGGCGTCACGCAGCGTCCACACCAGCCATACGTTCCAAGATGTTTCCACGCCGCTGGCCTTCCCTCGTCCCCGATTGGACACGGAGGCCACGACCTGATCGCCCGCGTCGATGAATTGGTGGACCTCAAGACGAGCGTCGTCGAATTGGTCCGTGAGCCAGCCTATGAACCGCTTGAACTCGTCTGGGCCGCGATAAGCCTTGTCAGCGTCGGGGAGCCGTCCGCTCGGGATGTACTCGAAGTCCCTAGACATATCGGCAACAAGGCCGTTGAGATCGCCCCGGTTGAAGGCGTCGATCGCGGCACGCACCCTGTCCACGTTCTCCTGCGACATCGCCTACTCCGACAGCCCTGCGGCTTCGAGGGCTTCCTCGCGCCTGGGGAAGGTCTCGCAACGAATCGCCTTGCCGTCGCGCATGGTCCAAAGGTGCCCGACGCGGTTCTCCGCCACCGCGTCGCTTCCGCGGGGTCGAGCACGGATGCGCAAGAACACCACGATCTGATCGCCGTGGTCGAACCACTCGTCAGGCTCAACCATCACTTCCTCAAATGGCTCGCGCATGTCCTCCAAGAACCGCCTGACCTCGTCGTGGCCGCGATACGGGCCACCGGTGCGGACCGTCTTCCATTCGATGTCTGGATGCATCGCGCGGAGGAGGCCGTCCCAGTCCCCGCGGTCATAAGCCTCATAACCGAGCCGAAGCGTCTCATGGTCCTCCTGCGACATCACCTACTCCGACAGCCCGGCGGCTTCGAGGGCTTCGGACTCCTCGTGGGGGAGAAAGGACTCCATCCGCGTCACCAACAGGTCATCGTCGAACGTCCATACCGTCCAGTTCTCGATATCCAGCTCCATGCCGCTCCCGGCTCCCCGAGCCTGTGCGTGCTGGTGCACAAGGACCTTCCTGCCCTCGACCCTGAAATCGAGGGGTTCGATCCGCTGCTCCTCGAAGGCGTCCGGCTCCATCCACGCTCGCAGCGCCTCCGCGCCTCTCAGCGACGCTTGACCTCCCACAGGGACGAACTCAACCTCGGGATGGGCGATCTCCATCGCCGCATCGAAGTCGCCTCGATTGAAGGCCTCATGGGCACGCCGCAGCGCGTCGATCATTGCCACATCGCGCTCGTCCATCGCCCGCGCAGTATCTCGTGCCGAGGGGGGAGGGTTGGCCAGCGTCAACGCAAGACGTAGGACGCCCCGGGTAGGTCGGCGTAAGGAAAACGGATTTTTCCTGCCCTAATCCCGCAGCCCGCCAGCTTTGAGGGCCTCGGCTGGCTCTTGGACAGACCAAGGCGAGTGATCTGCCCCGTTTTCGACCGTGTTCACGAGGTCCGACACCTCGGCGAGGTCAGGCCTCCGACAAGCGCGCCACCCAAGTGGGTTGATGTGCGAGCACTCGGGTACCCGATACGTGTGAGCAAAGAGAAGTCGGCGATTGAGGAGCAGCGATGGGTGTGACGACGACAGCGGCGAGAACCATCGGCGGAGCCATTGCGGCGATCCGCCTCCCGGCGGACATGGCCCTGCGGAACCTGGGACCCGGGGCGGTCACCGATGCGCTTCAGGGCGCGGTCAACAGGGCCGACGCCAATGCCCGCAGGATCGCTGCGACCATCCTCGGTGACGACACCCTCTTGGCCGACCTAGACCACCGGCGCAAGGAGCCCCTCGGAGATGCGGAGCGCTCCTCGCGCCGTGAAGGGGACGCGCGCAAAAAGGCCCGGAAAGCGGGGAGAAGGCCACAGCCGAACGCCAAGCCGCGCCGAAAGGAGGCCCGGGCAGCCAAGCGCGGGGACTCGGCACGTCGGGGCGCGGCGCCAACGGGCAAGCGGGCTTCAGGGAAGGCGGGGCCCGGTTCGCGGGGGAAGGTGAGAAGCGCGAGACCGGGAGAGGCGGTCAGCGGATTTCCCGAACCCCCCGGAAAGGATCCCGGCGACGTGTCCAAGGATCGCGAGCCCCACCACGCGCTCTCCAACCCGGTTCGGGACCCCGATCCAACCGAATGGCCCGATCCCTACGAGACCCGCGAGGACCCCCGCGACCCGCCCGACCCCGACGCCAAGCCGTTCGGCGAAGAGCCTCGAGCGCCCACCGGCAGCTTCAGCACCAGCGAGCCGCACCCCGCCGAAGACCCCGAGGCTGGAGATCGCCAAGACGTTCGCGAGCGGGACCGCCTCGACGATTGACAACCGGCGCGCATAGCCCGCGCGTCTTCCCCGACGCAGTCGCCCCGCTGACTGAGGTCAGCCGGAGATCGTCGAGGATCGCCTTAGACGGCGGCGCTTCGGGTTTCAGGCTTGCGGCCGCGAGGCCGGCGGTCATTTTCGACGCTGCAACGGGTGCAGAGCGGATCGGGCGGCAACGAACGTCGCTGATTCTGCGAGGCGTAACGGTGGCTAGGGTGCCACGCCTTCCGACGGTTTTGCGCTGCACCTCACCCCTCTCGGAGGCCGCTGACGGCGCTTCGAGGGGGATTGAGGGCCGGTGCCCGGTCGGCTTGGGACCGCTCCAGTAAGCCTCTCCTCCTGGTCGGTCTTGCTACTCCAGCAGCACGGCGGCTTCGAGGGCCTCTTGGCGGGAGCGGAAGTTGCGCCAGCGAGTGATCTTTCCTGCCCGCACCGAGAAGACCTGCCAACCCGGCATCTCGACGGCGGCGCCGCTGCCGCGCCCAGTCCCGTGGTGGTGGACGTGGAGGATGACCTGGTCGTCACCGACCGGGGTGCATTCTCGGAGGTCGGAGTGGAAGGTCTCAAATTGACCCCAGAAGTCGGCCATGAACTGCGTCAGGCCAGCATGTCCACGGTAGGTCCCGTCGACAGGGGTGCCAATCGCAACTTCGACTTCGATCCCTGGGTCTACGAGCGACATCCCTGTTTCGAAGTTTTGGCTGTTCCAGGCATCAAGTGCCCGACGGACGATCTCCACGTTCTCCTGCGACATCGCCCGCGCAGTATCTCGCGGGGAGGATTAGCCGCGCTCTCGCAACTCGGTGCGGCTGGCCTAGCGGCGGCCGAGTGCGCTCACGTTCAGCATCACAGGGAAACCGGCAAGGCCAGAACGTATATGTCGAAGCCGAAGTCCACCGGGATCAGAGAGCTAGTAGAGAGGCGAGCGGCCAGCGATTCACCCGTAGCAATCTGCCGCGCAGCGTCGTCGATGTACTGATTCACGCGCGCGACCACCCCAAGCCCGTTACAAGCATTGAACGGGGGGTTGGTGATGTTGGTAGACGAGTCTCGAAGCTGCCACGACGCGTTGCTGGCAGGGGCCTGACATATCGACCATCCATCGACGATCAAGAAATCCCTCGTCGCGGTGTAGATGTTGACGTCGACCGGCGATCCAGAGCTCACGTCCGTAGCGTCGACGTGGGCCTTGATCAAAAAGGGAGCCGCGGCCTTCGGGTCTGTATTCGCGGTTGCGGAGCCGACCGCGGAGAGTTTCTCCGGGCTCACGGAAGCGTTGCTCAGTTCGGTGGCTCCGACCGAGTCGCTGGCGACTTCGCTCTGACCGACCGAGTCCGGGCGCAGGTCGCCTGCCACGAGACCACCACCGGACAGGGTGTCGTTGCGCACATCGAGCGTGCTCACCTGATTGTCGGCGAGCTTGGAGCCATTGATCGCATTGGCGGCGACATCCGCTGCCTTTACCTGGGCACCAGGTCCGAGGTCATCCGACTGCACGGTGTTGGAGCCGCTCAGCGCGACAGCAGTGGTGCCGCCGGTAAGCGCAACGAACAGCGCTACGTAGGCGACCACGGTCGCGTGGCTCGGGCGACGAATACGACGCATGCTTCCTCCCTTGATAGACCTCCCTGGGGGCAGGCTAGACGCCCGCGAGCGGCGTGTCCAGGAGCGCGTACCCAGGTTCCGCATCTAGTCCCGCAGCCCGGCGGCTTCGAGGGCTTCCTCGCGCGACTCGTACAGACGGAAGCGAACCACCTTCGATTCCCTCAGGTCGTAGACGACGAAGAAGTCGCGCTCAGTTCTCACACCGCTACCCCGGCCTGTGCCGCCTTGGCGGAACACGACCACGACCGAGTCTCCAGCGTCGATGTACTCGCGGTTCGCAATCTCGTAGTCGGCCCAGGTTTCAAGCCATTCCCGAAACCAACGCTGGACTCCCTCGTGTCCGTGGTAGACACCAGCCGCTGGCATCTCGCTCGCGGAGGTGTCCCAGACCACGTCGGAGTCGAAGTATTTGCGCCACTCCTCGCGGTCGCCTCGCTCGAAGATGCGGCTGAACCGCTTAACGACCTCCACGTTCTCCCTGCGACATCGCCTACTCCGACAGCCCGGCGGCTTTGAGGGCCTTGGTCTGGTCCATGTAGCCCTGCATGCGGACCACACGTCCGTCGCGCACCTCAAAGACAACTGCCGTATCGGCCTCAAGCTCGATTCCGCTGCCTTTGCCGCGACGGAACTCGCGCACGAGCACGACCACACGGTCGCCCGCGTCGATGAACTCCTGAGGCTCCAGTCGGCGCTCCTCCCACGCCTCGGCGTCCTCTTGCTCGAAAGACTGCCTGAACTGCGTAACGCCGCGCAGGACCTCTCCATCGGAAAGCCCGCCGACTGTGCCATGTCCCTCCGCGTCAGGATCAATCAGCTGCGCTGCCTGCTCCCACTCTCCTCGCAAGATGGCCTCAACGGTGCGCCGCACAATCTCCACGTTCTCCTGCGACATCGCCCCTCCGAAAGCTCGGCTTACTTGTTCGGCCCGTGCATGACGGAGCGAATGCACTGCCCCTGGTTCTTGAAGCCGAACCGCTTCCAGCCGCCATGCTTGCACTGATCCTTAACAGCGGGGCGGGGTATGACGACAGGCTCAAGGCCAGAGAAAAATTGATGCGGATCACCACCGTAGTGACTGATCTGCAAGTCATAGGAGAAGTGCCCGTCGACGCTGTGATCGCTGATCAATCCCAAGCTTGCAGAGAACGTCAGCACGTTCCCGTTCAATTGGTAAGGGACGACTCCCCGGACCGTGCCCCATCCCCCCGAGGCCGGGTCGGCTTGGTCCCAGGGAGTCGCGTTCGTACTCGGAGCACGTCTTGGGTGATGTGAAGCTCTTCGCCTCGAATGATCGAGTCGTAGTAGGACGGGTAGGGCAAGCTTGGATCGCCCACGATGTAGTACTGAAAGGAGTCTGCCTGGCGTCCGAGCGAGTCGGTCGTCTGAAAGTCCGGTGGCCTGTCAAAGGTCAGCCTGAACGTCACCTGTCCTGTGGCGGGGTCGAAGACGGACGATTCAGAGAGGAGCTTCGCGGGCGTAGCGCGCACATGAGCGGGTGCAGCGGCTATGGCGGTCCCGCCGCCAAGAAGGACGGACGCGAGGATCGTGACCATCACGTTCGAGTAGGTCAGGTGGCGGCGGATGCGGCGCATGATCCCTCCGGAGGTTGGACGGGTCGCCGCGACCCTATACCCGCCCGTCGTCGGCGTCTAGGGGTGGCACCGACCCCCTTCCGCTTCGCATCATCTGGGACCGTCGAGGTGAGGAGGACTAGGGCGTGAGCGCCCTACTCCCGCAGCCCGGCGACTTGGCGCCGCCGTGTCAGCCGCCCGGCTTACGGAACGGCCTTCCAGATCTCGATGCCGTGGGTGGGATGATCGGCCCAGAAGAAGAGGGCGCCACGGAACTCGCTGGGCCACGTGGGATACCCGCCGTACGGTTGCCTGCCGGGATAGATGTCCCTGACGAGCTGCGTCCCCGCCGTGGTGCCGTTTGAGCTCCAGAGCTCGGAGCCGTACGCGCGCTCCTCGGCGCTGAAGAAGAGGGTGTTGCCGACCCCCCTGAGCCAGGCGACGTAGGGGCGCCCCCTCCCAGGGACGATGTCCTTGACCAGCCTCGTCCCCGCCCCCGTACCGTCGGACTTCCAGAGCTCGGACCCATGGATGCCATCGTCGGCCATGATGAAGAGCCGGGGGCCTGCGCTGGCCAGCCCGGCGGAGTGTGACCCCTCGCTTCCAGGATTGATGTCCTTGACCACCCTCGTCCCGGCGGGCTTGCCGCTCGACCTCCAGAGCTCCCTGCCCTTGCCCCTGCCCCGCGGTGAAGAAGAGAGTGCCGGCGTGCCCGGCGAGCTGATCCGGACGCGAGCCCTTCGGTCCGGGATAAATGTCCGCGACCAGCGTCGTCCCCGCTGCGGTCCCGTCGGTCCTCCACAGCTCGCGTCCGTGGTCCGCCTCCGCAGCGGTGAAGTAGAGCGTGCCATCGAGTTCGGTGAAGTCCCGGGGCCAGGACCTGTTCGGATATGAGTCCTCGCGCCCGGGGTAGATGTCCTTCACCATCTTGGTCCCGGCGGCGGTGCCGTCCGAGCTCCAAAGCTCCGATCCGTGGGTGGAATCGAACCCTCTGAAGAAGAGCTGGCCGCGGTAGCCCACCATCCCCCTCTTCCCGGGATAAGTGTCCGGGAAGGGCCGAGTCCCTGCCGCCGTTCCGTCAGACCTCCAGAGGACCTCTCCGTGGATGGCGTCATTGGCAACGAAGAAGAGCTGGCTGCCCACGCCGGTGAGATGGCTGGGATAAGAGCTTTGCTCCCAGGAGACCGAGTTGTTCGTGGCGATGTCCTTGACCAGGGTCGTACCGCTCGCCGTCCCATCCGACTTCCAAAGCTCGAAGCCGTGGGTCGGATCTGAGCCTTCAAAGAAGACCGTGGAGCCGACAGCAGTAACGTCATGGGGGTAAGTGCCGTCCATGTACGGCTCACCGGGTGAGGTGTCGGCGACGAGCACTGTCCCCGCCCGAGTCCCGTCCGACTTCCAGAGCTCACCCCCATGCCGGCCGTGGCCGTCCTGGGCGCCGAAGAAGAGCGTCCCTGCGGCCGCCGCGGGTTCGAGCTGGGCGCCACAGCAGACCCCGTGGCGGCGCCGGGGTTGATGTCCTTGAGCAAACTCGCGGTCGCAGCGTGCGCCGCTGGAGGCGTGACCGCGCCAAGGACCGCGACCGTCGCCAGCCCAAAGCTCAGGCGCACCGTGACGCTACCGTGGCCACCCAAGCAATGTTTGAGCGTCCCCCTGGCTCCCATCGCGGTGGACCTTACGCCTCGGCTCAGGCTCGGTCAATCTGACCAGGCGCACTCATAAAGGGTGACATCGCCCGCGCAGTATCTCGCGCGGAGCGAGCCTTCGAGAGCAGATGAGTTTGGGGGCTTATTTGGCTTCTGCCCGTCGAGCGGCGTCGATCAGAGCTTCGGCCAGCTCCCGCGCTTCCTCTGGATTCATGTTGACCAACATAGGCACGGGGTCCTCCTTCCCCACCACATCCAACCCGGTCACGACGACCTTCACCGTGCCACGCACCATGTCGACTGTGATACCGCCGTCCACAAGGGGGAGAGTACGCGCCAGGACCTGGGGGAGGACCCCTTTGGCCGAATCTGTTTCTGGGACCGCCGAGGGGGCTGACGGCGCGCGCCGAGGGGGAGGGTCGACTGACGGCACCGCCACGCTAGGACTAGGAAACCCGACCTGCGCTACCCCCGCAGCCCTGCGGCTTCGAGGGCCTGCGCCTCGCGTCCCCTGCTGCACTGCGCGAGCAGCGACATCCTGGCTAGAAACCGAGATACTCAGGTTTTCGACCCCGGACGCCCTGCCGCGCGCTCGCCAGGTTTCGATAGAGATCACCTTGTCCCCGGCGCTGACGATTCGCTCCGCAGTGGCCGTGACGTGGTCCCACGCATCGAGGAACTCCACCACCGCTTGGCCAAGTTCTTCCAGCCCATGAGTTTCGGATCGGTGGACGAAGATCGGGTTGATCCAGCGGACGTGCACATCGGGATCGAAGAATTCCCCCGTCCTGAAGTTGCCGCGCTCCCATTCGGACAGCAGCCTGCGGATGACCTCCACGTTCTCCTGCGACATCACCTACTCCGACAGCCCGGCGGCTTCGAGGGCTTGCCGCGCGGCCTAGCGCGTGAGGTCGAAGTGGAGCCTCTGTGTGTTCCTGTTCAGGTCGTGGAACAGCACCTTGCCTGCGACCCCATTGAAGTCGTGGGTGCCCCCGACGCCGTTAAGCCGGTTGTCGTGGCCCTCGATGTCACCCCTGATCAGGAGGCTGCCGAATCCGCCGATCTTGCCGTTGAGACGAACGCGGGCGCGGCACCTTCCCCTTTGGGGTGTCGTGAATTTGCACCTAACCCAGTCGCGACCGACCTGATCGCGGCGGTTTTGAGGATCGAAGAGCTTGTCCTTGAACCGGAACGTGGTTGGCCCCGTCCTCTTGGCCGATGTCTCCTTAGCGATCACGCTGAAGTGGCGATCGAACGATGCGAAGGCGGGAGTCACGAGAAGGGCGGCGCCGAGGGCAGCGAGAACGCCGACGGTGATGAGCTTGCGCAATGGATGCCTCCTGGTGCTGGACGGGGCGATGGACCGGGCCACCCTATTGAGCGCTTCCTCAGGAAGTCAAGGGTCGGTGCCAAGCGACCTCCACGTTCTCCTGCGACATCGCCTACTCCGAAAGCCCGGCGGCTTCGAGGGGTTTGGTGTTCGCCCGCCCGCCGTACGCCGGGCGTCCACCGCGAGACACGAGCAACGCCACCGACAGCATCTTCGTCGACGGTGGCGAGCGCACGGTGCTGCATCTCGTCGGCGACGCGGCCGACCGCCTAGCCGGCGTGCTTTGCCTGGGCGTCGAGCAGCACCCGGCGTCGCTGGCGCCACCCGGGCCCACCGCGGAGAGCGATTGAGATGGCGCGCACCGACGGCGTCGCCGAACCGCACGATTCGCCGCCTCCGGCTCATCGCCCGCGCAGTATCTCGCGCCGCTCTCCCTGCCGCGTCCGGTGAGGAGGCCCTCCCAGACGACCCGCTCATCCGTGTCCTCGATGATCTCCACCAGGGCGCAAAGAACGCTCTCCCACGGTTGCACGACCACCTGGTGGAACCACTCTCGAAGCTCCGATCTTCCCCGGTAATCCGGGGAGACTCCGACCAGAAGGCGGAGTCCTCCATTCGATGTCCGGACTGGCCGTGGCGACGAAAGCCTCTGGGTCTTGTCGGTTCACCGCATCGATCCCTTGCAGGACGATCTCCACGTTCTCCTGCGACATCGCCCGCGCAGTATCTCGCGTGATGGCAAGGCAGATGGGAGCGCCGCCGCCGCACGGAGCGGAGGGGCGGCGCTCCCGCTGAGGCCTGTCTCGCCCTTTCAGCCCCTCGCTCGTCCGATCAGGGGCCGACCTGCCCGAAGCCACGGATGGGCAGGTCAGTCATGTCTCGACTACCCCGCGGCCTCGCCGTTCGATCCCAGGGGAGCGGGTGCGTCAATCACTCAACGGCAGCCGTCGATTCAATCCACTTACCTCAAGGATTCGCTCGACCGGCTCAGGTCCACGAAGTATCCGCAGGGGATTTCCGCTCGCACGGGCCTGCGCGGAGATCGCGACCAAGGCCCGCAGCCCGGTGGAGTCGATGAAGCTCAACCCGCTTAGGTCAAGGACGACAGCCGAGGCGTCGCTGCCGAGCGCCCGGCGAAGCTCGTCCTCGAACCCTTTGGAAGAGGCAATGTCGAGTTCCCCATCCACACGGACAACGAGCTGCGTGCCGTCTCTCTCGATCTCAATCGTAAGGACGCCCTCCTCGCGGACCCTGGGCAAGGCCGCTAACTCGCGTTCTTGCGATGGCTTCGCCGAGGGTGGAAACGACGCAAAGAAAGTCGAGACGAGATTGAGAGTTCCGGTGTCGCGGAGGCGATCTGTAAAAGCCATGTGGCTCTCCTCCATCCCTCTCGTGGAAGCGCCGCCGTTGTGCTTGACGGCCAAGAACGAGACTACTCCTTCCTTGCTTTCCCCGGTGTGGAACCCCCGGGGGGCATCCCCTGGAGCGATGCGGCCATCGGGGACCGCCGGGGCGGGTCGCGGCGCGGGCAAAGGGGGACGGTCGGGCAGCGGCACCGCACGGCGTAGGACGCCCCGGGTAGGTCGCCGTAAGGAAAACTCAACAATTTTTGGCTGAAATCTCGGAAGGAGCAATTCCGACGCCCTACTACCGCAGCCCGGCAGCTTTGAGGGACTCGGTCCTTCCCTACATCCCGGCAGTGGCGGTGCCGACGAGATGGCAGAGACCCGGTGCGCCGTGATATGCGACTCCGTTGAAGTCCACTTGGACCACAACCGACCCGGTCTCGAGCATCACGGTCCCAGCAGCCTGCGTATAGCCGCCACTAGAAGCGGTCGCCGCTGGGGCGATCCCCCAATCCGTATTGGGTTCGACGCTTCCGATGCCGGAGTCAGTGATGTATTGATTGGTGTTACTGAAGTACCGCTGGCCCCACAGATAGTTTTGGCCTTGGGGACCGTTTGCGAAGAGCCTCAGGCGCGCCTCACCATCCATAGTAAGAAGGCACTGGGCCTTGATTGTGTAGGGACCGACGGTGGCAAGGCTCGTTGCTGGGTTAGTGTCCGAAGCAGGCGCGTCGAACAACAGCTTTTGGACGCTCCCCGAGGACAGGAACCCGGACGAGTCGATGCCGTCAAGTTGGTTGGCGTCGGGGACGATTCCCAGCGAGGATTCGTTGATGTTCCCGCCGTCCAACGAGTCGGCTGCTACCTCCGAGCTGCCGACGGAACTCGGCCTGAGGTCGGCTGCAGCGAGTCCCCCTCCCGAGAGGCTGTCGTTGCGCACGTCGAGTGTGCTCACTTGGTTGTCCAAGATGTCGGACCCGTTGACCGCGTTGGCGGCGACATCGGGCGCCTTCACCTGGGCACCTGGTCCGAGGTCGTCGGACTGGACGGTGTTGGCGCCGTTCAGGGCAACGGCGGTGCCCCCGGTGAGAACGATGAACGCGAGGATCGTGACCATCACGTTCGAATAGGTCAGATGCCGACGGATGCGGCCCATGGTGCCTCCCTAGGTTGGACGAGTCGAGCGAGAGTACATCGGAAGATGCAGACCGCGCGTCAGAACCCGTACCCAGTTTCCGCAAACGGCTCCCGGCGGCATTGGCCGGACAAGGCCGGGAAGGCTGCTGGATGACTGAGATTCCACACTCGGCGGGGTGGTCGGAGACTGGATTCAGGACCACGTCGCGATTCCGGACGGCGACCGCCAGGGCGAGGCGTTCCTTGCTCGTGTGTCTAGGCACGCCTGGGAGGGAACCCCTCTCGGCGCTTGCGGAACCGCGAGGGTGGCTTACGGCGCGCGCAGAAGGAAAACAAGCTACGCACCCGTGGGAGGGAACCCCTCTCGGCAGTTGAGGGACCGTCGAGGTGGCTCCCTGTAAAAAAAATCCCTCCCTGAGCGGCTGACTGATGGCCTCCTGTGAGCGATGCGGAGCGCCGTTCAAGCTCACCCACTCGCTGAAGCGGTTCTGCTCGGAGCGATGCCAGCGCGCCCTCGCCAACCGGCGCTACCGAGCGCAGCGCACGGAGAGCGTTGTCTGTCCTCGCTGCGGGAGGAGCTTCGAGCGCGCCACGACGACCAAGCGCAAGCAGGTCTACTGCTCGAGGCGCTGCCAGTACCAGCAGCGGTCGGCCGACTACAGGGCGCGGCCCGACATCCAGGCGAACCTCAAACCTCGCCGGCGGGCGGTGGTCTATCCGTGAGCGCCCTACTCCCGCAGCCCTGCGGCTTCGAGGGTCTCGCCGCTGAGGCCGAGTGCGCGAAGGGCGCCCTTCAGGGTCAAGTGGTCCTCCCAGCGAAAGAAGCGCCCGTGGCGCAGCCACACGCACTGGTAGAGGTCCCCGTCCAGCTTGACACCGCTCTCGCGCCCCTCGGCCCGGATCGCCAAATGAACGAAGACGCGATCATCGCCCAAGGCGATCAGCTTCTTGGCCGCGAACTCGTAGCGGTCCCACGCATCCCGGTAGTCGGCCAGGAAACCAGCGATCTCCTCGATGCCGTGGCATGGCCGTGCCTCCGGAAACTTCCGCACCGGGTAGTAGTCCGCATCAGGCTCATAGAAGTCGGTGGCAAGCCGACCCCAGTCACTCGGAGCCAAGTCAGCCGAGCTGAGCGCCTCAACGAACCTCCGAACGACCTCCACGTTCTCCTGCGACATCGCCTACTCCGAAAGCCCGGCGGCTTCGAGGGCTTCGGCTTCCTCATGGGGGAGGAAGAGCTGAGCCTTCTTCACAAGGCCGTGATCGTCGAGCGTAAAGACGCCGAAGGTGACCAAATCGATCTCGATCCCGCTACCGGCGCCTCGGCCCGTCGCGTGTGCGCGTACGAGGACCTTGTCGCCATTGACCCTGAAATCGAGCGGCTCAAAGCGTTGTTCCTCGAAGGCGTCCGGCTCCAGCCATTCGCGCAGCGCGGCGACGCCTTTAACCGACGACTGGCCCCCTGTGCGGACGAACTCAATGTCGGGATCGGACCAGCTGAACCACGGCCTCGAAGTCGCGGCGATTGAACGCGTCGAGGAATCGCCGAAGGGCAGCGATCATCTTCTCGTCAGTCATCGCCCGCGCAGTATCTCGCGGCAAGGACGCGTTTTTTTAAGGGGCTTCCTAGAGCGGAAGCTTCTCGCGTCCTCGGCGACCTGTTGCAGCACTCTTGTTCGTCGCCTTCCGCGAAGTTCCAAATGCCTTCTGAAACAGGCGCCCGAGCGGGCCGGGCGCTTTTCCGCCTGCCTGCTGGCCCACGCCCAGGGTTCGATCCACCCCCCGCTGCGGGTGCCGCGACAGACGAGGAAGCAGGAAGCCCAAAATCAGCAGTACTACGCAGATGCCGACGATTACCGCGATGGTCATCTCAACTCCCCTTGGGTTGGGTCACACCTTCCCTGAATCCCGTACGTGGATTGGCATTACCCGATTGGCCCGCATCTATGCGCCCAGCGCGAGATCGCGCGGCAAGGGGAGGGGTGGCCAGCGTGGGGCTGGCGTTTCGCAGACCGCCGCATGGCTCGGCGCAAGGAAAACTCCCCCCGAGGAACGGGACCGTGAGCGACAGCGGGTCCCTGGACCGGGACGAGATGGTCCAAATTCTCGAGCAGGTCATCCGAGACCGCGATACCAATCCGACGGCGCGCTGCACGGCGATCCGGACCTTGCTGGAGATCAGGCCGCCGGCGCCCAGTTCCGGTGCATGGGCCGACTTAGACGAGCTGGCGCCCCGACGCCGCAACGGAAGAGCGGACGCGTGACCTTCCTAGGAGCCCAACTCCCGCAGCCCGGCGGCTTCGAGGGCTTCGGCGTGATCCCAGAAGTACTCCGCGCGGGTGATCACACCCTCCCGCAGGACAAACATTGCCGCCATCGGCGTGTCGAATGTCATTCCGGGGTCCTTTCCGCGTGTCACGTAGCGAAACCGGGTCACCACCGGATCCCTTCCCACGGGGCTAATGTCATCGATTTCGACACGCGCGTCGTCCCAGGAGTCGCGCAGGCGCTCGGTTTGTCGCCGCCACGCATCGAGGCCTCGACTTACCTCCCCCTCCGGCCAGCCCTCGGGCGCCATCACGACAACCTCGGGGTCCCAATGCGTAGCCCACGCGTCCAGGTTTCCCTCGGACCAAAGCTCGTTCGCCCTCCGCACGATCTCCACGTTCTCCTGCGACATCGCCTACTCCGAGAGTCCGGCGGCTTCGAGGGCTTCCGCGTGGCTTTGGAAGGCACGCCCCCAAACGACGAGGCCATCACGGAAGCGGAACACCCAGCCCATTTCGGTATCCAGGCTGATGCCGCTCCTGAAGCGGGCGCGGAGCGGCCAAGCGCCATAACGATCTCGCCCTCGTCTCGAACATCGTCAATGCTCGCCTCAAACTCCTCGAATGTGGCGTTCAGGTTTGCCCACCACTCGCCTGACCCCTTCGTGTCCCTGGTAGGCGACGTCTCCCTCGACCTGTGCCGAGAAGGATACCACTCGATTTCGGGGTGAGACGTCTTCAGGAGCGGTTCGATGTCGTGCCGCAGGGAACGCGTCCATGCCCTGATGAAAGAGGTCCACGTTCTCCTGCGACATCGCCCGCGCAGTATCGCGCGCCAGGGGGGAGGGTTGGCCAGCATCACCGCACGGCGTAGGACGCCCGGGTAGCTCGGCGTAAGAAAAACTCAAATTTTTGGGCTGAACCTCGGACTGAGCAATCCCGTACTCCCGCTCTCCGGGCGGCTTCCAAGGCTCACCCGCTTGGCGGTCCGTAATAGACAACGGTCCGCGCCGGGCCGTCGTGTGGTCCCCGGATAGGAACGCCCACCGAATGCGCTCAGGGAATCGCCTTCCAGAGCTCCGCGCCGCGGGTTGCGTCTCTGGCAGCAAAGAAAAGCGTCCCGGCCACGTTCGTTAGCTCGTGGGGATATGACTGCCGGTGCCCGGGTAGATGTCCCTGACAAGCGCGGTGCCCGCGGCTGTTCCGTCGGATTCCCAGAGCTCGTCACCCCGCAGCTGGTCCGCAGCTTCAAAGACGAGCATCCCTCCGAAGCTAATGACATAGCCGGGACCGTATTGGGGCTCTGGGTCGGTGCCCGGAGAGAAGTCCGTGATCCTCGTCGTTCCGGTCCCCGTTCCATCGGTCATCCCGCTCGTTGCCAGAGGCGCCACCATCGAAGGCTTCGAAGAACAGGGAGCCGGCATGATTCACGAAGTCATGCGGTCGCGCGTATCCCCCGGCTGGATGGACGTAGATGTCCTTGACGAGCCTCGTGTTAGCCGCGGTTCCATCAGAACGCCACACTCGCTCCCGACCGTTCCGTTGTCGGCTGCGAAAAGAGCGTGCCGTTGAAGTTGAAGTACGGCCCCGTGGTCGATCCGCCGCTGGGATTGATGTCCTTGACGAGCATCGTTCCCGCCGCGGTGCCGTCGGACTTCCAAGTTCGTAGGCGTGAGTACCGTCATCGGCCGCGAAAACGAGCGTGCCACGGTAGTTGAACAGCGCCTGTGGATTGGAGCTCGAAGCCCCTGGCTTGATGTCCTTGACGAGCTTTGTGCCGCTGACGGTTCCAGTCGGATTTCCACTCCCACCCCGGCTCAGGCCACGAGCTGAGAAGAAGAGTGTTCCCCAACGTTGGTGATACCGCCCGGGTCGCCCTTGTATCTCGCCCGCGCTGCCTGGATCGCAGCGTGCGCAGAGGAGGCGTGCGTGTGCAACGTGCGCCAATTGCCGGAACCGTCCTGAAAAGTCACGCTGTAACGCCGCGGCACACTGCTGCTGGACCCCTGGTGCTTCTTGCGCTTAGGCCTCTTACGCGTAGCCATCTTCTCCCCCTCAATGCCTGCCGCGAGCCTACCGTGGCGAGCGGGGGAGATTTCCGGTGCTTTCTTAGTCACCACCCGCCCCGACGCTCAACCTGGCGTAGTGGCGTCAGGACCCGAATGAGCGAAGCCGGGACTCGGCGCCGCAACGGTACGTTGCAGGGGAAACGGGGAACGGGAGCGACGGGACTCGAACCCGCGGCCTCCGGCGTGACAGGCCGGCGCTCTAACCAACTGAGCTACGCCCCCCGAAGCCCTGATTCTACGGCGCGCCCGAGGGCGCTTCCCGAGAATATCCTGGCGCGATGAGGCTCGTTACCTATCGCTCGGCCCGCGGGGCGAGGGCCGGCGTGCAGCGCGACGATCTCGTGATCGACGCCTGGGACGTCCTCGGCGGCGAGGGATCGAGCGTCCGCGACCTGCTCGCCTTGGGTCGCCTCGCGGAGGCGAGCGAGATCCGTGAAGGCGAATCAATCCCGCTCGACGAAACCGAGCTCGGGCCGCCGGTCCCGAATCCCGACAAGATCATCTGCATCGGGCTCAACTACCGTGCCCACGCCGCCGAGGCCGGAATCGAGCCCCCCGAGGCGCCGACGTTCTTTGCCAAGTTCCGCAACGCCCTGGTGGGGCCCGCCAGCACCGTGGCGCTGCCGGCGGCGAGCTCCAAGGTCGACTTCGAGGCAGAGGTCGCGTTCGTCGTTGGCCGCCGCTGCGTCGCGGTGAGCGAATCCGAGGCCCTGGGCTGCATCGCGGGCTACACGCTGCTGAACGACCTCTCCGCCCGCGACCTTCAGTTCGCGACGCCGCAGTGGATGCCGGGCAAGGTGTTCGACGGCTCGGCTCCATGCGGCCCCGCACTCGTCACTCCCGACGAGGCGGGGCCCGCGGACCACATCTCCTTTTCCTTGACCCTGAACGGGACTCAGATGCAGGGGGCCTCCACGGACGACCTCGTCTTCTCGATCCCGGCGCTCCTCTCCCACCTGTCGAGCCTGATGACCCTCGAGCCCGGAGACCTGGTCTCCACCGGGACTCCGGCCGGCGTCGGCAGCACACGCAAGCCCCGGGTCTGGTTGAAGCCGGGCGACGAGGTCGCGATCAGCTCGCCGACCCTCGGGCTGCTGGAGAGCCGGATCGGCTGACTCCCTGGCCGCGCTGGCAGGCGAACAGGGCCGCCAGCACGAGTGGCAGGAACCAGACCACGTAGAAGTAGAACCAGTGGGTCGCCCCGGCCTGCACCGCGATGATCACCGCGGCGGCCAAGGCCGCGACTTGCACCGGGGACTTGCGGGCCGGCCACAGCGCCACCGCGAGGGCGAGCGCCACAGCGGCAGCCCGCGCGACCGGCCTCAGGAAGTCGAGGGAGGGCGCCAGGCCCCAGACGCTGAACGGCGAGCTTCGAGCGGCCTGGTAGCCGAGGGTTCTGTCGTAGAGCTCCCGCACGCCTCCATCGGGAACGAACGGAAGGGTCACGATTGCTGCCACGGCCACGAACGCGACCGCGAAGACGACCGCGGAGCGCCATCGGCGCTCGCCGGTGCCGGTTGCGAACAGCGGCGCCAGGGCCGCGGGGCCGAACTTGGCCGCCGAGCCCAATCGCCAGCATCGCGCCTCGGGCCGGAGGCGAGGAGAGCACCAGCATCACGCCGACCATCGTCGCCGCGACCAGCGAGTCGTTCGCGTTCGCGTTCATCGTGTAGAGCGTGAACGGGTAGGCGAGCCAGGCGAACGCGAGCGCGATCCCCAGCGCGCGGCCCTGCTCACCGCGACGAAGCCGCCTCCCCAGCGCCACCAGCCCCAGCGCGGTGAGCAAGTCGAAGGCAATCGACGCGGCGTGCGCTGCCGGCACGTCACCCCATTCGCCCGTCCACGGGAAGGCGAGCTCGAACGGCACGTAGGCCAGGTAATTGACCGGCCCGTAGACGTCGCCGCGGATCCCGACGCCGGGGGCGAAGCCGCCGTCATAGAGCGCCTCACCGTGCGTGATGTGATCCGCGCCCACCACTCCCGCGACGCCGATGTCGATGACCTGCGAGTCGGCGACGTTGAGCGCGATGCGGGCGCAGGCGAGCGCCACCGCCGCGATCGCCAACCACCTCACGCCGAAGACCGGGATCAGGGGACCCGCCTGCTCCCGCGGGCGGATCCCCGACCAGATCATCCGCACGAAGACGTACCCCAGCACCGGATAGACGAGCGGGACTGACGCCGTGATGTCGCCGCGGTTGAAGAACAGCAGCGAGACGCCGAGCCCCAACAGCACCAGGAGGTCGAGGTGCAGGAGCCGGAAGGGCCGACGCGGGTCGATGAACGGGACGATGAACAGGAGGCAGAGCGGGATCCAGACGTAGGGGGCATTCACCTTTTGGGCGACGGCCCCCGAATAGCCGCGGGCGAGCGGGGTGTGGAGCTGGTGGTCGTGCCAGGCGCCAAGCACCTCCCCGGTCCCATCGTCGATCACCGCCACGGCGACCTCGGTACGGCTGGGCCCGGACCCGGTGAAGTAGCTCACCTGCCAATCGCCACCCCGCTCGAACGCCACCGGATGCATCTCTGGGCTCTCGCCCAGTTCGTCGCGTACCGCCTCGGCGCCGTCGGCGATCCCAATCGCCTCGCGCGCGCTCAGCTCGAACCCGGGCGGCGGCAGGCGCTCGCGATTGAGGCCGAACGAGCGGCGGCGGGAGCTCCCCTCCGAAGGGCGGCTCGCGGGCGAAGTCCTCGCTCGCGACTGCCGGTGCGGGCGCCGCCAAGGCGGCCGCCAGCACGGCGAGCGCGGCGATCAGCAAGTCAAGTGAAGGGCGGCAGCGACCGCCGCGGGGTCTCGGCCCTCGAGCTCCTCGAACCGGGCGACGGCCTCGTCGGTGGAGAGTGCCTCGACCTTGACGCCTCGGCTGGCCAGCGCCTGGATCACCGATGGATCGGGCTGAAGCCGCATCGAGTAGCCGCACCCGACGATCAACCGCTCCGGGAGCTCTTCGAGCACGTCGTCGAGATCCTGCATCACGAGCGAGTGCCCGTCCCGCCTCCACCAGTTGTGCAGAACCCGGTTGGGGAGGACGATCACATCGCGATTCAACTCGACGCCGTCGACGACGACGCTGCCGGGGCGGTAGTTCTCAATCCTTGCCACGATCGGGTTCCGACTCGAGGGTAGCCGGTGCCGGGGCGCCGCCCGGGGACGGACGGTCGGACGGCACTGGTCCACCGAGCAGCCCGACGCGAAACAGAAGCGCATCCGCGTCGGCGCTTCGCAGCGGCTCCGAAAGCAGATGGCCCTGGCCGAACTCGCAGCCGAGCTCCAGCAGGCGCTCGCGCTGCTCCGGTCGCTCGATTCCCTCGGCGACCACGGTGAGGCCGAAGATCCCAGCCAAGTCCACGATCGCGCGCAGCAAGTCGGGCTCGTCGTCCGGACGGCCGATCCCCTCGACGAAGGACCTCTCGATCTTGAGGTTGTCGAGGGGCAGCCGGCGCAGATAGCGCAGCGACGAGTAGCCCATGCCGAAGTCGTCGATCGCCAGGTCTACCCCGAGCCTCTTCAGCGCATCGAGCTGCTCGACCGCCGTTTCGACGCTTCCCATCAGCGCCGTCTCAGTGATCTCGAGAGTGACGCCGGAAGCCTCCAGCTGCGCCGCCGCCAGGGCCTCGGCGACCTCGTCCAGGAGACCCGGTTCACGGAGCTGGGCCCCGGAGACGTTGATGCCGATCTGGAGCCCCGGATGCCCCGGGTACTTGGCCCGCCAGAGCGCTCCCTGGTGGCACGCCGTCCTCAAGACCCACCGACCCAGCTCGCGGATCAAGCCGCTCTCCTCGGCCAGCGGCACGAACTGCTCGGGCAGGACCATCCCCCGGCTGGGGTGCTGCCAGCGGACCAGTGCCTCGACTCCCGCCACCTCGCCGGTTCGCAGACTGAAGATCGGCTGGTACATGAGCACCAGCTCGTCGTGCTCGATCGCCCGCTTCAGATCGACCTCCAGGTCGAGGCGGTCGATGATCGCCGTGTGCATGCCGGGCTCGAAGATCGCATAGCGTCCCTTGCCCTGGGCTTTCGCCCGGTACATCGCGAGGTCGGCGTCGCGCAGGAGGGTCTCCGCCTCCTTGGTTCCGGCGGCGATCCCGACGCTGGCGCTGATGAAGAACTCCCGCCCGCGAAGCTCGAAGGGCGTCTCCAGCGAGCCGAGCAGCCGCTGAGCGGCGCGCCCGGCGTCGCCCGGCTCCGCGAGCTCCTCGAGCAGCACCGCGAACTCGTCCCCGCCGAGCCTGGCGATCGTGTCGGTGGGCCGCAGGCAGTCGGCAAGCCGCTCGGCCACCTTCACCAGCAGCCGATCGCCGGTGCGATGCCCGAGGCTGTCGTTCACGGTCTTGAAGCCGTCAAGGTCGCAGAACAGCACCGCGACGGGGGTGTCGGTTCGCCGGGCGCGAGCCACCGCATGTCGCAGGCGATCGAGGAACAGCGAGCGGTTGGGAAGGCCGGTGAGCGAGTCGTGAAGCGCTTCGTGGACAGCCTCCTCGATCGCTCGAGCGTGATTGAGGGCGAGGCTCGCGTGCTCGGCGAAGGACAGCAGCATCTGCTGGTCGCGTGAGTCGTACTCTCGGCCGGGACGGCGCGACCCCACCTCAAGGGAGCCGACGACGATGCCCGCCTCCTGCACGGCGACGGCCATCGCCGCCGTCAGGCGCTCGACCGGGAAGTCGCGGGTCAGGCTCGGCGAAGCGATCCCGCTGACGGCGTCGGCGATCACGACGCCGCGCCTGCGCATGGCCTGCGCTCCCAACCCGATCGCCCGGGGCTGGTGCCGGCGGTCGGTCAACAGCTCGGCGTCGGCGCCGACCGCGGCGGCCAGGACGGTATGGGTCGGGTCGTCGGGGTCGACCAGCCGAATCACGCCCACTTCGTCGCCGAGCAGCTCGCACGCACCCTCGACGACGGCTTCCAGCACCTCCTGCACCGGGGTCCGGTCAACGATCTGCCTCTGGAGCTGAGCCAACCGCTCCAGCAGGACCTGGCGCTCGCGAAGCTGGCCGAGCAGTCGCGCGTTCTCGCTGGCCTGGCGCTCTGAGTCCGAGCGCAGCGCGCGCTCGTTCTCGAACAGCCTCAGGTTTCGCAGGGTGAGGGTGAGGACTCTGCCCAACCCGCGCAGTAGCCCAAGCTCCTCCTTTTGGAACGGCTGCTCAGATCGGCGAGCGACGACCAGGTACAGAAGGCGCTCGTCCTCGAGCGACACCGCCACGGCCTGGCACTCGCCGGCGCCCGGGAGGGCGATCGTTTGAGTCCTCTTCTCGGCCACGGCAACGAGGGATTCGGATGCGCCCGGGAGGTCCTCGAACCCGACCGCGGTGATCACCGACCCGCCGCGAACCAATGCCGCGCCCTCGGCCCCGAGCACCTCGGCCACGTGCTCGACGGCCTTGCGGGTCGTCGCGGTCTCGGTGTTGAAGTACGAAATCAATGCCAGGAACTCGGTGAGCTCCTGGGTGGGCGACGTGTCGCTGGTGGGTGCCGGCGGACCGGGAACTCGCCGGCGCCTCCTCCCGGTGGCCATCGGGCGCAGTGTACGCCGGGGCGGGGGCCCCCGACCCCAGTCACCGGCGCGCGGTCACCGGGCCGGCGGTGGGGTCTAGCGCCGGGACGCTGAGGGAATCTCGTCGCGCACCGGCGGCAGGGAAGCCGAGCGCGGGGCCGCCGGCGCCGGGCTCTTTCCGTGTCCGGAGCGCTTGGCGGACCAATCCACGGTGCGGGGAGTCACCCGAAGCAGGACGCGCCAGGTCGAACCCCGTAGGCGACCGTCGTCGGCGACGCCCTTGGAGCGCTGGAAGCGCTTCACTGCCCGCCGGGTCTTGCGGCCAAAGTAACCGGTCACCGGAACGGCCTGCCCAGCGCCTCTCAGGTGCTCCTGCGCCCACACCACGAGGTCGCCCCGGCTCCCTGCGGAGAGCGCCGGATATGCCCCTCTCGGCCGGTGAACACCGGCGATGCCGCGGTCGACCTGGCGGCCCACCGCGCGCCACTCGCGCCTGTTCGTCTCCTGCCACGACCACCAGCTCACGCCGTCGAAGCCGAATGAGATCGCCATTCGCCGGAAGCGACGCACGTCGCGGACGGGGGGGTTGTCGTAGGTCTGCCCGAGTGGGTAGATCGCACGCTGGTAAACGCGGTTGTAGCGAAACGTGTGCTTGTAGCCCGCTTCGACCGAGACGCCGATCGTGTGCCAGTAGAGCTGCGGCAGGTTGTAGCGGGCGCCGCCGGGACCGAGGAACACCGAGTACGGGAACGCGGGGTGGTAGTCGACGTAGGGGAAGCCGGTGAGCGCGGTCGGAAAGCGCCTCCCGATCCTGCGGCGCAGCTTGTCGACGTAGGTGTCGGCCGCGGCGTAACGGCCCTCGTAGTGCGACTCGGCGTCGATCACCAGGCAATCGGCGCCCTTGCGGACCGCCGCAGCGCCGCGCCGCGCTTCCGCGCCGGGGCGCACGCCGTAGACGAACTGCCAGGCACAGACCCGCAGATGGCGCCGGTGGAGGTAGGACACCAAGGCCCGGTTGAACTGGCTCCACGAGTTGCTCCCATCGGAGCTCTTTATGTAGAGCGTCTCGATTCCCTTTCGATGCGCCTTGCGGGCGATCCGGTTGAGGTCGCCCCCGTTCGAGCGGCTCACGTACCAGATCCACATCCCGTCGTCGCGGTATGGGCTCGGGGCGCCGGCGCGCGCACCGTGCGAGGGGCTCGTGCCGGCGTGGGCCCCCCGGGCGGTGCCGGGTGTTTGGGCGATCGCAAGCGTGATGACGAGCGCGGCGGCTGCGGCCGCGACCCTGGGGTGCCCGCCGCTCGCGCGCGAGAAGGCGCGAACCCTCGATCCTCGGCCTGGGTTGGTGCGGGGGAGCTCCATGCAGATGGCGACGAGGCGCTACCCCCCGGCGCGGCGCCGCTGCCGTCAGCCGCGGGCATCGCCCACTCAGCTATCGACAGGCGTGCAGGATCGCATGAACGAGCCTTCCCTTGCCGGAACGTCGCCCCGTCGCCCTGCGAACGACTAGCCGCCGAGCAGGCCCCCGAGGGCGTTCTTGGCTCCGGAGGAGCCGCCGCCAGAGGCGGCGATTCGCCCCTCGGATGGCTGGACCAGGAGCCAGCCGGAGCCCGAGAACGACACCTGGATGGTCTCGCCGGACCCGCGCCCGATGAAGGTCTTCAGGTTGACGTCGGTCTTGATCGAGCTGGCGACGCCGCTGGACCACGTGATCGCAGCCTGCGGATCGGCGTAGGTCTCCGTTCCGTCGATCTCGATCAACACGGGCGGGCCGTCTGAGACCAGGGCGACCCAGCCGGTGCCGGAGAGCTCCATGTTGTAGAGGCCGCCCGTCACCGCGCCGGACGCTCCCTCCACGCGCTTGATGTCCCAGTCGATGCCGTCCTCGAACGCGAGCACGTTGGCGCCGTTCGCGGTGATCCGCTCGTCCTCCAGCCGCAGCAGCTGGATCTCCTGCGCCATGTCGGCCAGGAATACCTCGCCGCTGCCGGAGATCTTCATCAGGTCGGTTCCCTCGCTCGTGACCGCCTTCTTGATCATCCGCGAGAGGCCTCCCGACCCCGCGTGTTCGAAGCGCACGTCACCCTGGTAGGCGACCATGGACCCCAGCTTCGCCTGGATCGTCACGTCCGCGAGCTCCACCTTGAGCAGCTTGGAGTTCTGGAGCCGAAACGCCTCCCCGCCCTCGGTCTCCTTGAACTGCCCCAGCGTCTGCTCGACCGACATCGGTTCTCCTTTGCTCGTGTGACGGAATGCTCGGTGCCGGGCCCGAACGAGTACCTCGTGGCCCCGCGCCCGCTGGCGCTTATCCAAGCATTTCCGACCGCTGAAGCGCTCTAGGGTGCCGCCGCACAAGTGGACGACTGGCTGCTCGGCTTCTGCTTCGCGCTGGTGATCTCCGCGATCACCACGCCGGCTGGTGTCTCCGGGGCGGTGTTCCTGCTGCCAGTGCAGGTGAGCGTGCTCGAGGTTCCCAGCCCCTCCGTCACGCCCACGAACCTCCTCTTCAACGTGCTCGCGATTCCCGGCGCGCTCGTTCGCTTCGCTCGCGAGCAAGTCCTGGGTGGTCGCCTGACTCGGCTCCTGGTCGCGGGGACGATCCCCGGAGCCGTGATCGGGGCCGTGTTACGGGTCGAGGTCATCCCGGGCCCGGATGCGTTCTTGGTTGTGATCGGGTGCGTGCTCATCCCACTCGGCGCGCTGCTCGTCATGCGGCGACCGGTGACGGAGTCGCGAGGTGTCCTGCCGATCAGCGAGGCGCAACTGGTCGCCCTCGCCCTGGCGGTCGGGGTCGTGGGCGGCATCTACGGCATCGGCGGCGGGTCGATTCTCGCCCCGGTCCTCGTCTCCATGGGCCTGTCGGTTCGCGTCATCGCCCCCGCAGCACTGACCACGACCTATCTCACCTCCGTGGTCGGCGTGGCGGCCTACGCGGTCCTGTCGATCGATTCAAGCGGCGACATCGCCCCCGACTGGGTCCTGGCGCTGTTCCTCGGAGCCGGCGGCTTGATCGGCGGGTACATCGGAGCGTCGATGCAGGGGCGGATTTCCGAAGGGAGCCTTCGCATGATCCTCGGAGTCCTGGCTCTGGCGCTCGGCGTTCGTTACCTCGTGGTTGGCCTGGCGTAGTGAGCGGTGCCGGGCTCGGACCACGTCGCCAACCGACGCCGCTCAGCCCCCCAGATAGCGAGCGAGGGCGAAATCGCTGGTTCCACCCGGGCCGAGCCGTCGCCCGACCGCGATGATCCTTCCGTCCGCTTGTAGCGCCACTCCCGCTCGCCTCGTCGGACGACCCGAAGTTGGTCCGCCGCTTGCCGTCCCCGGAGAAGCTCGGGTCGAGCGAGCCGTTGGGGTTGTAGCGGGCGAGCGCGAAGTCGCTGCCGGCGGCGCCGGCGCCGACCGCGACGATCTTGCCGTCGCCCTGGATCGCCACCCCGTTTGCCCCGTCGCTGCGCCGCCGAAGTCGGTCGTCTGCTTGCCGTCGCCGGAGAAGCTCGTGTCGAGCGAGCCGTTGGGGTTGTAGCGGGCGAGCGCGAAGTCGCCGCCCGCGCGCCGACCGCGACGATCTTGCCGTCGCCCTGGAGCGCCACCCCGTTGCCCCGTCGATAGCCCGCCGAAGTCGGTCGTCTGCTTGCCGTCGCCGGAGAAGCTCGTGTCGAGCGACCCGTTGGGGTTGTAGCGGGCGAGCGCGAAGTCGCCGGCGCCGCCGCCCGCGGCCGACCGCGACGATCTTGCCGTTGCCTGGAGCGCCACCCCGTCGCCTCGTCGGCGGCCCGCGAAGTCGGTCGTCTGCTTGCCGTCGCCGGAGAAGCTCGTGTCGAGCGAGCCGTTGGGGTTGTAGCGGGCGAGGGCGAAGTCGCCGTCGGCGCCGCGCCGCCGACCGCGACGATCTTGCCGTCGCCTGGATCGCCACCCCGGTCGCCCCGTCGTGAGCCCGCCGAAGTCGGTCGTCTGCTTGCCGTCGCCGGAGAAGCTCGTGTCGAGCGACCCGTTGGGGTTGTAGCGGGCGAGCGCGAAGTCGCTGCCGTCCCGGCCGCGCCGACCGCGACGATCTTGCCGTCCCCTGGAGCGCCACCCCGCTCGCCCCGCTCGCGAAGCCCCCGAAGTCGGTCGTCTGCTTGCCGTCGCCGGAGAAGCTCGTGTCGAGCGAGCCGTTGGGGTTGTAGCGGGCGAGCGCGAAGTCGCCGCCGTGCTGCCGGCCCGCGCCGCCCGACCGCGACGATCTTGCCGTTCGCCTGGAGCGCCACCCCGGTCGCCCTGTCGCGCGCCCCGAAGTCGGTCGTCTGCTTGCCGTCGCCGGAGAAGCTCGTGTCGAGCGATCCGTTGGGGTTGTAGCGGGCGAGCGCGAAGTCGCCGCCGCCGGGCCGCCGCGCGCCGACCGCGACGATCTTGCCGTCGCCCTGGAGCGCCACCCCGTTCGCCTGCGTCGCCGACTCCCGAAGTCGGTCGTCTGCTTGCCGTCGCCGGAGAAGCTCGTGTCGAGCGAGCCGTTGGGGTTGTAGCGGGCGAGCGCGAAGTCGCCGGTCGAGCGCTGCCGGCGCCGACCGCGACGATCTTGCCGTCGCCCTGGATCGCCACCCCGCTCGCCTCGTCGTCGAGCGCTCGACGAAGTCGGTCGTCTGCTTGCCGTCGCCGGAGAAGCTCGGGTCGAGCGTCCCGTTCGGGTTGTAGCGGGCGAGCGCGAAGTCGCGGCGGGGCCGTCCGGTGCGCCGCCGACCGCGACGATCTTGCCGTTCGCCCTGGAGCGCCACCCCGGTCGCCTCGTCGAAGCCCCCGAAGTCGGTCGTCTGCTTGCCGTCGCCGGAGAAGCTCGGGTCGAGCGAGCCGTTGGGGTTGTAGCGGGCGAGCGCGAAGTCCGCCGGCGCCCGCACGTGCCGACCGCGACGATCTTGCCGTCGCCCTGGAGCGCCACCCCGTTCGCCCCGTCGCGAGCCGCCGAAGTCGGTCGTCTGCTTGCCGTCGCCGGAGAAGCTCGTGTCGAGCGATGCCGTTCGGGTTGTAGCGGGCGAGCGCGAAGTCGTCGCCGTCGGCGCCGCGCCGCGCCGACCGCGACGATCTTGCCGTCGCCCTGGATCGCCACCCCGGTCGCCGCGTCGAAGCCCCCGAAGTCGGTCGTCTGCTTGCCGTCGCCGGAGAAGCTCGTGTCGAGCGAGCCGTTGGGGTTGTAGCGGGCGAGCGCGAAGTCGCCGCTGCGGCCGACCCGCCGCTGCCGACCACGACGATCTTGCCGTCGCCCTGGAGCGCCACCCCGTCGCCTCGTCGGGGCCGCCCGAAGTCGGTCGTCTGCTTGCCGTCGCCGGAGAAGCTCGTGTCGAGCGAGCCGTCGGGGTTGTAGCGGGCGAGCGCGAAGTCGCCGTCGGTGCCGCTCGCGATGCCGACCGCGACGATCTTGCCGTCCGCCTGGAGCGCCACCGCCGCGCGCCTGAGCCGGCGCCGAAGTCGGTCGTCTGCTTGCCGTCGCCGGAGAAGCTCGGGTCGAGGCGAGCCGTTGCGGTTGTAGCGGGCGAGCGCGAAGTCGGCGCCGGCGGCGGCGCCTAGGTGCCGTCCGCGACGATCTTGCCGTCGCCCTTGCACCCGCCGCAGGCTCCGCGACCACCGAGGCCGCGAAGTCGGTCAGTCAGCCTGCCGTCGCCGGAGAAGCTCGTGTCGAGCGAGCCGTTCGGGTTGTAGCGGGCGAGCGCGAAGTCGAGTAGCGCGGTCTGCCGCGTCGAGCCCGCCAACCGCGACGATCTTGCCGTCGCCTGGAGCGCCACCGCGGTCGCCACGTCGAAAGGCCCGAAGTCGGTCGTCTGCTTGCCGTCGCCGGAGAAGCTCGTGTCGAGCGATGCCGTTGGGGTTGTAGCGGGCGAGCGCGAAGTCGTAGTCGCCACCGGTGTCGGCGCGGCCGACCACGACGATCTTGCCGTCAGCCTGGAGCGCCACCCCGTCGCCGCGTCGAAGCCCGCCGAAGTCGGTCGTCTGCTTGCCGTCGCCGGAGAAGCTCGTGTCGAGGGTGCCGTTCGGGTTGTAGCGGGCGAGCGCGAAGTCGCGCGGCCGACCGCGCCATGCCCGACCGCGACGATCTTGCCGTCCGCCCTGGAGCGCCACCCCGTTTGCCTCGTCGTTGCCGCCGCGAAGTCGGTCGTCTGCTTGCCGTCGCCGGAGAAGCTCGTGTCGAGCGAGCCGTTGGGGTTGTAGCGGGCGAGCGCGAAGTCGGTGCCGGTAGCGCCCCGCTCGCCGACCGCGACGATCTTGCCGTCGGCCTGGATCGCCACCCCGTGTCGCCCCGTCGAGGCCCCCGAAGTCGGTCGTCTGCTTGCCGTCGCCGGAGAAGCTCGTGTCGAGCGAGCCGTTGGGGTTGTAGCGGGCGAGCGCGAAGTCGCCACCAGCGTCGGTCTGCCTCGCGCCGACCGCGACGATCTTGCCGTTCGCCTGGAGCGCCACACCGGTCGCCCCGTCGAGCGCCGCCGAAGTCGGTGGTCTGCTTGCCGTCGCCGGAGAAGCTCGTGTCGAGCGTGCCGTTGGGGTTGTAGCGGGCGAGGGCGAAGTCGGCGGGTCGGGACCGCCCGCTGCCGACCACGACGATCTTGCCGTCCGCCTGGAGCGCCACCCCGGTCGCCTGCGTCGAAGCCCCCGAAGTCGGTCGTCTGCTTGCCGTCGCCGGAGAAGCTCGTGTCGAGGGTGCCGTTCGGGTTGTAGCGGGCGAGCGCGAAGTCGTCGCCGCCAAGTCTGTCGTGACCGGCGATCGCCGACCGCGACGATCTTGCCGTCCGCCTGGATGGCCACCCCGGTCGCCTCGGTCGAAGCCCGCGAAGTCGGTGGTCTGCTTGCCGTCGCCGGAGAAGCTCGTGTCGAGCGAGCCGTTCGGGTTGTAGCGGGCGAGGGCGAAGTCGCTGCCGGGGCCGCCACCGTCAGCGCCGACCACGACGATCTTGCCGTCGGCCTGGAGCGCCACCCCGTTCGCCTCGATCGCGCGCCCCCGAAGTCGGTCGTCTGCTTGCCGTCGCCGGAGAAGGTCGTGTCGAGCGAGCCCGTCGGGTTGTAGCGGGCGAGCGCGAAGTCGCCGCCGCCGAGTGGCGCTGCCGACCGCGACGATCTTGCCGTCGGCTTGGAGCGCCACCCCGGTTGCCGTCGCGTCGAAGCCGCCGGCGAAGTCGGTCGTCTGCTTGCCGTCGCCGGAGAAGCTCGGGTCGAGCGAGCCGTTGGTGTTGTAGCGGACGAGCGCGAAGTCCCCGCTGCGCGGCGGGCGGCCGCGCCTGGAAGCCAACCGCGACGATCTTGCCGTCGGTCTGGAGCGCCACCCCTTTGCGAACTCGTGAATAGCCGAAGTCGGTCGTCTGCTTGCCGTCCGCCAGAGAAGCTCGTGTCGAGCGAGCCGTTGGGGTTGTAGCGGGCGAGGGCGAAGTCGCCGTTGGCGACGCCCGCCGCGGCCAACCGACGACGATCTTGCCGTCGCCTGGATCGCCACCCCGTTCGCCGTAGTCGGAACAGCCGAAGTCGGTGGTCTGCTTGCCGTCGCCAGAGAAGCTCGTGTCGAGCGAGCCGTTGGGGTTGTAGCGGGCGAGGGCAAAGTCGCTGCCGCTGCCGCATGCGCAGCCCACGGCGACGATCTTGCCGTCCGCCTGGATCGCCACGCCGTTCGCCTCTTCGATGCCAGCCGAAGTCGGTTGTCTGCTTGCCGTCGCCGGAGAAGCTCGTGTCGAGGGTGCCGTTGGGGTTGTAGCGGGCGAGGGCGAAGTCGTCGTGGGGCCCTCGGGGAATCGCATGCGTGCCGACCACGACGATCTTGCCGTCGGCCTGGAGCGCCACCGCGGTCGCCTCGTCCTCGTGCCCCGAAGTCGGTCATCTGCTTGCCGTCGCCGGAGAAGCTCGTGTCGAGGCGTGCCGTTGGGGTTGTAGCGGGCGAGGCGAAGTCTAGTCGCGGGACGCCAGGCCGGGTGCCGACCGCGACGATCTTGCCGTCCGGCTGGCGCACGGTCGCCGCCGCGTCGCTGGAGCCGAAGCGGAAGTCGGTCGTTTGCTTGCCGTCCCCGGAGAACGTCGGATCGAGGTCCCCGGGGGCGGCTTGCGCGCCCGCTGAGAAGAGGACCCCGACCACCAAGGCAGCGACCAAGGCCCCGACGCTCCTTAGGGGCCGTTGCGCGCTCATCCTCCGCCTCACTCCTCTCCCCCTGCCGTGGGGTTCCACCGAACCTACCACCGGAGCCGCAGGGGTCCAAATCCGGGGGTGAAAGCAGGTAGGCGGAAGTCCTCAATGGGCACGAATGGGCACCAGAGCCGATCGACCCGTCCGTCGGCCGAGATCGGCTCGACCCGCGGAAGCCACAATTCGCTTGCACAAGCCATCTGCGGGCAATGGGCGGTGCCGGGCTCGAACCAGCGACCTCCTGCTTGTAAGGCAGGCGCTCTCCCAACTGAGCTAACCGCCCGAGGATTGGTGATTATGCCCCGCGCCGACTGCTGGCGGCGCACGCCGAGAAAAGCCGGCTAGGGCGCTGAGCCGATCTCGTACGGCGGAGTCGACGGACGGTCGGTCTCCACCCCCAACCGCCGGTAGGCCGAGACGGAGTACGCGCGGGGCCGGGCGTGCAGGACCGGGTCATTCGATAGCTCGATCCCGTCGATGATCCGGGCGGGATCGAAGACCTCGATGTGGTCGCCGGATTCAGGGTCGTCGACGATCTCGGTGACCTCGAGCCCCCCGGCGACGACCTCCTGGCGGTCCTCCGGCCAGATGGCGGTGGAGTCGTCGATCGGGTCGCCCTCGGCGGCGAGTTGGAGCACCAGGTCGAACCGCGCCGGTCCGTTGCGAAACCGCTCGGTGAGCTCCTCCCTTAGGTAGTCGCGGCCGCGTTCGTGGGCTTCGTCGTCGGGAATTCGCGCTTCCCCTGCCTGCGGCCGCCACCGGTAGCGGACCCAGGTTCCCTCACCGTTGGCATTGACGAGCTTGAACGAGTGCGGCGAGCGGTAGTTGAGCTGGGCGAGGCTCGCCGGAGGCTCTGCGCCGATGGTGGCCTGGATCGCGGGCTGCGATTCCGGGTGGGCGGCGAGAAAGGCGCCGAGCTTCTCCATGTCCGGCTGTCCGGTATCGGGGTCGGGCGCGCGGAGCTGCAGCAGATCGAGGAACTCCTCCGGCGTGCGGGTCGCGAACGCCGGGTTGGTGGTTCCAAGGATGTCCATCTCCTCGCCATCTGCGGAGCGGAGCTTCACGGCCATTCCGCGGGCCTCCCGCCCGGCGTCGTGGGACTCGGGGTCGCCGCTTGCGTTCGAGAAGCGGATCAGCGCCGTCACCGGTTGCCCCTGGAAGTGGGCGGCGCGTGACAGCTTCGCCGCGTCGGGCGTAGCGGTGAACGCGCCCGCGCACCAGGTGCCCTTGGCGTGCAGGGCACGACGGTGCGAGTGAGACCCGTAGATCGCTCCGGCCGCGTCGACCAGCTGCTCGTAGAGGTCACCATGCCCCGTCATCACGCGCACGGTACACCCGTGCGGCCGCCCGCCACCGGATAGCGTCCAGGCATGGATCTCGGCATCTCCGGGAAGACCGCCCTGGTGATGGGGGCGAGCCGCGGGATCGGGCGCGGGATCGCCGCGGCGCTGGCATCAGAGGGCGCGCACGTGGCGATGGCGAGCCGCTCGCGGGAGAACGTCGAGCGGGCGAGCGCCGAAATCGAGGGGGAGACGACGGCGTTCGAGGCGGACACCGACGACCTCGAGCGGATCGCCGCGCTTCCCGGGGAGGTCGAGGCGGCGTTGGGGCCCGTGGAGATCATGGTCGCCAACACCGGAGGTCCGCCGCTGGGTGGAGCGCTCGACAACTCGATCGAGGAATGGGAGGCCGCTTACCGCTCGCTGGTGCTGGCTCCCCGCCTTCTGATCGAGGCCGCGCTGCCGACGATGCGCGAGCGAGGCTGGGGAAGGATCGTGAACGTCAGCTCGAGCTCCGTGCGCGAGCCGATCCCCCACCTGACGCTGTCGAACGCACACCGGATGGCGACGGTCGGCTTTCTGAAGACTCTGGCCGGCGAGGTCGCGGGGGATGGGATCACCGTGAACACGGTCGCGACGGGACGATTCGCGACCGACCGGCTGGCGTCGAACTGGGGGTCCTGGGAGGAGATGGAGCGCCGCGCTCACGAAGGGGTTCCCGCCGGGCGGCTGGGAGCGCCGGAAGAGTACGGCGACCTGGTGGCGTTTCTGTGCTCCGAGCGGGCGGCCTATCTCACCGGGACCGTGATTCCGCTGGACGGCGGGCTGCTTCGCTCCGTGTGAGAGGGGTTCAGTCGCGATTCGCGGGTGCTCCGCGGCTTCGCCGCCTGATTTGATTCGCCGCCGTGGCCTGGATCGCGATCCCCTTCGCCATGCTCACGGTCCTGGGCACGCTTGCCGGCGGCCTGATCGCGCTACGGCTCGCGCACTCCCTGCCGACGGTGATCGCGTTCACCGGCGGGATCGTGGTGGCGGTGGCGCTGTTCGACGTGCTCCCCGCGGCAATCGACAGCGTGGGAGACACAACACTGGTGACGGGGCTGGTCGGGGTCGGGTTTCTCTCCTTCTTCCTGTTCGAGCGCCTGCTTGTCCTCCACCATCGCGACGACGCCGACCAGGCGCGCGCTCATCATCGAGTCGGAACGGCCGCCGCGGCAGGGCTATCGGTCCACAGCTTCATCGACGGCCTGGGGATCGGGCTGGCGTTCAATCTGGACGTGTCGACCGGAATCATCGTCTTCATCGCCGTGGCCGCGCACGACTTCGCGGACGGCCTGAACATGGTCAGCTTCGTGCTCAGCCAGTCCGGGGATCGCAAGGCGGCCGTGCGATGGCTGCGAATCGACGCGATCGCGCCGCTGATCGGCGCGATCGTCGGCGCCTCCCTGGGCCTTTCGGAGGAGTTCCTCGGGCATCTGCTTGCGCTTTATGCCGGGTTCTTCCTCTACCTGGGGGCGACCGACCTGCTGCCGCAGGCCCACGAGCATGCGGCCTGGGAACGGGTCGCGCTCACGGTGGCCGGCTTCGCTCTGATCTTCGGAGTGACGCGGCTAGCTGGGATTTGAGGCCCCCGGGCCATGGTCGCGGTGGCGGTGGTGGCTCGCTCGCGAGCGGTCAGGCCGTTGCCCGCGCGAGACTGCCCCTGGAAGCCTTTACGGCCAGCCATGCGGAGCCGGCGGCGATCATCACCAGGCTCAGCAGTTGTGCCTGCGTCAGGCCGAGGATGACGTCGTCGTTGCGACGGATGAGCTCGACCAGCAGGCGCTCGGCGCCGGCGAGCATCAGGTAGATCGCGAACAGGACACCGGCCTGAAAGCGGTCGCGCAGGCGCCAGAGCAGATACGCGATGAGGCCCATGGCAAGGGTCTCGTAGATGGGAGTCGGATGGACCGTCTCGTCGATCGGCTTGGTGCCCTCCGGATAGGCCATCGCCCAAGGGCCGTCCCAGGCCTTGCCGTAGTCGCCGTCCCCGGAGACCTGGCACCCGATCCGGCCGATCGCGTAGCCGATCGCCAGGGGGGCAGCGCAGAGGTCGAGCAGGGCCGCGTTCAGCATTCCTCGGTACCAGGCCCACACGGTCACCCCGATCGCGCCGCCAATCGCGCCGCCGTACCAGACTAGCCCCGAGCCGGAGAACAGGTTGCCCAGCAGGTCGTCCTTGACCGAGTCGTAGTTCTCGATGATGAAGTCGAGGCGGGCTCCGACGAGCCCCCCGACCAGCGCGCAGAGAACCAGCTCGTATGCCCAGTCACGGGGCTTCCCCCACTCCTCGAGGCGCCTCGCGACCAGCGCCCCCGCGGCGATGAACCCGAGGGCGAACATGATCCCGAACGTCTGCAGGGTGATCGGGCCTAGTTGGATCTCGGGCTGCACGGGTTCTTGGGGTTGGGCTTCCTGGGAGGGACTGAACCGAAGCTAAGCACGGGACGATCCGCCCACTGCGCCGGATTTGAGCTAGCTCGTGCATTGCGCTGCCCTTGCGGCGCATGGCTCATGGCCCCGGGGGGAGTCGAACCCCCGCTCCCGGGTTGAAAACCCGATGTCCTAACCGTTAGACGACGGGGCCGCCGAACTCGCAGTGTAGGTGGCGACGAACACCTACGTTCGCCACGCATAATGTGGTCAACGTAGGGCTCGCCGGGGAACCCCTCAGCGCATCAAGAGCTCCAGCAGCGCCTTCTGGACGTGGAGGCGATTTTCCGCCTGGTCCCAGACCGCCGAGCGCTCGCCGTAGAGCACTTCCTCGGTGATCTCCTCCCCCGGATGGGCCGGGAGGCAGTGAAGGACGATCGCCCGCTCCGAGGCAGCCCCGACCAAGTCCTCGTTGAGCTGAAAGGGGATCAAGGCGACCCTCCGGCGCTCCGCGTCGTCCTCGTTCCCCATGCTCACCCAGACATCGGTGTAGAGGGCATCGGCGTCCTCCGCAGCCGCCCTCGGATCGTCCGTGTCCATGGCGGCCAGCCCCGGCTCGATCCGGTACCCCTCTGGGGACGCGATCCTGACCTCCACGCCGGCCTTCCCACCGACAACGGCGAGCGAGCGCGCCACGTTGTTGCCGTCCCCGACGTATGCCAGGCGCAACCCATCCAACTCCGCGAACCGCTCCTGGAGCGTCAACAGGTCGGCGAGGGCTTGGCAGGGATGGTGTTCGGGGGTCAGCCCGTTGATCACGGGCACCGACGCGACGCCGGCGAGTTCCTCGACCACTCCCTGCGAGCTCGCCCGCACAACGATCGCGTGCACGTAGCGGGACAGGACGCGTGCGGTATCCCCCACCGACTCGCCGCGGGATAGCTGGAGCTCGTCGCCCCGCAGGATCACCGGTGTCCCCCCGAGCTCGGCGACCGCGACCTCGAATGAGACGCGGGTGCGCGTCGAGGGCTGCTCGAACACCAGGGCGACGCTCTTGCCCGCCAACGCGGAGCTCCGTTCTCCCTTCGCCCGCCCCGCCTTCAGATCGAGGGCGTGGGCGAGCAGAGCGTCCAGTTCCGGACGCGTCAGCTCCTCCCCGGTGAGCAGGTGGCGGGCCATGAGAAGCGGAAGATGGTATGGCACCGGTCATGGAGCTCCGCGTACTGACCTGGAACCTCTTCCACGGCCGCGACTTCCCACCCGGTCCCGGGGTACGCACCGGGCGAAAGCTCTCGCGGAGGACCGAGCGCAACTCAACCCACGTGCAGGTCAACCGGGACCTCGCTCGCCAATTCACGGAAGTGCTCTGCTCGGCGCGCTGGGACGTCGCCCTCTTGCAGGAGTGCCCGCCCCGCTGGTGTGCGCCACTGGCCACGGCCTGCCGTGGCGTCGCCCAGCGCTCGCTGACGTCACGGAACTGGTGCCGCCCGGTCCAATCGTTCCTCGCCCGCCGCAACCCCGACCTGGTCGGCTCCTGGGAAGGCGGCTCGAACCTCACCCTCGCCCGCGGGCCGGCCGACGACGCGAAACTGCTCGACCAGCGCGACCTGGTGCTGCGGCGCCGTCCGGAGCGGCGCACGATGGCCTACGCCGAACTCGGCTCAGGCGTCTGCGTCGCAAACCTCCACGCCAGCACGATCCCCGAGCTCGCCGAGGAGGAGCTCCGCCGCGCCGCCTTGGCCGCCGTGGAGTGGGCGGGCGATCGGCCCCTGATCGTCGGCGGTGACTTCAACGTGCGCCCCAGACGTACGCCGCTGTTCGATGAGCTGGCGGAACGCTTCGGACTCACTGCCCCCACCGGCCCCGACTCCATCGACCACCTCCTGGCCCGAGGGCTCGACGTCGTCGATCCGCAAACCCCCTGGGCGCCCGAGGAGCGCGAGCTGCCCTACGAGGGCCTGCGACTGCGGCTCTCCGACCACGCTCCGGTGGCGGCAACGTTTCGGACCGTCGACGCGCATGGTCCGCCACTCGACGGGCCGGCATGAAATAGTCACCCGGCGAGGTCAATCGCGCGCTCTACCGCTACAGGAGGAGATTCGATGGCGACGAGTTCGGGGGGTTCCGCATCGGGCAAGCCGAGGAGGTCCGGCTCGGGCAGCAAGCGGACCGCAGGGGGTGGTCGTAGGAGCTCGACCGCACGCCAGGCGAGCAGCACGCGCAGCGACAAGAGCGTGGAGGCGTTCCGCGACGCGCTCGAGCGCAGCGTCACCCTGTCGCGCGATCGCGTGCAGGAGGTCATGGACGATGCGGTGAAACGCGGCCGCATGACCCGCGACGACGCCAACGAGGTAGTCAGCAGCCTGCTCACCCGTGGGCGCTCCTACACCGACGACCTGGTGAAGGAGCTCGAGCGGCTCCTCGACCAGGCCCGGCGTGAGTTCGGGTCCCGAACCGGGACCACGCGCCGGCGGGCCACCAAGGCCGCCGGCAAGGCCGCGCGGGCCGCGCGAGACGCCGCAGATGCGCCCCTGGCGCGCGCCGACCGCCTGCGCCGCCGGGCCGGGGTCCCAACCGGCGGCCCGATCACCGCCTACGACCAGCTCACGGCTGCCCAGATCAAGTCGCGGCTGGATGACCTGGGCCCCGCCGAGCTGCGCAAGCTGCGCACTCGCGAGACCCGAGGCAAGGCCCGCAAGGGCGTGCTCGCGGAGATCGACCGCCGGCTCAAGTAGCCGCGCCATCCGCCGGCGCGAACTCGGCGGCCATCGCAGCAAAGTCGAGCTGCTCGCCCAACGTCTCCGCGAGAAGCTCGTCCGCGTCCAGTCGCTGCCCGTCGCGCCACAGCGAGCGCAGCCACTCGCCGGCCTCGCGCGACGCGAACCATTCCACCCCGAAGCGATCCCGAAGCGCCCTCCGCCAGCGGGTCTCGAGCACCCAGGCCCGGAGGTAGCAGGCGGCATAGAACCCTTCGTCAACATCGGCCAACCACCCCGCCGGCGACCACTGGACCCGGACCGCCTGCGAGAGCAGCTCGGCGTAGCGGCGCGGCATCTCCTCCAGCGCCGGCGACGGCCCGTGAAGCTCCAACTCGTAGTGGAGCTTGCCGGCGTAGCGACGCAGCATCACGAGTTTCACCGCACGGCTGTGCGCGGCGGCAGCCTCCGGGTCGGCCGATCCGAACCGGGCGCCGAGCCAGTCGCGATCCTCGACCAGGTGCTCGAGCAGGAACGCAAACGACTCGGTCACCGTATTGTCGCCGAGGTGCCGAAACTCGAACGCCAGCTCTGCGTCGGTCCCCGCATAGTGTTCGGCATGCCCGCCCTCGTGGAAGAAGGCGCGGTAGTCGTCGTAGCCGCCGGTCGGCGCGATCACCAGATGGACCTCCTCCGGGACTCGCGGAGTCGAGCAGAAGGCGCGCGAGGACTTCGTGGGCCGCGATTCCCCGTCGACCTGGATGTTGCCCTGCCGCGAGAGGTCGATCCCGAGCCCGTCCATCGCGTCGGCGAACGAGGGGACCAACCGGTCCGCCGGAAAGTGCCGATCGACGTGGGTGGCGCGGAAGAAGCGCGGCAGGTCCGAACGCCGAAGCTCCCCGAGCGCCGGCACCTCCTGGCGAACGAGCTCGGGATCCACCACGGCCGCGTAGCGCTCCTCGGTTGCGTCCAGGAACGAGGCGGCCTGGCGGGCTAGCACCTGCAGGTCGATCCCCCGAAGCTCGGCGAACGCTGCGACGTAGCTCGGCCATCCCATCGCCGTGCACAGCCGGTGCGAGCGCTCCAGCATCGCCCGGTACAGGGGATTCAGCCGCTCGGTCAGGGCCTCGCTCTGCGCCTCCTCGAGCGCCTGGCGGCGAGCGGCCCGGGGCTCGTTCGCCTGCTCGATCCGCACGGCGCGATACGGGACCGGCCCGTCGCCCGGATCAACCTCGATCGAGGCCTCCAGCCCGGCGAGCTCGGCCATCTCCGCCCTGGTCTCGTGGCCGATCAGGCCCTCGAACGCGAACTGGAGGAGGTAGCGCAGGCGGCGCTCCTCGTCCCCGGTCGCGCCTCCGGCCAGTTCCTTGAGGCGCTCTACCGCCTCGGCGGTGAACAGATCGGCGTGTTCGCCGTAGATCGGCTCGATCTCCAGCTCCGTCTTGTGACCGGCAAGGTGCAGGTAGTGCTCGCGACTGAGGAGCTCGCTGAAGCGCTCCGCGCGCTCGCGGTACCGATCGAGGTCGAAGCTCAAGGGGCTGCAACGATAGGGCGATGGCAGCGCCGGCCACCAAGCGAGGACCAAGGCCGCAGCAGGGCGAGGAACTGGAGCTCGAGATCGACTCGCTCGCTCAAGGCGGTCGCGGTGTGGCGCGCGCGAACGGGTACGTCGTCTTCGTCTCGGGCGCGCTGCCGGGCGACCGGGTGCGGGCCCGGCTGACCAGGGCAAAACGCGACTTCGCCGAGGCCCAAGCGGTGGAGCTCGTCCACCCCAGCCCCGACCGTCTCGCCGACCGCTGCGTTCACGGCGGCCAGCCGTGCCCGGGCGCGCCCTGGCAGGGGCTGCCCTACGAGCTCCAGCTCGAGGAAAAGGCCAAGCAGGTCGAAGGGGCCCTCCGCCGCCTCGGCCACCTCGACGGGTTCGAGCTGGAGCCCCCCGAGCCCGCTGTCGAGACCTGGCGCTACCGGAACAAGTTCGAGTACTCGTTCGGCGAGCGGGAAGGCGAGCTCGTCTGCGGCTTCCATCGCCGAGGAAGCTGGGCCGAGGTGGTCGACGTCCAAGACTGCATGCTGGCGTCGGAGCCCAACAACACGGCCCGAAACCGGGTTCGGGACTGGGCGCGGGCCGAGCGCCTCCCGGCGCACGACCGCCGCCGGCAGGAGGGGGTCCTCCGCAACCTCGTGGTGCGTGAGGGCCAGCGAACCGGGCAGGTGCAGACCCGCCTCGTCACCGCGCCGGCGAGCATCCCCAAGCCACCCGTCGATCTCCACACCGTGGTGGAGGGTCCCAGCGGCGGCACGGCCGGTCCCACCGGAGTCCTCGGCGAGGAATTCCTTTCCGAGGAGCTGGCGGGGCTTTCGTTTCGGATCTCTCCCTCCGCCTTCTTTCAGACCAATACCGAGATGGCCGAGCGCTTGTACGCGGCAACCGCAGCCCTCGCGGAGCTCTCCGGCCGCGAGCGCCTCTTCGACCTGTACTGCGGCGTGGGCACGATCGGACTCATGCTCGCCCGCGATGCCGGAGAGGTGTGGGGAATCGAGACGGTCCCGGAGGCGGTCGCCGACGCCGAGGAGAACGCCCGGCGAAACGGGATCGCCAATGCGCGCTTCATCGCCACCGACGTACGGCTGGGGGCCCGCCCCCTGCTCGAGAGCGCGGGCCGCCCCGACGTGATCGTCGTCGACCCTCCGCGGGCAGGGCTGTCGAAGAAGGTGGTTCGACGCGTGATCGAGTGCGGGGCGCAGCGGATCGTCTACGTCTCCTGCAACCCCACGACGCTCGCCCCGAACGCCAACCAGCTCGCGGACGCCGGCTATAGGCTGCGCCGCGTGCGCCCGGTGGACATGTTCCCGCAGACTCCGCACGTGGAGTGCGTGGCGCTGCTGGAGAAGTGAGTCGAATCAGAGGCCTCGGCGTCACGGCCGGGCTGGATCCCGCCGTGGCCACCCCGCTCGCCGAACGCTGCCAGGCGCTCGGCTATTCCTCGCTGTGGTCGAACGATCACCCCGCGGCGAGCGGCCTCGACACACTGGCGGCGTTCGCCGAGGGCTCCGACCGCCTGCAGCTCGGGGTGGCGGTGATGGCCCTGGATCGTCACCGACCCGCCGAGATCAGCGAACGAATCGGCGACCTCGGCCTCGATCGCCGGCGACTGTGGATCGGGGTCGGCGCCGGGTTCTCGGAACGGCCACTCACCGTCATGCGCGAGGCGCTGCCGGAGCTTCGTGAGGCGATCCCCGGTGTCCGCCTCGTCCTCGCCGCCATGGGCCCCAAGATGTCCGCGCTCGCCGGAAGCGCCTTCGACGGGGCGTTCCTCAACTGGATCACCCCGGAGTTCGCGGCCACCGCCCGCGAGCGGGTCCACGCCGGCGCCCGCGAGGCCGATCGGGAGCCACCTCCGGTGCTGGGCTACGTCCGCACCGCGGTCGGCCCCGACGCCAAGGAGCGGCTGGCGAAGGAGGAGTCCTTCTACCGCGACCTGCACCAGGGCTACCGCAGCCATTTCGCACGGCTCGACGAGCCCGAGGGCACGGTCGGCATCGCCGAGGACGACCCGGCCGAGGCTCGAGCGGAGCTCGCCCGCTACGCGGGCCTTGACGTCGTCGTCGTGCGGGCGCTGGCCAGCGCCACCCTCGACGCGATGGCCTCCCTCGCCGAGGCCACCGCCCCGTCCGACTAGTAGGCGCCCTCTCCCTCGGAGTCCTCGTCGCTGGTCGTGAGCGCCTCAGCGGCGCACGTCGTGCACAGCGCGGCGCTCGCGCCCTCGTCGAGGATCCTCTGCTTCTCGTCACGCGTCAGCGTGGCGCCACAGCTCTGGCAGCGCTCCGGCAGCTCCTCGATCGACCGCTCCTCGAGCTCCATGGCTTTGGAGCCTAATACGGCGGCAGGTCCGCGTACCAGTCGCCGAGCGCCCGGAAGGCAGCCCAGAAGTCGCGCTTGGCGTCCTCGGAGTCCAGCGACAGGTCGATGTCGGTGGTGTACAGGGCATCGATCGTCGGGGTGAAGCTCTGCACTTCGCCCAGGCGCGGCTCCAGCGGGCTCGAGAGTGGCACGCCGACCTCGTTCAGCGTCTCCAGGGCGTCCTCTCCCATCACCACGATCATCCGGGGTTGCACGATCGCGAGCTCCTCGACGATCCTCTCGACGCATTCGCCGCCCGCCAGGGAGGGGTCCGCCACCGGGCACTTCACGCACAGGGTCCCGTAGACAACCAGGGGGTCAATGTTGAGGCGCTTGAAGCTCTTCCGCAGGGCGTTGCCGGCGCGGCCATAGAACGCGACTCCCTCCTCGACCTCCGCCGCGGTGGGCGCGAACTTCAGCAGCAGGATGTCCGCCTGCGGGTGGCCCGAGCCGAGCACCGGCATCAGGTTTCCGCGAGGGCAATGGGAGCACTCCTGAAGGCGATGGGTCAGCTCGTTGAGCTCGCGGATCGCTCGCTCGAGGTATTTCTCTCGGATCTCGTCGTCTGTGGTCGGCAAGCCGGCTCCTGGTCTGGGTCCCGGGCTCGCTTCGCCTCGGGCCAGCGCCTTCTTTGACGGACCCGCCGCCGGTCCTTCCGCGTGCATCACCGCTTGCCGTCGGAACGCCGCCGCGGGCCGCGGCGCGGGCCGGCCGCGCGGCGACCGCGCGGCCTTCCTCCCTTCACCGGCCGGGCCTCGGCGACGGCCCCCCGGCGGGCGCCCGCCGGCCGAGCCGTGGTCTGCAGCAGCTTCAGCGCTTGCACGTAGATCAGGTTCTTGTGCTTGCGAACGATGTCGGCGTCGCGCATCGCCTCCAGGAACTCCTGCGGTCCATTGAACTCGTGGACGCGGATCATCACGCTGCCGAGGCCCTGCGCAACGTGGCTGTCCGAGCCGGCCCCCGGGACGATGCGGTACTTGGCGGCGAAGCGCTCCGCCTCCTCGTTGAACGCGGTCAGGGCCACACGGGGGTTGAAGACCTCGAGAATGTCAATCTCCTCCACGATCGCGAGCAGGTGCTCGTAGTCGGGCACCGAGTGGAGGCGATCGAAGGGATGCGGGATGTACACGAGCCCGCCTTGGCGGCGGATCTCGGCGATCGTCTCGGCCATCGTCATCCCCCTGGCGATCTTCCGCTCCAGGAACAGCCCGATCACCTCGCCCTGCTCCGCTGTCTTGACCTCCTCGCCGACGATCACCTCGATGCCCCCGATCTCCTGGGCGACCTCGCGCGCAGCCAGGGCGCCGGAGATCTCGTTGTGGTCGGTGATCGCGATCGCCCCGAGCCCACGATCCCGTGCCGTGGCCAACAGCACCTCGACCGGTGTGGCGCAATCCGGTGAGTGGTCGGTGTGCATGTGCAGATCGACGTGCATCGAGCGCCGGCCAGAGAGGCGAGCTCGGATCTCGGGGTTCCCGCGCGCATCGTGGCGCCGATCGCAGAGCCGCCTGTAGATGCCCTCGACCTGGTCGGCCACCTCGTCCCAGCTCGGAACCGCGTCACGACCCGCGCTGGCCAGCTCCTCCCGCAGCCGAGGCTCGCCGATCAGCCGCTCGAGCTGCCCCGCCAATGTGACCGCGTCCCCCGGGGGAAACAGAAGCCCGCGCTCGCCGTCGCCGATCAGCTCCTGATACGCGGGAAGCCGCGATGCGACAGGAACTGTCTCCGAGGCGAGCGCCTTCCGGATCAGCCCCGCGGCGATCCGCGGACCGCCCGAGGCAACGCAAACCACGTCGGCCCCCGCCACCAGGCCCTCGGGCGAGGTCTGGGGCGGCCCGACGACGTGTACCCGCTCGCGCAGCCGCCGGCCGATCCGGATCTCGCCGCGGTCGGGCAGCCAGACGGCGGCCTCCCAGGGAAGCGCGAGCGGCAGGCGCCGCAGCGCCCGCAGGAAAAGGCGCAGCGCGCCGCGCTCCTCCTGGAGGCAGAACGCGATTCGCATCGGACGCTGGGCGTCCGATGCCGGTTGGCCGGCGTCGGCGCCGGGCCACCATGGCTCGAGCCCACGGTCGGCCCCCGGGGCGATCAGCTCGTAGGTGCCGGGAAAGAACCGCTCCATCAGCTCCGAGGTCGCGCGGCCGCTGACCGTGCGGGCGTCGAGGCGTCCGAAGAAGATCTCGACCAGCGGCCGGGCCACCTGGGTCGAGAGGATGCGCTCGGTGGGCTCGTGAAAGCTCCCGACGTTCAGCGACCGGGAGTGGCGCAGGGCAACCGACGCGACGCTGGGCGCGAACGGGTCGTGGACATGGACGATGTCCAGGTCGACTGCCGCCAGCAGCTCCTCGACGGAGCGGCTGACGTCAATCGGGACCGGGGCCGCACGCGGGCCCGGCCCGGACGGCATCGGCAAGCTCGAGCCAACGGCGAGCACCGGCGGTCCGCCGTCTCCCCCGGCTCGTGCCCCCTTCCAGGCTCCGTCGAAGAGCATCGAGGGGCGCTCGCGGGCGGCTCGGATCGCCTGCCGTGACTCGCGGACGGCGGCTCGCGAGGCGGCCGGCGCCGCGACCACGACCCGGTGACCGCGCTCGGAGAGGATCGACGCCACCCGCCCGACGAACTCGTCCACGTCGTGGGCCGCTCCCCACGGATGCGGGCTGACCTGGGCGATCGAAAGGCGCTCCGGGGTCACCGCCGCAGGATAGATGCCGTCTCGCAACCCCCGCGAGACGCTGGGTGTCGGGTCCGAAGCCGCCGTCGCCGGCGACTCGGCTCAGGTCTTGGCCTTGAGCTCGGCCGCGCGCTTGCGGGCGGGCTTTCGCGCGTGCTCCCGAATGAACGCCTCGGTCAGCTCGCGGGCCTCGTCGTCGGGTCGCTGCTTATGGGGCGACTTCATCAGGTAGCTCGACGGCCCGTCGAGCTCGCCTCCCACCCCGGCGTTCAACGCCAGCTTGATAATCCGGACGGCATCGATGACGATCCCGGCCGAGTTGGGCGAGTCCCAGACCTCGAGCTTCATCTCGATCGTCAGTGGGACGTCACCGAAGGAGCGACCCTCGAGCCTGATGTGGGCCCACTTGCGGTCCGTCAGCCACGCGACGTAGTCCGAGGGACCGATGTACACGTCGTCGGCCGGGAGCTCGTGCCCGACAATCGAGGTGACGGCGTTGGTCTTCGACTCCTTCTTCGAGGCCAGCCGCTCGCGCTCGAGCATGTTGTAGAAGTCCATGTTGCCGCCCACATTGAGCTGCGAAGTGCGCTCGAGGCGAACGCCGCGATCGTGGAACAGCCGAGCGAGCTGCCGGTGGACGATCGTGGCGCCGACCTGAGACTTGATGTCGTCGCCGATGATCGGCAGGCCGGCGTCGGTGAACCGCCTGTCCCAGTAGTCCTCGCGGGCGATGAACACCGGCAGGCAGTTCACGAACCCGACGCCCGCCTTCAGCGCCTGCTCCACGTACCACTTCGTCGCCTGCTCGGAGCCAACCGGCAGGTAACAGACCAGCACGTCGGCCTTCGACTCACGCAGGATCCCGACGATGTCGGCGGTCTCCCCCGGCGCCTTCGTGATCTTCTCCTTCAGGTACTTGCCCAGCCCGTCGTGGGTCATGCCGCGGTGGACCTCCACGCCGCTGTTGGGGACGTCCGCGAACTTGATCGTGTCGTTCTGCCCCGCCCAGATCGCCTCCGAAAGGTCCTTGCCCACCTTCTCCGCGTCGATGTCGAACGCGGCGACGAACTCGATGTCCCGCACGTGGTAGCCCCCGAGGTCCACGTGCATCAGGCCCGGGACCTGCTCGGCCGTGTCGGCGTCTTGGTAATAGGTGACGCCCTGCACGAACGCGTTGGCGCAGTTGCCGACGCCGACGATCGCTACCCGCACCTTGCCGTCGTCGACCAGGTGCCCGTTCGTGCTGACGTGGTTGTCGCTTGCTTCGTGTTCGGTGGTCATGCGCGCGAAGTCCTCCTGCGGCGGGTCGGTCTCCTACTACCGCCGCGACCGCGTCGGGTTACACCCTTTCCAGAGATGCGAGCTCGCGCCGCACGTGCCACACGCGTTGACCCACGGTGAGCGCTGTGAGCGCCGCCATAGCGTAGATGGCCGGCGCGAGCAGCTCAATGTCGGCGATCCCGGCTCCCTTGGCGAACACCAGGCCGACGGAAAGGATCACCACCCGAACCGGCCTGGTGGCGAGGCCGACCTTGCACTCGACGCCGAGCGCCTCCGCCCGCGCCCGGGTGTAGGAGACCATCAACGAGCCCAGCACCGTGATCACGCATGCCGACGCGGCGAGCGCGTCGCCGCGGTCGGCGAAGTACCAGGCAACGGCAGTCAGCACCAGCCCCTCCTCGATCCGGTCGAGCGTGGAGTCGAGGAAGGCGCCGAACAGGGTGCCCTTGCCCGACATGCGGGAGTAGCGCCCGTCGAGCGTGTCCATCACCGAGCCGACGATGAACGCCACCCCCGCGAGGAAGAACAGGTGCTGGGTGATGAGGACCGCGGCCGCCAGGTTCAGGACGAGGCCGGTGAGCGAGATCGCGTTGGGGGACAGGCGGGATTCGATCAGCCGCCCACGCGCATACGCGCGCAGCTCATCGGCCGTCCGAACGTCCCGAAGCTCGCGACCCGGGGTGGCCATGACCGGGACGCTAGTTGACTCGCCCGACCGAGCCGACGCGGCCGCGATGGTCCGCGGGCCGACGGCGGCCCGGGCCGCGCATCCGCCGGGCTTTCAGAGCGCCGCCGCTGGGAAGGTCAGACCGCGGCCCGCTGGGGGGCCTCGTGCCACGCCCAGGCGTTGGGGCGCAACCGTGCCAGTTGGTGCGCCGAGACGGCGGCCAGGCAGGCCACCGCCGCCCCCGCGGCGGCGTCGAACCAGAAGTGGTTCGCAGTCACGACGATCACGAAGAAGACCAGCAGCGGATACGCCGACCACACCGCCCGCGCCCACACGCCGCGTACGAGGCTCGCCGCACAGACCGCGATCATCAGTGAGAAGGCGATGTGCATGCTGGGCACGGCGGCGTAGGGGTTCACGAGCACGCTGGCGACCGCCGAGTCCTGGTTCATGTTCGTGAATGTCGCGATCGTGTCGGTGAACCCGGCCTCGGGGAACATCCGCGGCGGGGCGGTCGGGAACAGGGTGTAGCCGACCAGGGCCAGGCCCATCGCGACCATGAACATGTTCCGCACGAAGTTGAAGTTCTCGTTGCGGCACAGATACAGCCACGCCAGGAATGTGATCGTGACCAGGAAGTGCGTGTTGAAGTACATCCAGTTGGCGATCTCGATCAGCCACTGATGTGAGATGAACGCCTCCTGGAAGCCCGGTTCGAAGAAGGTGCCCAACGAGCGTTCCAGGTGGATGACCTGGAGCCCGTTTCCCATCGCCACGGCATCCCTGCCGTCCGCGATCCCGCGGACGAGCTGATAGCCCTGGTAGGCGACAAAGAAGAACGCGAACTGACGCAGCAGGTCACCCCAGCCGCGCGGCAAACGGCGGCCGACGCCCCCGACCAGACGGGGAATTGCATGAGGGAGGCGGCCCACGAGGCTGCGATTGTAGAGGGGGGCTGAACGGCGGCGCATGCCTGCCTATTCTCGACCCGTGTCCTGGAGACCTCCCTCGAAGCGCCGCTTGCGTGCGATCCGGGATCGCCTGCGCGAGCTCTACGGGCGGCCGGCCAACCACCCTCACGGAAGCCCCGTCCACGAGCTGGTGAAGACGATCCTCTCCCAGAACACCAGCGACACGAACCGCGACGTGGCCTACGACCGGCTGCGCGACCGGTTCGACACCTGGGAGGAGGTTCGGGACGCCCCCGTGGCTGAGGTCGCCGAGGCGATCCGCCCCGGCGGGCTCTCGGCCACCAAGGCCCCCCGAATCCAGGCGGCCCTTGCGGCCTGCGGCGATCCGATCGACCTCACCTGGCTTCGCGGCGCCCCACGCGAAGAGGCGATCGAGTTCCTGACCTCGCTTCCGGGAGTTGGGCGCAAGACCGCGGCCTGCGTGCTGCTCTTCTCGTTCGATCGTCCCGAGGTCCCGGTCGACACCCACGTCTACCGCGTCGGCGGACGGCTGGGCCTATTCGCCGCTCGGGCGTCCTTTGAGCGGGCGCACGACGAGCTGCTGCGAGTCGTCGACCCCGAGGACGCCTATGAGCTGCACATCAACCTGATTCACCACGGCCGCGCCGTGTGTCGTCCCCGGCCGCGATGCGAGCAATGCGGGCTACGTCGCATGTGCCCGTTCTGGCGGCAGCAGCGCCCCGACATCCCGGCCAAGCGCCGCTGACCGAGTTCTCCAGGCCGTCGAAAATTTGGCTCCCCAGCCAGCTTTTTGCCTCAACGTCGATAGGCTTACGCGGAGGGGTGCTCGCCCAGACGCCCAGGCAGAGGTGGATGGTTCGCCCAAAAGGCACGAGCTGGAGGAGGCTCATTTAGATGCAGGAGACAGCGTTCAGTTCCGAAGGTGCCGTTCCCGGTTACGCGTTCGCGCGCTCGCGCGCTCGTGCTGCACTAGCCTGCATCGGCCTGCTGGCCGCCCTCGCGGCGGCGCTGCTCACGATCCCCGCGGCCGCCCGGGCGGCGGCGCCGGTCGTCGACGCCAAGGTCATGACCCGCAACGTCTACCTCGGCGCCGACCTCACCCCCGCAATCGAGGCGGCGAACAGCAACGAGTTCGTTCGCGCAAACGGGCAGATCATCCGCGACGTGATCCGAAACAACTTCCCGGTGCGGGCCAAGGGGCTGGCGAACGAGATCCTCGGCAAGAAGCCGGACGTGGTCGGCCTCCAGGAGGTGGCCCTCTGGAGGCGTGGCCCCCTCGACCCCGGCGCCCCATTCAGCTGCACCGGCGGGCCCGATGACAATCCCCCCTTCGGGTGCGACTTCAACGCCTCGATCGTCAGGTACGACTTCCTCAAAGACCTGATGACCCAGCTCAACAAGAATGGGCGCATGTACCGGGTGGTGGTGAGCCAGCCGGAGTTCGACTTCGAGGCGCCCACCGACGCCAACGGCGTCCCGGGCGACGGCGACTCGCCGGCCAACGAGGACGGTGAGGAGAACGACCGCCTCACGATGCGCGACGTGATCCTGGCCCGCGTCGGAGCGGGTGTCGCGACCACGAATGTCAGGAAAGGCCACTTCCGCACCCTGTTCGAGCCGGTGGTTGCCGGACTCGTTACCGTCCATGTCCTCCGGGGCTGGACCGCCGCCAACGTCAGCGTGCGCGGCGGGCACATCTTCCGGTTCGTCAATACCCACCTCGAGGCGTTTGGAGATCCCACCATCCGCAGGGACCAGGCACGGGAGCTGGTCACCGGCGCCGGGCCCGCGGTGACGAGCCTGCCGGTCGTGTTGCTGGGCGACCTGAACTCGGACGACGACACCGTCCAGGGCGGTGACCGCCTCGCCTACAACCTGTTGAAGAACTACGGGTTCCGCAATCGCAGCACGGCGAATCCGCTCAGCTGCTGCCTGGACAGCTCCATCATCACCCAGAACGGCGGCGGCAGCATCGCCGACTTCGACCACCAGGTCGACCACGTGCTCACCAACGCCCCGAACTTCATCACCCTGGTGAACTCGTCGGTGACCGGGCGCGTGCCCGTAAATGGCTTCTGGGACTCCGACCACGCTGGGGTGTTCAGCACATTGCGCGTCCGCTAGCGCCACCGGGCGGGCTCCGCGTCGAGGAGTGCTGAGGTTGACGGTGCCTCCTCCAGCTTCAGCGCCTCGGCGCGGAGCCCGACCGGACCCGGTGCGAGCCTCTCGGCCCCACCGTTAGTATCTCGGCGCCGCCACCCGCGACGGCGATCGGCGGAAGCGAATGAGCAAGCGCCCCTTCGTCATCTTCGGCATCTTCGCGGCCATCTGTCTCGTCGGCCTGCCCGTCTGGGCGCTCGCCAAAGGTGGATCCGACGACGCATCTCCGGAGGGCTCCGTGCCGGCCAGCGAGCAGCAGGGGCTGGAGCTGTTCCAGACCAACTGCGGCGCCTGCCACACCCTGGCGAAAGCCGGCACCGACGGCGTGGTCGGCCCCAACCTCGACCAGCTGCTCGGCGCGACGCCGGAGAGCCCGGACACGGTGAAGGGAAACGACGACCGCGTGTACACCGCCGTGGTCGACGGAGTTGCTGGCAGGATGCCGAAGGGAATCCTGCAGGGGGCACAGGCGAAGGTCGTGGCCCGGTTCGTCGCCGACAACGTCGAGTACATCCCGGGGTCCTGAGGGAGCTCAACGGGCCCTCTCGGGGGCGACGCTTTTCGGCCCGCCGTCCTGCATTGACCCCGCATGGCGAGGGCTAAGCAGGACAGCGGCGCCTAAGGACCCGGTTTCGCCTGCAACGACGGTCGTGCCCCTACCTGTCCCTCAAATGCGTCCCTCTCCTGGCCTCGGAAGCCTGAGGGCGGTTACGCACCGATCTGCTAGCCTGAGACTCAGATTTTTTGTGAGAGCTAGGTAGAAGGAGAAACGTAGTGGCAAAGACAATCGGCATCGACCTCGGGACCACGAACTCGTGCGTGGCCGTGCTCGAGGGCGGCGATGCGACCGTACTCGAGAACGCCGAGGGTGGCCGTACGACGCCGTCCGTCGTCGCCTTTACCGACTCGGGGGACCGGCTGGTGGGCACGGTGGCGAAGCGCCAAGCGGTCATGAACCCCGAGAACACCATCTTCTCGATCAAGCGGTTCATGGGCCGCAAGGAGTCCGAGGTCAAGGAAGAGGAGACGATCGTCCCGTACCAGGTGGTCGCCGGGCCCAACGGCGATGTCCGAGTCGAGGTGCGAGGCAAGCAGTACTCGCCCCCGGAGATCTCGGCGATGATCCTCCAGAAGCTGAAGGCGGACGCGGAGGCGAAGCTCGGCGAGACGGTCGACTCCGCGGTGATCACGGTGCCCGCCTACTTCAACGACGACCAACGGCAGGCCACCAAGGACGCCGGCAAGATCGCCGGCCTCGAGGTGAAGCGGATCATCAACGAGCCCACCGCGGCCTCGCTGGCCTATGGGCTCGACAAGCAGGGGGCCGACCAGACGATCCTGGTCTTCGACCTCGGCGGCGGCACTTTCGACGTCTCCGTCCTGGAGATCGGGGAAGGCGTTTTCGAGGTCAAGGCGACCTCGGGGGACAACCACCTCGGCGGCGACAACTGGGACAAGGCGATCGTCGAGTGGATGGTCGCCGAGTACAAGCGTGACCAGGGCATCGACCTCTCGGCCGACAAGAACTCCCTGCAGCGGCTCTATGAAGCAGCGGAGAAGGCGAAGATCGAGCTCTCGACCACCCAGGAGACGCAGATCAACCTGCCCTTCATCACCGCGGACGCGAGCGGTCCCAAGCACCTGGAGATGAAGCTCACGCGAGCGAAGCTCAACGAGCTCGCCTCGGACCTGCTGGAACGCGTTGTCGGGCCGGTGAAACAAGCCCTGTCCGATTCCGGCGGAGCCGACATCGAGCACGTCGTCCTGGTCGGAGGCATGACCCGCATGCCCGCCGTCCAGGAGAAGGTTAAGGAGCTCACCGGTAAGGACCCGCACCAGGGCGTGAACCCGGACGAGGTCGTGGCGATCGGCGCCGCGATCCAGGCGGGCGTGCTGGCAGGCGACGTCAAGGACGTCCTGCTGCTCGACGTCACCCCGCTTTCGCTCGGGATCGAGACCAAGGGCGGCGTGTTCACGAAATTGATCGAGCGCAACACGACGATCCCGACTCGCAAGTCGGAGATCTTCTCGACCGCCGACGACAACCAGCCGTCGGTCGAGGTCCACGTGCTGCAAGGCGAGCGCGAGATGGCCGCCTACAACAAGTCGCTGGGCAAGTTCCAGCTCACCGGCATCCCGCCGGCCCCTCGCGGTGTCCCGCAGATCGAGGTCACCTTCGACATCGACGCCGACGGCATCCTGCACGTCTCCGCCAAGGACCTGGGGACCGGCAAGGAGCAGACGATCGAGATCAAGGGCGGCTCTGGCCTCGCCGAGTCCGAGGTCGAGCAGATGATCGAGGACGCCGAGTCTCACGCGGAGGAGGACAAACGCCAGCGCGAGCTGGCCGAGGCCCGCAACCTGGCAGAGAACGCCGCCTATCAAGCCGAGAAGCAGCTCGAGGAGATGGGCGACAAGATCGACCCCGCGGCCCGGGAGGAGATCGAGAAGGCGATCGCGGACGTCAGGGGAGTGCTGGAGTCCGACAACGTCGACGAGATCAAGGCCAAGACGGACGCGCTCCAGGCCGCCTTCCACCGGGTCTCCGAGCAGATCTACCAGGCTGCTGCGGCCGATCAGCAGGCGGCGGGGGCTGCGCCCGGAGCCGACGGTGCTTCCCCGGACGGGTCGGCCGCCGAGGCCGAGGAGGAGGTCGTCGACGCCGAGGTCGTAGATGACGAGCGCTCGTAGGCCCGCCGGCACGCCCGGGGACTGGGAGCAGCGCCAGCCCGCGGGCGTGCCCGAGGAAGGGCAAGCGGAAGAGGCGCCACGGGGCTCCGGTGGACGGGCCGTCGCCGGACACCGGCAACGGCCCGTCCACCCAAGACGAGAGCGAGTCGGCAGCGGCCGTAGATGCCGACCTGGACGCTCTGCTCGCGGACGTCCGCCGAGAGCGAGACGAGTACCTCGAGATCGCGCGGCGCGCACGGGCGGACTTCGAGAACTACCGTAAGCGCGCAGCGCGCGAGGCCCAAGAGGCCGAGCGCCGTGGCAAGGCAGCCCTCGCGCACGAGCTCGTTCCTGCCCTGGACAACCTCGAGCGCGCCCTGCGGGCCGCGGGCATTGATCCCCAGGCCGAGACGCCGGATGGAGGCGCCGCGGAGGCTCCCAGCGAGGAGGTCTCCGCCCACGAGGCGCTCGCCCGGGGCGTGGCGCTCGTCTACCGGGAGCTGCGTGCCGCCCTCGCGCGAAGCGGCGTGGAGGCCTATGACCCCACCGGCGAGCGCTTCGATCCCACCCAGCACGAAGCGTTGTCCGTCCGCCCCAGCGGCGACGACGTGGGTCCGGGAGTGGTGATCGAGACCCTCGACAAGGGCTACCGCTTGGACGGACAGGTCCTGCGAGCGGCGCGCGTCGTGGTGAGCGAGTAGGAGACGGCGATGGCCGCACGCGATCTCTACTCGGTGCTCAGCGTCTCAAAAGACGCGAGCGCCGACGAGATCAAGAAGGCGTACCGAAAGCTGGCGCGCAAGCACCATCCGGACCGCAACCCCGGCGACAAGGACGCGGAGGAGCGCTTCAAGGAGGTCCAGGAGGCCTACGACACCCTCTCGGACCCGGAGAAGCGCCGCGCCTACGACGCGGGCGGCACGTTCTCTGGCTTCGGGCCTCGCGGCTTCGGCGGCGGTGGCTTCACGTCGGACCTGGGAGACATCTTCTCGACCGTCTTCGGACGCCGGGGCGGCGGAGCCCACCAGGCTCCCGGCGCCGGCCGCGATCTGGAGACCGAGGTTCGCCTCTCCTTCGAACAGGCAATGGAGGGGGCCGAGGTCTCGGTGACCGTGCCCAAGCAATCCACCTGCCCCACGTGCCACGGCAGCGGGGCGAAGCCGGGCACCTCGCCGGTCGTGTGCCCGAGGTGCGGGGGCAGGGGGATCGACACGGAGAGCCAGGGATTCTTCTCGATCAGCCAACCGTGTCCGCGCTGTGGAGGACGGGGTGAGGTGATCGAGAGCCCCTGTGAGACCTGCGGAGGCTCCGGCCTGACCATGCAGCGAAAGCGCTACCGGGTCAGGATCCCGCCCGGCGTCCGCGACGGCACGCGGATCCGGGTGGCCGGCAAAGGCGAGGACGGCCCCCGGGGCGGCCCCCCGGGCGACCTTTACGTGGTCACCCGCGTCGCGCCATCCCCGGTCTTCCGCCAGCGAGACGACGGCAACCTCGAGGTCACCGTGCCGATCACGATTGCCGAGGCGATCCAGGGAGCGACAATCGAGGTTCCGACGCTGAACGGGACCAAGCGCATCCGCCTTCCGGCCGGGACCGAGCACGGCACCGTCCAGCGGCTCCGCGGAGAGGGGCCGCCCCGGGCCAGGGGGCGTGGCCGCGGCGACATCCTCTACCGCCTGGAGATCGAGGTTCCGCGCGATCTCACGCGCGAGCAGAAAGCGGCGCTGAGCGGCTTCGGAGAGCGCCATGAACGACCACGACCCGCGGGAGCGCCTGCTGCGTGACGCGTCCGCGCGATCGGAGAAGGTGGGCAGCAGGTGAACGGTCCCGCGAAGGGGAAGAGACGACGCAGGCGCGGCGACGAGAGCGGCATGTTCGACGAGCGGCGCGGAGTATTCATGATCTCAGTGGCCGCGGAGCTCGCCGAGATGCACCCTCAGACCCTGCGCATGTACGAGACGCGGGGGCTGATCACCCCCAAGCGCTCGCCCAAGAACACGCGTCTGTACTCGTTCGAGGACGTCGAGCGCCTACGACGCATTCAGCGGATGACCGCCCGCGAGGGCCTCAACCTGGCGGGTGTCGAGACGGTCCTCGAGCTGGAGACGCAGCTCGAGCGTGCCCGGGCAGAGTTGAGTCGGATGCGCGAGCGGGCGACGGCGCTGGAGCGCGAGATGTTCCGGGAGATCGATCGCGTCAAGCGGTCGTTTCGGGCCGAGCTGGTGCCCTACGGCGCCTACGACGCCGGGGAGATCGTGCCCGGCGGCGACGGGGAGCCGGTACGGATCCCGGTCCAGCGGGCGCGCCGAGCACCGGGGCACAAGCAGTAGAAGAAGGGGTAGGCCGTGCAGGCTGACCGATTCACCGTCAAGTCTCAGGAGGCCGTGGCGACCGCGCAGCGGCTTGCCTCCGAGCGCCGCAACCCCGAGGTCGCCCCCGCACATCTGCTGCTCGCCCTGCTCGACCAGGAAGAGGGCCTGGTGGTGCCCGTGCTGCAAAAGCTCGACGCCGACGTCGCCGCCATCCGCCAGCGAGCGACGGCCGAGGTCGAGGGCCTTCCCCAGCTCGGCGGCGAGCTGGAATCCGACCTTCGCCCGTCTCAGGCCTTCCTCCGGGTGCTGCAGCGGGCCGAGCGGGAGATGGCCGGCCTTGGCGACGAGTACATCTCCACCGAGCACCTGCTGCTCGCCCTCGCCGACCGTTCCTCGGGCCTCGCCGACCTGCTCCCCGACCGCGACTCGCTGCTGAAGGGGACCTCCGAGGTCCGCGGGCCGCACCGCGTGACCTCCCCGAACCCCGAGGACACGATGCAGGCCCTCGAGAAGTTCGGTCGCGACCTGACCGCTGAGGCCGAGCAGGGAAAGCTCGACCCGGTGATCGGACGCGACGAGGAGATCCGCCGGGTGATCCAGGTGCTCTCGCGCCGGACCAAGAACAACCCGGTGCTGATCGGCGATCCGGGTGTCGGCAAGACCGCGATCGCCGAGGGCCTCGCGCAGCGGATCGTCGCCGGGGACGTGCCAGAGAGCCTGCGCGACCGCCGGGTGGTCGCCCTCGACATCGGCGCCGTGCTCGCGGGCTCCAAGTACCGGGGCGAGTTCGAGGAGCGCCTGAAGGCCGTGCTGGAGGAGATCCGGGCGGCCGAGGGCCAGATCGTCCTGTTCATGGACGAGCTGCACACGATCGTCGGTGCGGGGGCGGCCGAGGGCGCCGTTGATGCGGCCAACCTGCTGAAGCCGATGCTGGCTCGCGGGGAGCTGCGCGCCGTTGGGGCCACCACGCTCGACGAGTACCGCAAGCACATCGAGAGGGACGCAGCGCTGGAGCGCCGCTTCCAGCCGGTGGTCGTGGAGGAGCCCGACGTCGCGGACACGATCGCGATCCTCCGCGGGCTCAAGGAGCGATATGAGATCCATCACGGCGTGCGGATCTCCGACGCCGCGATCGTCGCCGCGGCGACCTTGTCCGAGCGCTACATCGCCGACCGCTTCCTGCCTGACAAGGCGATCGACCTGATCGATGAGTCCGCGTCCCGGCTGAAGATCGAGATCGACTCGATGCCGACCGAGATCGACGAGGTGGAGCGCCGCATCCAGCAGCTGGAGATCGAGCGCGAGGCGCTGAAGAAGGAGAAGGACGAGGTGTCGATCACGCGGCGCGAGACGATCGAGGCCGAGCTGGCCGAGTTGCGCGAGCGCTCCGGTGAGATGAAGGCCCGGTGGCAGAACGAGAAGGGCTCCATTGACGCGATCAAGGAAGCCAAGTCGCGGCTCGAGGAGGCACACCGCGAGGCAGAGCGGGCCGAGCGCGACGCCGACCTGGAGCGCGCCGCGACCCTTCGCTACGGCGAGATCCCGGAGCTCGAGAAGACGGTCTCCGAGCAGGAGACGCGGCTATCGGAGCTGCACCGCGACGGCGGCTCAATGCTGACCGAGGAGGTGACCGAAGAGGACGTCGCCCAGGTCGTCGCGAAGTGGACCGGGATCCCGGTTTCCCGCCTGATGGAGGGTGAGGTCGAGAAGCTCATCCACATGGAGGAGCGACTGCACGAGCGCGTCGTCGGGCAGGACGAAGCGGTCGTGGCGGTGTCCAACGCACTGCGCCGCTCGCGCGCCGGCCTCTCGGACCCCAACCGCCCGATCGGGGTCTTCCTGTTCCTCGGCCCGACCGGAGTCGGCAAGACCGAGCTGGGGCGCGCGCTGGCCGAGTTCATGTTCGACTCCGACCAGGCCGTCGTTCGCCTGGACATGTCGGAGTACATGGAGAAGCACACGGTTGCGCGACTGATCGGCGCTCCTCCCGGATACGTCGGCTACGACGAGGGCGGCCAGCTCACCGAGGCCGTGCGACGCCGTCCGTATGCGGTGGTCCTGCTGGACGAGATCGAGAAGGCGCATCCCGACGTCTTCAATGTCCTGCTCCAGATCATGGACGACGGCAGGCTCACCGACGGCCAAGGCCGGACCGTGAGCTTCACCAACACGATCCTGATCATGACCTCGAACGTGGGGTCCCAGGAGATCGCCGCCGCCAACATCGACCCCGCCGCGGGCGAGCCCGCGGCGGACATTGAGGCAATCCGTGAGCGGATCGAGGAGATCCTCGCCACCACGTTCAAGCCAGAGTTCTTGAACCGGATCGACGACACGGTGATCTTCCACCGCCTCAGCCGCTCCGATCTCAGCCGGATCGTCGATCTGCAGGTCGAGCAGCTCGCCCACCGCGTGCGGGAGAAGGGAATCGAGATCGAGCTGACGGAGGAGGCCCGCACCCTGCTCGGAAACCTCGGCTACGACCCGACCTACGGTGCTCGGCCGCTGAAGCGGGTAATCCAGAAGCAGCTCGTCGATCGGCTGGCGCTATCGCTGCTCGAGGGCGAGTTCCGGGAGGGCGACACGGTCCTGGTCGAGGCGGAGGCCGGCGAGCTCACCTTCGCCAAGGCCCACGAGAAGGTGGAGGCCGCGGCCTAGGAGGCCCCGCCGGTCGGCCGCCGTTCGGCCGCGTCCAACACGCGCACCGGGCGGTCGAGCCGCCGGCGCACGTCTTGGACCTCCGCGTCGTGGTCACGACCGGTCACGAACACGAGCTCCTGCGCGGGAAAGGTATGCAGCGCGTCCTCGACCGCCTGCACAGGGTCCGTGTCGCCGATCTGGCCGCGTGCGTCGAGCCCGGCCGCGGCGAGCGAGCCCAGCGAGACGGCGAGGCGCCGCTGCGCGTCGCCGCGGGCCTTGCGCAGGTCCGACAGCCAGTGCGCCACCCGCGTGTTCAAGGACGGCGCCACCACCATCAGCTCCGGCTCGCGATCTGGGCCGACGTCGGTTGCCCCCTCGCCCGCGCGGGCGATTTCGGCAATCGCCCCCGCGGTACCGGGGTCCTCGACCGCGTCGATGGCAACGACCATCAGCATGTAGCGCTCGCCGGGCGACACGCCAACCTCGATCGCCTCCTCGTAGCGAGCCCGGGCGGCGATCACCACGACCGTTGCCACCGTCAGGGCCCCGACCGCCAAGCCGACCATTGGCCCCGCGAGCGCGAATCCCGCGATCGACGGGCCGATCAGCGCCACCGCGATCAACGGCAGCACCCAGGCCTTCAACTGGACCGGTTGGAGCTTCCTCACCGAACCTCCTTTCCCGTCCAACTCGGGTCAAACCCGGGACGTCTCCCTGGACCGGAGATGCCCACGGAGCAAGATAGGCTCAGGCTATCCGAGGCGAGAAGGAGGAGACGATGCCCACTTTCATCATGCTCACCAGGCTGACCTCGAACGGCGTCAAGACGATCAAGGACAACCCGGCCCGGGTCCAGGAGGTGAACCGGGAGGTCGAGCAGCTCGGCGTGAAGGTCTTGAACCAGTGGGCGACGCTCGGTGCGTACGACTTCGTCAGCGTCGTGGAGGCCCCGGACGAGGTGACGATGGCGAAGGTCTCGGTCGAGCTCGGCTCACGTGGCACGACGACGAACGAGACGATGGCCGCGATCCCCGCCGACGCGTTCACCAAGGCGCTCTGAGCCGCAACCGATCGCGCCGACGATGAAGGTCCTTGTCGTCGGAGGAGGCGGCCGCGAGCACGCGATCGTGCGCTCGCTGGCGCGGTCGGGTCGCGGCCACGAGCTCCTCTGCGCACCAGGCAATGCCGGCATCTCGGCCGATGCTCGCTGCCTCGACGTGGCCGCCGAGGACGTGCGGGGAATCGTCTCGGCGGCCGCTGCAGAAGGGGTGGTCCTGGTGGTCGTGGGGCCGGAGGCGCCCCTGGTAGCCGGGGTGGTGGACGCCCTGGAGGCCGGCGGGATCCCCGCCTTCGGGCCGCGGGCGACCGCGGCCAGGATCGAGGGCTCCAAGCTGCATGCCAAGGAGCTGATGGCCGCCGCGTCGGTGCCGACCGCCGCGCACGCCGTGGTCCGCTCGCACGAGGACCTGCTGGAGCGCCTCGCCGACGCCTCCTATCCCGTGGTCCTGAAGGCCGACGCGCTGGCCGCCGGCAAGGGAGTGGTGATCGCCGGTGGCGAGTCGGAGGCACGTGAGGCCAGCGAGGCGTTCTTCGTCGAGCGGCGATTCGGTGACACCGAGGTGGTGGTCGAGGAGCACCTCGACGGCGAGGAGCTCTCGCTGCTCGCGGTCTGCGACGGCGAGAACGTGGTGCCGCTTGCACCCGCGCAGGACTACAAGCGGATCTTCGACGGCGATCAGGGGCCGAACACCGGGGGCATGGGGAGCTACTCCCCCGTCCCGGGATTCGATCGCACCAGAGCCGAGGAGATCGCCGACCTGGTGCACCGGCCCATCGTGGACCTGTTGCGCAGGCGCGGGACCCCGTATCACGGCGTCCTTTATGCCGGCCTGATGATCACCGACGCCGGCCCGAAGGTGCTCGAGTTCAACTGCCGCTTCGGCGACCCCGAGACGCAGGCCGTGTTGCCGCGCCTGCGCACCGACCTGACCGACCTGGTCGCGGGCGCATGCGAACCCGGTGGCCTGGCCGGAATGCAGGCCGAGTTCGGCGACGATTGGGCGGTCACGGTCGTGCTCGCTTCCGCCGGCTACCCCGCCTCGTCCTCGAAAGGAGACGCGATCAGCGGCTTGGCGGACGCCGCCGTGTTGGACGGCGTGGAGGTAACGCACGCCGGCACCGCGATCCGGGATGGCGAGGTGATGACGGCGGGCGGCAGGGTGCTGAACGTCACCGGACTTGGGGCCACAGCCGATGAGGCACGCGAGCGAGCCTACGAGGCCGCACACCTGATCTCGTTCGAGGGGAAGCAGATGCGAACGGACATCGCCGCCAAGGCGGTCGAGAGGGTGGCGGCCGGATAGTCGCCGGACACGGCGCCAGAATTCCCGCCCGATGCGAAGGGAGACGATAGATGGAGATAGCTGAGCCGGACAAGCAAGCCGGAGGTGAGACCGAGGCGACCTTGGAGCCGATGCCCGAGGTCGAGGCCGCCTTCGAGGAGATCGAGGTGGATGCTCCGCTGGTTGGCATCGTGATGGGATCGGCGAACGACAAGCCGAAGATGCAACCGGCCGGCCATGCGCTGCACGAGGCGGGGATCCGCTACGAGGTGCGGGTGATGAGCGCCCACCGTGACCCCGAGAAGGTCCGCGAGTACTGCCACGCGGCCCGCATGCGCGGCCTCAGGGTGCTGATCGCAGGCGCCGGGATGTCGGCGGCGCTTCCGGGAGTGGCCGCTGCGCACACCGACCTGCCGGTGGTCGGCGTGCCACTCACCGGGAAGACCCTGGGCGGTCTCGATGCCCTGCTGTCCGCCGTCCAAATGCCGCCCGGCGTCCCGGTCGCCTGCGTTGCAATCGACGGGGCCAAGAACGCCGGGTTGCTCGCCGCACGGATAATCAATGCGTGATTGAGCGCTACACGCGGCCCCAGATGGGGGCCGTTTGGACACCCCAGCGGCGTATGGAGCGCTGGCTGGAGGTCGAGCTGGCCGCTACCCACGCCTGGGCGGCGGAGGGGGTGGTCCCAACCGAGGCGGCCGAGGCATGCCGCGAGCGGGCCTCGTTCACGGTCGAGGAGGTCAACGAGCGCGAGCGGACAACGGGTCACGACGTCGCCGCGTTCGTCGACGTGGTCGCCGGCAAGGTCGGCGCGGAGGGGCGCTGGGTCCATTACGGGCTCACCTCGTCGGATGTCCTGGACACCGCACTCGCCCTGCAGCTGCGCGAGGCTGGTGAGGTTGTCGTCGAGGGCGCCCGGGGCTACCGCCAGGTGCTCATCGAGCGTGCGCTCGAGCATCGCGACACGCTCTGCGTCGGGCGCACGCACGGGGTCCACGCCGAGCCGACCACGTTCGGCCTGCGCCTGGCGGGGTTCGCGTTCGAGGCCGACCGCAACCTGCGCCGGCTCCAGCGCGCGTTCGACGACGTCCGGGTCGGGAAGCTCTCGGGCGCCGTCGGGACGTACGCATCGGTACCGCCATCGGTCGAGACGCGGGTCATGGAGGCCCTCGACCTGCGGGCCGAGGATGCCTCAACGCAGGTGGTTCCCCGCGACCGCCACGCCGAGCTGCTCGGCGCGATCGCGCTCGCCGGTGCCGGGCTTGAGCGGTTCGCGACCGAGGTTCGCAGCCTGCAGCGCACCGAGGTCCGCGAGGTTGAGGAGCCGTTTGGAGCCGGCCAGAAGGGATCGTCAGCGATGCCGCACAAGCGCAACCCGATCCTCAGCGAGCGGCTCTGCGGGCTGGCTCGGGTCCTCCGGGGATACGCGCAGACGGGGTACGAGAACGTGGCACTGTGGCACGAGCGAGACATCTCGCACTCCGGCGCCGAGCGAGTGGTGCTTCCCGACGCGACCATTCTGATCGACTACATGCAGCACGTCGCCTCGCGAGTGGCCGGCGGGATGCAGGTGCACCTGGATCGGATGCGCGAGAACCTCGAGCTCACTCACGGTGCGATCTACAGCCAGCGGGCGCTGACCGCCCTGGTTGAGTCGGGGGTGGACCGGGACGCCGCCTACCGGATCGTCCAGGAAGCGGCTCAGGGCGCCTGGGACGAGGGGACGAGTTTCCGCGACCTGCTGGCCGGCGCCGCGCCCGAGCTCGACCTCGACGCAGTGTTCGACCCGAGCGCCTACCTGGCCCACGTGCCCGAGGTCTTCGAGCGCCTGCAGGCGCTCCAGGACTCCTAGGCGCCGGGCCGAGCTTCGACCGGCCGCCGCGCGCCGTCCGCCGCGCGCCCGTCGTTCGTCTGGTGGGCGCCCGGCGGCGGGCGGCGAGCGACCAGCACGGCAGGGGTGCCGTTGCGCGGCGACAGGGTCACGTTGCGGCGCACGATCGGCTCGGCCGCCTTGGTCGCCGGGCGCAGGTCCGCCCGCTCCAGCACGGTTCGCAAGACGACGCGCATCTCGAGCTGGGCAAAGGAGGCGCCGAGGCAGCGGCGGGTCCCGCCCCCGAACGGGATCCAGCTGTAGGTATCGGGGCGGGGGCCCGGCCCTTCGTCGAGGAACCGCTCGGGGCGAAAGGCCTGCGGTTTGGGATAGAGGTCAGGCCGGGTGTGGACAAGGTAGATGGAGGGCATCACCACCGTGCCCGCGGGAAGCTCGTAACCGTCCAGCTCGGCCGCAACGCGTAGCTCACGCCCGACGAACGGGACCACCGGACGGATCCGGAGGGTCTCCTCGACGACGGCGTCGAGGTAGTCGTGATCGCCTGTTGCGAGCTCATCGCGCAGGCGCTCGACCGCCCACGGTGAGCGAAACAGCAGGTCGAACGCCCAGGCAAGTCCGGTGGCAGTGGTCTCGTGACCGGCCATCAGCAGGGTCATGAGCTGGTCCCGAAGCTCGGCGTCGCTCATCGCCGAGCCGTCCTCGAACCGAGCGCCGACCAGCAGCGAGAGGATGTCGTCGCGGGACGCCAGGTCGGGGTCCCGGCGCCGGTCGGCGATCTCCGCATACAGGATCTCGTCGGCCTGCGCCAGCATCTCGCCGGTGCGGCGGTAGGCCGGCAAGCGCCGCAGGCGGCCGACGGTCATCCCGATGGCCCGCGGCGAGCGCGTGGTCGCCAGGATCCCGACCAGGCTGCGGCGAAGGCGTCGGCGCCGCTCGTCGTCCTCGACGCCAAACACCGCCCGCAGGATCACCTCCAGGGTGATCGCCTGCATGCTCTCCTGAAGCGCGAATCGCCGCCCCACTGGCCACGAAGTGACCTCCCGCTCGGCGGCCTCCGCCATCACCGACTCGTAGGCACGCATTCGCTCGCCGTGGAACGGCGGCAACATCAGCTTGCGGCGGCGAAGGTGCTCCTCGCCCTCCAGCAGGAGGAGCGATCGCTCGCCGAGCACCGGGGCCAGGACGACCTGCCGGCCGGGGGCGATCGTGTTCTGGCGATCGGCCCCGAACAGGGCCTTGAGCGAAGCCGGATCCGAAACGAACACCATCGGCCCGACCCGAAGGATCTGCGCCGTGAACGTCGAGCCGTAGCGGCGGCGGCAAGCCTCGAAGAACGGGAGCGGGCGGGCGACCAGCCGAGCGGTCTGAAGTGCCGCGGGGGCGCGCGGTCCCGGAGGGAGGCTCATCTCCCGATGCAGTATGCGCCCTTACGCCCACGCAAAATGGGATCACCCTCGCTGATTGCACTTTCCTTCGGCCCCCGGGGACAACGCCAACCACCGCGGTCTGCACTCGGGGCCGGGGCGGGTGGCCCACAGGCAGGCTCATCTCGCCGAGGCAGTAGTTAGCATCGGCGCCTCCGATGGTCAGCGCCCTCGCCGAGCTCAACCTGCACTCCAGCGGCAAGGTCCGTGAGATGTACGAGCTGGACGGCGACCTGCTCATGGTCGCCTCCGATCGCATCTCGGCCTATGACGTGATCATGCCGAACCCGATCCCCGACAAGGGCCGGGTCCTGACGCAGATGTCGCTGTTCTGGTTCGAGACCACTGGCTCAATCTGCCCGAACCACTTCCTGTCCGAGGACGTGCCCGATGAGGTCGCCGGAAGGGCGATCCGGGTACAGCGGCTCGACATGTACCCGGTCGAATGCGTCGTTCGCGGATACCTGTCCGGCTCGGGCTGGCGGGAGTACCGCGAGTCCGGAGCTGTGTGCGGCATCGAGTTGCCGGAGGGGCTCAAGGAGTCGGACCGTCTGCCAGAGCCGATCTTCACCCCGGCGACCAAGGCGGAAGTGGGGGATCACGACGAGAACATCGATTTCGACCGGGCTGCCGAACTGATCGGCAACCGTCCGCTGATGGAGGAGCTGCGCCGGGTCTCCATCGAGCTGTACGCCCACGCTGCGGCCCACGCCGAAGCGCGGGGAATCATCCTCCCCGACACCAAGTTCGAGTTCGGCGCCTCAGCGGGATCCGAGGTCGTCCTCGGCGACGAGGTCTTCACACCGGACTCGTCCCGCTTCTGGCCGGCAGACGAGTACGAGCCCGGTCGCCCGCAGCGCTCCTTCGACAAGCAGTACCTCCGTGACTGGCTCGACGAGATCGGCTGGGACCACAGCCCTCCGGCCCCGGAGCTGCCCGAGGAGGTCGTGGCGAACACCCGCGCCCGCTACCTCGAGGCCTACGAGCGGATCACCGGCCGGTCGCTGGGTTGATCCCCGTCGCCGTCCTGTATCGCCATCGCATACAGATGGCTGGGTAGGGATCGGCCCCGGCCACTGTGGACGGGTTGCTGCCGCATACCGGCAATAACCCGTCCATTGCGCCTCATTGGCGACGCTTCGGTCGCCGGCGGCCCCCCTACCCAGCCAGTTGCCGTTTCCGCGCCCGGTCTACGTCTCGTAGCCCAGATCGCGCAGCAACTCGCCCGCGATGCTCTCGAACGCCTGGCGGTCCTGGGTCGACATCTCGGTCCGCCACCGCCCCACCCGGCTGGAGCTCGGGGGGCTGGAGACCAGCTCGTGTTGGCGCTGTCGTTCCTCCGCGGTGATCGTCCCGCCACCGAGGGGGTGGAAGTCGCGGACCACGTCCCTCATCCGCTCCTCCGCGCGGTGGTGGTACTCGAGCATGCCGGCATCCCATGGGAGATCGACGAAGTCGGCGATCCGCTGCAGCAGCGGCTCGGGATCCTCGACCAGGTCCTCGTAGCGCACCTCCATATAGGTCCCCGGACGCAGCCGGCGTGACCGCCGGCGTGCCCGCCCCAGCTCGTCGACCCATTTCGCGGCCGCGGCCTGCACGTCGCCCGGGCCCCAGCTCACCTCGCTGAGCGATAGGGCGACGTCGCGGCCGTCGCGGATCAGGTGGACGAAGCGGGCCTCTGGGAGCGACGCCTGGATCCGCCTCGCCTTCCACGTATAGGGAGGCGACTTGTCGCCCCATCGCGGCTTGCCCACGTGGGCCGCGTATGCCTCGAAGAAGGAGCGAGCCGCATCACCGGCCGTCAACGGATCGTGCCCCGCCATTCGGCGCTCGACTTCCGTCGCCTCCAGGGGCATGTCGCCCCAGCGCGGATGGGCGACGATCAGCTCCATTGCGCGCTCGCGCAGGGCGTCGCCCTCGACCCCCTCCTCCACCCAGCGATCGAAGTACTTGAAGAGCTGGGGCAGGAAATGGGTCTCGGGCGGGATCGTGAGCTGCGGGTGGGCGTCCAGCATCAAGCGGAGCAGCGTGGTGCCCGAGCGGGCGATGCCCACCACGAAGGGGGCGGGGACCCGGTCTGATTCGTCGGCGTCGCGACCCGAGCCGGTGCCGAGCGAACGAGTGCGCCGCCGCCGGATGCCGTCGAGCAGTGCCATGGGCGACCGTTACTGTTTCACGTCTGGTGGACCGGCTGAGGCCCTGGAACGAGCCCCTGGAGATTCCCGAGTGCCCGCCGGGATGGGAGACCGGGGCCCCCAGCTACGTCGGGATCGGCGCCCAGCGTTGCGGCACTAGCTGGTGGTACGACTCGATGCGCCGCCACCCGAAGATCCGGCGCTCGCCGCTGGGCAAGGAGGTGCACTACTTCGACCGTTTCTGGCGGGGGGATGCTCCCGACCACGTCGCGGCCGAGTACGCCTCGCTGTTTCCCCGCCCCCCGGGAAGGCTGGTCGGCGAGTGGACGCCGCGCTACCTGTCCGACTTCTGGTCGATCTCCCTGCTCCACAGGGCGGCGCCCGGCGCGCGCCTGCTGGTCATGTTCCGCGACCCCGTGGCGCGGTATCGGTCCGCGGTCGCGAGGCTGCAGCGGATGGCCGAGGAGCGCGGCGAGCGCGTGCGACTGCCGTCGCTGGGCGACGCGACCTGGCGAGGGCTCTACTTCCAGCAGCTTCGCCACGTGTTCGACCTCTTTCCCCGTGAACAGGTCCTGGTGCTCCAGTTCGAGCGCTGCGTGCGCGATCCGGTCGGCGAGATGGAACGCACCTGGCGCTTCCTCGGCGTGAAGCCTCCGGCGGAGCCCCCGGAGCGGCTGCTGCGACACCGCCAGGCCGGGCGTGGCACCCCCGAGCTCGCGCCCGCGCTCAAGGAACAGCTGGCGCTGCGCTACCGGGACGACGCCGAGCGCCTGGCCGAGCTGTGCCCCGAGGTCGACCTGTCGCTGTGGACGAGCCTCTTCGGCGACGGCCAAGCGCAGGACGATGCCGCAGTTGACGCGGCAGTCGGCTAGCCGGCGCTGGCCCCGGCCCTGAGCTTGCGCAGGTAGTCCCGAAGACGCGCGTCCTCGAGCAGGTCGTCTCCTGCGGGCTCGGCGACGACCTGCTTCTCGTAGTGGTCCCGAAGCCGGCCGCGCTCCCATAGCTCGTACAGGCGGCGCCAGGTGCGCCCTGTGCGCTGAGGGAGCTCGCGGTTGCGGGCGTAGGCGCGCCCGCCCTTGACGATCTTGTTCTCGAACTGGGCGTAGCTGCGCATCGGGAAGTGCAGGATCTCGATCGAGCCGTCGTCCAGCCGCTGGCCGAGCTCGGGCCCCTCGACCCGGTGGTTGCCCTGCACGACGGTGATCTGCGGGTCGGCCCGGTGGGCGACCTTGGGCGGCAGCGGCTTTCCCAGAGGGTTCAGCGACTGGCGCTCGCGCGCGGTCATCCGCTCCCAGAACCGGCGGCCGTCCTCGGGGCGCGGGGCGAAGTTGCGTGCGGTGCGCGACCACGACCCCGACCTCGTCGGGCAACGCCGCGAAGGTCGATGCAAGGGTGCCCGAGCGTGGCCACCAGAACTCGTCAGCGTCGTTGTTGATCACCCAATCCGCCCCTTCCTCGGCGGCGAGTCGCGCCATGCGGGTCACCCACCGGCCCTGGGAGTAGTCGTCCTGCGGCTCGAGCAGCAGCCGGACCGTCCCCTGTGCCTCGTAGTCGCGCAGGATCTCGACCGTGGCGTCCTCGGAGCCGTTGTCGGTGACGATCACCCGATCGACCCCCTGCGCGAGGTGAAAGTCCAGGTTCTCGCGGACGATGTCCTCCTCGTCGCGCAGCAGCAAGGTCATGACCAGCTTCATCGCGTCTGATTCCTAGCAGGCGGTGAGGAGGTGCTCTTCCGCCTCCCGGTCGAGCCCGAACGCGCCCCTACAATGGCCGCGCCTTGGCCGAGACGCCGCTCGCAAGTCCAGCGATCCGAGTCGTGATGGCGCTCAAGGTCCGAGACGAGGGGGACGTCCTCGAGCACAACTTCCGCTTTCACCACGCGCTCGGGGTGGACCACTTCGTGGTCACCGACAACGGCTCCACGGACGAGACGGTCGACATCCTCGCCCGCTACACCGAGGCCGGTCTCGCGACCGTGACCAAGGCCCCGGACACCGACTATCGCGAACAGGGGGCGCAGTGGATGACCGACATGGCGCGGTCGGCGGCCACGGAGCTGAACGCCGACTGGGTCGTGCACACCGACGCCGACGAGTTCTGGTGGCCGATCGAGGGCACGCTCAGGGAGACCCTCGCCGCGGTGCCCGATCGCTACGGCGTGCTGATCGCTCCGCGCTGTGAGTTCATCGGCAGGCCGGACGGCGCGGGCTCGTTCGCGGAGCGATTGACCATCCGCGAGGCCAGCGCTCGCTACCAGCCGAAGGTTGCCCATCGCGCCGATCCGGACGTGGTGATGATGGACCGGGGGCCCCACGACGTCGCGGCCCTTGGCCCCTCGGGCGACGTCACCGAGACGATCCGTCCTCCCGGCCGGCCGGTCCACCGCGTGGTCCGCAACCGGGAGCTCGGCACGAGCTCCTGGCCGCAGGAGGACACCCGCTTCGTCTGGGCACCGCGGTGGCCGGTGCGGATCCTCCACTTCCCGGTTCGCTCCTCCGAGCAGTTCAAGCGCCGGACCCAGATCGCCATCTTCGAGGGCATGTTCCCCGACCGCGGTCGCTTCCGGCGACTGCGCGAGCATTACGAAGCGGGCCGCTTTCAGGAGCTCTACGGCGAGCTGATCCTGGACCAAGGCGAGGTCGAAGAGGGGCTGCGGACGGGACGGCTGGTCATCGATGAGCGGTTCGCCCACCTGCTGGCCCGGTGTCCCGACCCGCTGGCGGGCGGCACCGTCGGGCACCCTGGGGGTCGAGCCCGGCCCCGAGGACCTGGAGCGCGAGCGGGCGGCGCTCGAGTTCGACGCCATGCACGTCTGGCCCGCACGAGCCGCTGGCTGATGGCGAACCGCGAGCGAAATCGCGAGCGCATGGCGAGGTTGATCGAACAGCGTGACGAGGCGCAGTCGAAGGCGAAGCGGGCGCGGCCGCCGTGGGCGTTCGGCGCACTTCCGCCCCTGGAGGCGGCTTGCGAAAATCCGGCGCTACTCGGCCCCGAGTTAGCGCCGGGCCGGATTTCCGCCCAGCCGTTCGCCGCCCACGCCCGCCGCGGCGGCTTGCCCGCCGGGACGCCGCCCCGCTGGCTATGGTTTCCGCCGATGCCGCGGTACATGGTCACCGGCTGCGCTGGGTTCATCGGCTCGACCCTGGTCGAGGCGCTGCTCGCCGACGGCTGCGAGGTCGCCGGCATCGACGCGTTCACCGACTACTACCCCCGGGACCGCAAGGAAGCGGCGATTTCGGAGATCAGGTCGCGCCCGGCCTTCCAGCTCCTCGAGCACGATCTCGGTTCGGGGCCTCCCCCCGAGGAGGCTCTGGAAGGAATCGAGGGCATCTTTCACCTCGCCGCCCGACCCGGGGTGCGCGCCAGCTGGGGGGCGGGGTTCGAGGCCTATGTTCACGACAACGTGCTGGCAACGCACGTGATCGCCGACTGCGCCGTCGAGCGGGGATTGCGCGTCGTGTTCGCGTCGTCGTCGTCCGTCTACGGCGACGCCCTCGCCTATCCGACGCGCGAGGACGCGGTGCCTGCCCCCGTCTCGCCGTACGGGGTCACCAAGCTGACCTGTGAGCACCTGCTCCGCGCCCAGGCCAGGAACTTCGACCTGGACTACGCGGGCCTTCGCTACTTCACCGTCTACGGGCCGCGGCAGCGCCCCGACATGGCCTTCGCCAGGATCGTCGAGGCGCCGTGTTCGGCGGCTCCCGCTTCGACGTCTACGGCGACGGCAACCAGTCTCGCGACTTCACCTACGTCGCCGACGCGGTAGCCGCAACCGTCCCGACCATGCAGAAGGCACCGGCGGGAGCTGTCTACAACGTGGGGGGCGGAAGCGAGGCGACGTTGCGCGAAGCGATCGAGATCGTCCAGGAGCTGAGCGGCCGGGACCTCGCCGTCAACTACACCGAGACCGCCGCCGGCGACGTCCGCAGGACCCTGGCCGACACGAGCCGGATCCGGTCCGAGATCGGGTGGGAGCCCACGGTCGACCTCCGCCGCGGGCTCACGAGCATGGTGGAGGCCGCCGAGAGCGGCGTCACCGGCGCTCGATCCGGGACGCTGAGGGGACGACACCGTGCGCCTTGCGATGACCATCCTCGTCCGCGACGCCGAGGACCTGATCGAGACCAACCTCCGCTACCACCGCGCCCAGGGCGTAGACCTGTTCCTGATCGGCGACAACGGATCGACGGACCGCACCCTCGAGATCCTCGAGCCCTACCGCGAGGCCGGGCTGGTGCGAGCTCGAGCACGTCGAGGGAGGCCCGCGCCAGGTGTGGTCGGAGGGCCGCACGATGCTCGCTCGCAAGGCGTACGAGCTGGGCGCGGACTGGGTGATCCACGATGACCACGACGAGTTCTGGTGGCCGCTGACCGGGACCCTCAAGGAGGCCCTGGCGGCGATCCCGGAGCGCTTCGGTCTGATCTCGGCGCCCCGCACCGAGTTCGTCGCCCAGCCGGGCGAGGAGTTCTGGCCGGAGCGCCTGACGGTTCGCGAGCCCCGCTTCCGGCGGCCCCCAAGATCGTCCATCGCACCCATCCCCTGGTGAGGATCAGGCAACCCCATCCGCCCGACATCTGGATCGACGACGGCACCTCGCCGCGCGACGGTCTCGTGGGCAGGCCGGTGCGCCGTGCGCGCGAGGCGCACTTCGAGGCCGAGCGAGCTCGAGCTGCTCCTGGCGCCGACTTTCCCGATCGGCGTGCTGCACTTCCCGGTCCGCTCGCTGAAGCAGTACACGCGGCTGGTCGGAATCGCGGTCGCGAACGGCGACCTGGGCCGCGACGAGGACACGCGGAGAATCCGCGACGCGTACCGAGCGGGCCGGCTTGACGAGATCTACCGCGAGATGTCCTTCGACCAGGACGAGATTCGCCAGGGGATCGAGGCCGGCGACCTCGAACGACGACACCGAGCTTTCGCGACTACCTCGGGCATGCCCCGATCCCTTTGGCTCGGAGCCCGCCCCCGGAGCTCCCGCCGACGCCCTCGACTGGTCGGACGAGTTGCGCCAGCACGCGCTGGAGGAGCTCGAGGCGGACAGCATGTACACGCTGAGCCGTTACCTGCAGACGATCGCCTACCGGCGTCTGAGCGACCGCCAGCTGCGCGCCGAGGCGCGCGGGGCGCAGGAGCGCCTGGAGGAGATCGAGGCCGACGGCCTGGTGGCGCATGCGGCCCCGGTACCGCTTCATCACCAACCCCGTCAGGCGGGCATGGAAGAGGTTGCGGCGCCGCATGCGGCGAGCAGGCGGCGCCTCGGCGAGCCCCTACGACACGCCGTGAAGCTCGCAATGACCCTGATCGTCCGCAACGAGGCGGACGTGATCGAGGACAACCTGCGCTTTCACCGGGCGCAGGGAGTCGATTTCTTCATCGCGCTGGACAACGGATCCACCGACGGCACCGTCGAGATCCTGGAGCGCCATGAGCAAGCCGGGGTCCTGAAGCTGGTGAGGATGCCCGGCCCCATGCTGACGGGTGCAGAGGCAGGGAGCGACCGAGATCGGCCGCCTCGCACACGAGATGGGCGCCGACTGGGTGGTCCACAACGACGCCGACGAGTTCTGGTGGCCGCTGAACGGCAACCTCAAGGAGGCGCTGGCCCAAGTCCCCGAGCAGTTCGGCATCGTCCTGGCGCCCCGGACCGAGTTCATCGCCCGTCCGGACGGCCAGGGCTCGTTCGCCGAGCGAATGGTGATCCGGGAGGCCCGCTTCCGGCGACCGCCGAAGACCGCACACCGCGCCCACCCGCTGATCAAGATGTGGGAGCGCCACCCCATCGATATCTGGGTGAAGAGCGACAGGTCACCCCGAAGCGGCCTGGTCGGAAAGCCCGCCCTGCGCATCGAGTCGAACCACAGGGACGACCCCGGCCTCGAGCTGGTGATGGCGCCAGAGTTCCCGATCGGGGTCCTGCACTTCCCGCTTCGCTCCTTCGAGCAGTACCGAAGGAAGGTCGATCTCGTGGCGCAGAACCGGCTCTTCGACCGCAACGCCGACGCGCAGGCGCTTCGTGACGCCTACGAGGCGGGGCGGCTCGAGGAGCTCTACGACGCCCTGGTCCCCGACGACGAGCGAAGTGAGCCGGGGGCTCGCCGAGGGGTGGCTGCTCGAGGACACGAGCTTTCGCGACTATCTCCTCGCCTGTCCCGGCGTCTCAGAGGAGGGAGCCCCGACGCCGCTGCCCCGGGCGCTTTCGTCCGAGCAGCGGGAGGCGGCGCTGGCCGAGATGCGCGAGGACGGCATGTACGCGATCAGCCGCTACCTGCAGACCGTGGCGTCCAAGAAGCGCAAGCGCCACATGCAGGCCCGCGAGCTGCAGCGGTTGCGAGCGTGGGCAAGGGAATCGAAGCGCGAGATCCGCCAGCTTCAGCGCCGCCAGCGGCGCCTGGAACGCCGGGCCGAGAAATTGGAGCGTGTCCAGGCGAGCCGTTGGTGGCGGATGCGTCCCCGGCTGCCGAAGCGGCGCCGCGTGGGCCACTAAGTTAGGTGACGTGCGAGCGAAGATCCTGATCCGCCCCAAGCGCGGGATTCTGGATCCACAAGGCAAGGCAATCGAGCGGGCACTGCCGGCCTTGGGCTTCGAGGGAGTCTCGGAGGTTCGGGTCGGGCGCTTGGTCGAGCTGGAGACATCCGAACCGGAGCGGCTTGCCGAGTTGTGCGAGAAGCTGCTCGCCAACCCGCTGATCGAGGACTTCGAGATCGAGGTGGAGCGCGAGACGGCCGTGAGCGAGGGACCGCAGGCCCCGCTGCCGGGGTGATGAGCTCGGACGGGCAAACGGTGTTCGGCGTCCTGCAGTTCCCAGGGAGCTGCGACGATCGCGACGCGCTGCTGGCCTGCCGGCGTGCCGGCGAGGCGCGTCTTGTGTGGCACGAGGAGGAGGCGCTCGGCGACGTGGACGTCGTCGTCGTCCCGGGCGGGTTCTCCTATGGCGACTACCTTCGCGCCGGAGCGATCGCCCGCTTCGCGCCGGTGATGGAGGCAGTGGCGCGGCACGCCAAAGCCGGCCGCCCGGTGCTGGGCATCTGCAACGGCTTCCAGGTCCTGTGCGAAGCCGGGCTCCTGCCCGGGGCGCTGCTGCCCAATCACTCGCTTCGGTTCGTCTGCCGGCAGGTCGACCTGGTGGTCGAATCGACCGCAAACCGGTTCTTGGGAGAGTGCCAGGCGGGCGACCGCCTGTCCGTCCCGGTCAAGCACCAGTCGGGCCGCTACTTCGCCCCGCTCGAGCAGCTCGACGAGCTGGAGGCTCGTGGCGGAGTCGTGCTCCGCTACGCGCCGGGAGAGAACCCGAACGGATCGGCGCGGGACATCGCCGGCGTCGTGAACGAGACGGGCAACGTGATGGGACTGATGCCGCATCCCGAGCACGCGGTGGACGCGCTCACCGGGTCGCGGGACGGCCTGCGGATCTTCAGCTCGCTGGCCGCGTCGGCGGCTGGCGATCGCGAGCCCGTGAGCGCCTAGCGCTTTCAGCCGGCGTCTTCGAGCAGTACCGGGGCCTTGATCTCGGTGAGCTCGCCGCCTCGATCCGGCTCGATCAGCTGCAGATAGAACGCCTCGTCGCGCTGGATCAGGTCGAAGACCTGCTCGTTGACGTCTGCCAGCTCGTCGCGCAGCGCGTGGCGGTAGCGGCGAACCGGGTTGATCGCCTTGCGTATCCGCCCCCCCAGGCCCTTGCGGGGAAGGCGAGCCGCGACGCGCCCGCGCAGGGTGGCGTTCAGGCGATCTTCGACCGACGCCCTCCACAGTCGCCCGCCTGCGGTGAGCCTGAATCCCCCACCGTGGTGGTAGACGAGATCCTCGTAGACGCCGAACTGGAGCGGGTGTGGATTGATCCGGTTCGTGCGAAGCATCGGATACCAGTCGATCCCGGCGTCCTCGAGGAGGCCGAGCAGGTTGCCGCCCACGTCTGTGACCGCCTTTCCCTGAGGGTTGGTCCACGTGTGCCCGCGCCTCCAGTCCCCCGGCAGGTCCCGCCATAGCCCGGCGGTGGTGGCGCAGAACGACGGGTGGGGCTGGCGGTCGCCGTTGTTCTCGTCGCGGCGAATCGCGATCAAGGGCTGGCGTTCGAGCTTCGCGCGCAGGAACGGCATCAGCGGCGCGACCGGAAAGGCGTCGCCATCGATGAAGATGATCATCTCGTCCCCGTCTGCGGCACGCGCGACCAGGTCCCCCAGCAGGGTCAGCTTCAGCTCGTGCCGCTCGACGGGCACGTCGGTGGCGTAGAAGAACTTGTGTGCCTGGTCCCGGGTATCCGGATCGAGCCACGCGTACACCCGGTAGGGCTCGTCCAGGTTGCGCTTCAGGTAGCGGAGCTGGAGGTCGATCCACCGGGGGGAGCGCCAGTGGACGGTGGCTATATGAACCAAGTGGGCGCTAGATTAAACTGGATGTCTCCGTCCTGGCAGCCGCGCGGCCCGAGCGGCAACCCCGGCGGCGGAGCACTCACCGGACGCTTGCGAACCACCCTGCGCGGTCGCGAGGCGGTCGAGGACCTGCGCGGCAAGACGGTCGTCACGGTGCTCGGGATGCACCGCAGCGGGACCTCCGCGGTGGCGGGAACGATCGAGGAGCACGGCGTCGAGCTGGGCCCTGTTTCCAAGCGAACGAAGTTCAACGCTCGCGGCAACCGCGAGATCAAGGAGCTCAACAAGCTGCACAACGCAATTCTCAAACGCAGCGGGGGATCCTGGTGGGAGCCACCCCGGGCGCTGCACGTTCGTCCGGAGGACGCCCAAAAGCGCGACGCGGTACTGGAGCGGATCCCCGGTCAGACGATCGGGGTGAAGGACCCGCGGATCCTGCTGGTGATGGAGCTCTGGCGCGACCTCGACCCGAAGCCCATCGGGGTGATCCGGAACCCGGTCGCCGTTCGGCACTCGCTCGAGCGCCGGGCCCGCGAACGAGGAAAGCCGCATCCCCAGCTCTCCTCCGAGGCATGGGAGCAGCTATGGATCACCTACAACGCCGCTCTCCTGCGTGAGCTGCGGCGATCGACCTTTCCCGTGATCGACTTCGACCGCGGCGCAGACCTCGACTCCCAGGTGCGCGCCGCGCTCGCCTTCCATGGCCTCGAGTCCGCCACCGAGTCGGGCTTCTTCGACCGGGAGCTGGTCGGTCAGGACGTCGGCGAGTGGCGCGAGCAGGCCATCTCAGCCGAGGCGCTCGAGCTCTGGGAGGACCTGGCGCGGCACGCGCTGTCCTAGCGACTGGGCCCTGACCCACAAACGACGGGGCATGTTGGCGTCTCAAACCGCGTGGGCGCGAACAGCGCCAAGGCGGTTGACTGTGCGATTCGCTGCGCTATGCGCGGTCAATCCCACACTCGAGCTCGACAGGGACCTCTGGAGCGCCGCGTCAGCCACGATACTGGCCCCATGACCACCGTTCCGCAGACCGCGGACAGGCACCGCCAGCTCGGGCTCACTGACTTCGAGTACGCCCGCATCGTCGAGCTGCTGGGGCGCGACCCGAACCAGGTCGAGCTGGCGATGTTCTCGCTGTTGTGGTCGGAGCACTGCGGATACAAGCACTCGCGCAAGCTCCTGCGCCGGCTCCCCACGGAGGGTGCCCGCGTGCTGATGGGCCCGGGCGAGAACGCGGGCGCCGTGGACCTCGGGGCCGGCCACGCGATCGCGTTCAAGGTCGAGTCCCACAACCACCCCAGCGCAGTGGAACCGTTCGAGGGAGCGGCCACCGGAGTGGGGGGCATCCTGCGTGACGTCTTCGCCCTCGGAGCCCGGCCGATCGCGATCCTCGACTCCCTGCGGTTCGGCGAGCTCTCGTCGGAGCGCTCCCGCTACCTGCTCGAACGGGTCGTCGCCGGAATCGGCCACTACGGCAACTCGATCGGGGTGCCGACCGTCGGCGGCGAGATCTACTTCGAAGCACCCTACGAGCAGAACTGCCTGGTGAACGCGATGTGCGTGGGACTGGCGCCGACGGCCCGCATGGTGCGCTCGGCCGCCGCGGGGGTGGGCAATCTCGTGGTCCTGCTGGGGGCGTCCACGGGGCGCGACGGGATCGGCGGCGCCTCCGTGCTCGCCTCGGCCGAGCTGGCGGAGGGCGACGAAAAGCGCCCCACGGTGCAGATCGGGGACCCGTTCGAGGAGAAGAAGCTGATGGAGTGCTGCCTCGAGCTGCTCGATCGCGGCTTGCTGGTGGCGCTGCAGGACCTCGGCGCCGCCGGCCTCACCTCCTCCTCGGTCGAGATGGCGTCCGCCGGCGCGGTCGGCATCGACCTCGCCGTGGACCGCGTGCCCCTGCGCGAGGCCGACATGGAGCCGTTCGAGATCATGATCTCGGAGTCCCAGGAGAGGATGTTGGCGATCGTCGATCCGGCAGCGATCGGCGACGTGATGGCCGTCTGCGAGCGGTGGCAGACGGGCGCCGCGGCGATCGGGGCGGTGACCGACACCGGCAGGCTTCGGGTCACCGCCGGCGGGCAGACGGTCGCCGACTTGGAGGTGTCGGCACTGGTTGACGGCTGCCCGCTCTACGACCTGGAGCCCGAGCAGCCGGACGAGTGGATCTACGGCAATCAGGTCTCGCTTTCCCACGCGGATCCCAACGGGACCCTGTCCGCCCTGCTCGCCGCGCCGAACGTGGCCTCGAAGCGCTGGGCGTTCGAGCAGTACGACTCGATCGTTCAATCGCGGACGGTCCACCGCCCGGGGTCCGCCGACGCAGCCGTGCTGAGCATCGCCGAGACCGGCGGCGCCATCGCGGTGGCGATCGACGGAAACGGGCGCCGGGTCGCGTGCGACCCCTACCACGGGACGATCGAGGCGGTGCTGGAGTGCGCCCAGAACCTCGCCTGCGTCGGCGCGGAGCCCCTCGGACTGACCAACTGCCTTAACTTCGGCAATCCCGAGAAGCCGCACGTCGCCTGGCAGCTCCGCCGGTCGGTGCAGGGCCTGGCGGATGCCTGCACGGCGCTCGGGATCCCGGTGGTGGGCGGAAACGTGTCGCTCTACAACGAGACCGAGGCGGGGCCGATCTACCCCACCCCGGTCGTCGGCATGGTGGGCGAGCTCCCGGATCCCGCCCGAGCGGCCGGAATCGCGCTGAGCGAGGGGGACGCCGTCGCTCTGGTGGGCCCGTTCGCCCCTTCGCTGGCCGGATCCGAGCTCGCGAAGCTGCGGGGAGACCTTGGGCCGGGCCTCCCCGGTGTTTCCGTCGAGGCGGTCGCCGCCGCGATCGGGCTGGTGCGCGAGGCCGTGCGAGCGGGGACCGTGGCGGCCGCGCACGACGTCAGCGACGGCGGGGTCGCATGCGCCCTGGCCGAGTGCGCGCTCGCGGGTGGGACCGGGGTGCGCGCCGACTTGGATCGCTTGGTCGAGCTCCGCGGCGCCTCGGGCGAGACGAGTCTCTTCGGCGAGGGCCCAGGCGGATTCGTGGTCTCCGGCTCGCCGTCGCACCTGGACGCGCTCTCAGCGGAAGGTGGGCGTCTGGGGGTCGACGTGCTGGCGATCGGGGAGGCAGGTGGCGAGAGGATCGCGCTCTCGGCCGCGGAAGCCGAGCTCTCGGTCGAGCTCTCGGTCGCCGAGCGGGCGTGGCTCTCGCTGCGGCCCGCGTAAAGGCTCGACGCCGGTCCCCGGCGCCCGGGTCCACCCCGGCGAGTCGCCGGGCGGGGTTCGCTACGATGCCCCCTCGCGGGTGGCGCGGTGACGGGGAAACCACCCGTTCGCACGCGAACCCGGGGCCCGTGCGCCCTCGCCGCCACGCCGTTTGATCCGGTTCGGATGTCAGTTCGCTTGCACCACAGGATCTCGTGGCGCCGTGCCGTCCTTTGGACCGCTGCCTGCATGGCGGCGGTGGGGCCTTCCTGGCTCGCCTCTGCCACCAGGGCCGATGCCGCCCCTCCCCGCCAGCCGAACATCATTCTGATTCGCACCGACGACCAGACCGCTCGCCAGTTCAACTCTCGCACCATGCCACGCACGACCCGCCTCCTCGCCCGCCGGGGCACGACCTTCTCGAACTCCATCGTCACCACGCCGCTCTGCTGTCCGTCGCGAGCCACTTCCCTCACCGGCCAATACGGCCACAACCACGGCGTCCTGTCTAACGATCCCGGGTACCCGGACCTGATCGAGAAGGAAAACACCCTCCCCGTCTGGCTGCGCCGGGCCGGCTACCGAACGGCCCATGTGGGCAAGTACTTCAGCAACTACAGCCTCAGCGCCCCCCGGCCCAGCGCCGTGGCGCCCGGCTGGGACGAGTGGAGGACCGCCCTCGACCGGGAGGGACCGCGTTACTACGGCTACTCCCTGTCGCATAACGGGGAGCGACTGACCTACGGTGCCCGGGCCTCCGACTACGTGACGCGGGTGTTGAACCAGGAGGCGGTGAGCCTGCTCCGCACCTACGCGCCGGGGAACCGCCCCCTCTACCTCCAACTCGATCACCGGGCGCCGCACCGGTCCGTGGGCATCACGCGAGGGCGATGCAGGAACCATCTGCCGCAGCCGGACCCGCGGGACGTCAACCGCTTCGCTCACGAGCCCTTGCGAACGCCGCCGTCATTCAACGAGACGGACGTGAGCGACAAGCCCTCCTTCATCCGTCGCCTGCGCCGACTCGACCGGTCCTCGATCAGCCGGATGAGGGTGTGGGACCAATGCGCGCGGGCCTCGTTGCGAGGGGTCGATCGCGGAGTCGCCGCGATCTACAGGACTCTCGAGCGGGTCGGCGAGCGAGCCAACACCGTGGTCATGTTCACCTCGGACAACGGGTACTACTACGGAGAGCACCGCCTCGGGACCGGCAAGGCCCCTCCCTACGAGGAGTCGATCCGCGTCCCGCTCGTGATCAGGGTCCCGAACGCCTACCGCAACGGCGCCGCTCGGGTCCCGCGGGTCTCCGAACCGGTGGGGAACATCGACCTGGCTCCGACCATCCTGCGTCTGGCGGGCGCTCGGCCGTGTGCCTCGCCCGGCCACTGCCGCACGATGGACGGACGCTCGCTGTTGCCGCTCCTCAGCAGCGGCACCGGCGCCTGGCCCGCCCACCGAGGGCTGCTGGTGGAGCTCCGTCAATCCCGGGGCGGCAACGCGGGCGTCTGCGCGTATGCGGGCATTCGCGTCCGAGCGCGGATCTTCACCCAGTACACCGCGGTCACCGACCGCGCGACCGGCGACTGTGAGCCGGCGCGTGAACGCGAGCTCTACGACCTGAGGGACGATCCTTACGAGCTGCGAAACCTCGCCGGGCGCGGAGCGCACCGCGCCGAGCAGCTGCGGCTCTCCGCCCGCCTCGATCGCCTCCGCGACTGCGCCGGGATCGCGGGGCGCGACCCCCGCCTGAACGGGAGGCCGTTTTGCGAGTGATGCGACGCGTCGGCTCCTCTGGGGGGCATGACTCCCATGCGCGAATCGGGCTCTCGGCGATCGCGCTCTTGGCCGTGGCCGGGCTCGGGATTGCCAGCTCCGGGCCGGGACCACGGAGCGCCATCGCCGCGGAGCGGGGCGCGGGTGGCCGCCCGAACATCATCGTGGTCCAGACCGACGACCAGACCGCGAAGCAGTTCCAGAGCAAGGTGATGCCGAACACGACCCGCCTGCTGGCCGGTCACGGCACCACGTTCACCAACTACATCGCGACCACCGCCCAGTGCTGTCCCTCGCGCGCCTCGCTACTCACCGGGCAATACGCACACAACCACGGCGTCACGTCCAACGCCGTCGCCTACCCGGCCCTGATCGACAAGCACAACGTGCTGCCCGTGTGGCTGCGCCGCAAGGGGTACCGGACCATGCACGTGGGCAAGTTCCTGAACGGCTACGTGCCCTGGGCGAACCCGCCGTCGCGCGTTGCTCCCGGCTGGAGCGACTGGTACACGGTCCTGAAGCCCGGGACCCACTACTACGACTACAGGTACGGGATCAACGGCCGCACCCGCTTCCGCGGACACCGAGCCAAGGACTACCTCGGGCGCGTGATCGGCAAGGACGCTGCGCGCCTCGTCCGTAGGCAGGCCCCGAGGCGGCGCCCCTTCTTCCTCCAGGTCGACGAGCGGGCTCCGCACGCCGCCAGGCAGAAGGACCCCTACGGGATCTGCGACCGTGACCCGATCCCCGATCCGCGTGATGGGAGGCGCTTCCGCCATGTGCAGCTCCCGAGCCCTCCATCGTTCAACGAGCGCGAGATGGGCGACAAGCCCGGGTTCTTGAGCTCGGCTCCACCGCTGCGGGCAGAGGCGAGGCAGCGAATGCGCGAGCACTGGCGCTGCGGCCTCGCGTCCCTCGTGGCCGTCGACCGCGACGTCCGCAAGCTGTATCAGGCCGTGAAGCGAGCGGGTGAGCTCTCCAGGACGGTGTTCATCTTCACCTCCGACAACGGGTTGTTCTTCGGCGAGCACCGGATTCCGGGCGGCAAGGTCCTCCCCTACGAGGAGGGCCTGCGCCTACCGCTTGTGATCAGGGTCCCGAAGCGCTACCGGGGCGGAGGCAGGCACGTGTCGAGGGTGGCGAAGCCGGTCGCGAACATCGACCTCGTCCCGACCATCCTGCGCCTGGCGAGGGCGCGGCCGTGCTCCGGAGGGGGCAAGTGCCGCACGATGGACGGGCGCTCGCTGATGCCCCTGCTCAAGGGGTCCCGCGGGTGGCCTCGCGACCGCGGATTGCTGACCGAGTACAGGGTCGCCGACGCCGGTCGCTACGCGACCTGCGAGTTCGCGGGCATCAGGACGCGCACGAACATCTACGTCAGGCACACCAGGGTCGTCAACCGGGTCACGAACCGGTGCGTGGACGTCGATCAGCGAGAGCGCTACAACCTCGGTCAGGACCCGTTCGAGCTGCACAACCGCTGCTTCGGCGGCAACCCGGATGCTTGCCCGGACAGCCGCCAGCAGCAGCGGCTCCAAGCCCGCCTGAGCCGGTTGCGAAACTGCGCCGGGATCCGCGGCCGCGACCAGCACGTCAGCGGCCGGCCCTTCTGCGAGTAGCCGCTGGCCCGACCCGGCATGCGTCGCCGACCGTGCCGTCGGGCCTTCTACTCGCAGAACGGAGCCCCGTCCGGAAGGTCCCGGCCACTCACTCCAGAGCATTGGCGCAAACGGTCGAGACGTCCAGCCAGGGCCTGACGAGTGACGGAGTACCCGGGGCTCCTGACCACGTTTCTGAGCTGGTCCGGATCGCGGTTCAGGTCGTAGAGCTCGCGCTCGCCCGTGGAGAGCTCGGAGTACACGAACCGCGGTGTACGGATCGCGGCATAGGCGCAGTTGCACTGCGGGCTGACCCTCATTCGGCGGGGCGCCACCCGCGAGTCGATCTCCGCCAGGATCCCCCGATTGGAGGGCCAGGTGCCGCCTCCACCCAGAATCGGCACGAGGCTGTGGCCGTCCATACGGCGACAGACGCCCGCGCCGGCGCACGGTTCAACCCCCGGCTGGAACCTCGCCGCATAGTCCAGGAGCGTCGGCGCGATGTCCTGGTTGGTGACCACCTTGCGGCTGCGAACGGGGGGCGCAGTGGGCTCGTAGCTGTCCGGCACGCGCACCACGTAGGGCACCTCCAGGGCGGGCTGGTACACGAACCCCTTGCCGAAGGGAATCCGGTGCTCGCCAAAGAAGAACCCGTTGTCGGACAAATAGACGACGATCGTGTGCCCGAGCTGGCGATTGTCGCGGAGAGTGGCCATGATCCGGCCAATGCCCTTGTCGACCTGCCGCATGGCCGCGAGGGTGCAGTGCCATCGCCTCACGATCGCCTTGATCTCGGATCGACGCAGTCGCGCCAGGTCGCGGATCCGCCCCGGCTTGTCCGACACCCTGCGCTCGTTGAAGGACGCCGAGCGAGGCAGCGCCACGCCGGTCTGCGCCCTGTAGGCGCGTCTTCCGGGCGCGGTCGGATCCCCGGTTTCGCAAGGCCCTGAATCCGTCTTCCAGTCCGGATGCGGGGCGTTGTACGTCAACCACAGAAAGAACGGCTGCGCGGAGCGCGCGCTTTGGTCGAGGAATCCCGACGCCACGCGGCTGAGGACGTCGGTCGAGTAGTGGCTCCGCCGGTGGCCATAGCGGCGCAGCCGTCCGTTGTCGCTGACGTCGTAGTCGTAGTACGCGCCGGCGCCCTTGTAGTTGAACCACCGGTCATAGCCGGGGGCCGGCGCCAGACCGCGATACCGGTTCAGGAATCTGCCGACCAATCCCGTTCGGTAACCGGCCCGCTGCAGCCAGACCGGAAGCGTGTTCTCCGGGTCCTGAAGCGCCGGGTATCCCGGGCGATTCGAGAAGACCCCGTGGTTATGGGGATATTGACCGGTGATGATCCCGGCGCGATCGGGACAGCAGAGCGGTGGAGCGGCCAGGCCGTTGGTGAACGTCGTGCCCCGATCGACGATCTGCCGAAAGGTGGTCGGCATGTAGCGGCTCTTGAAGGTGTTCTTCGCCTGATCGTCAACGAGGACGACGAGAAAGCTGGGCGGGCGGGCGATCGCCTCCGCCGACGAGCCATCCTGAGCGAGCGCCCGACCGGTGACAGCCACGAGCGCCAAGAGCAGCGTCGCGCCCAAGGGGCGCAAAAGCCGCCGGGCGGCACGGACGATCTCCCTGGTCGTCGCGACGAACTGGTCGCCTCCCACCGCCGCCACTGTAGAGGATGCAGGGGTTCCATCGTCACCGTTTGCCGGGGTTGAAACCGCGGGCACGATCCGCTGTCGCTGCTAGCCTTGCGTCGTAGGCATTCCGCCTGCCTCGCCAGCTCAATCTCTCAAGCAGAGAAAGCCCACATGAGACCGACCGAGCGGCCTGCTCCAGACCGCGACGGCCCGCGCGATGAGTGCGGGGTGTTCGGCGTCTACGCGCCCGGACACGATGTCGCGCGGCTCGCTTACTTCGGCCTCTACGCGCTTCAGCATCGCGGCCAGGAGTCCGCGGGCATCGCGACCTGTGAGGGGGGTCACATCACGACCCTGCGCGAGAGCGGGCTGGTCTCGCAGGTCTTCGACGAGGAGAAGCTGCGGGCCCTCGAAGGCGACATGGCCATCGGCCACGTGCGCTACTCGACCACCGGCGGCGGGTCGTGGGAGAACGCCCAACCCGTGTGGCGCGACGACGGGCGCGAGCTCGCTCTCGCCCACAACGGCAACCTGACCAACGCGGTCGAGCTCTACAACGAGTTGCGGGAGCGCGGCCTGGAGTTCCGCGGAACCTCGGACTCGGAGATCATCGCCGCGCTGCTTTCCGTGGAGGAGGCGAGGCCGATCGAGAACGCCGTCCAGGCGGTGATGCCGCGGCTCGCCGGGGCCTATTCCACCGTCGTGATGACGAAGCGAGCCGTGGTCGCCTTCCGCGACCCGCATGGGGTGCGCCCGCTGTCGCTCGGCAAGGTCGGCGACCGCTACTGCATCGCGTCGGAGAGCTGCGCGTTCGACATCATCGGCGGGGAGCTGTTGCGAGAGGTGACGCCGGGGGAGCTGATCTCGCTCACCGAGGAGGGCATCGAGACGCGCCAGGTAGTGCGCGCGGAGCGCGCGGCCCACTGCGTGTTCGAGCACATCTACTTCTCCCGCCCGGACACGCGCCTGGAGGGAAAGGTGCTGCAGCAGGTCCGGGGGCGGATGGGCGAGATCCTGTGGCGCGAGGCGCCGGTCGAGGCAGACCTCGTCATCCCCGTGCCCGACTCGGGAAACCCGGCGGCCGGTGGGTTCGCTCGGGCCTCGGGCATCCCCCAGGACGACGGCTTGATCAAGAACCGCTACGTGGCACGGACCTTCATCCAACCCGGGCAGGAGCTGCGAAAGCACGGCCTGCGAATGAAGTTCAACCCGCTGCCGGAGATCGTCTCAGGCAAGCGCGTAGTCGTCGTCGACGACTCGATCGTGCGAGGCAACACCACCCGCCAGATCGTCGGGATGCTGAAGGACGCGGGGGCCAAGGAGATCCACCTGCGGATCTCCGCGCCGCCGATCCGCCATCCGTGCCACTACGGGGTCGACATGTCGACGCGCGAGGAGATGATCGCCCACGGGCGCTCGGTCGAGCAGGTCGCCCAGGAGCTGGGCGCTGACTCGCTCGCCTACCTCTCGCTAGAGGGCGTCTACGAGGCGGTTGGGACACCGGCGCAGGATCACTGCGACGCCTGCTTCACGGGGAGCTATCCGCTCGGGGACAACGGCGAGGGAAACGGCAAGTTCGCGCTGGAGGAGATCGCCGTCGTGCCCGTCGGCCGCTGAGCTCGAGCGAAACGCGCTGGTGGGCAGATTCCGCATCGCCGTTCTCGTCTCGGGAACGGGGACCAACCTGCAGGCGATCCTCGACCGCCTTCACGGCCGGGGCCGCATTGAGGTCGCCTGCGTGGCCTCCAACAAGCCCGGGGCGAGGGCGCTGGAGCGTGCACGCGAGGCTGGGATCGAGACGGCCGTGTTCGAGCGCTCGGCGTACCCCGACCGGGAAGCCCGCGACGGGGCCCTCGGCGACTGGCTCGCCGAGCGGGAGGTGGACCTGGTCGTGCTCGCGGGATACATGGAGCTGCTTTCGCCGGCGTTCGTCCGGCGGTTCCACAACCGAATCGTCAACGTCCACCCCGCCTTGCTGCCCTCGTTCCCGGGACTCGACGCCGTCGGCCAGGCGCTCGCCCACGGCGTGCGCGTCACCGGCGTGACCGTGCACCTCGTCGACGAGGGCGTGGACTCCGGCCCGATCATCCTCCAGCGCGCGGTAGAGGTCCCCTCAACTCGCGACCGCGCCGCGCTGGAGCAGGAGATCCATCGGGTGGAGCACGAGCTCCTTTCAGAGGCGATCCGGCTGATCGCCGACGAAGCCGTCAGGAGCGATCCGGAGAATCCCCGCATCGTCCGCCTCACTCAACCCGCGAACAGGCATGGCTGATCCGGTGACAACCGGCAGCGAGCGCGAGCCGTCGGCGAGCGTGGACGGGGCGATCAGGGTCCGCCGGGCGCTGATCTCGGTCTCCGACAAGACCGGCGTGGTGGACTTCGCGCGCGGCTTGGCCCGGCTGGGCGTCAGCATCGTCTCCACGGGCGGCACCGCGGCGGCGCTGCGCGACGCCGGCATCGAGGTCCAGGACGTCGCCGAGCTGACCGGGGCGCCCGAGATCCTCGACGGTCGCGTGAAGACCCTGCATCCGCGCCTCCATGCGGCGCTGCTCGCGGTGCGCGACGACCCCGACCACATGGCGAAGCTCGAGGAGGAGGGAATCGAGCCAATCGATCTGGTGTGCGTGAACCTGTATCCGTTCGAGCGCGCCGTGGCCGGGCAGGACGTGAGCGAGGCGCAGGCGGTCGAGAACATCGACGTCGGCGGGCCGACCATGATCAGGGCGGCCGCCAAGAACCATCGCTACGTGGCCGTCGTGGTCCGACCGGAGAGCTACGACGCCGTGCTGGCGGAGCTCGAGGACTCCGCCGGGCGGATCTCGGTCGAGACCCGCCACTGGCTCGCGAACGAGGCGTTCGCTCTGACGGCGAGATACGACTCGGCGATCAGCCGCTGGTACGGGCTGCGCTATGAGGCGTACCCGAGCCACTGGGTGATGGCCTACGAGAAGTTCCTCGACCTGTCGTATGGAGAGAACCCGCACCAGAAGGCGGCGCTCTACCTGGAGGTCGGCGCCCGCTCGCACGTCCTTTCGCGAGTGGCGAAGCTCCACGGCAGGGCGCTCTCGTTCAACAACGTGCTCGACTTGGACGCAGCCCGCCGGTTGCTGGACGAGCTCGAACATCCCGCCTGCGTGATCGTCAAGCACAACAACCCTTGCGGCGTCGCCGTCGCCGACTCCATCGTGGACGCCTTCGAGAACGCTCTCGCGTGCGATCCGCTGTCGGCGTTCGGCGGCGTGATCGCCCTCAACCGTGCGGTCGACAGGCAGCTCGCCGAGCGGCTGCACCAGCACTTCATCGAGGTCCTGATCGCCCCCTCCTACGACGAGGATGCGCTCGAGGTCCTGAAGCAGAAAGAGGCCGTAAGGCTGCTCGAGTCCAACGAGCAGCGAAGCTACGAGCCGCGCGAGCGCGACGTGAAGCGGGTGCGAGGTGGGCTGCTCGTGCAGGACCCCGATCGGATCGAGGAAGGCCGCGAGTCGATGGAGGTGGTCACGAAGGCCCGCCCCGAGGACACCCAGTGGGAGGACCTGTGGTTCGCATGGAAGGTGTCCCGGCACGTTCGATCGAATGCGATCGTGATCGCCAAGGACGGGGCGACCCTGGGAATCGGCGCGGGACAGATGAGCCGCGTGGACTCGGTGAGGATCGCGATCGACAAGGCACGACTGGCGCGAGGGGACGAGGCGGACGAAATGCTCGCGGGTTCCGTCGTCGCGTCCGACGCCTTCTTCCCGTTCCCCGACGGGCCTCAGATCGCGATCGAGGCCGGGGCGACGGCGTTGGTCCAGCCGGGGGGATCGGTCCGCGACTCCGAGGTGATCGCCGCCTGCGACGAGGCAGGCGCGGCGATGGTACTCACGGGCCGCCGGCACTTCCGGCATTAGTCGGCGCGCCGCGGCGGGGGCGCCCAGGGAGGAGGGCCGGGTAGGGAACGCCGGAGCTTGGGTCAGTGGAATGCCGCCGACCTAGCAGACCTCGCTATCCGAGGGCTAAGTAGGACAGCTCGCTGACGGGCTCGTTGCCGCTGGCCTGGCAATGGGGGCGCTGGGAATCGAACCCAGACCAGCAGATTAAAAGTCTGCAGCCCGACCTTCGGGCCACGCCCCCGGTGCGGACTGTAGACCCTCTACCCCACGCAGGCGAAAAGGCTGGGGCCACGGGACGGGTATGAAGTTGTAGGCCTAGAGCACCCACAACTTCCCTTTCGTCGGGGCGATGAGGCTTCCCTTTCGTCGGGCCGACGATCGCCTCGCCGGGGCTCGACGGACAGAGCAGACGCCTAGGATCGAAGGAGAGCGATGACGCCCAAGAAGCTCACCGACTACGAGCGCAAGCGGTCCTTCGAAAGGACGCCGGAACCCCGTGGCGGGAAGAGGTCCAAGGGCAAAGTGGGCAAGAAGCGGGCTAAGCGAAAGACGGGCACTCGCTTCGTCGTGCACGAGCACCACGCGCGGCGGCTGCATTGGGACCTGCGCCTGGAGCGGGACGGGGTGCTCGCCTCGTGGGCCCTGCCGAAGGGAGTTCCCCAGCACCCGAAGGAGAACCGGCTGGCGGTCCGCACCGAGGACCATCCCATCGAGTACCTCGATTTCTCGGGTGAGATCCCCACGGGCGAGTACGGGGCCGGCACGATGGGGATCTGGGACAGCGGGACCTACGAGGCGGAGAAGTTCCGCGACGACGAGGTGATCGCCACGTTCGCGGGCAAGCGGGTGGAAGGGAAGTACGCCCTGTTTCAGACCAAGGGCGACAACTGGATGATCCATCGCATGGATCCCCCGCTCGACCCGGGGCGGGGACCGATGCCGAAGCAGCTCAAGCCCATGAGCGCCACCCTCTCGACGAGCTTGCCGTCCGATGAGGACAGCTGGGCATACGAGATCAAGTGGGACGGCGTTCGCGCGCTGGGCTACAGCGAGTCCGGCCACCTTCGCCTCGAGAGCCGAAACCTCCGGGAGATCACCTCCCACTACCCGGAGCTGCGTGCTCTCGGCCCGGAGCTCGGCTCCACCGACGCGATCGTCGACGGCGAGATCGTCGCCTTCGACGATGCGGGGCGTCCCAGCTTCGAGCGCCTCCAAAGCCGCATGCACCTGGCATCCGCGTCCCAGATCAAGCGCCGTATGACCGATACCCCGGTGACCTATCTGATCTTCGATCTCCTGTACGTGGACGGCCGATCGCTCAGCGACCTCGCCTACACCGAGCGTCGCGAACGCCTCGAGGCGCTGGGCCTGAACGGCGCCGCGTGGCAGGTGCCCGCGTACCATCGTGGCGACGGCGAGGCGCTCCGAGAACTGACCCGCGAGCGGGGCTTGGAGGGCCTCGTGGCCAAGCGGCTGGAGAGCCGCTACCTTCCCGGCCGACGCAGCCGCGACTGGCTCAAGGTGAAGAACCTCCAGGGCCAGGAGCTCGTGATCGGAGGCTGGCTCCCGGGGCAGGGACGCCGTGAGAACACGATCGGAGCGCTCCTCGTCGGCTACTGGGAGACGGACGACGGAGAGCGGCGACTGCGCTACGCGGGCAGGGTCGGCACAGGCTTTACGGAGGCGGAGTTGCGGCGTCTGGGCGACCTGCTGGAGCCCCTTCACATCGAGCGGAGCCCGTTCGAGGGCCGCCAGCCGCCGAAGCAGGCTACCTTCGTCGAGCCGCGGCTGGTGGCCGAGGTCGCCTTCCGCGAGTGGACCGCGGCCCGCACCCTCCGCGCTCCCGTCTACAAGGGGCTGCGAACCGACAGGGACCCGGCCGAGGTCGTGCTGGAGCGCGAGGAGCCACCACCGTCCTAGCCGCCCCGACCCGGCCCGCTAAGCGAGAATGCCCGCGTGAGGATCACTGCGAAGGTGGACTACGCGGTCAGGGCGATGGTCGAGCTGGCCGACGCCACGGAGGACAGCCCCTTGAAGGGCGAGAAGATCTCCGCCGCCCAGGAGATCCCGCTGCGCTTTCTCGAGAACCTCCTCACGGAGCTGCGCTACGACGGGCTGGTACGGAGTCGGCGCGGGGCGGACGGCGGCTACTGGCCGGCTCATCCTCCCGACGAGGTGACGATCGCCGAGGTCATCCAAGCGGTCGAGGGGCCCCTCGCAAGCGTCCGTGGCGAGCCTCCGGACGAGGTCACGTTCCCGGGTGACGCAAAGGCCCTCCAGGAGGTTTGGATCGCGCTTCGCGCCAACATGCGCGACGTGCTGGAATCGGTGACGATCGCCGACGTGGCCTCGGCCAAGCTCTCCGAGCGGATCCGCGCGATCGTCAGCGATCCGAGCGCCTGGGAGGCTCGCTAGCCGCCATCTGCGAGCGAGCAGGGATGGCCTGGACGGTGTCCCCCGCGGAGCGCTGGGTCGGCTCGTTGACCTGCGCGCCGGGCGGGGGCTCGACCGGTCCATGGAGGAGCGGGTCGTCCGTTTCTTCCATCCACCGCGTCAAGCGCTCGCGCAGCGGGCCGAGCACGTCCAAGTGGCCGGGATCGCCGGCCAGGTTGGAGGCCTCGTTGGGGTCAAAGACGAGGTCGTAGAGCTGCTCACGGGGGACCACCTGCTCCGCCCAGCCGTGCTCGATCAGCAGGTCCTTCGTGGCACTGTCGTCGCAGTTGGGGAGCACCGGATGCTCGTAGTCGTCGAAGCGCCGGACGTACTTCCACCGCTCCGTGCGGATCCCGCGCATGGGCTCGTACGCGGCGTGGTACGTCATCTCGGCGAAGATCTCGTCGTGCAGCCGGTCCGTCTCGTCGCGCACGAGCGGCAGCAGCGAGTCGCCCTGCAGCCAGCTCGGGTGCTCGACTCCGGCCAGGTCGCAGATCGTCGGGTAGATGTCGAGGTGCGTGACCATGCCGTCGAACACCCGGCCGCCCGTGAACCCACCGGGCCCGCGCAGCAGCAGCATCACGCCGATCCCCCGATCGAACAGCGTCGCCTTCGCCCCGGGAAAGGCAAGCCCGTGGTCGGTAGTGCAGATCACCAGCGTGCTGTCGGCCAGACCGCAGTCGTGGAGCCCGTGCAGCACCGCGCCGATGCCCTGGTCGAGGGAGCGGGCGCTGGCCTTGAACGCCGCCATGTCCTTGCGAGTGCCGCTGGTGGACGGAAGATTTGGCGGCGGCAGCGAATAGAGGCTGTCGCGCACGGACGTGGGGGCCGCGAACTTTCGGTGGGTCTCGAAGAACCCGACCGACATGAAGAACGGCTGCGGGCAGTCCTGCATCGTCGCGATCGCGATCGGGGCGACATCCCCGGCGCCGTTGCTGTCCACCTCGATCACGTCGTCGTAGCCGATCACTCCCGCATCCCGAGAGATGTGCTGCTCGCCGATCAGCGCGGAGTAGTAGCCCGCGGTGTGAAGGGGATGGACGACGTGTTGGCGGTAGTCGTTCAGGGACCATCCGCGATGCGCCAGTCCGAGCATGCCGTTGTTGTGGCAGTACTGGCCCGTCAGCAGCGACGCCCGGCTCCCAGAGCACGTAGGCGCCGCGCAGAACGCGGCCCGAAACAGGACGCCCTGGTCGGCCAGGTGCTGGATGTTGGGAGTCGGCACCTGGTAGCCGTAGGGCTGGACGTAGCGGCCCGTGTCGTGGGAGTGGATGTAGAGGACGTTCGGAGGTCGCCCGTTGCGCCGCGTCCCCGAGCTCATGCCGGCTGAGGCGTAGCGGGTACCAGGTCGAACTCGGTTCCGAGCTTGATCTCGCTGTAGCGACGCGTCCAGTCGTCGTTGAGCTCGTCCGACTGCGGCTTCATCGCCAGCTCGAAGCGAAAGCCCGGCGGCGGCGACAGCTCCAGGCGTTCGAGGACGTTCAACGTGCTGACCTCGGGGTCGGCGGCGAAGTTCTCGTACAGGACCAGCAGAGGCTTGATCCGCGAATGCTCGAAGAACGCGTCCCAGGAGGCCTCCTCAGCCAGGATTCGGTCGAGGAGGTGGGCGATCGCGCGATAGTGGAAGCGGAGCTGAGGCCGGTGCGCCCTGATGAAGCTCTGGTACGGCGGCATGTCGCCGTGATCGCCACCCTCTCCATTCTGCTCCCGGTTCGGCTCCTGGCGCCAGCGGGCGGTCTGGACCGCCTTCCACAGAGAGACCGCCTGCCTCACCTTGTTCGCTCGCACCACCCGAACGAACCTCAGCTCCGGGAACACGGCCGGCATGAGGTCCGCGAGCGGCACGTCGCTGTAGCGAGGCACGTTGCGAAGCAGGCTCACAAAGTCGCCGAAGTAGCCCCACATCAACTTCGCGCCGAAGACGCCGTTCGGGGTCGTCCCGACCTCCATCACCCACTCGAGGTAGCGGTCGTATGCGGTTCGGCTCCAAAGCGGCGACCGCGGAGGGGGTTCGTCGCCGATTCCCCGCTCGCCCAGGTGGTCGAGGATCGACGGGTCGTCCATGCCCCGGAAGTAGTCCTCCGGGCGGCGAGCCCTCCCAGTGTGCATGAGGGCCTCGAAGTACTCCTCGGGCGTTCCCGCGACGCCCGTGGCCCTGAGCGCCTGGCAGACTAGGGTGCTTCCGCTTCGGGGAGTTGCGCAGACCAGGTACGAGCGTTCCAAAGTCATTCCGAGCTGCGCCGGCAGTTTGCCACTCAAGCGGCGGTCAGCTCGTCCGTCCGCGTGTTTCCATTCGGCTCGAACACCTTGGCGCGATGGGGCCGCGCGTACACGATCTGGCCCTCGGCGAGCTCCATCAGCTCGGCGTCGGCCGACGTCATCTGTGCCCACAGCTGCGTGCCGTCGGAGAGCACCAGCTCGACCCGAGCCTCGAAGCCGAGCGGAACGATTCGCTCGATCATCGCCTCTTCCGCCTCAGGCGCCGGCGAATGCAGGATCTGCAGGTCGTGCGGCCGGATGAACAGCGCACCGCGCCGATTGACGGGCCCGACGAAACCCATCACGAACTCGGTCTTCGGATGGTCGTACAGATCCCGCGGCTCCCCAGCCTGCTCGATCCGTCCCTCGTTCATGACCACGATCTGCTTGGCGACGTCCATCGCCTCCTCTTGGTCGTGAGTGACGAAGATCGTGGTCACGTGGACCTCTTCGTGGAGGCGGCGAAGCCAGACCCGGAGCTCCTTGCGGACGTTCGCGTCGAGCGCCCCGAACGGCTCGTCCAGCAGCAGCACCTCGGGCTCCACCGCCAGGGCTCGAGCGAGGGCCATGCGCTGGCGCTGGCCGCCGGAGAGCTGCGATGGGTAGCGATGCGTGAAGCCCTCGAGGTGCACCAGGCTAACCAGCTCCTTTACCCGCGACTGGATCTCCTTCTTGGGGCGCTTGCGGATCGTCAGGCCGAAGGCGATGTTGTCCCACACCGTCATGTGCTTGAAGGCGGCGTAGTGCTGGAACACAAAGCCGACGCCCCGGTTCTGGGGAGCGACTGAGGTCGCGTCGCGGTCGGCGATCATGATCCGACCGGTATCCGGCAGCTCCAACCCGGCGATCACCCGCAGGAGCGTGGACTTCCCGCTGCCGCTTGGACCGAGCAGGGCCGTCAACGACCCGGGTGGCACGTCGATCGACACGTCATCCAGGGCGACGAAGTCACCGAACCTCTTTCCCACACTTTGAACCGAGATGGCCATCAGGCTTCCTTCCTTTTGAACGCGTTCATCGCCAGCAGCGTCCCGACGGCGAGCATCGCGAGCACCAGCGAGGCGGCATACGCCCCCGTGAGGTTGAACTGCCCGAACTCCCGCCACACCCAAAGCGGCGCAGTCTCCGTCTCGCCCACGACCCGGCCCGAAACGATCGCGACGGCCCCGAACTCACCCAGGGCCCGCGCGGTCGCAAGGACCACGCCGTAGGCGACCCCCCAGCGGATCGCCGGCAGGGTGATGCGGCGAAACGTCTGCCACCATTTGGCGCCGAGCGTCTGCGCAGCCTGCTCCTGCTCGTCCCCGATCTCGTGCAGCACCGGCACGACCTCGCGGACCACGAACGGCAGCGAGACGAAGATCGTCGCCAGCACCATTCCCGGAAGCGAGAAGAGGATCTGAAAGCCGCTATCGAGCAGCCAGCCGCCGAACCAGCCTTCGCGACCGTAGAGGAGGTACAGCGAGAGCCCGATGACCACTGGGGAGATGGCGAACGGCAAGTCGATGGCCGCGTTCAGCAGCGCCTTGCCGCGGAACTCCGTGCGCACCAGCAGCAGCGCGCACGCGATGCCGAAGATCGTGTTCGCCGTCACCGAGATGGCAGCGATCAGGATCGTCAGGTAGAAGGCGTGCAGCGCCTCGGGCGTCGTCACCGCGTCGAAGGCCGGGCCTGCTCCGTGCTCGAAGGCGCGGTAGCTGATCATCCCCACGGGGATCAGGAGCAGTAGCGACAGGTAGCCGAGGGAGAAGAAGCGCAGCCCGAGGCGGGTGCCGGTGCTAGCGGACATGACGGAGGCTCCAGTGCGTAAGGCGACCGATCAGCAGCAGGACGACGAGCGCGATCGCCAGTAGCGTGACCGACACCGCCGCCGCCCCGGTCGTGTTACCGCTCTCGATCTGAGCGAAGATGAACAGCGAAGCGACTTGGGTCTCCGGCAGGTTCCCCGACAGCAGCACCAGAGAGCCGAACTCGCCAATCGCACGGGCAAACGCCAGCGCCGCGCCGGCCAGGATCGCGGGCGTCAGATTGGGGAAGATGACGCGGCGAAACGTGGTGCGGGGCCGAGCACCCAGCGACGCCGCTGCTTCCTCCATGTCGCGGTCGAGCTCCAGCAATACCGGCTGCACCGCCCGGACGACGAACGGGAGGGTGACGAAGAGAAGCGCCACCACGACCCCGATCCGAGTGAAGGCGATGTCGATCCCCAATGGGCTGTCGGTCCCGTAGAGAGCCAGCAAGGTGATCCCGGCGACGACCGTTGGCAGCGCGAACGGGAGGTCGATCACCGAGTTGACGATCCGTTTGCCCGGAAAGCTGTCCCTGACCAGCACCCAGGCGATCGCTGTGCCCGCGACCACGTTGATGAGCGTCACGATCAGCGAGGCGATCAGGGTGAGCTTCAAGGCCGAGACAGCGAGTGGTGACGTCAGCGAGTCCCAAAACGCGGCCAGGCCGCCCTCGGTCGACTCCGCGACCAGGGCGGCGATCGGGATCAGGACGATGATGCTGAGGTACGCGGTGACGAGACCGCGCCCAAGGGCAGCGCCCCCGAGGCGCGGCAAGGGGACCGGCCTCGGGGACGCTACCTCGCGGGCGCTGGCTACGGGCGTCACCCCGTAGTCACCCCCAGGAGTCGCTTCACCGTCATCCGGTGGAGACCCCCAGATCGCTTTGGATCTCGGCGACGCTGCCGGTTTCCGGGTCGAAGAACTCTGTGTTGACCTTCTCCCAGCCGCCGAGGCTGGCGATGTCGAAGAGGCCCGACGGAGTCGGGAACTTGTCCTTGTTCTTCCCGAGTACAGCCTGATCGACCGGACGGTAACCGCCGTCAGCGAACAGCTGCTGTGCCTCCGGCGTCCACAGGTACTGGAGGAAGTCCTCCGCCTGCGTCGAGGCATCGTCCGTGGTCGCGGCGGGGGTCTCGATCAGGATCGTGTCGTCGGGCACCACGTAGTCGAGATCCTCGCCGGCGTCCTGGGCCTCGAGGGCGTCGCTTTCGTACGACAGGAGGACGTCGCCCTTGCCGCTCGTGAAGGCGGTCAGCGCGTCGCCGGCACTTCCCGGCTGAACGACCGCATGCTCGAGGAGCGTCTTCAAGAACTCCAGCGCCTGCTCGGGAGACTCGCCCCCGTTGATCCGGGACCCATAGGCAGCCATCAGGTTCCACTTCGCGCCGCCGGAGCTGAACACATTCGGCGTCACCACCTCGACGCCAGGCTTCACCACGTCGTCCCAGGTCTGGATGTTCTTCGGATTGCCCTTGCGGGTCACGAACACCACGACCGAGTTCTGGACGATTCCCTCGTAATCGTTGTCCTGCCAGTCGGAACCGACGATCCCTTGGTCGACCAGCGCCTGCATGTCGGGCTCAATCGACAGGTGGATGTAGTCGGCCGGCTGGCCCGCCTGGACCGCCCGCGACTGGTCGCCCGAGGGACCGTACGAGCTCTTGAACGACGAGCCCTCACCTTCCGAGGTCTTCTGGAACCCGGGGATCAGACTGTCGTCATACACGGACTCGACGATCGAGTAGGCGACCAAGTTGACCTGCCCCGAGCCGCCGCTGGACGAGTCGCCGCAGGCGGCGATCCCGAGCGCGAGCGCCAGCGCGAGGGCTCCGGTGAGACCGACACGACCAGCCTTGGAGCCGGTCGCGCTCCTCGCACTGAGCGACGGCCGAAAGCGATTCATTATTAGTTTATGCCTTTCCCGATTAAGTTAGTGGACAAAGAGCCCAGGCACGGTAGCACATGTGTTCGGATGGGGGGCCACGGTGGGACGAGCGACCCGATGAGGCCGTGGGCGGGGCGTGCTTCAGACGGGGCTACGCGGCGAGGGTGGACGGGTTATTGCCGCTATCCGGAAGCAACCCGTCCGCGAGCACCTCCCGATGCACATCGAATTCGAATGCGCTCGCGGGCGCCAACCGGATCGCATGCACGTTGCGGACACCGCGCGCCAATCTTCGCGAATTCCGGGCAATTTTCGCCAGCGATTAGTAGGCTTTAGTGAGTTCCCAGGGCAATCAGGAGAGTCAACCGAACGGCGAGGAGACCAGGGATGGGCTTCCGCAGCAAGTAACCCCGGTCGTACACCTGTCCACGACCGCGTGAGCCTTGGCCAATCGGCTAGGGTTTAGCTGGGAGTGCGCGCGTATAGCGCCCCGAATGGATGCGAGGCAGCGCGGTGACGACATGGCGACGGCGGTGGCGCCCCGAGGGGGCGACGCCACATCGCGCCGCTCTGGCCGCCGCCGTGACCCTCGCGCCCCCAGCGGGAGCAATCGCAGCCTTTTTGCTCCTCTCCCCGCCCGTCGCCTGGGATGAGCCTGTCCTGCTGGTGGCGATCGCCGCGATCGCCGCGATCGCGTTTCTCGCCGAGGCTCGGCTGAAGGCAGTGCCCTCAGCCGGACCCCTGGCCTACTTCGACGCCAGCATCGTCTTGGCCCTCGTGACGCTCGCGATCGCCGGGCCGCTGACGGCGCTGATCGTGTGGTTGGTGCCGGACACGATCAGCCGCCTGACGGGCCAGGACTACGTCGCCTCGCCGGGGCACGTCGCGACGGTGAGCAGCCTCGCGCTGGCAGTCCTGGCCGGCTACGGAGTGCTCCAGCTCGCCGACCCACCGTCCATGGCCGCGGCCATGCCGGCGCTGTTCACCACCGGCTTGGTCATGTACTCCGTCAACTTCCTGTTCGCGCGACTCACCTTCGCGCCCTTCTACCAGGGCTATCGCCCGGGGGTGCTGATCCGGTCGGAGTTCCTGGAGATGTTGCCGCCGTTCGCCGCCATGCTCATCCTCGGGGTGGCAACGGCGGCGCTGGCCGGGCCGCTGGGTGTCTTCGCGCTGGCCCCGATGACGATCGTCGTCGTGATCCCGCAGTTCGCCCTGGCGGCCCTGGCGCGTGAGCGCTCCGTTGCGCGCCTCAGCAAGCAGCGGGCGACGAAGCTGTACGCGGCGGCGATCGCCGACGTGCTCGCCCTATCGCGCAGCGAACGTCGCACGGTCGCCCGCGGCGCGGCGCTCTTGGCGCGCTCGCAACCGGGCGAGCTCGAGCTCGATGCCTGGCGGCTCGAGGACCTGCACGAAGCGACGCTTGCCGCCCTCCACGTGGACGAGCGATGGGACGGGATGGGGCGCCCGGCGGGGCTGCTGAGAGCATGGTCCCCGCTGGCCAGCCGCGTGCTGTCCGTCGCCCGCGCGTGGAGCGAGTTGACCGCCGCCGGCACCGTCGAGTTGTCCCATTCCGAGGCCCTCCTGGACCTGAACCTCCGCTCCGGCAGCGAGTTCGATCCCGAGGTGGTGAAGGCCGCGGAGCGTGTGGTCGTGGAAGAGCAGGCATTCGTGCGCGCACCGGGCTTCGAGCCTCGGCTTCATCGTCTCCCCCTGCCTCGCCCCATGCGAAGGACGAAGCTGCCCACCGTCCTCGCTCATCTGACCCGCGCGGCTTAGGTACGCCCGGCCTCCTCCCGTCCCGGTCCCTGGGGGGCCCGCTCAACCGAGCTCGGGCAGCCCCTCATCGGGCGTGGAGGCCTGCGCATGCAGCTTGCGCGGGATGCGGCCCGCCCGTCGCGCCGCATATCCCGCCTCCACCGCCTGGCGCATCGCCTTCGCCATCCGCGCGGGGTCCTTGGCGCGCGCCACGGAGCTCGACAGAAGGACGCCGTCGCAACCGAGCTCCATCGCCAGCGCCGCGTCCGATGAGGTGCCGATGCCGGCATCGAGAATCACTGGGACCGACGCACGTTCGACGATGATCTGGGTGTTGTACGGGTTCCGGATCCCCATCCCGGACCCGATCGGTGATCCCAGCGGCATCACCCCCGCGCAGCCCGACTCCTCCAGGCGCCGCGCCAGGATCGGATCGTCGTTGGTGTATGGCAGCACGGTGAACCCCTCGTCCACGAGCTGCTCGGCCGCGTCGACCAACTCGACCGCGTCCGGGAACAGCGTTCGGTCGTCCCCGATTACCTCGAGCTTGATCCAATCCGTCTCGAACGCCTCGCGCGCAAGGTGCGCGGTTCGCACGGCGTCACGAGCCGTGTAACAGCCCGCCGTGTTGGGCAGGGCGAACAGCCCCAGGCGGTCGATGACGTCGAGGGCCGAGCCACGAGCCAGTGGGTCCACCCGGCGCAGAGCGACCGTCACGATCTCGGCACCGGAGGCAACCAGGGCGTTCTCCATCGTCTCCAGGGAGCGGAACCCACCGGTGCCGACGATCAGCCGCGAGCCCCATGTCCTCCCGCCGAGGTGAAAGCCGCTCTCGGGGTCGGTGGGGGTCTCAGGCGCCACCCGATCGTCGGTCGCGGGGTTATCCACCCTGGACCGCATGGACCACCTCCACGCTCTGATCGCTCCGGAGCTTCGTCTTCGTCCAATCCGTTCGCCGAATCACCTCGCCGTCAATGGCGACGGCGATCCCTCGACCGTCGCCCGGCTCACCGCCGGCCTCGAGCACCGCGTCGGCCACGGTGGCGCCCGCGGGCATCTCGACCGTCCGTCCGTTGAGCTCGACCCTCATCGGGTCATCTCCTCGATCGTCGGAGCGGACGCCAGGCCGGGCGCGGCCTGGCCCTCGAACCGGCCCGGGTGGACGGCCGCCACCTTGGGAGGCAGCGGCTCACCGGCCAGCAGTGCGGCAATCGCCTCACCCGAGACCGGGGCCAGGAGGATGCCGTTCCGGTAGTGGCCCGTCGCGAGCAGGAGCCCGTCCATTCCACCCGGGCCCACCAGCGGCGCGTTGTCGGGCGTCCCGGGCCGCAGCCCGACCAGCGTCTCGACCAGCTCAAGCTCGGCGATCTCGGGGATCGCCCGGTATGCCTCGCGAAGCAGCTCGTGCACCCCACCGGCGGTCACCCGGACGTCGAACCCGCGTTCCTCCACCGTGGCCCCCACGATCAGGCGACCGTCGGGACGCGGGACCATGTAGACGCGACCGGTGACAACGATCCGCCGGCACGCGGGGCGCTCCGGGTCGCTGCGGAGCGTGAGCACCTGGCCCTTGACCGGACGAACGGGCGGGCGGGCATGCGGCGGGAGCCACGGCGTCGCTCCCGCCCAGGCACCGGTCGCCAGGACCACGTGGTCCGCGCGGTGCTCCCGGCCATCCCCCGTTGCCACCCCCGTCACGCGCCCATCGTCGGTGAGCACGTCCGTGACCTCGGCCGGCGCGAAGACCTGGCCGCCGCGGTGCTCGGTCGCCGCCCTGAGCGCCGGCAGCAGGAGGCCAGGGTCCACGGCCGCCTCGCCGGGGGCCTCGACTCCCGCGGTGCAGGTCGGCGCCAATCCAGGCTCCAGCTCCCTGGCAGCCCGTGGTCGGAGCCACTCGACCCCCAGGTCGAGTGAGTCCATCAGCTCGAAGCGCCGGCGCAGCTCCTCGGCCTCGTCTCGATCGAGGGCGACATGGATGGCGCCGCTCCTCTCGTAGCCGACCTCCAACCCGCTGTCCTCCGCCAGTTCGCCGGCGAACTCCGGCCACGCCGCTGCCGAGGCGACCTGGAGGCGAACCAGCGCGTCCTCGTCCCACCCGGCTTCACCGACCGGGGCCAGCATGCCCGCTGCCACGCCCGAGGCTCCGGCGCCGGGGTGTTCGCGCTCCAGCACCCGCACGCGCACTCCCCGCCGGGCGGCTCGCCAGGCGCAAGCAAGCCCGGCCACTCCAGCGCCAACGACGATCGCGTCGAGGGCCTCCGGCCCGCGCTGGGGGCGCGGACGCTTCAGGGGCACGACGACGCCGTCGTGATCGTCGCTTGGATTTGTGATTCCGTCGGGCACGATCGCCTCGCTCTCCACCGGATGGGCGGTCCGCGCCACCATCCCTTCGCCGGCATTACCCGGATCAGGTTCAGACGGTCGGCGGCCCGGATGCCGCCCTCTCAGCCCTTGCCTGTGGGCTCCCGTTCTCGTTCCATGGTACCCGCCGTGGGTTGGATACTGCCCATGTGGATCCCCGAATGGAGACTGCGGTGCGAGGGCTCGAAACCGCCTGGCGCACCCGCGACTTCGCGTCGCTGGGGCGGTTCGCCGCCCCAGACCTCGTCCTCGACTGGTCGGCGTCGCTGAGTCCGAATCGGGGTGTGTACCGCGGGCTCGACCAGGCGCGCGGCCTGTTCGACTCGGTTCTCGATGCGTTCTCGGAGACGACCTGGCACGCGTCCCGCCTCTCGTCGCTCGGCAACCGGCTCGCGATGGAGGGCCGCTTCAGCATCCGCGGCAGCTCCAGCGGTGTGCAAACCGAGGCGGTCGGAGGCCAGCTCTGGACCTTCGAGGAGGGACGGGTCCGCACGGTGAAGATCTTCCAGTCAAGGGCGGAGGCGGTGCGCGCGATGCGGCTGGCCAGCCTGGGCGAGGCCCGTCTGTACTTCGTCTGCGAGGCGCTCCCGGGCGGGCGGGACCCGGGGGCGCTGCTGGATGCCGCGCTTTGCGGCGGGGTGGACATCGTGCAGATGCGAGAGAAGGAGGCCCGGCTCGACGAGGAGCTCGTCGACATGGCCGGCCCCTTCCGGCACGCAGCCGACGAGCACGGAGCCCTGTTCGTTCTCAATGACCGGCCCGACCTGGTCGCCGCCTGCGAAGCCGACGGAGTCCATTTGGGACAGGACGACATGGCCGTGGCCGAAGCCCGGAGGCTCGTCGGGCCCGAGGCCTGGATCGGGCTCTCCACCCACTCGCCCGACCAGGTGATGGCTGCCTGCAACGCCGACGGCGACGACCGCCCCGACCAGCTCAGTGTCGGCCCGGTTTGGGAGACGCCGACCAAGCGGGGCAGGCCGGGGACCGGACTTGGCCTGATCGAGTTCGCCACCCGCGAGGCAACGGTCCCGTGGTTTGCGATCGGCGGGATCAACGTCGAGAACGTGTCGCAGGTCGTCGCCGCGGGGGCAGAGCGGATCGTGGTCGTGCGGGCGATCCGCGACGCTGCCGACCCCAACGCCGCCGCCCGCACCCTTCGGGAAGCGCTCGAGGCAGGCGTGCCGGCGGGACTCTGATGGCCAGTCGCGAGCGCCGACGCACCGAACGCGCCAAGCGCAAGGCGCGCTCCGCCGAGCGACGCGCCGAGGTCGCCGCTCGCTACGAGGAGAAGAACCGGACCGCCCGCGAAGCGCTGGAGCCTCTGGCGGAGGACGAGCGCCCGCCGGTGGTGACGGTCGCGGCGGCGATCTCCACCGCGATCGCCGGCCTGACGGTCATGGGATTCGCGCTCTGGGACGTGCTCCGCGACGATCCTCGTCCCAACACGGTCGGCTCGATCAGCTTCGCGATCCTCATCGGCGCCATGGCCTACGGTCTGTGGCGGACCCGCTACTGGGCCGTCCTCGGGTTCCAGGCCGCGCTCGTCCTCGTGATCCTTTCGGCGACCCTGGGAGCGATCAGCGCCCTGACGGTTGGGCTCCTTCTCGGAAGCCTCGCGATCGTCGCCATCGCGGGCGTGCTCTTCTACTTCATGGTCAAGGCCATGGCGCGGATCCAGGTACCGGAACGGGCGCCGCGGCCCTAGTCCGCAGTGCGTTCAGACCGGTGATGGCTGGGTAGGGCAGCCAGAAGCGGGGGCTGTCGGTGTGGACGAGCCGCTGCCGGTATGCGGCAATAACCCGTCCAGGGGCCGGCTTCCCCACCGCCTACGAGCAATTTCGGAGCTCGGTCGCGCCCGGACGGTGACTCGGCGCTGAGGAAGCGCCGAAACGTTCTTATAGAGTCGAGGAGATGGCCGACGCTTACGACGTGATCGTGATCGGCGGCGGTCCCGGCGGCTACGTGGCCGCCATCCGCGCCGCCCAGCTCGGTCGCAAGACCGCGGTCGTGGAGAGGGACAAGCCCGGCGGCCGCTGCCTCAATTACGCCTGCATCCCCGCGAAGACCGTGCTGCACAGCGCCGAGGTCTTCGACCAAGCCGTGAACGGCGAGGCCCTTGGGATAAAGGTCGAGTCGGCCAGCGTGGATTGGGAGGCGCTCGGAGCGCGGCGCGCCAAGGTCTCCGACACCCTCGCCGGCGGGGTGAAGTTGCTGTGGGACAAGAACAAGGTCGAGTCGATCGAGGGTGAGGGGTCACTGCGAGACGACGGCAACGTCGAGGTCGCCGGCGAGACCTACGAGGCGGGGGCGGTCGTCCTGGCCAGCGGCTCGGTGGCGCTGCCCATACCGGGCGTGGACTTCGGTGGCCGGATCGTCGACACCTGGGGGGCGTGGTCGCTTCCCGAGCAACCGAAGAGGATCGCCGTGGTCGGCGCAGGCGCATCCGGTGCCGAGATCGCGTCCGCGTACGGCCGCTTCGGCACCGAGGTGGTCCTGATCGAGATGCTCGACCAGATTCTCCCGGCCGAGGACAAGGACATGGCGCGGGTGGTCGAGCGGGCGTTCAAGAAACAGAACATCACGATCTCGACCGGCACCAAGGTAGAGGCGGTAGAGCCGGGCCAGGGCTCGGTGAAGGTGAGGTACGGCGATACCGAGACCGAGGTGGACTACCTCTGCATCGCCGGGGGGCGCGCTCCAGACACGGCGGCGTTGAACCTGGACGCGGCCGGGGTGAAGACGGACGACCGCGGAAAGGTCGAGGTCGACGAGTACCAGCGCACCTCGAATCCGAAGGTCTATGCGATCGGTGACCTGGTGGGCAGAAAGGCGCTCGCGCACAAGGCATCCGAGGAGGGGGTGGTGGCGGTCGAGCACGCCGCCGGCGTGGCCACCCATCCCGTGGACGAGAACCTCGTCGCGGGCGCGACGTTCTGCCAGCCTCAGGTCGCCAGCGTCGGCCTGACCGAGGCCCAGGCCAAGGAGGATGGGCACGACGTCAAGGTGGGTCGCTTCAAGCTGGGCGGCGTTGGTGCCGCGGCCATCTATGACGACCGTGACGGGTTGGTGAAGATCGTCGCCGAGCCCGAGTACGGCGAGATCCTCGGGGCGCACGTGGTCGGCAACCGGGCCTGCGACATGATCAGCGAACTGGTGGACACGATGGCGCTCGAGGGCGGCTACCAGGAGCTGGCGCGGATCGTGCACCCCCACCCGACGATCTCAGAGGCGGTGCTCGATGCAGCCCGCGCCGTAGACGGCTGGGCGATCCACCAATAACGGCCCCGATGCCGCCGGCCGAACGGCCCCTTTTCTTCTACGACCTCGGCTCGCCCTATTCGTATCTGGCCGCCGAGCGGGTCAACTCGGCCTTCACCGAGGCGGGCGGCGAGCCGCCAGAGTGGCAGCCGGTCCTCCTCGGTGGCTTGTTCAAGCGGTTCGGGCGACGGTCCTGGAGCACGGGTCCGGAACGAGAGGACGGGATGCGTGAGGTCGAACGGCGAGCATCCGATTACGGCTTGCCGCCGATCCGCTGGCCGGATCCGTTTCCGGGCAACACCCTGGTCGCGATGCGCGCCGCCACCTACGCGAAGGAGATCGGTCGCGCCGCGTCGTTCTCGCTCGCCGCGTTCCGTCAAGCGTTCGCCGCCGGCCGTGACCTGAGTCAGCCGGACAACGTGGTGCTTGCCGCGGCTGCCGCCGAGATCCATCCGAGGGCCCTGCTGGCGGCCGTGGAGCGTGATGCGTTGAAGCGCGCCCTGCGCGAGGGCACCGAACGAGCCGGCGACCTGGGCGTCCGCGGGGTCCCGAGCGTGCTGGTGAGGGCCGAGGTCCTGTGGGGGGACGACCGCCTGAACGAGGCCGCGGCCTTGGCCGCGGCGTTATCGTGAGCAGCGGTGGCTGAGGAGCCCGTCAAGACCGCGAAGCCGGGGCTGGCCGGCGACGGCAAGCGCGCCGCCGCGCATGAGCTTCCCGACCCAGCCACGTGCCGCGAGCTGCTGGAGACGATGGCGCTGATCCGGCGCTTCGAGGAGGAGGCTGGGCGCCAGTACCAGCAGGCCAAGGCCGGCGGCTTCCTCCACCTGGCGATCGGCGAAGAGGCGACGATCGTCGGCACGACGTCGGTAATGCGCCCGGACGATTACCTCATCGGCACCTACCGCACCCACGGCCACGCGATCGCGCGCGGAACCGACCCCAACCGGGTGATGGCCGAGCTCTTCGGGCGCGAGGACGGCTGCTCGAGAGGACGGGGCGGATCCATGCACATGTTCGACCTCGAACACCGATTCATGGGCGGCTACGGGATCGTCGGGGGCAACCTCCCGCTTGCGACCGGGCTCGCCCTGGCCTGTGACTACAGGAAGGAGGACCTGGTCACCGTCTGCATGTTCGGCGACGGGGCCTCGAACACCGGCAACTTCGGCGAGACGATGAACCTCACAGCACTGTGGAAGCTCCCCGTCGTGTTCCTGGTCGAGAACAACCTCTACGGCATGGGGACTTCGATCGACCGGCACTCGGCGGTCACCGACCTCTCGCGAAAGGCCGAGGGGCTGGGGGTGCCCGGGGTCCGGGTGGACGGGATGGATGTGCTCGCGGTGCGCGAGACGGTGGCCGAGCACATGCGGATCGCGCGCGAGGACCGCCAGCCGACCCTGGTGGAGGCGTTCACCTATCGCTACCGCGGCCACTCCGCGGCAGACCCAGAGGTCTACCGGACGAAGGAGGAGGTCGAGGAATGGCGCGAGAAGGACCCCCTGAAAGTGTTCCGGGACCGCCTCCTCGCCGAGGGGGTTGTGGACGACGGATACCTCGAGGAGCTCGAGGAGCGGATCGAGCGCCGGGTGATGGATGCGGTCGAGTTCGCGGACAACTCGCCCGAGCCCCCGCTTGAGTCGCTCTACGACCACCTGTACGTGGTCGGCGACCAGGTGCGCGGGTGGTACGCCGTCGACGAGCGAACCCCGAAGCCTCACCGCGGCGAGGAAGAGCGCCAGGTCGGCGCCACGGGCGAGGCGCGAAAGCTGGCCGAGGCTGGCGCCGCCTATGCAGGCCAGCGGAGTCCCCGGGGACGTCGGCCCGATCAGGCCACGGCCGAGCGCGACGCCGCCGACGCCCTAGAGGACCGGGAGAGAGACTGACGAGGTGGGGTTGCCGTGGCGGTGATGCGAATGCGCGAGGCGCTGAACCAGGCGCTGGCCGAGGAGATGCGCCGGGACGAGCACGTGTTCATCATGGGCGAAGACGTCGGGGTGTTTCAGGGCGCCTTCAAGGTCACCGAGGGCCTCCTCGACGAGTTCGGCGACGAACGCGTCCGGGACACTCCGATCTCCGAGAACGCGATCGTGGGTACCGGCCTCGGAGCGGCGATGGCGGGGCTCCGCCCGGTGGTCGAGCTGATGACGGTCAACTTCTCGCTCCTGGCCATGGATCAGATCGTCAACCACATGGCCGCGATCCCCTACATGTTCAACGGCCAGGTCAGGGTCCCGATGGTGGTCCGGATGCCCGGGGGCGGTGGGCATCAGCTCGGCCCTACCCACTCCCACAGCTTCGAGGCCATGTTCCAGCACATCCCCGGCCTGCTCGTCGCCTGCCCCTCGACCCCCGCCGACGGGAAAGGATTGCTGAAGTCGGCGATCCGCGACGACAACCCAGTGATCTTTATCGAGCACGAGACCCTGTACGGGTTCCGCGGCGAGGTTCCTGAAGCCGACAACGGCGACCACACCGTCGACTTCGGCGAGGCAGCGGTGGTCCGGGAGGGCGGCGACGTGACCGTGGTCGCCATCCTGCGGATGGTCGACGTGGCGCAGCGGGCGGCCAAGACGCTCGCCACCGAGCACGGTGCCGAGGCGGAGGTGATCGACCCGCGCACACTTCGCCCGCTCGACCTCGACACCATCCTCGAATCGGTACGCAAGACGAACCGGTGCGTGATCGTCGAGGAGGGCTGGCCGCATGGGGGCGTCGGGGCCAACATCGCGGCCCTGGTCGGTGAGCAGGCCTTCGACCACCTCGACGCCCCGATTCAGCGAGTCACCGGCGCCGACGTGCCGATGCCGTACGCGAAGCGCCTCGAACAGGCCGCGATCCCCCACCCGGAGCATGTGGTCAGCGCGGCCCTGGCCACGCTGGAGGGATGGCTCTAGTGGCCAAGGACATCGTCATGCCGCGCCTCTCCGACTCGATGGAGGAGGGCACGATCCTGCGGTGGCTCAAATCGCCCGGCGACCAGGTCGCGCGGGGCGAGGAGCTGGTCGAGATCGAAACGGACAAGGCGAACATGGTCTACGAGGCCCCCGACCACGGAACTCTGGTCGAGCTCCTGGCGGGCGAGGGAGACACGCTGGCGATTGGGGAGGTGATCGCGCGGGTCGGAGAAGCCGGCGAGGCTCCGTCGGGGGACGGCGCCGCGGCGACCCGTGAAGCGACAGCGGAGCAAGGGGAAGCCACTGAGGAGACCGCCCCTTCCGACTCGACAGCCGCAGCTTCACCTGCTTCTCGCGCCGCCGAGCCCGCGGCGGCCGCGCCCGAAACCCCGGCCGAGACCGGAGACGGACGGATCAAGGCTTCCCCGCTGGCCCGGCGCATCGCCCGCGAGAACGGTCTGGAGCTCGGCGCGATCTCGGGCTCCGGGCCGGGGGGCCGGATCGTGAAGGCCGACGTGGAGCGGGCGGTGGCAACCGGGGCGGCGGCGGCTCCGGCCGCACCCGCGGCGCCGCCGGCCGGGCCCACCCCGGGCGTGCACGAGCGCCCCGAGACGGCGAAGGGGACTGCCTCACACGAGGAACTGACCAAGCTCCAGCAGACCGTGGCCAGGCGCATGGCCGAGTCCAAGGCCACGGCGCCCCACTTCTATCTCTCCGTCGAGGTGGACATGAGCCGCGCGGTCGAGGCGAGACGGCGTCTCAAGGCCGTGGCGGCCGAGGGAGAGACGGTGCCTTCATTCAACGACATGGTCGTCAAGGCGTGCGCGATCGCGCTTCGCGAGCATCCCCGCGCCAACGGCGCGTACCGGGACGGGCGACTCGAGCTGTACTCCCGGGTCAACGTGGGCGTCGCGGTCGCCGGCCAGGACGCGCTGGTGGTCCCCACGGTGTTCGACGCCGATCAGAAGGGCCTGCGGCGGATCGCCAGTGAGACACGGGCGCTTGCCGCACGGGTGCGCGAGGGCACGATCACCCCGCCCGAGCTCTCAGGTGGGACGTTTACCGTCTCGAACCTGGGAATGTTCGGCATTGACAGCTTCGTCGCCGTCATCAATCCTCCGCAGGCCGGGATCCTGGCGGTTGGGGCGATCACCGAGCGCCCGGTGGTTCGCGACGGCGAGATCGTTCCCGCGCATCTGATGGCACTGAACCTGGCCTGCGACCACCGCATCCTGTACGGCGCCGACGGCGCCGAGTTCCTGGACCGGATTCGCCGGCTGCTCGAGGAACCGCTGGGGCTGGCTCTCTAGGACAGCCGCCCTCGGCGGTTGCCCGGCGGGCCCGACCGCCCGCTTGAAAGGCCACCGCGCCGCCTTTAGAATCCAGTGACAGTTGATACATAGGGGAGGAGGGGCGGAACCCCCTTTTCCCCCGTCCGTAGGCACCGCGACGGAGATCCCGGATCGGTGAGAACGGTTCGGTCGGTGGAGATCCCACCGCCCGGCCCCGACGAAAGGCGGACAGGAGATGGAGACGAGCGACGCGAGCGCTGTCGTGACACACCTCGCACGCGATCTCGCAGACGGGTCGCTGACGCACCAGGATCGCGCGAACCTCTTCCGCTACATGCTCATGATGCGCGCGTCCGAGGAGCGCGCCCTCACTCTCTACAAGCAGGGGAAGGTGCCCGGGTCGTTCTACGACGGCCGCGGACAGGAAGCGATCTCGGTCGGCGCCGCCTTCGTGCTCGGTCCGCAGGATCGGATGTGCATCCTCCACCGGGATCTCGGAGCGCACCTCGTCCGCGGAGTGACCCCCGACCGCTACCTGGCCAATTACATGGGGCGGGCCGGCGGAGTCACCCGGGGGAAGGACGGGAACATGCACTTCGGCGACCGGCGGCTGGGATGCGTGGGCATGGTCTCGATGCTCCCGGACATGGCACTGGTGGCTACGGGCATCGCGATGGCCTTCAAGCTGAAGCGCGAGCCGCGAGTGGCGATGACCTTCTTCGGCGAGGGCTCAACCGCGAACGGGCAATGGCACGAGGCGATGAACTTCGCGGGGATCCACCGGCTGCCGGTGGTGTTCGTGCTGGAGAACAACCGGTTCGCCTATTCGACGCCCAACGAGCTCGAGTTCGCGGTCGATCCCGTCGAGCGCGCCCACACGTATGGGTTCCGTGGCGTGAACGTGGACGGCAACGACGTGGAGGCCGTTTTCGACGCGGCTCGTGCCGCATCCGCGCGGGCTCGAGCCGGTAACGGTCCGACCTTGATCGAGTGCCAGACGATGCGGATGCATGGTCATGGGGCCCACGATGACATGCGCTACGTCCCCAAGGAGATGCTCGAGGAGTGGGAGCGGCGCGACCCCATCGATCGCTATGCCAAGCAACTGATCGCCGACCACGGGTTCTCAGCCGAGGAGGTGGACGGAATCCGCTCGCAGGTCCGGGGCTACGTCGAGGAGTGCGCGCAGGCCGCGCTCGCCTCTCCGATGCCCGATCCCGGGCTGGCGACCCAAGGGGTGTTCGCTGACGCCTGGGAGGCCCTGGGCGACGGCGAGGCGCCGTGGTCACGCTGGGCCGCGGGCCCCGGCAGCTCCAACGGGATGCCGGCCGGTAGTCCCAACGGAGAAGGCGTCCTCGCGACGGAAGGCGGCCGGTCATGAGCATCGGGGCGACCGCGACCCCCGAGGTCACCTACCTGCAGGCGATCTCCGATGGGCTGCGCGAAGAGATGGCGCGTGACCCATCGGTGTTCTGCATTGGTGAGGACATTGGGGCCTTCGGCGGCGCGTTCAAGGTCACCGACGGGTTCGTCGAGCAGTTCGGCACCGAGCGTTGCGTGGACACACCGCTGGCCGAGAACGCGATCATCGGGACCGCCATCGGCGCGGCCATCGAGGGGCTGAAGCCCGTCTGCGAGATGCAGTTCGCCGACTTCATCTCATGCGGATTCGACCAGCTCGTCAACGTGGCGGCGAAGCTCCACTACCGCCAGGGGATCGCGGTCCCGATCGTGATCCGGCTGCCGTCGGGAGGGGGGTTCTCAGGTGGGCCCTTCCACTCCCAGAACCCAGAGGCTTGGTTCCTGCAGACGCCGGGGCTGAAGGTGGTGGCCCCAGCGACCGCCGCAGATGCCAAGGGCCTGCTGGTCAGCGCGATCCGCGACCCGAACCCGGTCTGCTATCTGGAGCACAAGGCGCTGTACCGGCACGTGAAGGGCGAAGTCCCGCCTGGCGAGCACACGACGCCGATCGGCAAGGCCCGCGTTGCCCGTGAGGGAAGCGAGCTCACCGTGATCACGTACGGGTCCAGCGTCCACCTTGCCCTGCAGGCGGCCGAAGAGCTCGGCGGCGATATCGAGGTGGTTGACCTGCGCACCCTGTGCCCGCTGGATCGCGAGGCGATCCTGGCCAGCGTCCGCAAGACCAGCAAGGTCCTCGTGGCGCACGAGGCAACGCGCTCCTGCGGGGTGGGCGCCGAGGTCGCCGCGCTGATCGCCGAGGAGGCCTTCGAGGACCTCGACGCGCCGGTCGCTCGCCTGAGCGCCGCGGACGTCCCGATCCCGTTCAGCCCGCCATTGGAACAGGCGGTCCTGCCGCAGCTCGACGACATGAAGGAGGCCTGCCGTGCGCTCATCGCATACTGAAACGACACCGGCAACCGCTTCGCGGCCGGGCGCCGCCGGCCCGAAGCGGAGCTCAGGCCCCGTGGAGGTCCTGATGCCACAGATGGGCGTATCGGTGGCTGAGGGGACGATCGTCGAGTGGCGAAAGCGACCCGGCGACTGGGTCCGCTCGGATGAGGCGCTGTGCGACGTGACGACCGACAAGGTGGACGTCGAGATTCCCTCGCCGGCCGACGGGCGCCTGGAGCGGATCCTGATCGAGGCCGGAGCTACAGTGGCGGTCGGCACGCCGCTGGCCGAGATCGACCCGGCGGCAAGGCCCGGCGAGGCCCACCCCGAGGAGGAGGCGCCGGACAGCGGTGGCGATCGCTCCGCGTTTTTCTCTCCGGTGGTCCGTCGGATCGCCGAAAAGCACGGCGTCGACCTGACGCAGGTGAACGGCACGGGCGTGGGTGGCCGGGTGCGAAAGCAGGACGTCCTCGCCTACATCGAGCTCCACGAGGAGGCTGCCGCCGACGTCCCGGCGGAGCCCGCCATCCACATCGAGTCGCCCTACCGGCCCGAGGACGGAGTGCCGCCGGACGTGGACAGTGACCTCTCTCCACCGGCGGCGGGCGGGGCTGCCGGCGGTTCCGCTCCGCACTTGGTCGAGGAGCTGGCCCCCGGCCGGCGGGAGCCGATGTCGGCGATGCGGCAGGCGATCGCACGACACATGCTCGAAAGCCGCCGCACCGCCGCTCACTGCACGACGATCGTCGAGGCCGATTTCTCGCGGGTCGCCGCGCGGCGGGCGGAACTCCGCGGTGAGCTGGGACGCCGCGGGGTCAACCTCACCTATCTGGCGTTCGTGGCCCTCGCAACGGTCGAGGCCCTTCAGCAGCACCCGAAGCTCAACGCATCGGTGGACGGCGAGGAGATCGTCTACCACCACGACGTCAACCTCGGGATCGCGGTGGCCCTGGACGACGGCTTGATCGTGCCAGTGATCCGCCAGTCTCAGCGGCTCAGTCTCGAAGGCGTCGCGGCCGCGATCGCCGACGTCGCGGAGCGGGCGCGAAACCGCCGGTTGGAGCCCGACGAGGTGAACGGCGGCACGTTCACGGTCACGAACCCAGGGCAATTCGGCGCGGTGCTCGCGACCCCGATCATCAACCAGCCGCAGGTGGCGATTCTCGACCTCGAAGCGATCGTCAAGCGCCCGGTCGTGATCGAGACGCCCGATCGCATCCGTTCTGGGTCGGGGGACGAGGTGGGCCCCGACGGGGGCGAGGATGCGATCGCGATCCATCCGATGGCCTATCTGTGCATGTCGTGGGACCACCGGGCGCTCGATGGCGCCGACGCCGCCCGCTTTCTCGCGACGGTGAAGGAGCGGCTGGAGCGGTGGGAGCTGAGGCGAGCGTGACGACGGAGCTTCGCGCCAACGGCGGTGCGGCGGTGACCAGAGTCCGGCGGCGCCGCGACTCCGGTGGGCCTCGGACACCGCGCACGACCGTCGGGCCGGTGGACTTCGATCACGAGCAGCTTGTGGTCCAGAGGGGACTCCGAAGCGGCGCGTACGTGGTCGTGGCTATCCACTCGACGCTGCTGGGACCGGCCCTCGGCGGGGTGCGCATGTGGCACTACGAGGCGGTGGTGGACGGCGCACGCGACGCGCTCAGACTGGCTGATGGGATGACCTACAAGGCGGCGGCGGCCGGGCTCGACCTCGGTGGCGGCAAGGGCGTGATCTGCTCCCCCAGCGCAGCGCAGCCCTCGGAAGCGCAGCGACGCGCCCTTCTCCTCGACTTCGGCGACCTCGTCAACTCGCTCGGGGGCCGCTACGTCACCGCCGAGGACGTTGGCATCGCGGCCGAGGACCTCGTCGCGATCGCCGAGCGAACGGACCACGTGACCGGGCTCCCGCCGGATCGTGGTGGAGTCGGCGATCCGAGCCCGTTGACCGCTCTCGGCGTCGAGGCTGCGATGCGGGCGTGCCTCAGCGAGCGCTTCGGCCACGGGGACCCGGCCGGCCACCGCATTGCGATCGTGGGGTTGGGCCACGTCGGCGAGAAGCTCGCCCGCCGGCTCGCCGAGCTAGGCGCGCAGCTGGTGGTCTCGGACATCGACTCCGGAAAGCGCCGGTTGGCCGCGGAGCTCGGGGCACGCTGGGTCGATCCTTCGGAGGCCATGCTGGTCGAATGCGACGTCCTCGCCCCTTGCGCGCTGGGCGGCGCTATCGACCTCGAGAACGCGCGGCTTCTGCGCTGCGCGATCGTCTGTGGAAGCGCGAACAACCAGCTCGCCACCGAAGGCCTCGACGAGCTGCTGGCGGAGCGGGGCATCCTGTACGCGCCGGACTTCATCGTGAACGCGGGCGGCCTGATTCAGGTCTACAGCGAGATCAGGGGCTACTCGCAGGAGCAGGCTCGCAAGCTCGTGCTCGCGATCGAGGACAACACGGAGCGGGTGTTGATCGCCGTCGGCGAGCGCGCCGTCACGCCCCTGCGAGCCGCCTGCGAGCTCGCCGAAGAGCGCCTCGCCGCGGCACGGTGCGACCACGCTGTCGTCGCGTGAGAGACTGGGATCCGTGAACGAGGTTTGGGTCGTCAGACTCGGGCAGATCCCCTACGAGGACGCCCGCCTCGCGCAAAAGCGCCTGGAGGCCGCGCGGCAGGCGAACGACGTCCCCGACCTGCTCCTGCTCCTGGAGCATCCGCCCACCTACACGAAAGGCCGCCGGTCCACCGCCGATGAGCTGCCGATGGGAGAGCACTGGTACCGACGGCAGGGAATCGAAGTGTGCGCGACGGACCGCGGGGGTCGGGTCACCTACCACGGCCCGGGCCAGCTGGTGGGCTACCCGATCATCTCGCTGAGGCCACTCGGAAACGACGTGCACGACTACATACGTCGCATGGAGCGGGTGATCACCACGGCGCTCGGCGACTGGGACGTTCTCGCCGACACGGTCGAGGGGCTCACCGGCGTGTGGACGGCGGAGCGCCGCAAGATCGGCTCGATCGGCGTCCACGTGAGCGGCGGGGTCACGACACACGGCTTCGCGGTCAACGTCCACAACGACCTGCTGCCATTCGAGTGGATCGTGCCGTGCGGGATCGAGGCGTGCAGGACGACCTCCGTGGCGCGCGAGCTGGCGGCGTCGCCGGACCTGGAGGAGTTCGCGACCACGGTTCGCGACCGCTTCGGCGAGCTCTATTCCAGGACGCCGACCGAGGTCGGTGCGCACGAGCTCGCCGAGCGGGTCCCCGGGATGGAAGCGCTGGCCCAAGCGGCGCCGGCGCTACGGTAGAGCGATGGAGCCGAGCGCCGCGACAAGGCCTTCGGAGTCCGGCACAGACGCCGGGACCACGGGGCCTGCGGACCTTCACGTAACTCGCTCTCGGGCGCGGCCTGGCGGGATGCAACCGGCGAAGGGGCGGCCGTTCCGTGAGCGCAAGCCGCCGTGGTTGAAGGTGCCGGCTCCGGGAGGGCCGACATACCGCCACCTCAAGTCCATGATCCACGACCAGAACCTGCACACCGTCTGCGAGGAGGCCAACTGCCCGAACGTCGGCGAGTGCTGGGAGCGCGGCACCGCCACGTTCATGATCCTGGGCGATGTGTGCACACGCCGGTGCGGCTTTTGCAACGTCCAGACCGGCAAGCCGACCTGGCACGACCCCCTGGAGCCGATGCGGGTGGCGGCGTCAGTGAAGCGCATGGGGCTGCGGCACGCGGTGGTCACCTCGGTGGACCGCGACGACCTGCCCGATTACGGCGCCGGCGCATTCGTCGGGGTGATTCGCTCGATCCGGATGCTGGCCCCGGGCTGCAAGGTCGAGGTGCTGACCCCCGACTTTCGCGGTCAGGAGATGCCGGTGGCGAGAGTGGTGCACGAGAGACCGGACGTCTTCAACCACAACGTCGAGACGGTGCCGCGCCTTTACCCGAAGGCTCGGCGAGGCTCGGACTTCATGCGCTCCGCGCGCGTGCTGCGGCTGGCGAAGGAGATCGGCGGCGAGCGCGTGGTCACCAAGTCGGGCCTGATGGTCGGCCTCGGCGAGAGCTTCGACGAGATGGTGGAGGCGTTCGGGGTCCTGCGCGAGCACCGCGTCCAGATCCTCACCGTCGGCCAGTACCTGCGGCCAACGGAGCAGCACCTCCCGGTAGTCCGCTACTGGCACCCGGAGGAGTTCGAGGCGCTCGAGCGCGCCGCTTACGCGCTCGGCTTCGAGTCAGTGGCTGCCGGACCGCTGGTGCGCAGCTCCTACCACGCGGACGCGAGCGCCCGCAAGGTCGCCGAGCGCCGCGCCGCCTAGCTCGCCGCGTACGACACAGAGCCGACCTCGCCTGAGCACGCGCCGGCGCGCCGGGCCCGCGAACGCGCCGCGACGCTGGGTCTCCGAGCTCGGGCTAGCTGGCCTGGATCGTCCTGCTGTTGTCGGACTTGCACCCTTCGATGCGGGGCGTCCGCGCGTAGACCTTGCCGGTGTGCACGCCGGTGCTTCCCGTGTTCCACTGGTAGCCGTCGTTGTTCGGCTGGGCGATGTCCGAGTTGATGAACCTGTCGGAGCGCGGGTGCGGCTTGGAGCCGAGCTGCTTGAACAGCTTCACCTCGCGGTTGCTCTTGCACTTCCGCTTCGAGCTCTTGACGTAACCGAAGTACTCGCCGCCGCCCCCCTGGATCGTCACCTTCGTCTTCGCCGGCCCGCGGGCGCCCGCGACCGACACGACCGCTAGCAACAAGATGGCCGCGACCGCAGTCGCGATCCTAAGCGTCTTCCCTGCCAAGACTGTCCCCCCCCTTCGTCGCTGGTGTGCTGAGACGGTAACAGGTGCCCGCGAGTGCGTGCGCAGGCGACCACTAGGCTTCGGCCGCCCTTGATCCCGCTCAAGGACAACATCCCCACGGTGCGGTTTCCGATCGTGACGGTGCTGCTGATCGTCGCGAACATCGCCGTGTTCGCCTGGCAGCTGAGCCGGTCGACGACCCCGGGGTCGAGCCGCTCGCCGCACGTCGAGGGCCTGTCGGAGCGGGACGAGACCACGATCGAGTACGGCGCCATTCCCTACCGCATCACGCATCCGGGCAAGGACTGCGCGCTCGGCGCAGTGGGCAGCCCGGCCGCGAGCGTCGACGTGGTGTGTCAGGGGACTCCTGAGTACGCGGAAGCGCAGGAGCTCGCCGCTCAAGGAATTGCGCCCGTGCAGCCCCTGGACGCGCCGGCTTGGTGGGCGACTTTGTTCACGTCGATGTTCATGCACGGCGGGCTGCTCCACATCGGCTTCAACATGCTCTTTCTGTGGATCTTCGGCAACAACGTCGAGGACTCGATGGGCCGGCCGCGCTTCCTGCTGTTCTACCTGCTGGCAGGGATCGTGGCGGGCTATACGCAGAGCCTGCTCGATTTGGACTCCACGGTCCCCCAGATCGGCGCGAGCGGTGCCGTCGCGGGAGTTCTCGGCGGCTATCTCCTCTTACACCCGCACGCGCGAGTGCTGACGCTGGTGATCGTGATCTTCTTCGTGACTCTGATCGAGGTCCCCGCTCTCGCCTTCCTGGTCCTCTGGCTGGCCCTGCAGTTCCTGGGGCAGTTCGGCTCCTCCGAGGTGGCGGGAGGAGGCGGGGTGGCCTACTTCGCCCACGTTGGGGGCTTCGTCTTCGGCCTCGCCGCGATCAAGCTGTTCATCAGCGGTCGCCGAGCCCCGGGCCCCGGGCCTCCGAGTCCGGCCTACTGACGATGTTCCGAAGCGACAGCCGCCGGCGCGGAGCCGCGCGTGCGTAACGCGATCCTGGTCGTAGCGCTGCTCTTCTGCGTGCTGTTCGGCGCTGCGACCGCGAGCGTCGCCGTCCGCACGGGTCTGGACGTCTTCACCCTGGTCTCGTTCCTGATCGTGTTCATGATCATGCTCGCGGTGCTCGGGGCGCTGCGCAACCCGCCGCGGGAGTAGCTGGATCCGAGAAGTAAGAGGAGTTGAGGAGTGGAGCCAGCCGGAATCGAACCGGCGACCTCCTGCTTGCAAAGCAGGCGCTCTCCCAACTGAGCTATGGCCCCGTGCAGGCCATTCTAGGTGCGCCCCGGCGGGCACCGCGAGTCATTCACAACGGCTTCACGGCCCCGCTGGAACCCCGTCCCATGGGCGGGCGTGTGCGAGGATGGCCGAGCAAAGCGCGGATTCCGGAGGTTGGGATGGCGAAGACGGAGACTGACGACCGCGCGGTCGGCGAGCGGGACGCGGTCGACAAGTCGCCGCAGGCAGTCGAGGAGGCGCAGCGCGACGCGAAGCCGCAGAGCGGTGCGGGCAAGCCCGGGCAGCGGGCCGAGGTCTCCAACCTCGAGATCGTCCGCCACTACTTCGAGATCGCCGCCGACCGGCTGAGCCTCCCCGACGACCTGCGGGTCGTGTTCTGGACGCCGTATCGCGAGGTCACCGTTCAGATCCCGGTCAAGCTCTCCGACGGCAAGATCCACGTCTTCTCCGGCTACCGGATCCAGCACAACGGCGCCCGAGGCCCCTACAAGGGCGGCGATCCGCTTCCATCCCGAGGTCGACATCGACGAGGTCCGCGCCCTGGCCTCGCTGATGACCTGGAAGACCGCGGTCGCGGGCGTGCCGTTCGGGGGCGCCAAGGGAGGCGTCAACTGCCCGGCCAGCCAGCTCGAGCGCGCAGAGGTGCAGAAGATCACCCGCTCGTTCATGGACAAGATCGAGAAGGTGCTCGGCCCGCACGCGCGACATCCCCGCGCCGGACGTCAACACCAACGCCCAGGTGATGGCCTGGATGATGGACGAGTACGGAAAGCTCCATGGCCACACGCCCGCGATCTGCACCGGCAAGCCGATCGCGCTCGAGGGCTCCTACGGGCGCGAGGCCGCGACCGGCCGGGGCTGTGTTTACATGTTCCGCGAGGCGGCGCCCCATCTGGGGCTCAGCCCGGCCGACACCACCTTCGTCGTCCAGGGCTTCGGCAACGTCGGCTCCTGGGCCGCGCGGATCATGCAGCAGCTCGGCGCCAAGATGGTCGCCGTCTCCGACGCCAACGGGGCGATCCGCGCCGACGCAGGGAATCGACGCCAACGCGCTTCCACGAGCACGTCGCACAGCGGCGGCCTGATCACCGAGTTCGAAGGGGCGTCGAGGCGATCGACGCCGACGACCTGCGTCGCCGTCCCCTGCGACGTCTTCATCCCGGCGGCCCTCGGCGGCATGATCCACGAGGGCAACGCCGGGCGCATGCAGTGCAAGGTGATCGTCGAGGGGGCGAACAGCCCCACGACGCCCGCCGCCGACCAGATCCTCCGCGACAAGGACGTCTACATCATCCCCGACGTGATGGCGAACGCCGGCGGCGTCGTCGTCTCCTACTTCGAGTGGGTGCAGAACCTCCAGCACTTCCGCTGGGACGAGCGCGAGGTCAACGACAAGCTCGGCACGATCATGCGCCGCGCCTACCGTGAGGTCTCCGCGCGGTGCGCGAGGAGGAGGGGATCGACCTGCGCGAGGCCGCCTACCTGGTCGGGATCGAGCGGGTCGTCGAGGCGGCGCAGACCCGCGGCTACATCTAAGGGCCCGCCAGCGGCCTAGAAGTCGAAGTCCTTCGGCTCGCCCTGCTCGAACCAGAGCTCGTCGTCCTCGGGCGCGTCCTTGCAGGAACTCCGGCGTCTCCTCGAGGACGTCCTCGTCCTCCTCGCGCGCCTCGTCCGCCTCGACCGCCTCGGCGCGGTCCTCCTCGGCGGCTCTGCTCGAGCGGCTCCGCGGCGACTCCTCCTCGATCGTCCTCCTCGGGATCGGGTGCTCGACGGTGTCGAGCGACTCGATCGGGGCCTCTGGGCGCGCCTCGGCCGGTCGAGGTCGTCCTCGAGCGCGGCGTCGAGCTCGTCGCCGGCTCCAGATCGGCTCGTCGTCCTCGACGAGCCTCGGGGCCTCCAGCTCCTGGCGCTCTCGGTCGCAGTCGGGTGGCCCTCGTCGATCGGCTCGTCGGGAGCGGCTCGTGGATGCGGCCCGGATCGCGGCTCCGCGGGCTGCGCCTCGGGCTCGGCGGCCTCGGCTGCGGATTCGTCGTGACGGCGACGGGTCGGCCACCTGCCGCGGCACGGCATCAGCGCGCCTGCTCGGCGTCGCCGTCCTCCGGCTCGGGGAAATCGGGCTCGCCGGGACGGCTCGGGGGCCCGAACGCCTCGTCCTCGAGCTGCTTGCAGCTCGGACTCGGTCGCGCCGTGGCGGCGCTTGAGCTCGAGATGCTCCCGAATCGCGTCGTCGAGAATTCCCATCGCCAGTCCGGCACGAAGATTACTGCGCCGAATCCAGGCCAACAGGCACGCTTCTCCTGGCGATGTCGCGCCGGTGGCCGATTCGCCGCCGTCTCTGCGCGCCCGATGCCGGCGCGGAGGCTCAGGAGCGGCTCCGCGGCCTTCGTCGCTGGGCCGCCCGACGACGCGGTTCTTTCCCGCGCGCTTCGCCTCGTACAGCGCCGCGTCGGCGGCGGCGATCAGCGCATCCGCGCCGTCCGCGGATCACGGGGATCGACGCGACCCCGACGCTGGCGGTCACCTTGATCGTGCCCGACGCCGTCGACTCGCGGAACCGGCTCGGCCTCGATCCGCACGCGGATCCGCTCCGCGAGCTCGACCGCCCCCTCGAGATCGGTCTCGGGCAGGGCCACCGCGAACTCCTCGCCGCCGTAGCGCGCCGGCTCGTCGACCCCCCGCGACTCGGCGTCGCAGGATCCGCGCCGATCCTGCGCAGCACCTCGTCGCCCTGGAGGTGGCCATAGGTGTCGTTGATCTGCTTGAAGTCGTCGATGTCGAGCATGATCAGCGACAGCTCGTGGCCGAAGCGCTCGGCGCGCGCCGGCCTCCTTCTCGATCAGCTCCCGGAAGCGGCGGTTGTTGGACGAGGCCGGTGAGCTCGTCGGTGATCGCCTGCTCGCCGACCAGCTCGTGCAGCGCGATGTTCTCGATCGACGCCGACGCCTGGCCCGACCAGGTAGAGGAACACGTCGCGCTCCGCGGCCGTGAACGGGCTCGCCTCGCGGGCGACGGTCATCACGCCGACGTTCGCCGGCGGCTCGCCGATGCCGCCGCAGCGGGGCTCGCAGAGCGCGTAGGCGCCGCCGCGCTCCTCGGCGCGACGAGGTCGTCCTGCGTCCGAGCGCGTCCACCTCGGCCGAGGCGGCGACGTCCTGAATCGCTTCCGAGCGGTCCCCGCCTCGGCCTCCGCCGCCCTCGTGGCCGCTCAGGGCGATCAGCCCGTACTCGGCCTCGCAGGCGCCGAAGCGCGGTCTCGACGACGACCTCGAGCAGCGCCTGGCGGTCGAGGCCCGAGGCGAACGCCTCCCCGATCCGGCGCACCGATCGGTCGATCTCCACCTGCTGGCGGCGCAGCTCCTCCATCTGCTCGGCCAGCCGGTCGCTCATCTTGTTGAACTCGCTCGGCCAGCCCCGCCATCTCGTCGCGCCCGATCACCGGCACCTTGCTGGGTGAAGTCGCCCTCGCCGATCCGGCTGCGCCGCGTCGAGCATCGCCCCGACCTGGCCCTGAGAGCATCCGCAGCAGCATGACCACGAACAGCAGCGCGACCGCGAAGAACAGGACGAGCAGCGGCGGCCACCAGCGGGCTCGAGGAGAAGAAGCCCCCGGACTCGGCGGGGCCGAAGCAGCGTCAGGTCCAGGGTCCCGGGCCCGGGCAGGTCGACGGTCGCCGCGCGCAGGACCTCGTCCCCCGCCTCGACGTCGTCGAAATCGCCGCTCGCGGGGAGGTCGGCGCCGTTCAGCGGCAAGGTCGACGAGATCGGCTCCCCCGCCGACAAGAGTGCGCCGTCACGGCCGGTGAATCGCTGGACTTTGCCCAGGTAGTCGTCCGGGGTGGCAGTCGAAGTGGTCACGGAGCCGAGCGCGCCACCCGGTCCGGTCAGATTGAGCTCGTAGGGGGCGACGGCCGGCGCCGAGCCGATCTCGGCGACCGGGCGACCGCCTGCATCGCGCACCACAAGCGATTTGAGCCCCGCCCCAGCGGCCTCAGGCCTGACTATTGCCTCGATCCTGCTCCTGTTGCCCGAGCGAAGCGCCCCCGCGACCGCGCGGTCGCGCACGAGCCTCTGCGTCGCCTTCTCGGCCGCAGCCCGGGCATCCCGGTACAGAACCAGGGCGGTGGCGCGACCCGCATCCAGGCGGGCATCGGCCTTGGCATCCTCGGACCTGTTGCTCACGAGGATCAGCAATGCAACGACGACGACCATCGGCAGGACGACGATCAGCAGGAAGAACAGGGTCAAGCGGCCGCGGAAGCTCATGCTGAATCCATCATTTGATCGGCAGTCTCATCCCCTCGCATTGAACGTGGACCGGATCGTGCGCAAGATGGCTCATACGCTGTGGCTGGCTCGACTCGGTCATGCGTCGTCCGGCGGCTATTCTTGCCGATGTGATGCCCGGCCGGTCGCGGTTGACCAGCCAACCGGCGTCGAGCATGGGGCTATAGCTCAGTTGGGAGAGCGCCTGGATCGCACCCAGGAGGTCGCGGGTTCGAGTCCCGCTAGCTCCACCTCTTCGAAGCACCCTCGCCACGTCCATTAGAACGGATACCCGCCCTACGAGTTGCGGGGCCCGTCGTGCCGGTCCGTAGCGGCATACTGCCCAGGTCGTGTCCGATGACAACGTCGAGATCGTGCGGCGAACCTTCGACGAAGCCGGGCTTCAGGCCGACCGACGCGCATGGAACGCCACGAGCTCCTGCTAGCCCGCCACGGCGAGACCGAGTGGAGCGCCAGCGGGCGTCATACGAGCCACACGGACCTCTCCCTGACCGAGAACGGCCGCCGGCTCGCGCGCCGGTTGGCTCCGCTGCTCGCCGATCGCGCGTTCGCCCTCGTCCTCTCCAGCCCGAGGCGGCGCGCGATCGAGACCTGCGAACTCGCTGGCATGGAGGGCCGCTTCCACGTTCGCGACGAGCTGCGCGAATGGGACTACGGCGAGTACGAGGGCACCACGACCCCCGAGATCCTCCAGCGGCGGCCCGGGTGGGACCTGTGGCGCGACGGATGTCCGGGCGGAGAGAAGCCAGGCAACGTCGGAGCGCGCGCCGACCGCCTGCTCACCGAGGTCCGCGCCGCCGAGGGCGACGTGGTCGCGTTCGGGCACGGCCACATGCTGCGGGTCCTGGCCGCTCGCTGGCTGGAGCTCGAGGTCGCCGACGGCGCCTTGTTCGCCCTGGCCACCGGCACCTTGAGCACCCTGGGCTACGAACACGATCGGCCAGTGGTCCGAAGCTGGGGCGTTCAGCCCCCATGAGTCTGGCCGCGGCTACGGCCGCAGGCGAACCGGCAGCGTCTTCAGCTGGTTGATGAACGGCGACTCGGCGAACTCGGGCTCGCCGCCGAGCTCCATCTCCGGGTAGCGCGCCAGCGTCTCCTCGAACAGGACCCGCAGCTCGAGCCGCGCCAGCGCGGCGCCGAGGCAGAAGTGCCGGCCGCCGGCGCCGAACGCCTGGTGCTCGGGGTTGCGGGTGACGTCGAAGCGGTCCGGGTCCTCGAAGACGCGTCTCGTCGCGGTTGGACGACACGTACCACATCACCACCTTGTCGCCCTCGCTGATCGGCTGGCCGCCGAGCTCGGTGTCGCGCGTCGCCGTGCGGCGGAAGTGCGCGAAGGCGGGGAACATCCGCAGCGACTCCTCGACCGCGCTCGGGACCAGCGCCGGGTCGTCGAGCAGCAGCTGGCGCTGGTCGGGGTTCTCCATCAGCGCCCGCATCCCGCTGCAGTAGGTCGCCTTGGTGCTGTCGTTGCCCGCCGCCACCAGCAGGAAGAAGCCCATGACGATCTCGTGCTCCTCGAGCCGCTCGCCGTCGACCTCGGCGTGGACGAGGACGCTCGTCAGGTCGTCGGTCGGGTTGCTCGCGGCGCTCGGCGATCAGCCGCCCGCAGCGCTCGAAGATCTCGGGGACGTCGCGCTCCATCACGGTCTGCGACGCCCTCGGGGTTCAGGTCGGGGTCGCCGGCGCCGAGGGTCGTGTTCATCAGCCGCGCCCAGATCGCGTCGTCCTCCGGCGGGATCCCCATGAAGCTGCCGATCACCCGCGAGACGACGGGCTGGGCGACGTCGGTGACCAGGTCGCAGGCCTCGCGGCCCTCGAGCCGGTCGAGCACGTCCCACGGTGATCTCGCGGATCTCGTCCTCGTGCTCGGCGATCCGCTTCGGCGTGAAGCCGCGCTGGAACAGCACCTTGAGCCGGTCGTGCTTCGGCGGGTCCATGCCGATGAACATCGCCCGCATGAGCTCGAGCGGGCATGACCGCGTCGGTCAGCGCCGTGACGCCGCCGCGCTCCGACGAGTAGGTCTCCCAGTCGCGGCTGACCGTCGTGCACGTCGTCGGCCGTGGTCACCGACCAGTAGCCGGCCTCCTCGGGGTACTCGGTGATCCGCGACGTCCAGTGCACCGGGCACTTCGTGCCGCAGCCGCTTGAACAGCTCGTGCGGCGGGCCGTCCTGCCACTGCTCGCGCTCGGTGACGAGCACTTCCTCGATCGGAACCTGATCGATGGCTGCCGGACGATTGGCTTGCGATGAGCTTGCGATGGCCCTGAGCCTACCGCGAGCACCGCCCGCGCGCTTGGCGCCGCGGCTCCTCCTCTCACGAGTGCGCCGCTCGCACCCGTGGGCTCCCTTCGGGCTCGTCCGCAGGCATATTTAATGCAGCGCCATGGGCCGCGTCGCCACAGAGGAGCGCTCCTGATGACGGGCGAGGCCTACCTGGTCGACGCCGTTCGGACCAGGACCGGGCGCTACGGGGGCGCCCTCGCTTCGATCCGTCCCGACGATCTCGCCGCAACGGTGCTCGGCGCCCTCTTGGAGCGCAACCCGAGCCTCGACCCGCAGCGCATCGACGACGTCTACTTCGGCAACACGAACGGCGCCGGCGAGGAGAACCGCGACGTCGCGCGGATGGCGGTGCTGCTCGCCGACCTCCCGACCAGCATTCCGGGCGCCACCGTGAACCGCCTCTGCGGCTCCGGCATGGAGGCCACGGTCGAGGCGAACCGGGCGATCGCGGTGGGGGACGCCTCGGTATGCGTCGCGGGCGGAGTGGAGTCCATGAGCCGGGCGCCGTGGGTGCTGATGAAGCCCGAGCGGGCCTTTCCCCGCACAAATCAGACCCTTCACTCCACCACTCTGGGGTGGAGGCTCGTCAACCCACGCATGCACGAGGAGTGGACGGTGGCGCTTGGCGAGGGCGCGGAGATCCTGGCGGAGCGCTACGGGATCTCCCGGGAGGCCCAAGACGAGTTCGCGCTGCGAAGCCACCGCCGGGCGGCGGAAGCATGGGATCGCGGCGCGTTCACCGCCGAAACGGTCGACGTGCCGGAGGTCGAACTCGAGCGCGACGAGCCGATCCGGTCCGACACCTCGCTCGAGAAGCTGGCCAAGCTTGCGCCTGCATTCCGCGAGGACGGAACGGTCACCGCCGGCAACGCCTCTCCGCTCAACGACGCGGCGGCGGCGCTGCTCGTGGCCAGCAAGGAGGTGGCGCAGGAGATCGAGCGCGAACCGCTGGCCCGTATCGTCTCGCGCGGGCTGCACGCCGTAGACCCGCCGCTCTACGGCATCGCGCCCGTGGAGGCGGCTAACCGGGCGCTCGCGCGCGCTGGAATCGGATGGGGCGACCTCGCCGCCGTCGAGCTCAACGAGGCGTTTGCGGCTCAGGTCCTGGCGTGCCTGTCGCAGTGGCCGGAGCTCGACCCGGAGATCGTGAACGTCAACGGCGGGGCGATCGCCCTCGGCCACCCGATCGGCTGCTCCGGCGCGCGCATCCTGGCCACGCTCGCCTGGGAGCTTCGCCGTCGTGGGGGCGGCTACGGCCTCGCGACGCTGTGCATCGGCGTCGGTCAGGGAATTGCGATGGTCCTGGAGGCCTGAGCCCACGGCCGCTGGTCCGCTCTACCATCCCTCGACCATGCGAATAGACGATCTCCTGGACGCCGGCACGCCCGTGTTCTCGTTTGAGTTCTTCCCGCCGCGCACGCCGGAGGGCGTCGAAGCCCTGTTCGAGACCGCTGAGGCCCTGAAGCCGCTCGAGCCGTCGTTCGTTTCCGTCACCTACGGCGCCGGGGGCGCAACGCGCGAAGGCACGGTAGAGATCGCGACCCGGATCAAGCACGACCATGGGATCGAGACGATGGCGCACCTGAGCTGCGTCGGCGAGACCACCGAGGGGCTGATCGAGATCCTCGACCGGCTCGAGGCCGCGGGGATCGAGAACGTCCTTGCCCTGCGGGGCGACCCGCCGCGGGGAGAAGCGGAGTTCAAGCAGCCGGAGGGCGGGCTGGACAGCGCCGCGGACCTGGCGGCCTTCATCTCCGAGCGCTACCCCTTCGCGATCGGCGGCGCGTGCTTCCCGGAGGTCCATCCCGAGGCGCCAAGCCTGGAGGCCGACCTCGCCTACCTGAAGACCAAGCTGAGCTCCGGAGCCACCTTCCTGATCACCCAGCTCTTCTTCGACAACCGCGTCTACTTCGAGTTCGTGGGCGCCGCGCGCGCGGCCGGCATCGACGTGCCGATCATCCCGGGAGTGATCCCCATCGCCAGCTACGCGAGGATCACGCGGTTCTGCGAGCTGTGTGCGGCCTCGATCCCGAAGCAGCTCGCGGAGGCGATGGAATCGGTCGCAGGCGACCCCGATGCCGAGGCCGAGCTCGGCACCGCCTATGCGGCGCGTCAATGCGAGGAGCTGCTGGCCGGCGGGGCGCCCGGCATCCACTTCTACACGCTCAACACGGCGCCGCAGACCCGCGCGGTGCTTGGCGCGCTGCGCGTCGCCCGGCCCTGGGAGCGAGCTCCCTCGGCGCCGGCACCCGCTCCAGCACCCGCTGGGCTCAACTAGACTCGCCGCCATGGCTGGCGCAACAGGAAGCTTGCGTTACCGCGACCATCGGATCGTCTACGACGTCCATGGCGAAGGCGAGCGCGTCCTGGTCCTGATCCACGGCCTGCTGATGAACCGCCGCATGTACGATCGCCTCGCGCCCGAGATGGCCTCGCGCGGAAACCGGGTGGTGACGGTCGATCTGCTCGGCCACGGCGACTCGGGCAAGCCGGCCGACATGCGCATCTACTCGATGAGCTCGTTCGCGAAGCAGGTCGCCGCGCTCGTGGAGCACCTCGAGCTCCGCGCCCCGGTGGTGGGCGGAACGTCGCTGGGGGCGAACGTCGGCCTGGAGCTGGCCGCCCACCATCCCCAGCGGGCGGGCGGGCTGCTGGTCGAGATGCCCGTCCTGGAAGACGCGCTGGTGGGCGCGGCGCTCATCTTCACACCGCTGCTGTTGAGCCTGCGGTTCGGCAAGCCGTTCCTCATCGCCACCTCGCAGGCGCTTCAGCGCGTGCCGCGAACGAACTACCTCGCCGACATCCTCCTCGACTTCCTGCGACGCGACCCGGAGTCCTCGCAGGCCGTGCTCGAAGGGGTCCTTTTCGCGGGGGCCGCACCTCCGCCCGAGGAGCGGCGGGCGATCGAACAGCCGGCGCTGGTGATCGGCCATCCGAACGATCCGCTCCACCCCTTCTCGGATGCCGACATGCTGGTCGAGGAGATGCCGAACGCCCGGCTGGTGGACGCCAACTCGATCCTCGAATGGCGCCTCAGCCCCAAGCGCTTGGACGACGAGCTGGCCGCGTTCCTGGACCAGGTGTTCGCCGACTCCGAGCGTCGCGGTGCGGCTGCCGCGCGCGCCGCGAGCGGTTAAGGGCACCCTAAGGCGCATTCGTTACCCTGGCCCGCCGGATGGCCACACGCAAGGAGGAAAAGGAGCGTCTGCGCGCCCAGCGGCAGGAAGCCGAGCGACGCGAGGCGGAATCGGCGCGCAGGCGCCTGCTCCTCGGCTACGGGATCGCCGGTTTTCTGACCGCGGCCGTGCTGGTCGGCATCGTGGTGGCCATCGTCAGCGGGGGAGGCGGCTCGGACGAGGACACACCGGCGGCCGCCCACATCGACCTGGCGACGGGTGCCCTCAACGGGGTGACGCCCGACGCACGCACGGGCACGAGTCCGCCCCCGGTTGCCAACCTCGACCTCCAGAACGCTGCCGACGCGGCCAACTGCGACCTGCGCCTGGACCTGCCCGACGAGGGCAACCAGCACCTTGAGCCGGGGTCTCCGACCCCCAAGTACGGAACCAACCCCCCGACCTCGGGCAACCACGTCGTCACTCCTTCGGCCGACGGCGCCTACCGGAAGACGCCGGAGTTGGTCAACGTGGTCCACTCGCTCGAGCACGGCCGGATCGAGCTGCAGTACTCGCCGGACCTGCCCGAAGACGACCAACTGGCGTTGAAGGGCGTCTTCGACGAGAGCCCATCCGGGATGCTGCTGTTCCCGAACTCCGAGATGCCCTACGAGGTCACGGCCACCGCCTGGACGCAGCTGATGGGCTGCAAGCGCTACGAGGGCTCGAAGACCCTGGACGCGATCCGTAACTTCCGCGACCAATACCGGGGCCGCGGACCCGAAGGGCAGGTCCCAATCACCCCTTGAGTGCCCGATCGGCTCCTTCGTCGGAGCCTCGGCCGTCCTCCTCCTCCCTGCTCGCGCGGCGCTCGCGCAGCGTGGTCGCGATCGCCGACCAAAGGACGATCAGCACCGGCAGCGCATAGAGCGGCCAGAAGTACCAGTGGGTGGCGTGCGCGAGGAAGATCGACATCAGGCGTTCGCCTGAGAGAGTAGGAACAGGCCCAGGCACGTGAAGGCGACCATGACCAGCAGCATCCACCGCTGGGAGCGCGAAGCGCGCCCCGCATCGCCGTAGACGGTGATCGCGCGATCGTGCGACAGGATCAGCCCGGTGACGTGCCCGGTGACCAGCGCCGCAACCTGGACGTACCAGATCGTGTTCGCGTCGAGCAGCCCGTAGTCGATCCCGCCGGACGCGGTGCCGAACAGGTCGGAGCCGTCGCCGAGCGGATCCGAGAGCAGGTAAGTGAACTGGGCCTGCTCGCCGAACACGAACAGGCTGAAGTAATGGGCCGCCAGGTACGCGGCGCCGATCGGTATCAGGGTGTGGGCGAACAGCCGTCCCAGGGAGCTCAGCGATGGCGAGCCGCGAACGGTTCGCATCCCGCGCACTCCCGCCCAGTAGATCGCCGCCACTCCCATCAGTGTGAGGGCGAAGAAGATGGACTCCGAGGTGCGAAGGGCGGCGGTGGCGCCAAACCCGAGGTCCATGAGCCGGTTGAAGAGGTCCGTGATCGGCTGCTGCCACAACCCCTCCTGGGCGCCATCGAACGTGGTGTTGCCGATCGTCGCCACCACCAACGCGACCGAGCCCGGCACGGTGGCCCAGTGCGTGGCCGCGGCGGCCGGCCGGCGGACCCCGAGCCGTCCCTCGCGGACCTCCAAGGGGGCGAGCTGGGAGAACATCCCGTAGTAGACCGAGAAGGCCTCCCCCCTTAAGAGCCACGTCTCGGCCCCGAACAGCGTCATCGCGACCAGGGTGTAGCCCGTGTACACGAGCGCCCCGGTGGCCACCGTCGAGGGCTCCAAGCCCACCGCCTGAAAGCCGCCCGTGCCGTACACGAGCTCGAACCACACGAAGCCGACGATTCCCGCGACCGCGGGCCAGCGCCCGAGCCGCTCGGGATAGCGAAGCGGCGGAGCGTGGGGCTGTCCGGCCATCAGCCGAAAGGCAGCGCCCGTTGCTCGGGCGATCGCGCGCCACGGGTTGAAGGCGCGAAACACGTCTCCGAGCAGGATGCTGAGGACGACCATGCCGAGCCAGAAGGTCACGAAGACGAAGGTGATCGAAAAGTTCAGGTTCGGTTCCTGGGTCCCCTCGAACCCGGTGTAGACGACGGCGGCGAGCAGGAGCAGGCCGATCGCCCCGGCGACGATCTGCGTCCCAAGGGCAGTGACCGCGCGGGACAGAGGCTCGGGAAGCGGGCGCCAGCGATCCGACGACAACACCGATTCGCGCCACGCCAGCGAGAGGACGACGAACGAGACGATCAGGACGATCGACGCCCCCCAAGCGAACAGCCAAGTGGGAATCGGAAGGTCCTGGCGGCCGACCAACACCCCGTGTGCGACCGGCAGGAAGAGCGAGACCACGGGGCGAGGATTCTAAGCAGCGGCCGCGCGATAGACGGGAAAGAACCCGGGGTCGTCGCGCCCCTGGGCAAGCCTTTGGTACGCCGCTGGATCGCAGACGATCTCGTGCGTGTTGAAGGCGAGCTCCGCGTTGGCGAAGCCCCGCTTGAAGTCCTCCAAGCCGTCACCCGCCCGCACGCCCCCTCCGAGATTGAGGCGCACGCCGAGCTCCTGCGCGAGCTCGATCATCGCCTCGACCACGTTCTTGAACGGGGAGTCGTCGAGGTGCGCGTCCACCGTCCCCCCGAGGTAGTAGTGGAGAAGGCCGTCTGAGAGCGCCGCAATCGCGCCCGCCCCGGTCGCCCCCTTCGGGCTGCGCGCCAGCACGAGCCAGGAACGCTCGAAACGAAGCACGGTGTGGAAGTACCCGGGCTCGAAAAAGTAGCGCGGCGCCGCCTGGGCGCGGCGCATGGTCTGGGTGTAGGCGGCATGGAAGGCAGTCCGCTCCTCAACGGTGGTGTCGCGTCCGACGATGACCTCGATGCGGTAGCCGAGCTTGCGGTTGCGGCGGATCTGCTCCGCGAACCGGGTCCGCAGGCTCCGCGGGCGACTGGGGTCGTGCACCTGCACCACTCCGCGGCGCGTGGCTCCCTCCAGGACGGGCGGGTGGCCGATCCGGTCGCGCACGAAGACGCTGACCAACCCCGCTTGCGACCAGTCGATCGCGCCTGGGTCGGGCGGGAGCCCGCCGCCGTTCACGGACGCACCCGGATACCCATAAGGCGAGCTCGCGTCCGACAACCCGGTCTCCGCGATCTCGCGGACCACCAGGGGTAGGGCGATCTCGCCGGCGCCCTCGATACGCAGCGTGTGCGTGACCCCTTCGGCGTCGTAGAAGGGGCGCGAGCGAAAGAAGTCGTCCGTTTCGGCCGCCGTCCCTCGATCGTCGGCGAGGGTGGCGCGCAGGCCGCTGCCGTCCGCGGTCAGTTCGGACCGTCCTCCCAACCCGTGAACTCCTCTGGCAGGAGACCCCAGACCTCGTTGTCGATCTCCTCCGGGCCGCGGCGAATCGCGCGGCGCATCACGCCCTCGCGCTTGAATCCGAGATGCGTGACGACCTTCTGCGCCGCCCGGTTCGTGGCCGGAATCTCAGCGTGGATGCGGTGCACGCCGTGGTCCTCGAACGCGTGCAGGCAGGCCTGGCGCTCCGCCTCGCGCGCCACACCCTTGCCCCACGCAGCTGGGTCGCCGACCATCACCGCCAGCTCCGGGCCGAGCTCGCGCTCGACCCCGAACAGGGCGACGAAGCCCACCGGCTCGGCGCCGTTGTCGAGCACGATCGCCCACTTGCGGTCGTGGCTCGTGTCCATAGCCCGCTCCACCCAGCCGCGAGCGTCGTCCTCGGTGAAGCTGTCCCGCTGGCTCACCAGGTCGGCCGTCACCCGCGGGTCGTTGAACCATCGGTGCACGGCACGAGCGTCGTCGGGCGCGAAGTCGCGGAGCTCGATCGTCGCCGCCACGGCCAAAAACCCTACCTGGCTCCTTGGGCGGCATCCCGAGCGGCGGGGCCGTGATCCCGGACTGGAGGTGCAGTGGCACACAGGGCGCAAGCCGTCGTCGCCCGATGCGAACATGTGTTCGTGTCGCCCACGCCGACGATCCTGCACGCCGACTTGGACGCCTTCTACGCCTCGGTCGAGCAGCGCGATAACTCACGTCTTCGCGACCGCCCGGTCATCGTCGGGGCGGGCGTCGTGCTTGCCGCGAGTTACGAGGCGAAGGCACACGGAGTTCGGACGGCGATGGGTGGTGCACATGCACGTCGCATGTGCCCACAGGCGATCGTGGTCCAACCGCGGATGGCGGCGTACGCGACGGCAAGCAAGGCAGTGTTCGAGGTCTTCGAGCGGACGACGCCTCTGGTGGAGGGACTCTCGATCGACGAGGCCTTCCTCGACGTTCGCGGCCTCGAGCGAATCTCGGGTTCACCCCCCCAGATCGCCGCGCGCCTGCGCCGCGAGATCCGCGAGGAGGTGGGGCTGCCGATCACGGTCGGGGTAGCTGCCACGAAGTTCCTCGCCAAGGTGGCCAGCGGAGTCGCCAAGCCGGACGGGCTGCTGGTGGTCCCACCGGGCGGCGAGCTCGGCTTTCTTCACCCGCTTCCCGTGGACCGGTTGTGGGGCGTGGGCCCGGTCACCGCCACGAAGCTCCGGGCGAGGGGGCTGGTGACCGTCGGCCACGTCGCGCGGCTCACCGAGCCGGCGCTTGCCTCGATCGTGGGGCAGGCGGCCGGGCGCCACCTATTCGCCCTCTCGCACAACCGTGATCCCCGACGGGTGCGCGGCGGGCGACGCCGGCGCTCGATCGGAGCCCAGCGCGCCCTTGGACGCTCACCCAGGTCAGCGAGCGACTTGGACGCCATCCTCGTCGGCCTCGCCGACCGCCTCGGGCGCCGGCTGCGAGCGGCACGCCGGGTGTGCCGCACGGTCACCCTCAGATTGCGCTTCGGCGACTTCTCCCGGGCGACTCGATCGCTCACGCTCCGGGAGGCGACGGCGCAGACCCAGAGAATCCTCGCCACCGCAAGAAGCCTGTTCGCCACTGCAATGCCGATCATCGAGAGGCGGGGCATCACCCTCGTGGGGGTCTCGCTCGGAAACCTCGAGGACGACGACGCGATTCAACTCGCGCTCTGGCTTGACCAAGCCTCCCCCACCGCTCTCGACTTCGCAGTTGACGATATCCGCGACCGATTCGGATCCGCCGCGATCACCCGTGCCGTGCTCCTCGGCCGCGACCAGGGCCTGACCGTCCCACTCCTTCCCGACTAGTCGCGTCGCCCCAGTCGCGGCCAACTACACCGCAGGATTGCGGCAGTCGCCCTGCTGAGTACCGGTGACTTGAACGCGGTCTATCCCGAGACTCGCAGGTGGAGATGGTTGTTGTAAAGCGGGATCCCACGGCGGCGAGACGCGGGCGCCGACAGCGGTTACCCGTACAGTCCGTGCCCGGCGAGCAAGAGGCGCATCGTGCGCACCAGGATGCGCAGATCGAGCGCCAGCGAGCGGTGGTCCACGTACCAGACGTCGAGCTCGATCCGCTCCTCCCAGGGGATCCCCGCCCGGCCGTTCACCTGAGCCCAGCCCGTGATGCCGGGCTTCACCTCGAGCCTGCGCCGCTGATGTGGCGTGTACAGGTCCACCTGCGCCGCAAGGGTCGGGCGAGGGCCGACGATCGCCAGATCGCCCCGCAGGACGTTCACCAGGTTGGGCACCTCGTCGAGCGATACGCGCCGCAGGATGCGTCCCACCCGCGTCACCCGGGGGTCATTCTCCAGCACGGGGGTCCCGACGCCCACGGGATCGGCGCCGAGGTGCATCGTGCGGAGCTTGAGGACCTCGATCGCCCGGCCGTCCTTGCCGACTCTGCGCTGGCGGTAGATCACGGGCCCATGCGAGTCGAGCTTGATCGCGATCGCCGCGACCGCCACGAACGGGCTCCCCAGCACCAGGCCGACTCCCGCGAGCGCGACGTCGACGACTCGGGGCAACCCCCTCACCGGGTTCCCTCGGCCTTCTCCCAGGTCCGCGGCACAGAGTCGCGCAGGCAATCCCAGAGCCCGGCGGCGCTGGCCGCCGTCACCGTGACGTAATAGCGGGCGACCCGGAAGACGCGCCACGGCGCAACGGGAGCCAGCGCCGCGGCAGCAAGCAGGGCGAACTGCGCCGCCAATGCGACGGCGTAGACCGGGCCCTGGCCCAGCAGGGCAAGGTTGGTTCCCAGGGCGATCAGGTGCAGGATCGGGGACGCGTATCTGAGCAGGCGGTGCGAGAGGATCTCCAGCGCGTAGGCCGGGCTGTACCCGCGCGGTGACAGCATCCCGTGGCGCAGCATCGTTGCCCACGCGCCGGCGAGCATGCGCCGCTTGCGCCGGAACTCGGACCCGAGCGTCGCCGCCATCGGCTCGCGGGCGACCGCCGCCGGCTCGAACGCTGCGCGCCAGCCCCGCTTGGTGAGCTCGTACGGGAGCGAGATGTCCTGGCCGCGGGTGGGCTCGAGCGCGATGTAGGCCTCGCGGCGCACGGCGTTGATCGCCCCGTTGCCTGCGGTGACGCCGGCGAGCCGGGACTCGAGAGCCCGGACCGCCATCTCATAGCGCCAGTAGAGCCCTTCCTGGTTCTCGCCTCCCTCCCCCTCGAGGCGAAGGCCCCCGCAGACGTAGCCGATCTCGGGATCCGCGAAGCGGGCCACCAGCTTCGAGAGAGCGTCGGGCTCCCAGATCGAGTTGGCGTCCGAGAACGCGAGCACCTCCGCGGGCGTCCGCTCCACCGCCGTGTTGAGCGCCGCGACCTTGCCGGCCCGGGGCACGTCGAGCACCGAGTCCGCCCCAGCCTTCGCTGCGAGCTCCAGGGTGCGATCGGTGGAGCCGTCGGAGACCACGACCACCTCGAGCCGCTCGCGGGGATAGTCGAAGTCGAGGGTCGAGCGGACCCAGCGGACAATGCTGGCCTCCTCGTCGTGGGCCGCGACGATCAGCGACACGGTGGGTGGTGACTCGCCGAGCGGCGAAACGCGGTGGGACTCACGCCGGCGCGACAGCAGCCACAACAGGGCCGGATAGCCGAGGTGGGTATAGAGGAGCAGTCCGACCGAGGTCCAGAAGGCGACTGCGACGATCGTCACCCGATCAGCCCCCGGTAGAGGGCCATCGTCTGGGCGGCCACCGCGTCCCACGAGTACGGTCCGGCCGCCACCCGCGCGGCGGTCTCGGCGAGGCGCTCCCGGGCGATGCGGTCGGCGAGCAGCTCGTTGAGCGCGGCGGCCAGTTCCGCTGGGTCGCCTGGAGGAACCAGCCGCCCCGCGCCATGCGCGGCCACCTCCGGGAAGCCCCCCACCGCGCTCATCACGATCGCCTTCGCGAACGCGAGCGCCACGTAGAGCACCCCTGACTGCTCGGCGTCGCGGTGGGGAAGCACGACCAGGTCGGCACGCCGAAAGTAGGCCGGCAGCTCGCGGTCGGACACGAACCGGGGCACGAAGCGCACGCGTCCGGGCGCGGTCGTGGCCAGTTCGCGAAGCGGGTCGAGGGAGATACCGAGCGGCCTGCCCACGACCCAGAGCTCCGCTCCCTCCACGGACTGAAAGGCCTCGAACAGCACGTCGACGCCCTTGTAGGGGCGAATCAGCCCGAAGCACAGGATCACCGGCCCCTCTACCTCGGCCAGCTCGTTCGGCAACGGCTCTGGGTCCGGGAGGCGGGTCAGATAGTCCAAGGCGCCGTGCGGGATCACCCGCACGCGCTCAGCGGGGATACCGGCTTCTGCGGTGAGCCGGCGCGCGCCGTACTCCGACAGGGTCACGATCGCGTCCATGCGCTCCCACAGCCGGCGCAACCCCCGGCCCGGGCGCCCGCGCCACGCCTCCTCTCGCAGCCAGCCGTGTGTGGTCAAGATCCTTGGCAGCCGACCGGGCAACAACAGGCTGTCCAGGGCCGGCACCGTAAGCCACTGATAGTGGAGGAGGTCGGCTCGCGCGCCGGCGCGTCGGTGGCGCAGCATGTCGCCGAGGTGCTCGGCGAGCTTCAGCGCCCGCCCGCCGCCGGAACCCGCGCCGGCGGACCGCCGATAGAAGTCCTCCGTGACCGTGTAGCCGTCGGCGGACGGCACCGGCCCGTGGACGAATCGGCTCGTGACCAGCTCCACGTCAGCCCCGGCTCGCGCCAGCGCGGCGCACAGCGCATGGTCGTACGGCGGCGTGTACGCGGGGGGATCGACGATCTGGACTCGCATCCGGGAGGATTTTGGTCGATGGACGTCTCTTACTGCGTGGTCAACACAAATGGCCGGGAGCTGCTGCTCGCCTGCCTGGAGTCGATCGCCCGCACGCATCCACCGGGGATCGACCACGAGATCCTCGTGCTCGACAACGCCTCCGACGACGGCTCGGTGCAGGCGGTAACGAGCCGTTTCGAGGAGGTGCGGATGATCGCGCGGGACCGCAGGGCCGGCCTGGCGGAGAACAACTCGCTGCTGCTTCGCGAGGCTCGCGCGCCGTTTTGCCTGCTTCTGAACGAGGACAGCGAGATCCTCGAGGGCGCTGCCACAGCCCTGCTGGCTGCCCTGCGAAACGACCCAGGTGCGGCCGCGGCGGGCGCCCAGCTGCTCGACCCCGACACCAACCCGATCGCTTGCGCCTGGCGCCTCCCAAGCCTGGACACGGCGCTCGCCCAGGCGCTGTTCCTGCACCGCCGCCTGGTGACTCAGGACTCCGGCGCGCATCCGGGCGACGGGGGGCGTGAGGTCGGGTGGGTGCAATCCGCCGCGATGCTGGTCCGGGCCGAAGCCGCCGAGCAGGTGGGATACCTGGACCCCGACTTCTTCGTGTACTCGGAGGAAGTGGACTTCCAGAAGCGGATGCGGGACGCCGGCTGGCACATCCTCCACGTCCCCGAGGCCCGGGCGATTCACCGCGAGCAGCTCGCGACCGACCGTTCGGCGGGAGCGCGCCGGGTGGTCCAGTTCCACCGAGGCCGGGCCATGTACATGAAGAAGCACCATTCGGCTGCGGTTGGCCTGCTCTGCCGCCTGCTGTGGGCTTGGTCGTACGTTCCGCGCGCGATCGCCGCGGCGTTCACCTCGGACCACGATCCGGCCTGGTACTGGCTCCATGCCCGGCGGGCGCTTCGGCCGAGCGTCGGAGAGGGTATGCGCGAGGCGGCCGAGGCCTACAACCTCCGGCGGGCCTCGGCCGAGCCAGTCGATGTCCCGCGCACGGCTCAGGCCTGATCTCGTACCCCCCGCTTGTCAGGCGCCGCCACGGTCCTCGTCGCGGCTCGCGACCTCGTAGACCTCGGGGCCCAACGGGCGCTCGCCATCGGCGGCCCCGGGCGCCGTCGCCGCACGCAGGCTACGCGCCCGCGCCGCGATCGCCGAGGGCCGGAGCATCGCGGCCAGGTGAGAGCGCTCCTCCTCGTGCAGGAAACCGACCGCGTACAGGACCGCCGGGTAGGCGAGCCACAGCAGACTGCGACCGGCGAGGCCAGCGAACCCCGACGTGGGCAGCAGCACCTCGCCGACGCCCACCAACGCAGCGGCCGAGAGCACGATCAACGCCAGCCGTCGCCACTCGTACGGAACCGGAAACAGCCGCTGCGTGAACACGTAGGCCAGCGTGACTACGACGAGGTAGGAGGCGACCAGCGCCAAGCCGGCCCCGACGATGCCCAGCGGCGGGATCAGCAGCAGGTTGAGGACCACGTTCGTCGCCATCGCGGCGAGGGTCGCCGGGAAGCTGAACTCCGTACGGCCGGTGCGCCCGAGGATGATCACCATCACGAGGTAGAGCGCATACAGCGCGATCCCGGTCGCGAGCAGCCCCACGGCGCGGTGGGCACTGAAGAAGTCCGGTGCCGCGAGCAGCCGGACGATCCAGCGCGACTCCAGCCACAGCCCGGTGACCCCGAACGCGAGCAGAGCGGCGAACCAGGTGAAGATCACGGAATACGCTCGCCGCGCCTCGTCGTCGTCCTGGATCGAGTAGGCCAGCGGCGGCCAGGCGAGCTGGATCCCTCGCGCCAGGACGTTGATGCCCTGGGCGAACTTGACCGCCAGCGCATACAGGCCCGCCTCGGCGAGACCCGCGAGCCGCGCGAGCATGATCCGGTCCATGAAGTTGAGCGAATACAGCGACAGTTCGGCGGGCATCGTCGGGAACCCGAACCGAAGCATCCGGCGCAGGAGGGCCCAGTCGGGTATCAACGACAGGCGGCGGCGCTGATGCCACAGCATTCCGAGCAGGAAGGCTGCGCCGGTGCCGAAGGTGCCAAGCAGGATGCCGCTGGCGCGCTCGTCCTGGACCACGATCAACCAGACGGTGAACGGGATCGTGACCAGGACGTTGGCGACCGTGATCGTGAAGTAGGCGCGCGCCCGCTCGTCCAACCGCAGCAGGGTCAATGCGTACTCATACAGGGTCAGGGTCCAGAGACCGAGGATCGCCAGCCGGGCCAGCCCGGCGTCGGTGCGGTCCAGCAAAGCCTCGGAGATCGGGCCCGCAAGGGGCAGCGCGATCGCCGCGGCCACCGTCGCACCCCAGAACAGCGATGCGAAGCCGGTGGCCACGACGGCCTCGGGGCGCTCGCCGGCGATGTAGTAGAACCGCAGGATCGCTTCGATGACCCCGAGCCGCACGACGATGCTGACCGCGATCACGGACGCCAGCATCACCTCGGCGGCGCCGTAGTCGCTCGGCGTCAGATACTGGGTATAGATCGGCAGTAGGAAGACCGCGATCAGCTTCGAGAGCACGCTCGAGGCGGTGTAAGCAGCGCCGGTCGTCGCCAGGCGGCGCAGGTACTCGAACATCAGCCCGGCGATGGCACCGCGGCTAGGATCGCGGCGGCGCGCGGATCGCGATCCGAGCGCCGGGGCCCTGCATCGCCCAGCGCTTCCAGCGAAGGGCCGACGCGGACCTCGCTGCGGGACGCCGCAGCCCGACGCCCGACGCCCAGCAGCGCCCAGGTCGCTGGGTCGATCGCGAATCCCGCGTACCCGAGGCTGTGAACGACCATCGCCACGAAGCAGGCGGCCGCGGCTGCCGTCGCCACGGATGCGCCCGCCCCGCTGACGAGGACGAACAGGGCCAGGACCACGAGGGCCACGTAAGCGATCAGCCCGATACCGCCCTGCTCAGCGGCCACGGTGATCGGCTCCTGTGGGAGACGGTTGTCTTGGCCCGCGGTCGATGTGCCGGGCGAACGCAGCCCCGAACGAGCCCGAGCCCCAACCCCAGAGCGGGCGGTCGCCGGCCAGCTCGAGGCCGCCGGTCACCAGGTCCACCCGGCCGCTCGTCGTCGTGCTGCATGCTTGTCCCTCGAGCTGAGTTCGGTCGCGGCCCGTTCCGCTGGCCAGCATGAAGATCGCGCCGCAGACGAGGATCGCAGCGCCGCCAGCGAACGCCCAGCGAACGCCCCAGCGCAGCGCCGCGACCACCAGCAGCCCCGCGACCAGCGCAGCGAAGCTCGAGATCGAATAGCTGAGGGCCAGGGCGCCCAAGAGCACACCGGAGACGATCGCCGCGAGGATCGGCAGGCGAGGGCCGCGGGACCAGGCCAGATACGCACCGAGTGCGACCAGGATCAGTGCGAGGTATCGCCCGAAGACGTTCGGGTCGTAGAACAGCGAGTTGACACGGAAGTAGAGGTGGAGTTGGTTCGACTGCAGGAGGTCGCCGCGGCTGAGCAGGAGGTCGCGGGCCGCGTACTCGCAGAAGGCCACGCCGGCGAAGACCAGCCCATCCCGGCGACCCCGATCAAGACGCCGCCCAAGATCCGCGGCGTCCAGCGCACCTCCCCCAGGAGCACCAGCATGACCGCGAAGGGCACCAGGAAGAAGCTGGCGTTCTCGATCGCGTTCGAGACGTCCACCGAGTAGACGGCCTGGACCGCGTAGAGCACGAGCGTCGCCGCGAGCACGCGGTAGAGCCAAACGGCCGCCGGCCAATCGGCCAGCGGCGGCGCCATTGGGCTGCGCGGTCAGGTCGCGGGCGGCACCTCGGCCGCGCTCGCCGGCGAGCGCCGCGTAGCCGAAGCAGACAGGCCGCCGGCGATCACCACGTACAGGGGGACCAGCAGGTGAGAGGTCTCCCCACCGAGGTGAACAGGTACTCGAAGCGGCAGGACGGCGAACACCGCGACGGGGAACGCCCACGGAAGGCGGGCGAATGCGACGCCGCCACGCCGACAGCAAGCAGCGCCGCCGCGATCGCGGCGGCGAGGGTCACGGGATGGCCGCGAAGGTCGACGAACCGCGACGAGTCCCAGACGTCCCCCGCCACCAGGGCCGGTGCGGCGATCACTGCGACGGTGGCGGCGCCGTAGCGAAGCCGGGGCTCTCGCGCGATCAGCGCGACCGCTGCGCCGGCGCAGGCGGCCAGCAGGCCCAAGACCTCGAGCACCGACGCGGTCATCCGCTCCCCGAAGCGGTCACGGCGATCCGCCGCGGGTAGACCATGTCGCGCTCCTGCCCTGGAAGGATCACCCTGAGCCGATAGCGATCCCCGGGCTCGCGACCGGGCGGCCGGCCTCCTTCGCCCGTCCCACGTGAACGAGACTGGCTGGTCGGCCTTCAGCGGTCCTCGGTACAGGGTGCGGACCACCTTCAGGTCTCGGGCCCACGATCTCGACTCTGGCGTCTGGATCGCTCTCGCGGACGAAGAAGCTGATGCGAGCACGCCCCCGGTGCTCGTCGGCCCGGCGGCGAGATCGTGGTCGGTGAAGTGGGTCACCTGCAGCGCCAGGTCGGGCGTCCGCGCGTGAAGCACTCCGGCCGCCGTGACCACCGACGCGACCAGCAGCGCCACGAAGAGGACGGGCCCGGCGCGGTTCACGGCTGGGCCCGGTCCGCCCCCGCGATCACGACGACGTCGGCCCCGTCCGCCGCCCGCTCCGTCTGGCGATCGATCGGTTGCACCGGCTTCACCCCGAGGTCATTGGCAACCTTTCTCGGCCGCTGCCGCTCGCCCCGGCTCGTACATGACCACAGTCTGGTCGAACTGCGTGCGGCTGTTGCCGACGGCCCCGAGCTGAAGTCCGTTCACCCTCACGTCGTCGCCGACCTTCGCCGCCAACCCGGGAACCGAGGTCCCGTTGAGCACCGCGACCTCGACGTCGCCGGGCACAACCGCTCCGGGCTTGGGGCCCCGTCCCGAATCCTCGCCGCCCCGCAGCAGCTCCCCGGAACCGAAGATCGCGACCAGGCCGAGGATGACGCGCGACCGCCGCCGACCGTCGACAAGACGCTGGGCTGGCCCACCACCGCCATCAGCCGTCGCCGGCGCGGGTGTGGCTGCAGGGCCGCCCGCTCCATCGTGATCCGCTCCAGCGCCGGACGCTCGTGCGTCACGCGTTGCGCCGGCGGCGGTGAACCGGGTACGGGGGTCACCGGCGCGGGCCGCACCGCGGTCGGTTCACACCAGCAGCGCCCTCGCTCGTCTCCGGCACGGCCGCCCCCGACTGACCCGCGAACATGGTCTCGAGCTCCGCCTCGGCTCGATCGAGGAGCGCCTCGCTGGCAGCCAGGTCCCCCGTGGGGTGGGATGGCTCGCGCTCCATCCAGACCCAAAGGCGCTGGAGGTCTCGCCGCTGGGACAGATAGAGCGGGAGCAGGAGGAAGAAGGCGACGACCGCCGCCAGCGAGACGTACGCGGGCAGGGCCGTGGCCGCGTCGTACAGCGTGTCGTACAGGTCGCCAACCGGCAGCGCCATCGCCAACGCCCTTACGCCCCGGCGCTCGCGAACTGGGAGTCGTCGAGCCCGAGCCCCAAGGCCAGCGAAGCGCCTTTCGAGCGAGCCTCTACCTCGGCGGTCATCTTGTCGGTCGGCGTATCTCCGAGCTTTGGCGCGATGTCCTTCGCCAGCCGCTTCGCCTCGGCCCGTGCCCCGGCGACGAACATCACGACGGTGGTGTCGAGGATGGAGCCCGCGTTGTCCACAGTGCGGGTCTTGTATCCGGCGTCCTCGACCACCCGCTTGTCCACCTCGTCCGCGAGGCCGGGGACACCCGTTCCGTTCAGCACCGCCACGCTCGGCTTCCCCGAGCCGCGGTGTCGGTCGCGCTCGTCGCCGTCCCCGCCGCCGAAGGCACCGAAGCCGCTGGTCAACACACCGGCGGCGGCGACGGCGACCAGGGCGGCGGCGAGGACGTAGCGACCGTCAACGGGCAACCGGCGGTCGAGACGGCTGAGCCACGAGGCCGTCGCGTCCTTCCCCTTGAGCCACCGGGTACGGAGCCGGCCCGTGAGCCCCTCCCCGCTCTCTGGCTCCTCGGCCGCGGCGGTGTCGCTCCGGGACGCCTCGCCCACGGCCTGCGTCGCTTCCGCCGCCTCCGTGGCGCGCTCGGGCGCCCGGCCTGCCCACTCACGCAGGCGGCGGATGTCCCGCGCTTGCTGGAAGAGGAGAAAGGCCAGAGTCGCCAGCCCAACGAAAGCCACGATGCCGAGAATGGGCCCGATCGACTCGATCAAGTGCATCAGTGCGGGCGCATCTTATGGCGCCCATCACCCGGGTCCGGCGGGCCGCCGCTAAGCTCGAACGTCGCTGCCGGGTGCCGAATGTTGTGCCGGTGGCGCCGGCGAGTCGGCGATCCGCTCGGTAACCACCTCGACCACGCGATCGGCCAGGCCCGCTTCGTCGCCGGCGGCGACCAGCGTCTCGAGGCGCTGGATCGTGCGATCGACCCAGGCCGGATCCAGCGGCGTGTCGCGAACGGCGCGCACGATGCGCTCGGCACTCGTCGGCCGGGCATGCTCGTCGCGGTTCAACAGCTCCTCGTGGATCTTCTCGCCGGGGCGAGGGCCGACGAACTGGATCGCCACGTCCCGGTCGGGCTCATAGCCGGCAAGGTGAATCATGTTTCGCGCGAGGTCCACGATCCGCACCGGGTCGCCCATCTCGAGCACGAAGACGTCGCCGGAGCTGGCCTTCAGGTCACCGGCCTGGATCACGAGCTGCACCGCCTCGGGAATCGTCATGAAGTAGCGCGTCATCTCCGGATGGGTGACGGTCACCGGGCCGCCCTTCTCGATCTGGCTGCGGAAGATCGGGACCACGCTTCCCGAGGAAGCCAGCACGTTGCCGAAGCGCGCGATGATGAACTGGGTGTTGGCGTGGTGGTGTCCGCTCGCCTCGACGATCCACTCCGCCATCGCCTTGGAAGCGCCCATCACCGTGCGGGGGTTCACAGCCTTGTCGGTCGAGATCAGTACGAAGCGCTCGGCGCCCGCGGCCGCGGCCATCCCGGCCGTCACCCGGGTCGCGATCGCGTTGTTGCGCACCGCCTCGAGGGGATTCGCCTCCATCAGGGGCACGTGCTTGTAGGCCGCCGCGTGAAAGACGACGTCCGGCTTGAAGCGCTGCATCACCTCGAGCATCCTGTCCGCCTCCTTGCAGTCCGCGAGCACCGCCTCGACGCGGGTGAAGTGCCACTCGTCGAGCATCTCGCGATCGATGCGGAACAGGTTGTCCTCGGCGTGGTCGAGCATCACCAGCAGCTTCGGGCGCACGCGCGCGATCTGGCGGCAGAGCTCGGATCCAATCGACCCGCCGGCTCCCGTGACCATGACGATCCTGTCGTCGAGGTAGGCACCCACCCGATCCAGCTCGATCACCACCGGGTCGCGTCCCAGCACGTCCTCCACCCGGACCTCGCGAAGCTGGCGGGTGAGCTGCACACCGCCCCGCAGGAGCTCGAACACCGTGGGCAGCGTGCGCACCGCGATGTCGCGCTCGCGACATGCCGCCACGACCTTCGCCCGAAGCACGCCCGGAGCCGAGGGGATCGCGATTATCACCTCGTCGGGCCCCTCGCGGTCGAGGATCTCGCCGACCTCGTCGGTTGACCCGAGCACCTTGATCCCAGCCGCGTGCATGCCGCGCTTGCGGGGGTCGTCATCCACGAAACCGATCGCCCGATGCCCCAGGTTGGGATTCAGGCGCAGCTCCCGAACGACCATCTGCCCGCCCGACCCGGCGCCCACGATCAGCACGCCTCGAACGCCGCGGCGGCGAGTGGCCCGGTCGGGTCGCTCGGCGATCATCCGCCTGGCCAAGCGGGCGCCGCCGAGCAGCACGATGGTGAGCAGAAAGTCGAACACGACCACCGACCGCGGGAGGCTGTAGGAGTACGGCTTCGCCAGCGTGAAAACGGCCACCAACAGCCCGCTCGACACGGCCGCCGCGCGCACGACCGGCCACAGGTCAGGGAGCTGGAAGTAGCGCCACCACTTCTGGTTCAGACCCAGGACCGTGAACACGACCGCCTTCCCGATGGCGACGAAGACGATCGTGCCGGTGAGCATCGTCCAGTAGCGGTCGGGAATGCCATCCGGCTGGTCCAAGAAGCGCAGGCGAAAGGCAAGCGCAAAGGCGGCGGCCGCGAGCAGGGCATCGACACCGAACTTGAGCAGCCGGCGGCCGTAGACATGATCGAGAATTCCCCGACCAAAGCGGCGGGACATTCCGGCGAGTGTAATGCTGCCGCCCCGTGGCGGATGCGATCCTCGACCCACTTGTCCGTGCTGCGACGGACTTCATCGACGCCACCGGTCTGGTCGGCGTGTTCGTGCTGATGACCCTGGAGAGCGCCTGCATTCCCGTCCCCAGCGAGGCGATCATGCTGTTCGCGGGCTTCAACGTCTCGGAGGGCGACATGACCATGTTCGGGATCGTCGCGGCCGGCTCGCTGGGGAATCTCGCCGGCTCGCTGATCGCCTACGCGGCGGGGTACTACGGGCGCATCGAGCTGCTCGACCGCAACCGGCTGATCCACGTCAGCCGTCGCCACCTGGAATGGGCGGACCGCTGGTTCGAGCGCCACGGCGCCGCCACGGTGTTCTTCACCCGCATGCTCCCGATCATTCGCACCTTCATCTCGCTGCCGGCCGGCGTAGCCAGAATGCCGTTGGGACGGTTCACCGTCTACACGCTCGCCGGCTCGATTCCCTGGGTCCTGATGCTGGGAATCATCGGTCGAGAGGTCGGTGACCGCTGGGAGGAATGGCGGGACTACCTCCACTACGCCGACTACGCGGTGGCCGCCGCGATCGTCGCGGGCATCGTCTACCTGCTCGTCCGGCGGCGTCGCAGGAGGGCCGAGTGGGAGCCGACGCCCCCGGCCTGACTCCCGCTCGGGCCGTGGCGCTGGGGGCCATCCAAGGGCCCGCGGAGCTGCTCCCGATCTCAAGCTCCGCCCACCTCACGCTCTTCCCGTGGCTCGCCGGGTGGCCGTGGCAGGAGCTCGATCCGGAGGCCCGCAAGAGCTTCGAGGTGGCCCTGCACGCGGGCGCTGCGGGCGCACTGCTGATCGGTCAGCGGCGCCTGATCGCCGAAGAGCTTCGGCACTTCGACGCCCGCCGCGCCGCCGTGGTCGCGTTCTCCTTCGTGCCGCCAGCGATCATCGGATACGGGCTCGAGCGCCAGATCGAAGGGCGCCTCGGTGGTCCCAGAGCGACCGCCGTCGGGCTGGCCGCCGGCGCCGTCGCGATGGCGATCGCCGACCGTCGGCCCCAACAACGGGGACGCGGCGAGGCAACGGCCAAAGATGGCCTCGCGCTCGGCCTCGCGCAGGCAACGGCGTTGGCACCCGGCGTCTCACGCAATGGTGCCACCCTGGCCGCCGCCCGGTGGCGGCGATTCACGCGCGAGCAGGCGAACCTTCTCTCGCGCACGGTCGCGCTTCCCGTGATCGTCGGTGCCACGCTCCTCAAGGGCGTTCGCTTGCGGCGTCGCGGCCTCGGTCCCGGGCTTCGCCGAGCCATGGCCGCCGGGGTGGGGGCCTCCTTCGCCTCGACGATGGCATCGCAGCGGCTGATCGCGCAGGTGGAGCGTGATCGAGCCCTGTGGCCGTACGCGGCCTACCGATTGCTCGTGGCGGGGATCGTGCTCTATAGGCTCGGGCGACGATGAACGGCGCCTACGAGCGGGCCGGGGTCAGCCAGGAGGCGGCGGAGGGCGCCGTCGCCGCGCTGGTGCGCAGCCTGCAGGCGATCGACACCGGGAAGCCGTCGCGAGTGGTGTCCCTTCCCGGCCACTACGCCAGCGTCCTGCGACTCGACGACGGCACCGGACTGTCCCTGTCCACCGACACGGTGGGCACGAAGATGGTCGTGGCCGAGCAGCTCGGCCGATACGACACGATCGGGATCGACTGCGTGGCGATGAACGTCAACGACGTCATCTGCGTCGGCGCCGAGCCGATCGCAATGCTGGACTTCATCCTCACCGAACGGGCCGATCCCTGGATCTGCGAGCAGCTCGGCGTGGGGCTCGCCAAGGGGCTGAGCTGGCCGGAATCGAGATCCCCGGCGGCGAGATCGCACAGGTGGGCGACATCATCTCGGGCCACGAGCTAGGTGGGACCTGCGTCGGCGTTGTGGACCTGGACTCAATAGTCACGGGGGGCGCAACCCAGCCGGGCGACGTGGTCATCGGGCTCCCGTCCTCGGGGCTCCACTCCAATGGCTACACGCTCGCCCGCCGTGCCCTGGCGGACCTGTCGCTGGACGATCAGCGCCTCGGCCGACCGCTCGGGGAGGTCCTCCTGGAGCCAACGGAGATCTATGTCCGAGCCATCCTCGACCTGCTGCGCTCGCCGGTTGCAGTGCGTGGGCTCGCGCACATCACCGGCGACGGCCTGGACAACCTGTTGCGATTGGAGGCGCAGGTCGGGTTCGAGATCGACAACCCGCTTCCGGTGCCCCCCGTCTTCGACCTGATCAGCGAGCTGGGGCACGTATCCGACGAGGAGATGCACCAGGTCTTCAACATGGGATGCGGCTTTTGTTGCGTGGTCGCCGGGGCGGACGAGGGCCCCGCGCTGGACCTCCTGCGGACTCACTATCCGGACGCCAAGCGGATCGGCCGTGCAACCGCGGACGCCGGGGCCGTGGTGCAGCGGTAGATCCCAGCGCGACGCGGTCGTTTCGGCAGGTCCTCGGGCTTCGATCCCCCTACCTGCCTTCCCCGGATACCGTTCACTCATGCAGATCGCGATCCTGGTGTTCGACCGGCTCACGGCCTTGGACGCGATCGGACCGTACGAGGTCCTGTCGCGGCTGCCCGGTGCCGAGCTTCACTTCGTCGCTGCCGAGCCGGGACTGAAGCGCACCGACACGGGCGCCTTGGGAGTGCAGGCGGACCGAGCGCTCGACGAGCTGCCTGATCCCGACGTGGTGCTAGTGCCGGGCGGCGCCGGAAGCCGGCCACTGATGGAGGATCAGGCCGTGCTGGCCTGGCTGCGTGGCGCCCACGAGGGCTCGACTTGGACGACTTCCGTCTGCACCGGCGCTCTGGTGCTGGGCGCCGCGGGAATCCTCAACGGAAGGCGCGCCACCACCCATTGGGCCTTCCTGGAGCAACTTGGGCAGCTCGGCGCCGAGGTGGTGAGCGAGAGGGTGGTCGAAGACGGCAAGGTGATGACTGCGGCTGGCGTGTCGGCGGGGATCGACATGGCCTTGACGCTCGCCGCCCGGATCGCCGGCGATGCAGTCGCGCAGGCGATCCAGCTCGGGATCGAGTACGACCCGCTGCCTCCGTTCGACGCGGGCTCCCCCGCGAAAGCGCCGCCTGAGGCGATCGAGCTGGTGAAGGCCGCCGCGCGGGCCGAGCCCTAAGCAGTCCCCCCACCAGCGGTCGAGGCTACGGCAGCTCCCAGATCGTGCCCGCGGCCGCCTGGGTCGGCTTCAGCTTCCAGTCGCGCGCCAGAGCCCACAGCTCTGCCTCGACGACCGGACGGGGCTTTCCGGTCAGCTCCTCCAGCTCGCGGCTGGCGCAGCGGCCAAAGCGCTCCACCGCCTCCAGCGCCTCCGGGCGGCCGGCGGCCAAACGCGCCCCGGCCGCCTCCGCCGCCTGCCGATAGGCCTCGTACGGCTGGCGCCCCCACACTCCGTGTTCGGGGCCGCCCTCGCCCCTGAAGACGGCGGACGGGAAGCTCAGCCGCTCGCGCCCCTCGGTTTGCGTCACGCGCCCGTCCGTCCGCGCCCCTTCCGGGGGGTTTCGTACCTCGTCCAGATGAGCGGCGAAGGTCTCCGTGATCGCATGCGAGCCGAGGTCGATCCGAAAGCGATCTGAGTCGAGCCCAACGGGTCCCGCTTCGCCGACCAAGGCCTCGGGGTGGTCCAGCTTCCTGCGCTCGATCATCAGCCCCTCCCGCAGGCGCCGCAGGTAGCGGTAGGCCAGCGCTGGCCCCTGCTCGGCCGCCGCCTCGACCGCCTGGCATGCCGGATAGGTCGAGCTGATCGGGTTCTGGCGCCACAGCCGGGCGTCGATCGGCATCCCGCTCTCAGCCGCAACCTCGAGCCAGTGGCCCATGAGGTCCGCGAAGCGGTCAGAGCCGAACCCGATTCCGGACTCGCGATCGCGATAATCGGGTCCATACTGACGGGCAAGACCGCCCATCACCCAAGTGAACTCGAGCTGCTCGCCGAATTCCCACATCAGGCGGCGAAGCGTCGGCTCGTTGCCCCAGGAACGTGGGCAGGCGGGATCGGTGTAGTAACGGACTTCGATGGCCAACTGTCAACCCAGCGTAGCCGCGCCCCAAACGGGGGCGACGTTCCAGGGTCACGCCGGTCAGCCGGCACGAAAGCGCCCAAACCGGGGCCGCCGAAGAACCCAGCCGAGGAGTCCCCGGTCGAGTCACCGAAAATAGCCTTCAGATGAGCGAGGAGGCGACTAAAGGACTCGCGACAAGCCTGATCGGGGCGGTGCTGTCCGGACGCTACCGCCTCGAGTCGAAGCTCGGCAGCGGCGGCATGTCCTCCGTCTACCTCGCACGGGACGAGACGCTGCAGCGCTGGGTCGCGATCAAGGTCATGCATCGAGAGATGTCCGACCAGCCGGATCAGCTCGAACGCTTCCGCCGCGAGGCGCGCGCCGTGGCGCAGCTCTCCCACCCGAACGTGGTGGCCGTGATCGACGCCGGGGAGGACGGCGGCTTCCCATACATCGTCTTCGAGTACGTCGAGGGCGAGACCCTCAAGGCTCGGATCGACCGGCTGGGGCGCCTGCCCGTGGACGAGTCGGTCGCCTACGCGATCGAGGTCGGCCGAGGGCTCGCGGCGGCGCACGCCCAGCGGCTGATCCACCGCGACGTGAAGCCACAGAACGTCCTGATCGACTCGGACGGGCGAGCTGCTCGCGACCAACCAGAGTCACCCGAAGCCCTCCCTCACGGTCGGGCTACTGACACGGTGACGACAATTCTCGAGTATGAGTCGAAGACGACGACGCCAGAAGCAACTCGAGTTTGGAGTGCGGACTCTTTCCGTCCTATGATTGTAGGAGCGAATGAGGGTCTTGTCCGTCAATGTAGGTTTGCCGCGCGGGATAGAATGGCGTGGGAAAACTGTACGCACGTCTATCTTCAAGGAGCCGGTGTCGGAACGTGTCCGAGTGACAACACTGAATCTGGACGGTGATAGGCAGTCGATCTTTCGGTGCACGGTGGACTAGACAAAGCTGTCTATGTATACCCTTCAGAGCACTATGCCTATTGGCGAAAGGAGCTTTCGGAAGCGAATTTGTCGTGGGGAGCCTTCGGCGAGAACCTTACATGCGAGGGATTGTTGGAAAGGGCGGTCAATATTGGCGACACCTTTCGGATCGGGTCGCGGAATTCAGGGTTACTCAGCCTCGAATGCCTTGTTTCAAGCTCGGAATTCGCTTTGGTCGTGAAGACATGGCGAAACGCTTTCTGCATAGCGGTAGAACTGGCTTTTACCTGGCTGTGACTAAAGAGGGAGATGTTACCGCGGGAAATCCAATCGCGCTTCTTGCCCGGGATGATTATGTCGTCACTGTCGCAGATGTTGCGAGCTTGTACATTGCCGATGAGGCTATCAGGAACTGTTGCGACGAGTGAGTGAGTTACCGACGCTTCCGGCAGGCTGGCGGGACTATTTCAGGAAGCGCATCTGGAATCCCGACGCTTGATCACCGGGTCTGCAAGATTGTCAATCGGCGGTCATGCCGTGCGGCTGAACTCGTGTTTCACGTAGTCAGCCCAGGGGTCTCGCCGGCCATGGCGCTGCCCCATAATATTGGAGCACGCACGAATTGTTGGAGTCTTCCCACCCCAGGCACTCAGTTTAACTCCTGCAAGAAGCTCAGATAATCCGCCCCTCAGTTCAAGTTATGAAGCTGCATCATAAGTAGCCTTCATTCCCGGCGACCGTTCTCTTCGGTATTCGCCTTGCAATACATTTTCCGGGTGAGCTTATTTACCGTCTGTGCATCGCTCTCCCTTGAGGCAAGACCCCAACTGTTGGCTGATGATGGGAAAGGGACGAAATGATCATTGAGTTGGTGGGAATCGTGGCTTCATCGAAGAACCGCACAGAATTGGGGGAGGCACTCTGCTCACTCCTGGAGCCAACCCGGGCGGAGCCAGGCTGTCTAAGCTGCCTTATGTATCAGAATTGGTCGGATACGAATGTGCTTTACATTGAATCTCGCTGGGCAACACTCGACAACCTGATTCACCACATTCGCTCGGACAAATACAAATGGTTACTGCTCCTGATGGAGTTGGGGGTTGAGGCACCTACCATCGAGTTCCTGACGGTTAGTGATGTCAAGGGTCTGGATTTCATCGAGGCCCACCGGCAATGTCAAACCTGAGCGCCTTTTCGACGGCAAGTTCGGATTATTCGGCAGTCACGGAACCTATGAGGTTGGCTTTTCTCTTCTTCAATCTCTTCAGAGCTGCCCGCGGCCGAATCGACCAGGAGCAGCCCGAGTGACTGACATCGAACAAGAGCTATGGCAGGATGTTTGGCTGGTGGTTAATTCTCCTCGACGGGAGTCCAGGTCTTGTCCGGGTTGAACCGGTCAATAGTCTTTGCGATCTCCAGGCTGTTCGGGCCGAGATCTTTTTGATAGACCACGCCATCGTGGCTCACCATGAAAGTCTTCACGCCGGTGCTGCGGTACTTCGCCGGGGCGGCAATGAGAGCGAAGCCGCCGATCATCACACCACGTACTACGAAGTCCATCTGGCCAAGAGGGGCTGCCGGCCCTTGTCCTTTCAGCACTTTGAAATAATAGCCGTGGTAAGGCTCAGTTTGGGTGCTGTAGCCCTTCTCAATCGCTTGAGCGACTGTTTCTCCCACGGGACCGCCCCAGGTACCGTCCGCGTTCTTCCATGCCAAACCATCTTTCTTTCCAGGCGTGCTGATGATGCGTTGAGCATACTGGTTCACGCTGGAACCTTCCTTCTTCTGAAGCGCGAATTCATGTTGCGCTTCAACGAAACCGCGGCAGATTTCAATGGCACTCAATTCATTGCGCCCGATTCGACGGAATAGGAGCTCGCGAAGTCCGGCTTTTGCGTTAAAAGACCACTTTGCGCCAGATTTCACTATGGGCACAGGTGCCGGCCAATCCTCATTACCGACTAAGAGAGTCGCGAAATTCTTATTCCTTGGGTCGATCAATACTTTCATCTTCCTCGAGCCTGCGCGGCGAACGCCGTGGCCGTCTCCTTGTCGCGAGCAGGTTCGCCCGTGTCAATCAGAGTCACGCCCATCGGGCCCGAGAATCGCATTGAGCGAAGCAACATCGTACGCCTCTGCCGCCTTGACCAACGCTTCGGCGGCCTGCTCTGGTGTGTCGAATGTTTTTGGTTTCGCTTGCGTAGCTGCAGTTGCCTTGCCCGCAGTCTGCTGCGCCGCAGACGGGGCCTGCGACATCAAGATCGCGACGATGCACGCGCAACCCAGCCAGAGGAATGCGGTACGCTTCGGTTTGATTGATTGCGAGTCCATATTTCTCCTCAGTGTCATGTCTCTATTACCTCCGACCACCACCCCACCACCGCCACGAGCTCCACCACCACCGCCACCGCCGCCGCGGCTCATAGCACTACCACCGCCTCCACTTCGTGATGAGGACCCCATACTTGAAGAACCGCGTGAACTGCTCTGCCGCGAGCTGCTTCCGCTGAAGCCGTCGGAGCCGCCTCCGAAGCCGCTGCTGCGACTCGAACTTCCGGAGCTACTTGGAACGCTACGGTTGCCGACATTATCCCCGCCGCCACTCCCGCGACTGCCGCCACTGCTGGAGCGATCGCTCACACCGGCCCCCTCCCGCGATTGCCGCCGCTTGCAGCGATCGCTTACGCCCGCGCCGCCGCTGCCGACGATCGCTCGCCCCGCACCGCCCGGGCGACTGCCGCCAGCGCTCGCGCGATCACTCGTGCCTGCGCCCGCGCGGTTGCCTCCGCTGCTGCTGCCGACGTTACCGCCTTGCCGGTCGATCTGCTGACGCGCGCCAGACTGACGATTGGCCGCCGAATCGCCGCGCGCCGTTCCGCCGTATTTATTTGCTGTCGCCTTGTTCGAGTAAGGAGCGCCACCGCGATGCGACGGATTGTGGTTCCATTTATTGCCGCCACTGACATTGGTGCGGTTGCCGCCCTGAATGTTGGTGTTGCGGTTGAAATTGTTGTTCACATTGACGTTGATGTCGTTGCCTCCCCAGCCGGCTCCCCAGCCCCAGCCGCCGCCCCACGCAGCTCCCATTGCTATACCAACACCGAATGAGATTGCGCTCGCAGCAACCACCGCTCCTGCAGTGTATGGAGGGTAATAGATCGGAGGATACGGATAAATTGGCGCTCCGTAGACAACGGTTGGATTATAGACTTGGCACATAGACCACCTGGGGATTTGACTGTTCCACTACGATTACTTGCTTGCTCTCGATCTGCTGGGTCTCTACCTTGACCTGCTCGTTCGACTTTAGAGCCCCAGTGCCCTGTGCTTTATGTCGCATACGTTGCACGGCGTCCATGACGCCGGCCTGCTGCGCGAGGAAAGCGTTACCGAGGTCCGTAGTCCATTGAATATCATCGGAGAGTCGCTTTACTACGTCGGGCAGCGCCGCCATTGCCTGAATACTGGCATCCCAGGGTTGTTTCGAGACCGCATCCACCAGCGCCTTGTCCTTGAGACTCGGGTTTCTTCCCAGCCACTGCTGGAGCTGCATGATTTCGAGCGGATACGTCGAGGCCACGAGCACCTGGCTCAAGAGTGGGTCCGGGTAAAGAGCAATCGGCGCGACGAGCGAATCAAGCTGATCATTCGGGATCGGTGGAGCTTCCTGGGCGGGAGCATCCTGACTGGATACCGCCACCGGGCTGGCTGCCGCCACCGGGCTGGCTGCCGCCGCCGGTTGCTGAGCCTGCTGCGTCGTTCCGCAACCAACTACGGCCTGTCCTGGCGCCAGCAAAAGCGCACATAGTATCGCGACGAGGCTTCGTCGCTGATGCCACCGAGACCCTGATTGTGACAACCTTGGATTCATAGGTCTTGAACTCCTTCTAAGGCAAGTATGAAACATTCGTGGGCAGGTTGTCATCCTCCATACCTGCATTCTCACTTTTTCTTTACGCTGGCGCGTAAGTCTCACCTGCGCTGCATTGGTAGATTGCAAACTTTGAACCACAGAGTGCCTTGCAGAAAATCTTCGGATGTCGTGGAACTGCTTTAGATTCCTATGCTGGCTGGCGAATCGACGAAGCGCCCGGGCTGTTTATAGTCCGGGATTTTGGATACCGACGAATTGTTGGAGGGCTATCGACTGCGGCCGTCTGAGATCTACCGATTCGATCGACAGCAACCGAGCCCAAAGGCAAGAAACGGCATTGCTGTTCTCAGAACAGCAATGCCGTTCAACGGCGCCGATGCCGACTGCTTAATCCGGCGCCTTCAATGACGCTGGCGCGTTGCGTTGCCCAGAAAGCGCCAGTGCCAAAGATGTTTCTAGCGCATCACAGTGTTAATGTATCCCCCCTTGTTAAACTGTGATGCGTCATTCAGAGGCAAGCTTTAAGCCAAAGAGAGATAGCTTTCGCGTCGACCGGAAGTATTTGACATCTCTCACTTCGGAGCCACAGAGGAGAAGTGTGCGGGCTTTTTTCAACCCAAGATATTGGAGTACGCACGAGTTATTGGAGGTTATTTCACATCGAGAAATCGTCCTAAATATCGAACGCGACGAGAGTGCAGTTATCCGCAATCGCTTTGGCCCCGTCTTTGCTAGAATGGTTGTCTTTGTTAGAAGCTGAAGCGGCATTCTTGTTTGTGAAATCAAGTGAAGAATGCTGTTCGTGATGTTATCCACAAGTAGGAGGGAACTTTGAAAGTATCTCGAATCGTTTTCGGTCTCTGTGTTCTTTTTGTTGTGACCAACTGTGCACTTGCACAAAAGGTCAACGTGGATTGGGACAAGGCGGCTAACTTCTCCGCCTTTAAGACCTACACCTGGGCAAAAGGGACTCCCGCCGAAAACCCAATGATGGGCGATCGAGTAGTCGCAGACATCGATGCACAACTCGCGGCCAAAGGATTACAAAAGGTTGAGCACTCCGCTGGTCCCGACCTGGTCATCGTCTATCACGCGGGAAAAACCACGGAGACCACGATGAACACCATCGACACAGGGATGTATGGTGCTGGATGGGGGCGTTGGGGCGGCTACGGAATGGGTGGTGGTTCGTCGACAACCTACGTCGATAAGATTCTGGTCGGCCAACTGATCGTCGATATCGGTGACGTCAAGGCCAAAAAATACATCTGGCGTGGAACGGCAAGCGGGACGATTCCTGACAAGCCTGAGAAAGGTGCGAGCTTGATCAACAAGGCGGTAACTAAGATGTTCGAAAAGTATCCGCCCCCGGCGAAAAATTAGTGACCCTGAGCGCTAGTTAAGTAGGTACGTTGTACCGGCGTTTAGCCGGAATCGTGACATTCGAGTAGTCTCGAATGTCACGATTCCGGCTAAACGCCGGTACAACGTACTTTCTTTCAATTTCACGTCTTAATATGCCCAGCGTAAAAGGACCGATCCTGAGGTCAAACCCGCGCCAACGGCAGCGAATAGCACAAGGTCGCCTTTTTTCAATCGTCCATCATCGAGTGCATCGCCGATCGCCAGCGGAATTGTCGCCGCGGTCGTGTTTCCGAACTTGTGTATGTTCTTGATGACCTTTTCCGTGCTAGCTTCATCTTATCCGCGGCTGCGTCGATGATTCTGATGTTTGCCTGGTGAGCGATAAAACATTTATGTCGTCACCGGTCAGTTGATTGCGCTCGAGCATGTTGCGGGCCAGCTCGTCCATCTTTCTGACAGCAAATTTGAATACCGCCGGGCCCTGCTGGTGCACGTAATGCATCTGCTTTTCGACTGAAGATTGCGTTGACGGATCGAGACTCCCGCCCCCAGGCATACAGAGCGATTGCCCGCCTGGACCGTCGACTTCGTGATCGAAATCGAGAAGACCTAACGTGTCGGCATCACTTGGTTCGAGTTAAAACCGCCCCGGCGGATCACCGGAGAGCACGAGCGTTGCGCGATCCTGCGGATTGAGAATGCTTGTCATGACTTCTTATCCGATGACCCTGACCTTTCGATGCGCCCCGCTCTTAATGGACTTGGCGGCGACGGTCAACATCGAGGTATCCGGACACGCGTCAGCAAATTCGAAGCCCCAGGCGCGCGTGGCACCAATCTTGTCCTGAACCAGGCACGCTGTTGCCAGAGACATGTCCCTGCTTACGGTGGCAACGATGGTCAGCTCGATTTCACTCGCTTCGATCCCGCGTTGTTTGAGCCCTCGCTTGCAGCGTATGCGGGCCGCTCGAGGTTCGGCGTACCAGGCTCGACCCAGTGTCGCTCGAAATCCCTGTTCGCTCGACGATCCATTCATGATTCGTGTCGACTATCTTCGACAGATCGTAGTTCGTCACTACTTTCGGGGGCACATACCGGCCGAGAGCCATAATTTTCGCTCTGCGAGGAGACCGATAATCGAAGCATGATTGCACAAAGGAGCAGCGATCGCACGGTTATGGACCGCTGGCAATTTCCAATGCCATCGCCGAAATCAGTTGTTCTCAGAAGTGTTGTAACGATTCTCAGTCTCCTGATCCTGGCGGCTACTGTCAATTCGCTTCTGCTCCTGCGGCGCACAAGGGATTCCCAACGCCGTTCAACCACTGACATTCAGGATTTGATCTGCTTTTGCGGCGAATGTGGGCCGGACATGACCGAGGTCGATATCGCTGCGAAAATCGATGCCTCCGGAATCGCGTTTGATCCGACGCCTCAGGCTCTCAGCGCCTTCGCGCCACGGTACACACGCTCATCTGGTGAATGCGGTCAAAAGGGCGGTTGCTCGGCTTGTGGCTCCACCGGGGCCACGGTCACAGTCTCAGGGTCGGCGCCGCCCGACAAGTTTCTCGAAGAAGTCCGGCGCAATGTGCTTGACTACGTCAACGAGCTCCCCGACTTCATCTCCCAACAGGAGATCACGCGATACTTTGATCTCGGCCCGCCGCCTGGGAACACACGGATACTCTCGTCTACGAGCTGACCTACAACAAAAAACGCGAATCTTACAAACCTCTCAACTCGCTAGGGGCGGCCCGTAACCAGGCCGCTCGAGCAATCAGGAGGTGCATACTCGACCGGTGACTGGGCAACAGCGCTCTCGCTCCTCTTTCTGCCCGACACCAAGGCGCTCTTCAAACCCGCAGGCAAGGAGAAGCTTGGGCAGCGCCAGACGCTGATCTATGATTTCAAGGTTCAACTTGAAAACTCAAAACTTCAGATTGCCGCCGGCACTGCGATGCCGATCGTTGCGGGATATAGCGGAAGTGTTTGGATCGATGCTGAGACGAAGAATGTTCTCAGGATCGAGCAGGCTGCCGACGACCTTCCGCAAGGCTATCCCGTAACTCAATCAGAGAACTCAATTGATTACGACATGGTGAAGCTGAGAGGAATCGATGTCGAGTTTCTATTGCCGACACGAGCCGAATTCATCATTGGCGATCGTAGAAAACGCCAGTTCTCGCGCAACAACATATACTTCAAGTTCTATCGCAAGTTCGAGACCGACATCCGCGTCCTCGACGACCCAGGCCCTGCAACACCACCGACCAAGC